>JAZLGN010000036.1:0-141041 GCA_045616325.1 Treponema sp.
ACCAGCCTTAAGAAAAATGCATTTTCTTGTCGTTATATCATACCCGAATTTATTATCTACTCCCTTTGCAAGAGACAGCAACTGCTTCTTAAAGTCAGCTGCATTTGACCCAATCATCTGCCTTGAATTTTCGATCTGGACCGCTTTAAGGTTTGCAACATTTTCAAAAGGAATTACTTTTCCCTTGTGAAGTAAGCGAATGTCATCAAGACAGGTGTCGTCGTATTTTGAGCCTCTGTAGACTTCGCGGATTTCAATTGTCAAAGTCTGTGCTGTCTGCAGAAGGTCAAATTTTATTGACTGCCAGTCCTGAACATTGTCCTGCAAAGTATAGTCTTTCTGCTGGAAGTGTTCCTTTGCAACCTGTGTAAGGCGGATTGTCTTTACTCGGTTGTTTTTTAGATAGTAGTCTTTGGTTACAAATCCGTTTACAATCTGGATTTCATCAAAGGAAACTGGTTCTGCAAATTCAACAGTAATTGATTCACCGATTCCGGAACCTTTCTGGTCAGCCTCACACCAGGTGCTGCTGAAATCTCCGTCAAGAATGTTGATTGGAGGATAAAGGAATTTTCCGTCAAACTGAGCTTCCACCAGTTCGCTTGTTGCAGTAACGGATTTTACAGTTGCTTTTTCGGATTGTGCCTTGAACCATTTTGACTGGCCGAAAGCATTTGCTCCAAGCATAAGAGCTGCCGTAATTAAAATTAACTTTTTCATAAATACCTCAGTTTTCTATCTTGAAAAAATTAGTGTTAAAAACCATTATACACATATGTTGATTTCTTTTAAACGGTTTATTTTTAATAAGGTTCTGGATTTTTTTCCTTCAACCTGCTTTGGATACAGAAGATTTATCCTTCGACTTATGGATGTGCAAATTGGTCCTGATGCAAGAATCAATTGCGGCTTTAGGATTTATGGCCCCGGGAAAGTCATCATAAAGGAAAACGTATGGATGGGGCAGAATTGTCATGTCTATACTGCCGGGCTTAATACGGTCATCATTGGCGAAAACTGCGAAATAGGACCTGAGACTGCTTTCAATTGCCAGAGCCACCAGATAGAATCAAGTGAACATAGGGCAGGCAAGTGCATCATGCATGACATTGAACTTGGTAAAGGAATCTGGTGCGGCATGAGGGCTACAATTCTCTGTGAAAAAATTGGCGATGGGGCTGTCATAGGTGCTGGATCATTGGTTCTCAAGGATGTTCCTGAAAATGTACTTGCCGCAGGGTGTCCTGCAACCGTAAGGAAGGATCTTGCTAGATAGATGATAAAATCAATTTCAAAAATTAAGATACTTCTGCCAGTTTTTATTGCAGTTCTGACTTTTACAATCAGATTTCAGATGCTTTTACAATCATCCGAGCCTTCAGGCCTTGACGGATATTTTTATGCGCTGCAGGCAAAATCCTTTGCTTTGAACGGTCGCCTGGAAAATCCTGACTATAAAATCGGCTATTACCTCTGTGGAGTTTTTGCATTCATTTTCAGGAATCCTGTCCTTGGGTGCAAGATCTATGCTTCCCTGGTTTCTTCGTTTCTTATCCTGTCTATTTATGCTGCGTTAAAATCCTTAAGGACAGATTATGGATTTTGCATATTGGGATGTTCTGTTGCTGCAGCAAGTTTTTCCATTGCATCCATAAGCATTAATTACATCAACAATCTTACAGGCATAACTTTTTTTATTTTCTATGCTTCATCTGTTTTTGCATTGGATTCAAAAACGCAAGGGAAAAAATCCCATTTCATTCTGCCTGTTGTTTTATTATTTCTTTGTTTCTTAAGCCATCTGGTTTCTTCCGCCTTTGCCTTTGTATTTACGGTGCTTATGGTTTTAAGAAAGCGTTCAATTAAAAAGCAGGTTGTTTTCTTTACCGGGGCCCTGCTGCTTGCAGTGATTGTTTTTTCAAGGCAGCTGCCAAGGTTTAATTCAGTCTTCAACCTTGGTCCTGTGTTCCCCGTTTTTTCCCGATTCATGGTAAAGGCCATAGGCTTTAGAATCTGTCTTGAACTGTCAATTGCTTTTGCATTCGGCTGGATTGCTTTTATTGGGGGCGTCATTTTTTCAATCAAGAAAAAAATCTTTGACATTTTGCTTATGTTTATTCCGGTTCTATTTTTTCCCTTCTGGAATCTCAGTGTCCTTGATATGGGCTACAGAATGCTTTTAAGTGCTGTTCCATGCGGAATCATAATTGCTTTCCACGCACTTGATGGAATCATAACTTGTCCTAGGAAAACATTAGCTGGAATTTTTGCCGCCATGATTCTTGTTCCCTTTGGATTTGTAACCAAGTCTTCCTATGATGTAAGCCGCGATCCACCCTATGCCTACTATAAAAAAGTTGTGCGTAACATTGAACTTTCCGATGACTCTCTCTTAATTGCTCACCTGGGATTGAACCATGTCTACACCTATGAAAAGAATCTTCGTGATGCCTTGAATTATGTTCCAGATTTTTATGTTACTGCTGAAAAACTTTGGCGACTTGCCTACGGTGTAAATGTTCTTGCCATTGAAGAAAATCTTTATGACGTACCGGAAGATGTTCTTGAAATGTGTGTCAGAAAAATTGATTCATCCTATGTCTTGATTCGTGAGGATCTTTGGCAGAAGTTTTTGGCCCGGGAAGAAGAAGTTTATGTCCACAACTATATGAACTGGTACAATCCCCATAGTGCAAGGCCGTCTTTCATCAGAAAGAGGCGAAAGTCCTTTGATAGATTGATTGATGGTTGAATGGATGAATCCATGATGCCTATACTTTTGCAGGATAATTTTTTGACATAAAGACTTTTAGTCTCTATAATTGAACCATGAATAACGAAGAATTTTCACAGCTTAAGGATTTTATTTACGAAAATACAGAATATGCAGTTGACCTTGAAAAGACCATAACCTGCGTGCCGGCCCTTGCTCCAGAAAACGGAGGCGATGGGGAAAGCAAGAAATGTGCCGTCCTTGAAGAATGGCTTGTTGCAAACGGAATAAAAAATCTTGAACATTCTGATGCGCCAGACAGCCGTGTGACTTCAGGTGTGCGTCCTAATCTTGTTGCAACGATTCCAGGTAATCTTGACGACTATAGCATCTGGGTTTGTGCCCACCTTGATGTGGTTCCTGTGGGGGAGCTTTCCCTTTGGAACACCGATCCATGGCAGGCCGTCGTAAAGGACGGAAAGATTTATGGCCGTGGAGTTGAAGACAACCAGCAGGGGCTTTGCTCCGGTGTTCTTGCCGCCTTGAGCTTTGTAAAGCAGCACATAATTCCTGAACATACGATAAAGCTTCTTTTTATGGCTGATGAAGAAGTTGGTTCAGCCTATGGAATGGGTTGGCTTGTGAAAAATCATCCGGAACTTTTTGGAAAAAATGACAGGATCCTGATTCCAGACGGAGGGGACCCGATTGGACAGACCATTGAGATTGCAGAAAAGAACATTCTGTGGCTGAAATTCCATACAGTCGGAAAGCAGTCCCACGGAAGCCGTCCTGACCAGGGAAGGAACGCAAAGCTTGCAGCCTGTGACCTTGCCATGGCCATTAACGGTTTTGAAAAAAAATTCGGCAGGGTCGATCCCCTTTTCGAACCTGACCATTCCACATTCCAGCCTACAATGCAGAATGCCAATGTCAGCGGAGTGAACATCATTCCTGGTGATGACGTAATGTGTTTCGACTGCAGGATTCTTCCGTGCTATTCGCTCGATGAGGTTAGGAAAGAAGTCAGGGATGTTGTGGCCCGTGTGGAAAATCAGTACGGCGTAAAAATAGAAGTTTCGGAACTTCAGTCTGCCCAAAGTCCTGCAACTCCTAAGGATTCTCCCGTTGCAATGGAACTGGCACAGGCCATAAAAGAAGTGCACGGCATTGATGCAAAATTCATAGGCATTGGAGGCGGCACTGTCGCTGCGGAACTGCGCAATATTGGAATCAACGCAGTAGTTTGGTCAACCATGGATGAACTTTGCCATCAGCCAAACGAATACTGCATCATAGAGAACATTGCCAGGGATGCTTCCACCATTGCTTGGCTTGCAATTTTGTAAAATTGGAAGGGCGGCTTTCAGACTTTATTGCTGGAGCTGCCCTTTTTACATTTTAATTTGATTCCTTGATCTTTTTGTTAAGGTGGCGCCTGTAGTTTACCCAAACCCAGATGGCACCTAAAATCCAGATTCCAGGTTCCGTTATTATGACTCCGGTATAGCCAAGGATTGGAACGAAAATTGCCACGGAAAGGATTTTTACACCGCATTCCATTATGCTTGCAACGACTGGAGTTTTCTTCTTGCTCATACCCTGGAGTACGCTCCTGCAGATTACGAAGACGCTGACAAAAAAGTAGAAGGGAAGGTTTGACTTTAGGTAAAGTTCCCCTGCGTGAATCAATTCTGGTGAAACATTTTTTCCCGTAATGCTTGTGACCATCTGCCTTGCAAAAAGGAATACGAATATCATTTCAATGAAGTCAATGATCCATGCACTTAAGATCATGACCCATGTACCTTTCTTTATCCTGTCGTATTTCCTTGCACCATAGTTCTGGCTTGTAAAGGCTGCTGCCGTACCGGAAAGGGCACCTCCTGGCATGAGGAAAAATTCTATGTATTTTCTTCCGGCCGTGTAACCTGCAATGATGTCGGCTCCAAGGGAATTGATTCCTGTCTGGAGTATTACGGTTCCCGTGCTTATGACCGATATCATCATTGACATGGAAATTCCCTGGGGAATAAGCTGGTCAAGATTGTTGTCTTCCATGCTGAAATCCTTCAGGGTCACTTTTAAAATCGGCCTTTTCATCATGCAGTAGATGACGCATGCTATGCCTGAAAATCCCTGGGAAATGACTGTTGCAAGGGCTGCTCCTTCAACTCCCTTGCCAAGGATTGCTATGTATACATAGTCAAGGCCAATGTTCATTACGACGCTGATGGCAAGAAAAACCAGGGGGAGAATGCTGTCTCCGATTGCCTTAAGGACACTTGCACACAGATTGTAGATCATGGCTGTTGAAAGTCCTGCAATTGAGATTGTCAGGTATGTTGAAGCCAGCTGGTGCAGTTCCTCAGGAATTTTTGTCCATGAAAGAATCTTTTCCTTTAGTGCAAAACCTGCCACCATGAGGATTACAAGAATGATTGCTGAAAGAAGATATGTATGGGCAATGTTTTTCTTAAGTTTTTTTTCGTTGTTTTCGCCAAATGCCTGCCCGATGATGATGGCAAATCCACCAGTAAAGCCAGAGCAAAGGTATGTAAAAAGGACTGCAATGTTCCCTGTGGCCCCAACTGCAGCAAGAGGATTTTTACCAAGAAAACGGCCTACCATCACTGTATCGACCAGGGTGTAAAAGCGCTGCAATGTTGCTCCAAGGAGGAAGGGCAGTGAAAATGAAATAATCTGTTTTGTAATGTTTCCTTCAGTAAGTTTTGTCATAGGAAGACAATATAGAATTATGATGGTTGAATGTCAATTTTTATGGGTTGCCATGTAAAAATTCGCACATAATGGGGTAAAAATAACACCTAATATTGGATAAAAATGATGATTTTCTTGAAAAAGCCTGTTTTTATGTTAAAATGGAATAGGTATGTACAACATTCTTGGTGAATTTTGCTCACTTTTGATTTCAGTAGTTTTCTTCTTTTTTATCATAAATTCCTATTACCTTAGGGAGCGCAGGAATTTCCTGTTCTTGCTTTGTGACCTGAGCGTAATTTTCATGTGCCTGACAGACATCCTTTCCTGCTACGTCATTGCTGAATTCCCCAAGTATTCCATTGGAGTCAGCACCCTCACTTCCACCGTGTTCTTCCTGTTTCTTTGCACCATGCCGTTTTTGTTCTGCCTGTATTTTTATGCTTCCATTTCATCGGTGCACAAGTTTTCAGGCTTGTTCCATGGATTGATAATCGGCCTTTATGTCCTTTTTCTTTTTGTTGTAATCGGCAATTTATGGACCGGGTGGCTTTTTAGCTTTGTGCCTGGTGTAGGCTATGTCAGGGGATTCCTAAAGTATTCAACTTTTATCATAACCGGACTTATGATGCTGTGCGTTGAAGTTTCGGTGGTCTGCCACAGGCGTTCCCTTTCAAGACGAATGATTGTCGTTTTTTTCGTCTATCCCATTATCAGCGCATTCATTTCTTCAATTCAGATTGTAAACCAGTACTGGCTTTTGACCGGATGTTCCGGTACCGTTGTCATGATCCTCATGTACCTTGCAATTCAGTCTGATCAGATTGAAATTGACTATAAGTCTGGCCTGCGCACGGAATCCCATCTTGCAAGAACCATGAGGCGCAATCCAAAGAATTGTGTCCTTACGGTGATTTCCGTTGACAACCTTGGAGTCCTTCAGGATGCCATCGGGTCTACTGACCTTGACAAAAGCATCTATGACCTTGTGCGCACATTCCGAATGAATATCCGCGGCTCCCTTTTCCGCATGGGAAACAAGTTTTTTGTCGTGTCTTCCGTTGGATCCAGTGAGAGGGTTGGAGAACTGATAAAGAAATCCTTTAGCGAATCCATTGTGGAAGATGACAGGAAGATCCGTCGCTTTCACTTTGAATACATTGCAGCTTCCGTCAGGTTTCCTGAAGATGTTTCTTCCTATGACGAAGCACTTGAAATCCTCAAGGGCCTTACGGATAAGGCAAGGGAAAGCAATGCTTCGTGTGTTGTTCACTGTAACGATGCCTTCATAAACGAGTTCCGCAGAAAAAAGAAGATCATAAGGATTCTTGAGGAACAGCTGGTCCCGGAGTCTACCCAGTATCAGGTTTTCTTCCAGCCTATTGTTTCAATAGAAAAGAATCGTTTTGTATATGCAGAAGCCCTGTCAAGGCTTATCGGCACGGAACTTGGTGACATTAGTCCTGCTGAATTCATTCCCATTGCAGAAAATAATGGCCTTATCGAAAGGCTGGGCCGCGTCAATTTTGAGAAGGTATGCGAGTTCATCAGCAGAAACCGGGATGTAGTCAAGGCAGTTTCCGTAAACTTTTCCGTCTACCAGATGGTGAACCCAGACACAAAGGATTTTGTCTTCAGTACCATTGAAAAATACGGGATCAAGCCTGAAAACATCATCATGGAGATTACTGAAAGCATTCTCATCGATGATTTTGAACTTGTCCGAAGCCGCATGGAAGAATTCGTAAAGGCTGGAATCATTTTCTACCTTGACGACTTTGGCACGGGATTTTCAAACTTTGCAAACGTCATCCGTCTGCCTTTCTATACGATTAAGATCGACCGTTCCTTTGTCCTCATGATGGAAAAGGATGAGGAAATGCTTAAGCTTGTAAAGAACCTGATATCAACATTCAAGGATTCAAACCTTAAGATTCTTGTTGAAGGAGTTGAAAACCAGAAGCAGGATGATCTGGTTAAGGAAGCAGGCGTTGACTATATTCAGGGGTTCCTCTATTCCAGGCCTCTTCCAATGGATACTTACCTAAGGCTTTTGAGGCAGCAGAAGGAAGCCGGGCGGATTGTGCTTTCGCCTGATTCAACAAAGTTTGAATGAAAAAGCAGTTGCCTAAAGCAGCATTTATCTACTATAATTTATAGTAATGCGGAATTTCTTGAAGTTGTGATTCCCTTTTAGTGATTGAAAAATGAATAAGAAACAGCCTGGTGGTCCTGACAATTTTGACATACTCGCTTCTGACATCTCAAAAAAGGAACGCAAGGATATTTTAAATAGAATAAATCCTTCAGATATTGAGATACATATTCCGTCTGCAAGTGAAGAGGCAGCCAAGCTTAAGGAAAAGCAAAGCAAGGAAGAGGCAGCCTTGACAAGAAAAGGGCTTATCAACAAGTTCCAGCATGAATCCATCATCAAGAAAATGATGGTATGGGTTAAGTCCCTTCTTTTTAACCAGAGTGTCGAGGAAATCTACAATTATTCCATGGTTTCTTCCATCGCAAAAAGGGTGGAACATGACTTTCCTGCTCTGATAAATTTCCGGCAGCGCTGCCTTTGTGGCGGTGCATACAGGATTTTTTCCGACCTTTCTGAGACGCAGGTTTATGTAAAGGAAGTCCTTGGCACAATAGATGAAAACACCGGGCTTTTTTACTACATTCTTGGTTCCATCGTTATGCCTGATGTTGTTGATGAAATTAAGGTTGTTACTGACCCCTTCAACAAATATCCCCTTTCAAAACCAATGCCTGGAGATGCCCGTAATGTCCTCATGAACATTCTGGACGAAAAGCTTAATGACATAGCCCAGGACAAGAGGACAAAGATAAATACCTGTTCCCAGGTTTTTGAATGGCTCAGGATGTTTACGAAACTTCCTGTGGAAGAAATCATTTCCAGGTTCAATACGGGTAATGAGGGCAAGACATGTCTTTTCCTTCACATGAGGACTAACTTCAATTCCTTTGCCAAGCTTTTTGCAAGTCCTGTTTCCTGCCCGGAAGAAGTCTTCAGGTCCCTTTTCTGCATCAAGCATGATAACATGGATTTATGGAATTTCGCTTATGTTCCTTCAGAGGATGAAGAGGAAAACCAGAAGATCAATGAAAGCTTTGAGCATATTACCGTCATCAATTCAATAATTGACAGCCTTCCCATGAAGAATCTGGGTAAGGTGGTCTTTGAAAATTCCCTTTACATTCCTGAACCTTTTACTCCGGGAGACAACTGGTTCCAGAAGTACCGCGAGCAGTGGAGGATTGTCCTTGACCAGCGGTATCGCCTGTGGGGTAGGGAATTCAGGAAGGAAGAGATCAAGAAGAAGATGAAGGTTTTCTTTAGCCAATCGGATTTCCCGCTCTTCCCATTCCATACGTGGAACAGGGTTGATTCTGTTGTTCACTTTAAGTATGACCTGTCCATGGGCTTTTTGAATTACTATGTCAAGCACGAATATTCAAAATATGCTGCCATAATGAATGTAATCACCCTTGAGGGAGATTTTTCCGTCAAGGAGAACCGTCGCGAATTTTCCGACCTTGTCACGCTGTTCAATGACCTGCAGGATAATTGTGACGGACTTGCAAAGCATGTTTCTGTTGGTGGGGAATTTGGCCTTGAAATCATGCGCCTTGATTCTGCCGTAAAGTCCAAGGCTGTCCTGGATAAGATTGTTCACCTTATTGGAGACCTTGAGGAAACTTGCAAGGATTATGTGGATTCCTTTGAAAAAGGCTGTGCCCAGTTTGAAAACATTTTGCTTGCCATGCTTGGAGAAAGGTCGTCACCGGCTTATGGTACCCTTACCAACCTGAACAAGATCATGGGCCACGAAAACAGGGAATTCCGCCAGACACTTGAACGTTTTTCCCACAGCCTTAAGTATGCTGCTGAAATAATCACTGAAATAAAGAAGATAGACGTTTACACTGTATGAAAGATTTTCTGAAGGGAAAATTTGTTTATGGGGGAAAGCCCCTTGAAGACGGTCCAAGTTGGGCCATGACGACCCTAAAAAATGGAACCATGCGTTTTAGATGGAATGAAGATAATTCCAACCGCAGGGATTACTTTACGGAGCTATTTGGTTCCTCACGGTCTGTTGTTCCTGTTGAACTGATTCATTCAAAAATCATTTATGACATTGAAAACTCTTCTGCCACTTTGGGCAAGCAGGGGGATGGCATCATTACATGCAACAGGAATCTTGTCCCTGCCGTCACAGTTGCTGACTGTCTTCCTGCTTTCATATACGACCTTAAGTCCGGCTGTTTTGGCGCCCTTCATTCAGGCTGGAAGGGTACGGGCATTGCTGCAGAAGCAGTAAAAAAGATTTGTACTGAACACGATTCAACTCCGGAAAACATTTGCATTGTCCTTGGTCCTCACATTGAATCCTGCTGCTATAACATTACGGCTGACCGGGCTAAGTATTTTATTGATAATTTTTCTCCTGACTGTGTTGAATTGAAGAATGACGGGTCCGGTGTAGAATACATGCTTTCCCTGGAGAAAGCCAATCTAGCTTCCCTGCATAAGGCCGGGGTTCCACAGGAGAATATTCTGTCCCTTCCAAAATGCACATGCTGCCATAAGGAAAATGGTGAATATGAATTTGGCTCTTTCCGCAGGCAGACTTCCACATTGCCTCAGGACATGGATCTTGAAGAAAGAATGAAGCTTTTTACGGTTCAGGCCGCTTTTGTCTGGTGGCCGGAAAACTGACCTGGATGGTTTTTGGCCTGTATGTGGGCTGCAACTACTTGCATAATTATACATAAGAATGTATAAATATACATATATGACGGATCTTTTCTGTCAGAAAATTTTACGAGGTGCTTGTATGGCAAAAATTGTGGAAAAGGTTGAAAAGGCAAAGAAAACAGTTTCTTCTGCTAAAACTGCAGTAAAGTCAACTGCTGCAAAGGCTAAGTCAGCTGCATCAAAGGCTGTTAAGAAGTCTGGCAAGGACAAGGTAGTTCTTGCCTATTCAGGCGGTCTTGATACAACAGTTATCATTCCTTGGCTTAAGGAAAATTATGACTATGATGTTATCGCTGTTTGTATCGATGTAGGACAGGGTGACAACTGGAAGGCAATCAAGAATCGTGCCCTCAAGACTGGTGCTTCTGCATGCTATGTTGTAGATGCACGCCAGGAATATATTGAAGAATACATTTGGCCAGCACTCAAGGCTAATGCAATTTATGAAGATGAATACCTTCTGGGAACATCAACAGCCCGTCCGCTCATTGGAAAGATTCTTGTTGAATATGCACGCCAGGAAGGAGCCGTAGCAATCTGTCACGGTGCAACAGGAAAGGGTAATGACCAGGTTCGCTTTGAACTTGCAATCAAGGCATTTGCCCCGGACCTTAAGTGCATTGCTGCATGGCGCGATGACAAGTGGAACATGGACAGCCGCGAAGCAGAAATCAAGTATCTTGAAGACCGCGGTCTTGAAGTTCCAATGAAGAAGGATCAGTCATACTCACGTGACGAGAACATCTGGCACCTTAGCCACGAAGGTCTTGAACTTGAGAAGACGGAAAACGAGCCAAACTACAAGCACATGCTCAAGAACACGGTTGTTCCAGAAGAAGCTCCTGCTGATGGTGAATATGTTAAGATTGAATTTGAAAAGGGAATTCCGGTTGCTGTAAACGGCAAGAAGATGGATGCCCTCAAGCTCCTTACAGAACTCAACAAGATTGGCGGCCGCAACGGTATCGGTCTCGTTGACATCTGTGAAAACCGCTGTGTTGGAATGAAGAGCCGCGGTGTTTACGAAACACCGGGTGGAGCAATCCTTTATGCAGCACACCGCATGATGAATCACCTTACACTTGACCGTGATACATATCACTACAAGCAGCAGCTTTCTATCAAGATTGGTGAACTTATCTATGACGGAAAGGTATTTACAACACTTTACGATTCATTGATGGCTTTTGTAGACAAGACAGAAGAAACTTGTACAGGTTGGGTTAAGCTCAAGCTCATTAAGGGTGCAATCCGCGGTGCAGGTTCAGGTTCAAAGTACAGCCTCTACAACGAATCAATTGCCTCGTTTACAACAGGCGACCTCTACAACCACAAGGATGCAGAAGGCTTCATCACATTGTTCGGCCTCCCACTCCGCGTCCGTGCCATGATGGAGCAGAGCGTCGGCGAAGGACAGGCAGTATTGAAAAGCAAGAAGCTTAAAAAGCGTCCAACAGAATAAAATGTAGCAGAAGAGGGCGCGATCAAGTGAGCGCCCGTCAAAGCTCTGCGCGAGCCGCCCCGCCGGCGAGCTATGCGTCGGAGAGGGACAGGCAGTGCTTAAGTCGAAGAAGCTTAAGAAAAGACCAACAGAATAAAATTGTTTGCAATATAGCGCGAGTTTAAGTGGTTTTTGCCTTGCAAAAATGGACGCGGATGCGGACAAACTTAAACTCGGTAGCGTGCGTGCACGCGCAGCGAGCTAGCGTCGGCGAAGGACAGGCAGTGCTTAAGTCAAAGAAGCTTAAGAAAAGACCAACAGAGTAATATATCCGACAGATTCCGAGGTTCCTGCCGAAGGAATGTTGGATTGTAAGCACGATTTTACCGTATTTAATTCAGAGGGTTCCGGTTTATCTACACTGGAACCCTTTTTTAATCTCTTCAATGCATGTATAATACATTCCATGATCATCAAAAATCTTCTTGAATTATATGTGACTTTTTTCAAAATCGGCTCCATCACTTTTGGTGGCGGCCTTGCCATGCTTCCGATTCTTGAGCGTGAACTCATAGAAAATAAGGGCTGGACGACCAGTGAAGAGCTTCTTGACTATTATGCCATTGCCCAGTCAACTCCAGGAATCATAGCTGTCAACGTTTCCACTTTTGTGGGGCACAAGAGAAACAATATTCCCGGTGCCATAGCTGCAACCTTAGGCATGGTTTCTCCCTCCCTCTTCATAATAATGTTGATTGCCATGTTCATTTCAAATTTTACGGAAATTCAATGGGTTCGTAATGCCCTTAAGGGAATTAATGTTTCCGTGGCTGCATTGCTTACTTATTCAGTCTTCACCCTCATAAAGAAGAACGTTAAAAACTGGTGGGCTGCAGTTCTTTTCCTTCTGGCCTTTGCATCGGTGTATTTCCTTAACTTTCATTCCGTTGCGGTAATCCTTGGCGGAGCATTATGCGGAATTGTCATTCATGTATTAAGGATGGCTGGAAAATGAGCATGCTTGGATTGTTCTTTGTATTTTTTTATATCGGCCTCTTTGCAGTTGGCGGAGGACTTGTGGCAGCAACATTCATGCAGCAGGCCCTTGTTGAACAGTATCACCTGATTACTGAGGAACAGTTCTATTCCATGCTTGCAATTTCCGAAAGCACGCCGGGACCCGTAGGCATAAACCTTGCAACTTACATAGGTACGGAACTTCATGGAATTCCAGGTGGAATGATTGCAACTCTTGGTGAAGTCCTGCCTTCCTTAATAGTAATTATTGTAATTGCAAAATTCTTTTCAAGGTTTCAGGAAAAGCCCCTTGTAAAGTCAATTTTTTCAACATTAAGGCCTGTAACCAGTGGACTTGTCCTTATTGCCCTTGTGCGCGTCTTTGCCATTGCCCTTGTAGATCTTTCCATAAAGGCAGGCGGATCCCTCCTTGAAAGAATCAGGCAAATGATAGTATGGCCTGCAGTTTCCCTATATATCGTGTGCCTTGTGATCCTGTTCAGGACAAAGCTTCATCCTGTGGTCATCGTCCTCCTGGGCGGCGTATTTGGAGTCCTGTTCCTTGGCTCTTGATTTGTTGCATTGCCACTTTTTTTTTATTATATTTAATGTATGAAAAAATCCATCAATGATGAAATAATCGGGCTTCCGGTAGAAGCCCCTTTGCCTGTAAAACTCAATATTCTTCCTATTGGCGGCCGTCCCATTTTTCCAGGGATTTTCACTCCGCTTATGATAAACAGTGAAGAAGACATAAAAGTAATTGAAGATTCCATGAGCGGTGACGGTTATGTTGGTATCGTCATGCTTAAGGAAGACAAGGATAATCCTCTTTCCGTTGACCTTAACAATGTTGGAACCGTTGCACGAATCATAAAGAAGATAAACCTTCCTGACGGTGGAATTAATGTTTTTGTCTCGACCTTGCAGCGCTTTAAGATAAGAAAGCTCCTTTCCAAGACAAGTCCCTTTGCTGCTGCCGTTGAATACCTTGAAGACATCAATGACAACACCTTTGAGGTAAAGGCCTTGACCCGTGCCCTTGTCAGCGAGATGAAGGAAATCAGTGAAAACAATCCCATGTTCAGTGAGGAAATGCGCCTTAACATGGTAAACATTGACCAGCCTGGTAAAATTGCCGATTTCATTGCTTCAATCCTTAATATTGACAAGGAAGACCAGCAGAAGGTTCTTGAAATGCAGGATGTCCACCGCCGCATGGAGCAGGTTCTTGTCTATATCAAGAAGGAACAGGAGATTTTCCGCGTCCAGAAGAAAATTCAGACTGAGCTTAATGAGAAGGTGGAAAAGAACCAGCGCGAATACTTCCTCCGCGAAGAGATGAAGAGTATTCAGGAAGAGCTTGGCATTTCAGGCAGTTCAAAGGAAAATGAATACCAGAAATTCAAGGCAAAGATTGACAGCCTTAATCTTGAAGGCGAGGCAAAGGAAACTGCCTTGTCGGAACTTTCAAAATTCCAGCTTCTTGATCCCCATGATTCGGAATACAACATAATCAGGAACTATCTTGACATATTTACCTCCCTGCCATGGAACCAGGAAGTGGTGGAAGACTACAACATTACTTCTGCCTTAAAGGTTCTTGATTCTGACCATTACGGACTTGATGATGTAAAAAAGCGCATTGTTGAATATCTTTCGGTTCGCCTCTTAAAGCATGACGGAAAGGGTTCCGTTCTCATTCTTGTTGGCCCTCCAGGCGTTGGAAAGACTTCTGTGGGCAGGTCCATTGCCAATGCCATGAACAAGAAATTCTACCGCTTTAGCGTAGGCGGTGAACATGATGAAGGAAAAATCAAGGGTTACAGGCGCACTTACATCGGTTCCATGCCGGGACAGATCATTCAGGGCCTTAAGACAACCAAGTCCAACAGTCCTGTCTTCATGATTGATGAAGTTGACAAGATGAATGCCAGTGCCCAGGGGGATCCATCGGCTGCCTTGCTTGAAGTCCTTGATCCTGAGCAGAATGCTACATTCCGCGATACCTATCTTGATGTTCCCTTTGACCTGAGCAATGTGTTCTTCATTCTGACTGCCAATGTTTTGGATACAATTCCACGTCCTCTCCTTGACCGCGCGGAAATAATCGAGCTTTCAGGCTATATCGACCAAGAAAAGATTGAAATTGCCAAGAAGTACCTGATTCCAAAGAATCTTGAGCATAATGGACTTTCAAAAAAGCAGGTAACCTTTACAAAACAGGCCCTTTCCCTCATTGCAACAGAGTATGCAAGGGAAGCCGGGGTACGTAATTTTGAGAAGTGCATTGACAAGATAAACCGCAAGATTGTAACGGAATCCATCCTTAAGATTGAGGATAAAAAGAATTGTGCTGATGCCGGAAAAATACATGCATCCATCGCCAAAAAAAGCTTTACTGTGGATGTTGGGGAAGTCAGGAAATATCTTGGAAAGGCCGTGTTTAATGAAAGCCAGATAAAGACGGCTTCCATTCCTGGTACTGCCATTGGCCTTGCCTGGACAAGCATGGGCGGAGACACCCTTTTGCTTGAAGCCATTAGCTTTGAAAGCGAGAAAGGAGGCCTCCAGCTGACAGGGCAGATGGGCGACGTAATGAAGGAATCGGCCCAGATTGCCATGAACTGGGTAAAGCAGCATGCCATTGCAGCCAAAATCAAGGAACCTTCATGGTTTGAGCATAATGTAATTCACCTTCACATTCCGGAAGGGGCAACTCCAAAGGATGGACCTAGTGCTGGAATAACCATGACCACTGCATTCATGTCACTTCTAACGGGAAAATGCATCAAGAGCCATGTTGCCATGACCGGGGAACTTAGCCTTACGGGCCAGGTTTTGCCTATTGGAGGACTCAGGGAAAAGACAGTTGCCGCAAAGCGCAACAAGATAAAGACCATTTTGATTCCACAGGCAAACCTGCGTGACCTTGAGGAAATTCCTGAGCATGTAAAGAAGGGTATCAAGTTCATTCCTGTATCACATGTTCAGCAGGTTCTTGATTTTGTCTTTTGATGGATCAATGACTTGACTAAAAAATAAAAGCCCGCAGCTGCATGTTTCGTACAGCTACGGGCCCTTTTCTTTTATTGGGCATGACCAAATGAAACTGCAATGCAGCTTCGCAATAAACCACCCGCATGGCAGGTGGTTGTTTACTCCTTATTCCTTATCCTTAGGTCTGATGAACTTAGGATCCGAAAGTGTAAGGATTCCAGGAATGATTGTCATGGCAAGGAAGCTTGAAGTGAACATTACGATGGCAACGAGGACTCCAAGGTAACGCAGAATGACAAACTTTGAAAGGCAGAGGACAAGGAATCCAAGTCCTACGGCAATGGCGTTTGTCACGATACCGTGGCCGCTCTTACTGAATGTTTCCTTTGTAACCATTACAATGTCGTCTGTTTTTGAACGTTCCTCGCGGTATGTTGTAAGGAAGTGAATCGTATAGTCGATACCAACACCAACTGCAACGGATGCAATGATGCTTGTAATAAGGTCAAGGTTGATCTTTGTAAATCCCATCATCATGTAGTTAAGAAGGATTGTAAATGCAAGTGGGACTGCACCAACGATTCCTGCCCATCCAGACCTGAATGAGATTGTAATGATGATGAAAACTGACAGGAGCGAAAGTGCAAGGGATGTAAGCTGGCTTGAAACGATCATGTCTGTCATCGTGTATTCCATTTCGCCTGAACCTGTAGCCGTAAGGGTATAACCGGCAGGAAAGTGCTCTGCTGCGTATTTCTGTGCTGCCTTGATGATCTTGCCCGTATTGGTCGTGTTGTGGTTCCTGAGCTGGCAGGTAATGCGCATAACCTTTGAGTTAGTGCTTCCGTCAGCAAACCTGTCAAGGGAATCGCTAAGGAGAATAATGTATCCGTTGATTACCTTTTTTAGTTCCTCCCTCTTTGAAACAGGGTATTTTGAGATGTCGTAAGGAATTTCGTAGAATGCCTTTCCATCATAGTTGAATTCTTCAAGGATGATGTCAACAATCTTGTCCAGGGATCCGTTTTTTCCGCCTGCCTGGGCATAGGCCTTGTTAAGGCATGCAAGGAGCTGGGCTGTTGTAAAGTCGGAATTAAGGTGCCTTGTATATTCCTCGTTAGGGTTTACATAGGTGTCAGGAACAACAATCTGTTCGTATGCTTCTGACGATTCAGTTCCAAAGTCACCAAAATCGCCAAAGTCACCGAATCCGTCATCAGCAGCCGAAGTCTGGTTAAAGTCTCCAAAATCACCAAAGTCGCCGAATCCATCGTCTGTTCCAAAGTCCATGGATTCATCGGTACCAGAATCATCTTCCGGTACGTAGGTTGCCGGGTCGTTCCATACCTGGTTGATTCTCTTAACAAAGCTTGTGAGGGAAACGATCTTTCCTATTTCATCAAAGTTCTTGTCCAGGTAGATTTCAAGGTTGTCAACAGCCTTGAGAATTTCCGGGTTTGAAATGTCTCCCTTTTCCGGGCCTTCAACAAGGAAATAAACCGAGTTTGTTCCTGCAAAGGAATTGTCTACGTAGTCGATGTCCTTTCTGAATTCAGATTCCTTTGGGAAGTAATTGATGAGGGCTGTATCAACCTTAAGAAGCTTAAGACCGGTAATGGAAAGCCCAACGATTACAAGGGAAGTGAGGATAAGGCGCACCTGGCTTCCGCAGAAGAACTTGAAAATCGAGTACATGGTGTCGCTTGAAGCTGCTTCCTGCGACTTGTCTCCGCGAAGGTGGTTAAGCCTCTTGAGCTTTTCCTTGACTTTGTTTGATGCAAGCTTGATGAGCTTAAGTTCACGCTGCTTCTGGATGTTTTCAGGTTTCTTGAGAAGAAGAATTGCAGGAATGAAGGTTACCGAAAGAAGAAGCGAGAGGGCAACGCCAATTGCCGTAAAGATGGAGAAAGAATGGAGCGGTGCAAGAGGGCTTGTAATCAGGGAAATGAATCCGACTACAGTCGTTACGCCTGCAAGAAGAACTGCAATCCATACTTCCTTAAGGCTTGTAAGAAGGGCCTGGGCATGCATTTCCCTAGTGATTGTTCCGTTAAGTTTTCCGATTTCCACATAGTAGTGGGTAAGCACGTGGATTCCATAGGCTGAACCTACGGCAATGAGGGCAACTGGAATTACGCTTGAAACAAGGGTGAATGTATAGCCCAGCATTCCCATGAGGCCAACAGATATTGTTGCAGACATGAGGACTGTTGCAAGTGGAAGAATGGTTCCTTCCATTGTATGGAAACTCATGTAAAGTGAAATGATTACGACAAGGGCTACAAGAGGAATAAGTCCCACAAGGTCGGACATCATGTATTCCTTTGAGTTCTTTGACTGAACCGGTTCACCGACAATCTTGACGATAAGGTCGTGTCCTGCAGTTTCTTCGTCTACGATCTTTGTAATCTGCTTGAGTACAAACTGCTGGCGTGCCGAGTCGTTTTTTGCACTGTTGGCGTTATAGAATTTTTCGTAGGCAGCTTCAATGGCAGCTGGATCCTTAGAGGCCTTGGCAGCCTTAATTTCCTTTTTTGCTTCAGCAATCTGCTTTTCTATGTTCCTGTTCACGTTTTTCAGGTTTTCTTTTGCTTCTGCAATTTTTGCAGAATCCTTTGATTCCTTGGCTTCTGCAAGCAGTTCCTGGGCTTCCTTCTGTGCAACCTTTGACTTTCCGTTTGGTTTTACGGAAATCTGCATCTGGGAACCTGTAAGGCTGTCATTGATGACTACGCGGTTGTACATGTCGTACCAGGCCTGGAGGCGCAGTTCAAGGTTCTTTACTGATTCAGCAGTAAGAAGCCCGTCTTCTGTCTCAAAGTCTTCCTCTGGAATGATGTTGGTTGCAGAAATCGATCCGTCCTGGTTGGATACAAAGTCGATGTTTGTAAGGCTGTCCAGGGATTCAACGCTGTCCAGAAGTTCAACACGGTCGGAAATCTTCTTTATTACGTCAAGATATTCCGGTGTAAGGATGGTTCCGTTTTTTGCATCAAGAACAATGCCAATGCTCAGCATGGAACCGAAAGTATCTTCCGTAGCATTCATCCTGTCATAGGATTCATCCTTCTGCGGAAAAAACTGCCTCAGGGAGTTGTCCATCTGAAGGTTCTTGATGAAGTAACCAAAGAATCCCGTAAGGGCAAAGCATGTGATTATTATTGCCCATGGATGCCTAAAGAATTTTTTTAAGAAGTTCATTTTTCATTTCCTCTATGTTAGGATTAGAATTTGCACTTTACGCCAAGACCGGCAAAGCTGTTGTTGTTGTAATAAGACCATTCTGCAAATTCTGCATCTTCATTCTTTGCCCACATGTAAAGTCCGTTGATGTAGAATGTAATGTCCTGGTTAGGGCAGAAATCGACTTTTGGCATGACAACCAGGTCTCCTCTTTCGATTCCCCAGATACATGTAGCTTCCGGCTTGATTTTTCCGTTAAGCCATGAATCGGTAATGTTGATTACAAGACGGTTGTTGGTGTATTTTCCGTTCTTATCGTAGTCGGCATCGTAGGCTTCAAAAATGCCGCCAATCTGGTCGTTATTCAGGATGTATGTTCCAACTTCCTGCACGTTAAGGTTCACGTTGTTGATTGGAAGGTCAATGTCAAAGCCTGCAAGCCACTGTACGCTGTTGTTGTGAACCCAAGGGTCGTCGCCGGCAGTGTCATCGGTAAGGTTATAGGCAAGTTCCCCACGGAGGTTGAAGTGCCAGAGAATTGTCGATGCTTCAAGGCCAAAAGTCTGCTTCTTGTCAAAGTGGAGGAACTTTTCCGGGTTTCCACCAGCCATGTACTGGGGAATGAATGCCTTGTAGTCCAGTGCATTCATTGTGACCTGCTTGTAATGTCCGTAATAGTAGCTTGCACCAAGGTCAACCATTCCGAAGGTTCCCGTAAGGCGAAGTCCTGCCTGGCTGTACTTGAGCTTTTCTGTTTCTGGATAAAGGTTGTCTTCAAGGCTTGATGCCTGGTTAAGTGCAACCGTATATGCAGCCGGATTCTGGGAAAGGCCCACGACAGAAGCTACGGCGTCCGTCTTTACCTTTGAAGTCAGGTTTGCAACCTTTGCAGGGAGCCATCTGCCGCCAGAAGCCGTCCTGTCAGCTTCCATCCATGGAGTCCAAATGCCTTCCACTGCCATGTTGTTTGAAGGAAGGCTTACTGTTGTCTTGAGCATTGGAATGGCAATCCTTCTGTCAAGGTAAAGGGGATTCAGAAAGTCCGTGTAGTCGTCCGAGTTAAAGTTGTCAAGGACGTGAACCCTGTCTCCCTTTCCCCAGATGGTGCGCATTTTACCTGCTTCCACTGTGACTGCATTGTCGTAGAAGTAGCCCTTTACAAAAGCCTCGTCAAGAATGTCTTCCTTGAATTCTCCAAGAGAAGAACGGTTGAACTTAAGCTTTATTTCTGCATCTGCCCTTGAGCCTGAATATGAAAATCCAAGCTTTGCAGAAGGATTTGCCTTGAGGTCAAAATCTCCAGGCTTTGATCCCGGGTTGATTCCCTTTTCTGCAACGTCATTGTCAAAGTATGTACGGGCGCTTACTTCAACTTCTCCTGAAACCTTTACTCCAGATGGGGAAGACATGGATGCCATCCCTGAATCTGAAGATCCAAAGTCGCCAAAATCGTCAAAGTTTCCAAAATCATCCTGTGCAAATGCAGTAAATGCCAAAAAAAGCAAAGCTGCTGCTATGGCTGTGTGTCTCGTGAGTTTCATTGCAACCTCTGAAAGATATCTAATTTTTTGATTTGATTAGGGGATGCTGGCGGAATCAGTCCTGATGGTTCATCCGCCAGAGTTGAACGGCTAAGGGAATTATTTTGCGTTCTTAAGGAAGTTCTGTGTGAATACGTTGTCGTTTACGGCTGCGTCTTCATCAACGAGAACCTTCTGGATGATCATCTTTGTAGAGTGTCCAGTCTGAACGTTTTTGTATTCATTGAGCGTAGGAATGTTGTATCCCTTTACGTTGATGATCTTGTCCATTGTAAGAACCTTGCAGAGGTCTCCCTTCTTGTCGTAAAGTTCCGTGTAGATAGGGTAGTATGTGTTAAGGTCAACCCATACGATGCGCTTTGAATATTGGCTGCTCTTTGGGTCTACAGGAACGTTTTCCACTACGGAGCACTTGTAGCCGTTCTTTTCCTCGTCACGCAGGTATGTCTGGTTGTCCTCTTCTACTTCACGCTTTTCAAGGTCATCATAGGTTGCGTCAGTGCTGAGGAATGACTTTGAGCCTTCGCTTGAATTTACGCGGCGTGGGTTAGGGTCTGTTGCAAGGCGGATGAACTTCTGTTCGTTTGGACCGCCTTCAATCTGGAGGAAGCGTGTTCCTGCGTAGCTTGCAGGCATCTTGAAGTCGAGAACTACGGAGGTTATGTCCTTTCCGTTGTATGCCTTTGGTTCATTTTTTCCGTATTCAATGAAGCCGCGGTTTTCCTCGATTTCACCCTTCTTGCTTACAAGCTGCATCAGGGCCTGTGACTTTGTGTAGGATGGCTTCTTTACGTCATGAACCTTGGTCATGATTTCTGTTCCCTTTGCATCAGCGAAAACTGCTGCTGCACCAAGAGTAAGAACTGCTGCGATTAATGCAAATTTCTTCATAATATTAATTCTCCCAAAAATTAAGTTAATTGTCATTAATGTCGAAAATCTTAAACCTTTCAACACCATAAATATAACGCAAAAAAATAAAAATTCAAGTACTTTTGGGAAAATTTTGTAAAAAAGTTTAAGTATTTAAACATTTAATCATATTGACATTTACATGTTTCTACATATAATGATTAATACAGATAGCATTGATTTAAGGAACAGTTGAAATGATTACAGAGGATGAGAGAAAAACCCTTCATGAGCTTTTTAATAGGTGCGGCCCAATTTTCATAGCCCTTGGAGATGAAATCCGCCAGCAGCTTTTACTTGCCATTCTTGATGCTGGAGAAAATGGCATTAATGTCATGACCCTTACGGCTGGCTCAAGGCTTTCAAGGCCCGCTATTTCACACCACCTTAAGATCCTGAAGGATTCAGGTCTTGTTGCGACGGATAAGCAGGGTACCCAAGTCTTCTATAGGATAAATGCCCACAGAAAATTTTCCGAGGTGGAAAGCCTCATCCATTCAACTGTGGACATAATCAACAGGGTAAATAGGGCGGAACAGGCTCTATAGCTTTACGCGAAGTTTTCTTCTGCGGTCTGATTATTCCCCTGGACAGCCTGCGACGATTTCAATGCCTGCACTTGCCCCAATTCTTGAAGCTCCTGCATTGATCATGGCCATGGCTTCATCATAATTGTGGATTCCACCGCTGGCCTTTACTCCCATGTCAGGACCCACCGTCTTTCTCATGAGTTCAACAGCGTGCACTGTAGCTCCGTTTGGCTTTGCAGAATAGAATCCAGTGGAAGTCTTTACGTAGTCAAATCCGGCTTCCTTTGCGCACTTGCATGATTCAACAATTTCTTCATCCGTAAGGCAGCATGTTTCAAGAATAAGCTTTGTAAGGACTGCTCCTCCCTCTTCCCGGAACATCGATGCTTCCTTAACGCTCTTTGCAATGAATGTAAGCTGGGCCTTGAGTTGTTCCCACTTGTGTGCCTTTACAAGTCCAAGGTCGATTACAAAGTCCAGTTCGTCAGCCCCTGCATCGATGGCAATGTCTGCCTGTGTCTGCTTGGTTTCAAGACCGCCGGCTCCAAGGGGAAAGTCGATTACGGTACATACCTTTGTGGCTGTTCCTGCAAGAATTTCTTTTGCCTTCTTGATGTAAAGGGGATTAATGCAAACGCTTGCAAACCCAAAATCTTTTGCCCTTGTTACAAAAGCCGTAAGTTCCTCTTCTGTAGCTGTAGGTGCGAGAAGGGTCTGGTCAATGTAAGATGCGATTTCCTTAGCTGTCATTTCAATAGCCTCCATATAAGTTTGTTGCTTTCAATTTCCTTTCCGATTTTTCCCTCAAGTTCCATGCACACCATGTAGGACCGTAGGGTGGTTCCGATAAGATAATAGTTTACAGGCTTCAGCTTGATGTCCGCCCACTTTCCAAGCTCCACCAGAAGTTTTTCTTCCGTGTTGAATCCCCGGGCTATGGACCTGCTTATGAAGGATTCAAACTGGAAGGTAATCATGATGTTGTGTTCCGCTGCTGAATCAATGGTGGCTTCCGTAAAGACCTCGCCATGGCCTGGAATATAGAAGCTGCATTTTTCTGCAAGGATTTTTGCAATGGACTTTCTGAACTGAACCTGGTTCATGATGAATGGGATCCATATCTTCCTTAACATGCTGATGCCAAAGAATGCGTCTCCAAGGAACATGACCTTTTGACCGCTGTTTTTTTCCGTCACCACAAAGCCGTACATTCCCTCAAAATGGCCGGGTAGGGCAATACCTCTGACGGTAACGGTGCCAAAATCAAAAGACCTGCCTTCCGTCACAATCTGCTGGGTTTTAACCGGATGTTCCAGAAGGAATTCCCTTGTAGCCATTTCCGGAGCTGCCGTACCGCCAGTGTAGATGGTGCTTATTGCCTGGGGAATGAGCATGAATGCAGCTGTTTCTTGCGAGGCGTATACGTCAACGGGACAGGGGCTGTTGTCAAGTATCCATGGAAGTCCACCGCAGTGATCCGTGTGGGCATGGGTAATCAGGACTGCACTTACTCTTTTTCCCGGAAAAAGCTTACCGCATGAATCAAGGATCGCCTGTGCGTGTTCTGCAAGGTTTCCGCATTCAACAAGGACAAGCCCTGACTGGGTTTCAATGATGCCAACATTGCAGTTTCCGTGGAGAATACCTGTGTGTTCCGTTAGTTTTTCGTAGTCCTCTGGTGAATATTTCATTTCATTCCCTGGAAAATAAGGTCACAAAAAAAGGGCATCGGATTTCGACGCCCTAAAGTCTTTCCCGCAGAAAGTTCAGTTTCTGCAGGTCAGGTTCTATGGAGTCTCTAAAAATTTCAATTTTTAGAGACAACTTTAAAATGCGACGTTTAATGCCTGGTTGACCGTAGGTCATACAATTTCCAGGCATTAAACTCGACAGGCATCTCTAAAAGGTGTTTTTAGAGATGCCAATTATTTTGCAATCTGGATGGACTTTACGGTGTAGTCGTAAGTTCTGTCGTTGATTGTAATCTTTCTTGTTTCTCCGCTCTTCATGTCAAGGAGCTTGTTTCCAAGAGGTGAAAGGTAAGAAATGATTCCTTCGTCAGCATTTGATTCCCAAGGTCCGAAGATTGTGTAGGTAACGTCAGTATTGTCTTCGTTGTTGTGGAGTGTAACTGTTGTACCGAAAGATACGAAAGATGTTGTTGCTGTTGTAGGATCGAATACAACTGCACGTGCCAGTTCTTCCTTGAGCTTGCCAAGCTGGTTGTTCATGCGGCTCTGTGCTTCGCGTGCTGCAATGTATTCTGCATTTTCCTTAAGGTCTCCCTTTTCCTTTGCTTCTGCAACTTCCTGGGCAATCTTTGGAAGCTGAACCTTTTCAAGGTCTTCTGCAAGGTTCTTCTTGATTTCAAGCATCTTTGCAGTAACAAGGAGTCCCTTTGGTGCTTCCTGCTTGATTTCTGCTTCCTGGAACTTGAAGTCTGGGCACTTTGAAAGGATTCCGTTTCTAAGCTGTGCCTTGTATGTGGATTCAAGTTCAACAACATCGCTAACCATGGTGTACATGCGGGCCATGGTTTCCGTTCCGTTGGCAAGCATGTAGTCAAGGATTGCATTGCGGGTTCCGTCTCCGTTCTTGCGGGCAAAGAGAAGTGCTGTTGAAGCCTTGATTGTCTTCTTGTTTTCAACGGTGTTGACGTGGTTGTTGATTTCCTTGAAACAGATTGAAATGATGTTTACAAGGGTGACAAGCTGCTTTTCTTCAGAAATGCCAGCATCCTTGAACCACTGTTCTTCCGAGCAGTCTGAAATAAGGTAGTTTACTGCGTTCCTGTTTGACCTGTAGTCGTTGAAGCAGTCAAGGACAAGTGCCTTTGCCTTTTCTTCCTTGCCTGCGCTTACAAGTTCCGAAACGAGACCCTTGTTGAGTACTGTCGGGAACATGCGTACATACTGGTCGTCCCAGTCTGGAAGGAGGCGGATGTTGGACATGAATGCCTGCTTGAGGTTTGTATTCTTTGAATCCTTGAGCAGTGTGTACATTTCGCGTGGCTTTTCGATTTCTCCGTAAAGCTCGGCGAATGTGAATTTTGCAGGAGATTCAAGGGCCGTGATTCTTCTTGTGATTTCCTGAACAACCAGGTATGAGGCAACAATCTGTTCGTTTACAGTGTTGAATGACTTGAGGTAGCCTGCAAAGTAGGCGAACATGTCGGAAAGCTGGTCGTCAGAAGGATCGTCGATTTCTGAAAGGTAGCGCACCATTGTATCGATACGCGAGAAGAATCCCTTGTCTGCCTTGAATTCAGTTGAAAGGCGTTCAGACTTGCTGATTTCCTTGTCGCGAACCGTGTAGAAGTTGATGTCGTTAGGGTTTACGCCGAAGGTATGGTCTGTTGCAAGAATCTTCTGTGCCTTTGCGTGCCAGCTTGTCCATTCGCCTGTAGTCAGGATTTCCGGAACGATTTCTGCCTTGATGTGCTTTTCGTCACAGCTGTTGTTGTAGCTCTTGATGATTGTCTTGAGTGTCCAGGTAACATCGTCCTTTACCATCTTTACAAGGTCAGCGTGCTTCTTTGTCTTCTTGTAAACCCAGATGTGGTCCTTGGCAAGTGGCTGGAGTGCGTTTACTGCCATCTTGAGCGACATGTTGTGAACGCCGGTTTTCTTTCCAAAGTTGATGATGAGTGTATCGCCTTCAACTTTTGTAATGATGCCGACACCCCATGTCCTGTGGTATACGTAGCTCTTTGCGTCAAAGGCAACGTGCTTTTCAAAGTCGTTGATGGCTTCAAATACGTTGCGGAATGACTGGTTGAGGTTTGAAGACTTGATGTATTCTTCAAGGTGCGAGTGGTCTGCATACTTTCCGCGGAAGCAGTCGGTGATTTCGCGGCGTGCCCATGCGTCCTTGCTGTCGATTTCAAGGATGATCTTGAGGATTGTGATTGCAGTTTCCCAGTTGTTTGTTTCCCTGTAGTATGTGTAGAGTTCCTGGAGGAGGAGGGCTGCCTTGTCAGGGTTGATTGTCTTTGCAACCTTTCTCTGGATGTTCATGAAGAATTCAATGTCTTCAGGGATTTCCTGAACGAGGATTGACCACACTGTCTTTGCAGAATTCATGTTCTTTGCAGAAACAAAGCGCAGGAGAGCCTTCTTGTAGTAGCTGATGGCAGATTCCCTGTTGCCCTGTGACATGGCGCGTTCTGCAAGGGCCTTTGCAAATTCAGCTTCCTCAAAGTCAAGCTTTACGATCTTTTCATAGAGTTCCCAAACCTTGTCGTTGTTGGAATTCTTGTAGATTTCTGCCAGCTTCCTGAGGGCAGTCTTGTTCTGCGGGTCGTCTTCTTCCGTAATCTTCTTGCAGATTTCTTCCACGAGGGCTTCCTTGTGGTTCTTTTCGAAGATGTCAAAGAGGGCAAGGAGTGAACTTGTGTCTACTGAGCCTGTGCGAACGGAAATCATGCCTGAAATGTAGAGGGCTATGATGCTTGTCTTTGAGTGAACCAGCTGTTCGTCACAAATGTCCTTGATTGCATACTCGCAGTTCTGGTTTCTGCATTCATTGAGAACGTTTTCCAGTTCCGTAAGGTTTGTAGATGTGAAGCTGGAAATTCCCGAGCTGGTCCATTTTTCTGTCTTAAGCATTTCACGGACAGAGTTTTCAAGTTCTTCAGACATAGTCTTTGCTCCTAAATATAAAAATTACAATTTATTTCACGTAAAGATCGTGGATTTCTGAATCAAGAAGCTTCATCTTGAGAAGGACCTCGTTGATCTTGGAAACACTTTCTTTTGTAAGTACATAGTAGTCAATGAGCCACAGGTACAGGTTCAGCAGCCGGGGTTTGATAAGGTCCCTGTTGTTGGAAGGATCCTTAACTTCGTTTTCCTTGGAATAGATTTCCTGCTTTAACCGCAGGGCTTCCTGGGAGCGCAGCTGCCTTTTTACGTTGAATATGCCGTAAATGACGCCGTATACCGGAATCCATTCCTGCAGGAGTACTCCGGTGTAGCCAGGTTCCATGGTTTTTTCGATGACAACCTTGATGATCGGTGAATCAAGGAACGCAAGGTCGATTCTCGAAGGGTTTATGTAGAATGCTTCCCTGTAAAGCATCTTTGCATTTTTTGTCTCACCGCACAGGGCATAGCAGTCGGCCATTTCTGCAAGGACTTCTGCCTGACCACCCTGACACTGGTTTGCTTCCGTAAGGTATTGGAGTGCTATCTCGTAGGAACCAAGCTTCTTGTAGCAAAGTCCCGTCTTCCTCAGGATTTCCGCACGGAATTTTGAGTCTTTTTCGTCGTTAGCCCTGCTGTAGGCCTGGAGTGCACGGGAAAATACGCCTTTCTTTACGGAATAGGTGATTTTTTCGCAGTCTTCTTCCGCCTTTGAGAGGATGAACCCGAATTGCTTCCACTGGTTAAGGAGAACTTCTCCCTGTTCAAAGGGGCTGAGGGCATCTATTGATGCAAAGGGTTCCATCCAGAATTTGCAGCATCTTACGGCGTAAATCAGTCTTCTGTCATCCAAGTCACTTACAAGCGCAGTGTTGATCCTGTCAAAGGCTTCGGCGATCTGGCAGTTTTCGAACAGTTGGAGAGCTTGTGAAAGGGAAGATTCAGACTGAATGTTCATTTTTCCATTATATGAATTTTGATAGAATTAGTCAATATTCGGTAAAAAAGAGCACAGTTTATAATGGTTTTCTAATAAATTGTCAATACTTTTGCAGTAATTTTTTTTTCCTGGATGACGGCATGCTGCCTGGGGCTGGATAACCGCCCATAATGAAATTGAAATATTTATCAATATATAGTAAAATGTTTGTTATGAAAACTAAAAGATATCTTGCCCCATCCCTGCTTTCGGCTGATTTTGGTGATCTTGCCGGAGCTTTGAAGTATATTGAAGAAAAAGGTTCGTCTTATGTTCACATTGATGTCATGGACGGTCATTTTGTTCCGCAGGTTTCATACGGACAGCCTGTAATCAGTTCCATCCGGAAGAATTCAACCCTGCCTTTTGATGTTCACCTTATGGTTGAAAAGCCTGAGAATTCCATTCAGTCTTACATTGATGCAGGAGCTGACCTGGTTACCTTCCATATTGAGGCTACAAACCATGCCGACCGCTGCATCCAGATGATTCATGAAGCCGGTAAGAAGGCCGGTGTTGCCATCTGCCCTGCAACTCCAGTGTCTGCTCTTGAGACCATTCTCCCTTACGTTGACCTGGTTCTTGTCATGACGGTCAATCCTGGGTGGGGCGGACAGAAACTTATTCCATATACTATAAATAAAATCAGAGAACTTGCCGATAAACAGAATGAGGAGAACTGTAATTTCCTTATATCTGTGGACGGTGGTGTCAATCAGGATACCCTGAAGGACGTCCTTGAAGCAGGTACGGATATTGTTGTTTCAGGCTCGTCATTTTTCAGGGGGAATTTGGAATGGAATCAGTAAGAATGTTTGATGGCAGAAGCGCTTTAAGGGCTTTTACTCTTGCCTTGGGGATTGCTTTTGCATCTCTTCCCGTTTTTGCCAAGTCTACCGTCACATACAGGAATTCGCCGGAGGAAGTTTCCGCCCGTTCTGTGGCTGAATCCTTTGTCCAGGGGCTTTCTTCATATAAGAACGGCCAGTGGAAGGATGCCCAGCTTTTCCTGAGGCAGGCAGTTTCTGATCCCAGGTATTCCAACGATTCAAACTGGTACATGATCATCATGAGTCAGGTTTATCTTGAAGAATATGCGGACGCAATCAATGACTGCTCCATGTTCATGGAAAACTATCCTGACAGTCCGCTGCTTTCTGCCGTTGAATACCAGAAGGGCCGTGCCTATCACTGCATCGGGCAAAACGATAATTCCGTAATGGCCCTGTCCGGATTTTGCAACCAGTACCCGGACTCAAGCATGTATTCGTCTGCTCTTTTCTGGATTGCAGAATGCTTTTATGATGAATTTGACTATGACACTTCCAGGGCACTTTATGAAAGAATTGTTGCAGATTTTCCGGAAAGTGCCAAAAGGGAAGATGCTGAATTCAAGCTTTCCCTCATTGCCCAGCATGACCGCGAGCAGAAGCTTCTGTTCCTCCTTAAGATGACTGGGGAAGAATACCTAAATTCACGTGAAAACTATGAAAAGCAGCTTAGGATGTCTCAGAGTGACGACAGCAAGGAGCTTAGACGCCAGCTTAACTCTGCCAATGCAAGGGTCAGGGAACTGGAAGGTGCAAGGCCTGCTGCATACGAAAAGACTGCGGTTTTTGAAGGGACTGAAGTTACCGTTTCCAATTCTGCAGAAGAATCTGCTGCCGCCGAGGAAAAACGCATTCGTTCCCTCAAGTCAAAGGCTGCCATGATTCAGAAACTTCTTGATGATAACGGAGAAGGTCAATGATTAAGATTTATTCCAAGAAAGCTGTTGCTGCATGCCTTTCCCTTGTTCTTGCATCCTCTGTTTTTGCACAGAATTCTGGAAAGACTAAAGGTGCAAACGGCAAGGAAAAAAAAGCTTCAAGTTTTGCTGAGCTTTCTGATGAAGAGAAGGAAAAGCTTTATGCCCGTGACAGCAGCGGTAACATTGCAAGGGACTCTGAAGGTAATCCTGTTAGAAGCACTGGACTGTTTTCAAGCGACGGCAGCCTCATTGGTGCCCAATTCAACTGGTTCAGCAGCGTTATTGACAAGAATGTAATCGATGTAACAAAGGATGACCTTCGCCTTGTTCTTAATGGGAATGACGGAACCTTTGGAATCTATGCCATAAACGAGAAGGGGCAGGAAGATCCTCTCCTTACGATTTATGATGCCTATTCTTCTTCCTTTTTTAGCGTTAAGGCTGGCAACCAGGAATATAAGCTGGTTCATTCCGACGGAATCAGGACGGAAGCAAGGCGTACTCCCCTTGGTGCACAGATGGCATACCTTGTGCCGGAAAAATTCCAGACGGTCATTGACTTTAGCTTCATGCCGTCCATTGCATCGTCTACAAAATTCGACATGCTCAGAATCACCGTCTACACCATTAACCTTGGCCGCGAAATACAGGAATACAGTGTCAGGGGAATTTTTGACACATATCTTGGCGAAAACACCAAGGCACACTTTTCCACTGCCACAAAGAGCGCCATTAACTCTGAATACCAGTTTGTTTCCATGAGTGATGACCTTTGGATTCGTTCTTCAAATAACAACACGGCCCTCCAGTTCATGTTTGAAAGCAGGGGAATTTCAAAGCCTGCTGCAGTTACCCTTAGCGGAAAGGATTCCCTGAATTCAAACTCATGGATCCCTTCTGTCAGGGCTGGAAGCAGCTTTAATTCAGTTTCGTCATACAACAATTCTGCAGTGGCCATTAACTGGGATAAATTCTACCTTGACTGCTTTAGGACTGCTGCCGTAAACTTCTATGTCTCAGTTGCTTCTGATGGTAACATTCCTGCCGGCCGCGGTTTCCTTGCAGACCTTGATAACGGGACAACCTATTTTGGCAGTGGAAGCCAGAGTGTATCTTCATCTGCATTTGCTCCGGCTCCCGTTCCCCTTACAATGAAGGAAATCGACGAATCTACACCTAACATGGGTGTCATGGATTCTGAGGGAATGGAACCTTTTGTAGAGCAAAATTATTCAAGAACCTTTGAAAAGGACTATATCCGGGACCTTCTGGAACACATTGCATCTCTTGAAGAAGACGAATCACTCATTGACCAGGCAGAACTGGATGTACTTAACTCTGAACTCGATTCAATCATAGAAAGGCTGGGACTTGAATAATGGCATTGTCTACCCTGGATTCGGCAAAATACCTCATGAAGTGCAGAAAGTTCAGCAGTGCCCTGGCATTTCTTGAACAGTGCGAAGACACTTATGAGGATGATTTTGACTACTATGTCACCAGGGGGATTGCCAATCTGTATGCTGGAACTCCTTCGGAAGCTTCACCATGGTTCAACAAGGCAAGGCAGATAAAGCTCCTTGACACAAAGCTTCTTCTAGGTCAGGCTGTCATTTATCTTGGACGGGGCCAGACGGACAGGGCCCTGGATTTTTACCTGCAGATTCTTGACATTAACCCCAACAACCAGACTGCCAAGGATGCCATGGAATTCATCAGGAAGGATGGATCCTGGGATTCAATATGCCGCATGAAGGACACGGGGGAAATAAGAAAATTCTATCCGCCCCTGGGAATCAATCCCATGCTTATCAGGAACTGCCTGGGCCTTGGATTTCTTTTAGGAATTATTGTTTCAGCTGCCATTGTTATTCAGCCTTACGCAAAGTCCATGCTTAAAAAACATGCCGAGGTTAAGGAAGCATTTTCACTTACGGCAGAAGAATTTAAGAATCCCCTTCAGAATTCAGGTGATGCAGGGGAATTTTCACTTACCCTGTCTGCATCTCAGGTTCGCGAAGCCTATGGAGAGGCCAAGAGGCTTTTTACCCTTGGACGTGACAATGGGGCACATTACCTTCTTAACAAGGTCATAGCAAGCAATGCTTCCATTTCCGTCAAGCAGAAAGCCCAGACCATGATGGACCTTCTTAAGGAACCTACTTTTGACAACCTTAAGGATAATTTTACCCTGAAGGAAATTTCTGAGGAACCATTTCTATACCTTGACTGCTTTGTTTGCTGGGACGGCATGATCATGAATTCCCGTACCCTTGATGATGGCAGCTGGGCCTTTGACCTTCTTGTGAACTATGTTCCGGAAAGTGGAAAGAATGTCAGCGAAGGGCTTGTGACCGTCGTCTTTGACAGGAAGGTTGAGCCCGCCGTTGATGAAAAGAATCCTGTTAGAATTCTTGGTCGTATTTCGACAAAAGATAGAAACATTATATTAAAGGGTGCTGCCGTTCACCAGCACATTAAGGGCGGAAGCCTTTGATTTTGGAGGAACAATGAAGGAATTTTTGCCTTATGATACAGTAAGAAACGATGCGCTTTTACTTGCACACAAAATCTACCAGGAAGACGGTTTTGTTCCGGATGTGATTTATACTTCACTTAGGGGCGGTGCCTACATGGCAAACGTCATAAGTGAATACTACAAGATTGCTCTGCCGGAAGGACACAAGCCGGTTCTTTATGCTGCCGTAGTTGCCCGCAGTTACAGTGACGTTCACAGCCATTCACAGGTTAGGATTGATGGCTGGACATATTCCCCAGACTATCTTAGGGCAGGCGACAAGATCCTCCTTATAGATGACATTTTTGACAGCGGAAAGACATTGAACTATCTTGTTGAAGTCCTTCTTGAAAAGGGAGTTCCACGGGAAAACATTAAGGTTGCCGTTCACGACTACAAGATCCATAAGTACAGGGAACTTCTTCCGATTACTCCAGACTACTGGTGCAGGAAGTTTGAAATTAATTCCCCGGATGAAAGCGACTGGATTAACTACTGCAGCCACGAAATGGTGGGTCTTAAGCCGGAGGAACTTGAAGAATATTATTACAAGCCTTATCCTGAACTGAGGAAGGCTCTTGAACCCATCTTTGGAAAAAAAGGAAAATAGTAAAGGAAGACTATGGGACTGAATTTCAGCAAAACGGCCAGAACTTTTTGCGCAATATGTGCTTTTCTTATTCCATGTACTTTTGCTTTCGGCTTTTCGGCAGGGGACATCATAAGTCCTGCTGCAGGCACATGGGCAAACAGGCAGGCTCTTGTCCTGAATGTTGAGGAAGGAACTGAACTGTATTACTCACTGTCGGGAACGGACCCCTTTGTTTCCGGTTTTGCCTACGACGGTCCCGTCATGATTGACCAGGTCGGGGATGTTTGCGTCAAGATTACTGTCATTGAAAAGGGCAGGAGAAATGATTTTGAAGTAAAATGCACCGTCAGGGAAAGTGAGCCAAGCCCCAGGGAAGGTGATGACAGCCAGTTGGCTTCCTTTGTTGAGGGAGCACGCATCAGCCCACTTAAAAAGTACATATCCGGTTCCATTTTCAAGATTCCCGAAGGAATAAGCTACAGCCTGAACAGGGGGCCATTAAGCCAAAGCGGCGATCTTTCCCTTTCAGTAAAGAACTGCCTTGACCGCTATGTTCCCTTTTCCTTTACCGACGGATTTAACGATTACCATTGTGCAATACATGTTGTTCCTGCCGTGGACATGGATTCCATTGCAAGGAACAGGAAAGCGGAAATTCCCTTTGAAGTTTCAGACTGGGAATCCATAATCCTAAGGAACCCCAGGTACTTTTACTGTATCGACGGAGGCATGTGGACTGGACAGAAGACCTCTGGCCTAAAGCGGGATGTAGACCACAGGATTACCTTTCAGTCTTCAGATTATAAGGCTGACAATCCAATATATGTTTACATCCTTCCAAAAAAGCCTGAATTCCTTCAGCGTGTCATGTCTGACGGATCTGTTGCCTTTGCAATAAAGGACAGTCCCAGGTTTACTTTTGGCAACCGGGAAAATTCCTTTGGCATAGACATTTTTGCCGGGGAAGAATTCAAGGGGGAAGTCAGAATTCCCGTGTATCTTGACGGATTCCTCCAGGGACACTGCACCTTTGACGTTGACCTGGACAAGCTTGCACCGGAAAAACCTTCCATTCTTGTGGAAAGGGTCAAGGATAAGCCTGCAGTGATGAAGGTCAGGTTTGAATCCGGAAATGCTTCTGACAGGGTATTCTGGACATGCGACAGGCCCTATGTTCTTGGGGAAAACAATCCGGAATTTACTGCAGCCCCTGAGGATTACAGGACCTATGGCGGTGGAACCATTGAACTTAAGCCTGTATTTGAAAAGGGTACAGTATATCCAGTCCATGCCTATGCCAAGGACCAGAAGGGTAACATGAGTTCCATTGCTTCAAGGCTTGTCATCGTAGACGAGCTTAACTGCTACCTTAAGGATGGCATGGTTCTTGAAGACGGCGTGGTTCCTGACGGATCCTTTGACAGGCCCTTTACTTCCTTTGACCAGGCTGTGGAATACATTAATTCAAATCCTGGCAATACAAGGCTTTTTATTGACGGTACGGTACGCATAACTGGTGGGGTAAAAACGATTACCGGTGAATGCACTTTTTATGGAAGCAACTGCAACATTGTTTTCGACAGGGATTCTTCCATGGTCTTTTCCGGCCGGAAGGTTCGGTTTGAGGACTGCATAATCTACAATGAAGGCGGCTTTGATTCTCCGGTGGAAAACCTTCTTTCCTTTGAAAATGCTCCTGCTGAATTCAAGAACTGCGAGATTTCCTTTGTGGCAAGTGAAAGTGGATCTGCAGTTAAAAGCTCCGGTTCTGCCGTAATCTTCAGGGATACTGGAATTACTGTGCAGGCTGCTGATTCAGGCTGCTGCATTGATTCTGCCGTTTCTGTCGTGAGGGCAGACAGGTGCCGCTTTACGGTCACAAGTCCTTCTTCCTGCGGAATCAGGGTCAATAACGGCCAGGGAATAATTACCGGATGCTCCATTTACATTTCCGGCAGTTTCGGTCGTGGAATTGAATTCATCAATTCAAAGGCGGCAATCCAGAAGTGCTCCATTACTGCATCCCTAAAGGACAAGACCGTTTCTTCCCAGGCTGTTTACATGGATGAAAATACCAGTACACTGCTTAATGAAGACATGGTTGTAAAGGGATTTTGATTGAATATGGATTTTGAATTTACTGCCGGCCTTGATGAGGCTGGACGTGGCCCCCTTGCAGGTCCTGTTAGTGCAGGATGCGTAATAGTTTCTCCTGATTTTCCTGTTGAACTGCTCAATGACAGCAAGAAGCTTACTGAAAGGAAGCGGGAAAAGCTTGAACCCATGATAAAGGAAAAGTGCCTGTGGGGGCTTGCCTTTGTTGAACATGACGAGATTGACAGGATCAACATTCTGCAGGCTTCCCTTAAGGCCATGAAGCTTGCCTGGGAAGACATGATACGCAAGATGCCCCAGTGGTGCGAGAAAAATGGCATTGCACTTCCTGCCGACGTCAATGATATTACCGTAATTGCTGACGGAAATTTTGTTCCTGATGTTCCTGGTAAAGTCCGTGCAGAGGTAAAGGCTGATGGAAAATTCCCATGCGTCATGGCTGCAAGCATTATTGCCAAGGTTGCAAGGGATCGCCTTATGGTTGAATATGACAGCCTTTATCCAGGATATGGCTATGCAGGCCACAAGGGGTATCCAACTGCACCGCATAAGGAAGCATGCCGCCGTCTTGGACCATCTCCAATTCAGCGCAGGTCATTTAAATACTAAGGGACATCCTTAAAAAAAGGGATGCCATGTAGGCATCCCTAGATCGAAGCTGTATGGAACTAGTAGTCCTCTGCAGGATTTACCGTTCTCTTTGAAACAACATGGAGTCTTCCGCTGACTTCCTTCTTTGCAGCCTTCTTTTCTGCTACAAGGCGGCTTTCTCCCTTGCGGCGGTAAACTTTCTTTGCAGGAGATTTTGCAGCATCGGAAGTTTCTGGCTTGCCGTACTTTGCTTCCTTTGCTGCTTTCTTTTCCGCCCTGATTTTTGCCCTTTCCTTTTCTTCCTTTTCGATGAACTTAAGGGATTCATCCATTCCGCTAAAAAACTGCTTCATGTCCTCTGCAAAAACCACAATGGCGCGGCGGTCATCGTCTCCGTCCTTCAGCTTGCTTTCTACAATCTGGAGAAAAACGTCACCGTTCCTGTTTTCCTTAACGTTAAAAAAATAAGACCTGTTGTCAAGCTTAACCTGGTTTGTAAAAAGTTCTCCGCGAATACTCATGTTTCCTTCCCTGTAAATGTTGGTGATTATTGGTATCTATCAGGGCAACACCCTGAATTTGGCAAATTGAAATGATATGAAAACTATACTGTTTTGTTGCAGTTTGCGCAAGGGGGGAATGCCAATAATGGCACATTAATGTGCAAACTGTTCAGCTATTTTCTTTACCGCTTCCACCAGTTCATCCATTGCCTGCCTTGTGGTTTGGTGGCCAAAACTGAACCTTACGGCACTTTCCTTTTCCTTTGGTGGAATCTGCATTGTGTCAAGAATTGGCCTTGAGTGGTGGCCTGCAGAACATGCGCTTCCTGTGGAAATGTAAAATCCCTGGCTGCTAAGGGCCCGTTCCATGACCTGGCCCGGAATGCCCGGGAATGCAGCTTGTACAACCCAGGGGGAAAAATTTTCTTCACAGGCACTTTCTTTCCTGCAGTGGGGAATCATGACGCAACCCTTTATGTGACAAAGTTTTTCGATGAATTCCCTTGTCCACTGGATTTGTGTATTGTAGCGTTCCATTGCTGATGGATTATCTTTACAAATTGAATACTTTTGTAGACATCTTGAGAATGCTTCTGCGCCAAAGAGGTTTTCGGTTCCGCTGCGGACGTTTTTTTCCTGGCCGCCACCTTTAAGGAATGTATTGATTTCCTTCTTGAGGTAGAGGATGCCGATTCCCCTTGGGCCGTGAATCTTGTGGGCGCTTAAGGCTGCACTGTCAATTCCCGGGTGGTTTAGGTTAAGGGGGATTTTTCCTGCTGCCTGAACGCAGTCAACATGGAAGAAGGGACGTCTTTTTCCATGGCAGCGAAGTGTGATTGCATCTGCAATTTCGTATATGGGTTGGATTGCACCAGTTTCATTGTTTACTGCCATTACGGTAACAAAGGCAGTGTCTTCCCTTATTGCGTCCGTAACTGCTTGTGGCGTTATGATGCCGTCCTTGTTTGGATTTACGGTAATGGTCTTCCAGCCGCAGTTTTCTATCATTTTGCAGATTTCGCGGAGTGCCGGATGCTCTATGGCTGATAGCACAACTGATCCTTTCTGTGGTCTTGTAAGGATTGAAAGGAGGGCCAGATGGTCGCTTTCCGTTCCCCCTGAGGTAAAGAACACTGTCTGGGGTTTTACGCCCAGGGCTTTGGCTGCACGGCTTCTTGCTTCTTCAAGGATTTTCCTTGCATCGGTTCCAGCTTCGTGGATGCTTGAAGGGTTGCCCCAATGTTCCATGGAAGTCTTAAGTGCCTGGGTGAGAATTTCTTCATCAACAGGTGATGTTGCTGCATAGTCAAAGTAGTGTTCTTTTGAAATCATCTTATTGTTCCGCTTACCTTAATGCTTCAAGAATCCTATCGTCTGTAGCCTCGATGATTTTTGTCTTCTGGGGCCCTTCCTGTACGATAAGCTTGATGGTGCTGGACATGTTTTTCTTGTCTTTTCTCATGGCGTCAAGAATTTTTTCTGCCGGAGCATTTGCCCTGCCAACATTGTAACCATAGGAAGCAAGGATGTTGATTCCGTCCTGGGCGTATTCACTTGAGCATAGTCCATTTTTCTGTCCGTAGTCAAAGGCTCTTGCCATTCCCCATGCAACACCTTCGCCATGGGTTATTTCTCCAAGTCCGCTAACGGATTCCAGGGCATGTCCGAAGGTATGGCCAAGGTTAAGGAAAGCCCTGTTTCCCTTTTCCTTAGGGTCTTCATGTACAATTCTTGCTTTTGCCTTTGTACAGCCTGAAATAAGGCGGTTTAGGATTTTGCTGTCACGTGCAAGGACCCTGTCCCTTTCATTTCTGAACAGGTCAAGCATTTCAGGGTCAAAGAGGAATGCCGTCTTGATTGCCTCTGCAAGGCCTGAAATGTATTCCTTTTGCGGAAGGGTCTTTACATAGTCGCTGAATATGTGGAGCTTTCTTGAAGGATAGAATGCACCGATCATGTTCTTGTAGCTGTCAAAGTCGCATCCGGTTTTTCCGCCAACAGCTGCATCAACGTCGGCAAGGAGCGTTGTGGAAACGAATTCGCACTCAACGCCGCGCTTGAACATTGAGGCTGCAAACCCGGTCATGTCCGTGATTACGCCGCCACCGATGGCAACAAAGAGGCAGTTGCGGTTAAAGTTGCTGTCCAGGGCAGCCTTTACAATCTGGAGCACGTTTTCAATGGACTTGAATTTTTCACCCGGGCCAAGGATGCAGAGGGTATCGGTTCCCTTTCTGTATACGATTGAAGAATTGCTGTCTCGTGGTTCTGAAATCAAGTCCCTTGTAAAGTGTGAGATGAAGGGCCTGTTGCATTGAAGGTTTGCTATGGTTGAGTCAGTTACAAAAAGCCTGTTTGTCCTGTTGTCCGGGTCAGAAAAATAGAGGCCACAAAGGTCCGGGCTGCAGTCGTAGAAATTTATCTGTGTCTTCGTGAATCCTGAATCTGCAGGAAATTCAAGGTCAAATGATTCTTTAGGGTTGATGCTCATGGGGAGAATTATAGTGCAAATGATTTTTTTTTGCCAAGGGGGAAGTGCAGAAACTGTACTTTAAAATGAAAGAGCCCGGAGGTTTTATTCCGGGCATCATGATTTAGTCCTGAAGCAAGTTTTCCACTAGCATTCGTAGCATGCAACTCCATCACCGCTTTCGCAGCTGAAGAATCCGGCATTGTATCCGATTACAGAACTGTATTCTTTCTGGACGTTTTCAATGAATTCGTCAACGTTGTCCTTGTGAACGAGGGCAATGGCGCATCCACCAAATCCGGCTCCAGTCATGCGTGCTCCAAGGCATCCCTTCTGCTTCTGGGCTGAGGCGGCAAGGGTGTTAAGCTCGATTCCAGTAACTTCGTAGTCTTCATCAAGGGATTTATGGCCCTGATTGAGAATCTGGCCAAGTTTTGGAAGGTTTCCTTCCTTGAGGGCAGCAACTGCATCGAGGACACGCTGGTTTTCATAGATGCAGTGCCTTGCGCGCTTTACAAGAATTTCATCTGTTATGAATTTCTTTGATTCTTCCCACTGGGCAGGTGTGATTTCGCAAAGGGCCTTTGCTTTTACTCCGTTATCCTGGAGAATCTTAAGGGCTTCCTCGCACTGGCTGCGGCGCTCGTTATACTTGCTGTCTGCAAGGCGGCGCTGCTTGTTTGTGTTCATTACTACAAACCTGTAGTCACCAAGTTCCAGTGGAACGTATTCATATTCAAGGGTATTGCAGTCAAGGACGGTAGCCGTATTCTTTTTTCCCGTTGCAATGATGAACTGGTCCATGATTCCGCAGTTTACTCCCATGAAAGTGTGTTCGCTCATCTGTCCAAGCTTGGCAATTTCCACACGGTCAATGTCAAGACCGAAGGTTTCAATTACTGCATAGGCAAATCCGCATTCGAGGGCAGAAGAAGAAGAAATTCCGCCTCCTGCAGGAACGTTTGAAACCATGAGGACCTCAAATCCGCAATCAAGCCTGCAGCCCCTGGCCTTAAGCTGTGACAGGATTCCGTTCAGGTAGTTTGCATAATCGTTTTTCTTGTCAAAGGCAAAGTTGTCCGTAATGGAAAACTCATAGGTGCCGGGAAAATCCAGGCTGTTGTATACAATTTTGCTGTCCTGTCTCTTGCGGATTGCCACGTAAAGGTACCTGTTGATTGCAGCCGGGAAAACCTTTCCACCGTTGTAATCGATGTGTTCTCCGATGATGTTGATTCTTGCAGGTGAAGAAAAGACCCTTACTTCCGATTCAGATCCTCCGTAGTACTTTACAAAATCAGCCTTGAGTGTTGCAGGATTGTATTCTTTTTTTGTAAGTGATTCAGCCATGATTGCCCCTCGCTTGAATTGATTTGATAGCTAGATACTAATACAGAATCTGGCACCTAGCAAGTTTTATGAAAGACCTGTTGAGCAAACAGTTGCGCATAACTCAATGCTTCTTTTTCTTGTGGGACCCACCCCTTAGGCTGTATAATGCAGGAATGGTTTCCTTCTATAAATTCAATGCCATGAAAGTGGAAGACAGCATAAAGTCCATCAGGCATGTGTTTTCCTCCAGGTTTCCAAATTTCTGCCTGGCCTATTCCCTTAAAACCAACAGTTATCCTGGAATTCTTTCCAAGGCAAGGGACATGGGAGTCATGGCAGAAGTTGTGTCCCCCGAGGAATTCCTGAATGCCTTGGACGCGGGATTCTGTACCAGGGACATCGTGTACAACGGCGTGTGCAAGTCCAGAGACCAGGTTGCCATGACCATTGGGGCAGGCGGACTTGTGAACATTGACAATGGCAGGGACCTTGAAATGGTTCTTGAAATTGCAGGTTCTACTGGATTGATTCCTAAAGTGGGAGTCAGGCTGAATTTTGATGTGGGGAATAAAATACGTTCCCGATTTGGCGTAAAAGCTGACGGCCCATTGTATTCAAGGATTCTTTCTCTTGATTCACAGGGGAAAATTTCGGTTATTGGATTAAGCTGCCATTTTACTTCCACAAGGGAAGATTTCTATTGGCGCAGGAAAGCCCATGTTCTTTCTGAGAAAGCCCGGAATTTCAGGAATGTTGAATACCTTGATTTTGGCGGAAGCCTTGCAGGTTCCTGGGAACGGTCTGACGGAAGGAATGGAATCAGGGGTAGTGTAGGTTGGGATGATGTTGCCTGTTCCATTTATGAAGTCCTCCACAAAGAAGGACTTGATGAAAAAAGGATCATGCTTGAATGCGGCACGGCAGTCTGCGGTTCTTCCTTTGATCTTGTTACTGAGGTTCTCCATATAAAGGATGAAGAAAGAATTGCAGTTATTGATGCAGGTTTCAGTGACATGTACCTTGGTGCCATGAAGGATACGCTGCAGTTTGAGGTCATTCACCATGGGAACGCAATTCCCCAAAGGCGCCTTGAAAACTACAGCATCTGCGGTTCCACATGCCTTGAAAACGACATTGTAAAGAAGGGTTTTAACGGAAATCTTGCCCAGGGAGACAGGATTGTCTTCAGGAATGTAGGTGCCTATTCATTCTGCTTTTCCAACGGATTCATCAGGAATCCACTGAAAGTTGTAGCCATTTAGGCATTTTTTTCTTGCCTTATGGAGATTTTGGATTTAGAATAAATAGAATCTATACTGTACTGTTCTGTTATGATTTTGGAGGCTCCCCGGTTATTCGATTGTTGGAGGTACCCCAATTTCTCAGGAGCAGTTTTTGGGGGTGTTATGAAAAAACTTCTTGCCTGCTGTTCGGCCTTTGCACTTGTGCTTGCATTTTCATCATGCGGTTCTAAATCCGTTTCAAAGGTGGCTACAAAGGCCGGCGTTAATTTTGGTACTGCAGTTCAGCCTGGAGATATAGTTGATCCCGTAAAGGCTGAAATTCTCAGGAGCAATTTCAATTGCCTGGTTCCTGAAAACAACATGAAGATGGCCAACATTCGTCCAACAAGAAAATTGTGGAACTGGGGCGACATGGACATGATTGTTGACTTTGCCCAGAATAATGGCATGAAGGTCAGGGGCCACACATTCATCTGGCATCAGCAGAATTCCACAATCATCAACCAGATAAAGACCAAGGAAGAAGCCATTGACCTTATCAAGGAAAACATTACGGAAATCATGACCCGTTACAAGGGAAAGATCTATGAGTATGATGTGGCCAATGAAATCTTTGAGGAAGACGGAACTTTCAGGCAGTCCTTCTGGTACAGGAAATGCGGAACGGACATTTACGAAGAAGCTTTCCGCCATGCAAAGTCAGTTGATCCTGACGCAAAGCTTTTTCTTAACGACTACAGCCATGAGGAAGCCGGTTCTCCAAAGGCTGAGGCTTTCTACAACTATGTAAAGTCCCTTGTGGAAAATGGAGTGCCTATTGACGGCGTCGGATTCCAGCTGCATCTTTGCACCGATTACGGCCTTAATGAAGAAAAGCTTCGTGAAAACATCCGCCGTTTTGCAGCCCTGGGGCTTACCGTAAGCTTTACTGAAATCGACATCAGGATGAAGGTTCCTGCAGCAGAAAGCGATGTTGAAAAGCAGACTGAAATGTACCTTACGTTGATGGATGTTCTTAAGTCTGAGCCAAACGTGGATACATACATGCTTTGGGGTTATAACGACGGTTCAAGCTGGGTTCCTGGAACCTTCCCTGGATACGGAAGCGCACATCCCTTTGACAAGGACCTTAAGGCAAAGCCGGTGTTTGGAAAAATCGTAGCAAGACTGTCGGGAAAATAATTCCCCAGGAATCGTCTTTTTTTCCATGCTGAATTAAATTCGATTTTGCCTGCTGTATAATCAATGAACTTTTCATGTCCTGAATTTTCTTTCCGTTCAGGGCATGAAGAAAATATTTTTCATTTTAGGATTTTTAGATGCTTACTGTTTTTTCGTACTTGATTTATGCGCTTTGTCTTGGACTGCTGGTTTTTATGCCTGCTTGTGCAAAGAAGGGACAGTTTAACGAAGACTGTTTTTCTGCCGATTCATTCAAGGGTGTAAAGGGTTTTTCTGCCATTGGAGTTCTCCTTCACCATATTTCGCAGGATCCGGCCTTTGCAAAGCTTGGAGTTCTTGGATTCTTTAATTCCATAGGGTTCATTTTTGTTGCCCTTTTCTTTTTCTGTTCCGGATTTGGACTTTATAAAAGTTACAGGGTCAAGAGTGGATATCTTGACGGATTTTTTGCAAAAAGGATGCTTCCGATTCTTGTGGCCATCTATGTAATGAACATTCTCTACGTTCCATTCAACATTGCCATGGGTTATGAAAAGAATGCCATTCAGTGGGTCCTCGGAGTTCTTGGACTGGTTCTCCTCAATGACCAGGGCTGGTTTCCCATTGTCATATTCATCATGTATGGGGCCTTCATGTTTGCATTTAGGAAATTCAAGAAGGAATCAAGTGCATTTCTTTTTATCCTGCTTGTAGCCCTGGTTCAGGTGGCAGTGTTTCTTGTTGGCGGTCACTTTGCATGGTGGATCGGCTACGGCTGGTTCCAGGGCCCCCAGAGCTTTGGCACTTGTGCCTGGTATCAGCGCATCATGGCCCTTTGGTTCCAGGGGGAATGGTGGGTTAACAGCACCCTCATGTTTGTAATGGGACTTTACTGGGCCATGAAGGAAGACAGAATCATTGCATTCTTCAAGGTTAACTATTGGCTTAAGTTTGCACTTCTTTTTGTTCTTGCAGTCATGTTTACGACCTTGGGACAGCTTGCCCTTGTAAAGGTTGGTTACTGGACGGAATTTGCAGGACGGGGAGTGGGACACCTTGATAAGCTGGTTACATTCATTGCTCAGCAGCTTGAGCTTTTCTTCCTTCTTGCCTTCATCTTTGTCATGAGGATGAAGTTCTTCAGCAGGAACAGGATTCTTAATTTTTTCTCTTCCATCAGCCTTGAATTTTACCTGATGCAGAGGATTGCAATTAATTCCATGTTCTTCCTTACGACAACGGGAGCCGATCACAGAACTCCGGTTTTCAAGCCCCATCACTGGAACATTTACGCATATTTCCTTGCAGTGATTGTCCTGGATTTTGTACTGACCTTTGCATTCAAGTTCATTAACAGGAAGGTTTTGGGATTGTTGAAGAAATAACATGCAGCTGAATCCAGTTTTTTGGATTCAGTCCGATTGTCCTGTCGTAAAACGCGAAATTACGTCAGCTGCTTTTTTGTTCAGTATGAATTCAAAATAGTGGCTGATTTTTTTTTCATCAAGGAAAAATCCCTTGAGGGTGCGCTTTCTTTCCGGGAACATGAAGTCTGTGAAGTGCTTTTCCTGAAGGTTGAATTTGCAGTTCAGGTCCGTGAGGCAGATGCACTGGTCGACAGGGTCTTCCGCACCTGAAGTCTTTCGGACGTAGAAGGAAACGAAGTTTTCCTGGCTGAAGCTGTAGAAATATTCCTTTCCCTGGCAGAAGCAGATCATTCCCCAAAGGCTGTTGGGAGTGTTTCCCGACTTAAGATTAAGCATCTTGAAAACAGCATCGGAGGCACGGAATTCTGCAAGTTCCATGGATTCTACGTGCTGATTGAATTTGTCTTCAAAGTCTTTTACGAATCTTTCCTTTTCCTGGTCAATGTTTTTCATGTTTCCGCCCTAAAAAAAAGGCTGCCTGAAATAATCAAACAGCCTGTTAAATTGGTTTATCCCTGTTTTTACTTAGCCGGGAAGAGTTTTCTGAAGTCAACGAGAACTTCGCCGCTGTCACGGGCAGAGTCGATGTCGGTCATCTTGTTAAGCTTGCGGTAGAAGTCGATGAGTGGCTCTGTTTCCTTGCGGTACACTTCAAGACGGTGCGTGATTGATTCAAGCTTGTCGTCTTCGCGTGTAAAGAGTTCTCCACCACACTTGTCGCAAACGCCTTCAACCTTTGGTGGCATGAACTTAACGTTATAGTTCTGCTTGCAGTTCTTGCATACGCGGCGGTTTGAAAGGCGTGCAATGATAAGGTCGTTGTTTACTTCAAAATTTACAACCTTAACTTCGATGCCAAGCTTTTCAAATGCTTCTGCCTGTGGAATTGTGCGTGGAAAGCCGTCAAGAATGAATCCGTTCTTGCAGTCATCCTTCTTGAGCCTGTCTTCAACGATTTCAAGGACAACATCGTCTCCTACGAGTCCGCCTGCGTCCATGATTGCCTTTACCTTCTTTCCAAGTTCTGTCTGGTTCTTGATGTTTTCGCGGAAAATGTCACCGGTTGAAATCTGTGGAATCTTGTATTCTTCTGCAACCTGTGCAGCCAATGTACCTTTTCCAGCTCCTGGTGGTCCTAAAAAAATGAAATTCATTGATAACTCCTTAATTAAAACTTCGTATCCCTATAATTTTAATGCACAATCCGTCATTTTGCAAATTTTTGTTGCACAGGGCAACAGACAAAAGGTCGGACTTGAAAAAATGCGGGTAAACCCATTCCTAGAACTTGAGGATGTAGTTCTTCTTCTTTCCGCGGCGAAGGACGATTACCTTTTCTTCGATTGCCATTGTCTTTGTAACAGGCGTGTTTTCGTCAGAAACTTTTTCACCGTTGCATGTAATGGATCCCTGAGCAAAGAATTCACGTGCCTCACGCTTGCTTCCGCAGATCTTGTTTTCAACGAGAACATCGATGATGGCCTTGCCTTCTTCCTTGAGCTCGATTGTAGGCACATCTCGGAATCCAACCTCAATGTCCTTGAGGGATAGGGACTTAAGGTCACCGCTGAAAAGTTTTGCGGAAATGTCAACTGCCTTGTTGAATTCAGCTTCACCGTGAAGGTCAGTGATGATTTCACGTGCAAGGGCCTTGTGTGCCTCGCGGAGTTCCGGGTGTTCCCTGTTCTTTGCTTCAAGTTCTTCAATCTGTTCCTTTGTGAGGAATGTAAAGATCTTGAGGTAGTCGATTACCATGCTGTCATCAACGTTGACTAGGTACTGGTAGAGTTCGTAGCTTGACGTCTTGTTGATGTCGAGCCAGAGGGCGTTTCCTGCAGACTTGCCGAACTTGTTGCCGTATTTGTCAAGAACCAGCGGCATTGTAAAGCCGTATGCTTCCTTTCCTTCAATCTTGCGGATCAGTTCAAGGCCGGTCGTAATATTTCCCCACTGGTCGGCACCTTCACACTGCATGATGCAGTTCTTTGTGCGGAACAGGTGGAGGAAGTCGTAACCCTGGAGGAGAGTATATGAAAATTCTGCAAAGGTGATGCCTGTTTCAAGGCGGCGTGCAATGATGTCCTTACCAAGCATGTAGCTTACGTTGATGAACTTACCGATGTCGCGAATGAATTCAAGGAATGTATAGTCCTTTGTCCAGTCGTAGTTGTTTACGATTTCTGCCTTGCCGTCAAAGATGCGTTCCACCTGGGCACGGATGCCTGCAAGGTTTTTCTCAAGTCGTTCTTTTGCCATGATCTCGCGTTCAGCAGTAGGGCGAGGGTCACCGATGAGTCCTGTGGCACCACCAACAAGAAGAATGGGGTGATGACCGGCTTTTGCAAGGCGTTTTGCTGTTACAAGTGAAGAATAGTGTCCAAGGTGAAGGCTGTCTGCCGTAGGGTCTGTTCCCCAGTAGAATGTGATCTTTTCATTATTGAGCTTGTCTGCAATATCATCTCCGGCAACGTCCTTTACAAGACCGCGCCACTGAAGTTCTTCATAAAATGTCATGATGAATGTCCTTTATTATAGTTGAAAATAAGTTTAACTATTATATCAGAAAAGGAATTGAATATAAAGGGGGCGGGGAAGGTGCTGCATTTTGATGTCAAATTTAAGTGCATGGTTTAGAAAAAAATGCGGAATCGGGATTTTTTTCCCAAAAGGAAATCATGAATTGATTTATAGTATTTTTAACGGCCTGATTTATTTGGCCGTAAACTATTCATGGGATATTTTTATGGAGGAAAAAATGAAATTTGACCAGTTTACAGAAAAGGACGGCAAAGTCGTAATTAACGATGGAGTAACAGAGATTCCAGAAGATGCTTTTAACGAGCATAAAATGAATAGCGTTGTAATTCCCGACGGTGTAGCATCGATTGGATATAGGGCTTTTTATAGTTGTGAGAATCTCACTTCAATCATAATCCCAAACAGTGTAACAGAGATTGGAAAATTTGCATTTGCTTATTGTCTAAATCTCAGTTCTATCACAATTCCTGATAGTGTTACTTCGATTGGAAGTAATGCATTTATGGGTTGTGATAAACTTACAGTAAATACAATCCCCGACAGCGTGACATCCATTGGACATGGAGCATTTTCTTGTTGTAATAACTTAAGTTCAATTATGATTTCTAATAGTTTAACAGAAATTGAATATTGTGTTTTTAACGGTTGTGAAAATCTGACTACAATCACAATACCTGATGGAGTAACATCAATTGGAAATTCCTGCTTTAGCTTTTGCGAGAATCTCACCACAATCACAATACCAAGCAGTGTAAAAATGATTGGAAAAGAAGTTTTTATGAGTTGTGATAACCTGTCTGAGATAATTTACGGAGGAACAGAAAAAGACTGGCGTTCTGTAAAATTTGCGAATCCAAAAGAAAAAAAGGTATTGCGTGAAAAAATCAGGCAGTTTGCTGTTAAGGATGCAAACTAGTAATGCAAACAGGAGAATGAAATGGCAAAGGGTTATTTTGAAATTCGTTTTAAAAATCAGGAAAAAGAAAATGATGGGGAACTGAGGCAGAAAGTTGTCGATTACTGCAAGGGTAACTATGCATGGTTTTCAAAGGGAATCGAAGACGGCCAGATTAACGTTGACGGTGTTCTTAAAAGTGTAAACAACATGGGGCTTGTTGAATCAGAAGTTCCAGATGAAGCTTTGAATGAAGACTGGATCAGGCAGATTGGTGAAGAATTCCATCCCTGGTCCATGAGGGCAATTCAACTTTTAGGTCAGGGGGAATTTCAGGAAGGTCCTTTCAGTTACAGAAGATTTTCTGGAGACTTTACAGGGAGTCGAATTGACGGAATCAGATGTAAGGCTGCCCCATGGGACTGGACTGACGATGCTGTTGTTGAAATATATTCCGCTCACGATGGCTGGCTATTGGAACAGTCTGAATCCCTTGGAAACTACTACGCAGCATTTAAAAATAAGGTAAATGGACAGGAAGTGGCACTTTTTATCTATATCAAGAAAAAAGAATTGTATGCAAGCAATCAGCTGAATCTTAAGAGCTATCTGCTGGATGAAAATGGTGCAAGAATCAGCCGCCTTGATAATTTTGATCATTTTGATGAAAAGCTGTTGAATACCATAAAAAGCCGCTGTCAGCGTAGAGGCTATAAATGGAACGCAAAAGAAGACACGGAGGAAACCTGGGAATTCTTAGGTATGAAGGTCTTTGATTTCTTGGGTCAGTAATTACCTGTAAAACAGGCCGATTTCTGCTATGCTGAATTCATGGCTTGTTTTACGGAACATAATAACTTTAAATGTGTTTTTACCGATCTGGATAAAACATTGCTTGCCTCAGGTTCCATCCTTACGGATTTTACCAGGCAGACAATAGAAACTCTCATATCAAGGGGAATTGATTTTATTCCTTCAAGCGGAAGGTCATTCAATTCCCTGCCAAAGGACCTGCTTTCGATCAAGGGTCTTAAATACTCATGCCAAGATTAAAAGAAAGATTCCCAGAGCTGTACATGACAAAAAGCGAAAACTATTTGATAGAAGTTTCTGACAAAGATAGTGGAAAGAACAAGGGAATGGAACGCTGCTGCAGAATTCTCGGTGTAAGCCCAGACCAATGCATTGCTTTTGGGGATGCGGCTAACGACATTGAAATGCTTAAGTCAGCAGGCCTTAGAATAGCTGTTGCCAATGCCTCAGATGAATGCAGGAAAGCTGCAGATTATGTTTCAGAGTTTACCCATGATGAAGATGCAGTTGCCCGCGAGCTGCAAAGAATCTTTAACTTTTCATTGATCAGGAACTGATCAGCAACCCCTCAGCAGGGGCTTCGGTAGTGTGCGAACCATCACCTTCGCGAAGTGCTGCTCAAAAAAAAAGAGCTCCATTCGGAGCTCTTTTTAGTTCATATTAAATACTATTAGCAGTTTTCTGCAAAGTACTTGATTGTTCTTACCATCTGTGATGTGTAAGAGTTTTCGTTGTCGTACCAAGAAACAACCTGTACCTGGTATGTATCATCAGATACCTTAGATACCATTGTCTGTGTTGCGTCAAAGAGTGAACCGAACTTCATTCCGATAACGTCTGAAGAAACGATTTCATCTTCGTTGTAACCGAAAGATTCTGTTGCAGCAGCCTTCATTGCAGCATTGATTCCTTCCTTAGTTACATCCTTTCCCTTTACAACTGCTGTAAGGATTGTTGTTGATCCAGTTGGTGTTGGAACACGCTGTGCTGAACCAATGAGCTTTCCGTTGAGTTCTGGGATTACGAGACCGATAGCCTTTGCTGCACCTGTGCTGTTTGGAACGATGTTCTGAGCACCTGCACGTGAACGGCGGAGGTCACCCTTGCGCTGTGGACCGTCGAGAATCATCTGGTCTCCAGTGTAAGCGTGGATTGTAGACATGATACCAGACTGGATTTCTGCGTACTTGTTGAGTGCGTCTGCCATTGGAGCGAGACAGTTTGTTGTACAAGAAGCTGCAGAGATAACTGTATCATTCTTTGTAAGTGTCTTGTGGTTTACGTTGTAAACGATTGTTGGGAGGTCGTTTCCAGCTGGAGCTGAAATTACAACCTTCTTAGCACCTGCTGTGATGTGAGCAGAAGCCTTGTCCTTTGCGCAGTAGAAACCTGTACATTCAAGAACAACATCTACACCATACTTTGCCCATGGGCAGTTTGCTGCATCTTTTTCTGCAGAAATCTTGATTTCCTTTCCGTCTACGATGATAGAATCTTCTGTAGCAGATACTGTGTGCTTTCCTTCACCGATGCGGCCACAGAATCCACCCTGTGCTGTATCATACTTAAGAAGGTGTGCAAGCATTTTTGGGCTTGTGAGATCGTTGATAGCTACAACTTCATAACCATCAGCTTCGAACATCTGGCGGAATGCCAAGCGACCAATGCGGCCGAAACCATTAATAGCAACTTTAACTGCCATATTAAATCTCCTTGAATAATAATATTCGATTCACCAATATTTTATTCTTATTGAATTAGAATGTCAATGTCAAAACTAAACTTGATATTCTTCATTTCTATATTATAATTATAGAATATAGATGAAGAAACTGAAATTTTTAGTAATGACAGAAAATATTACTCCTGACTATGCCAAGGCCATTTTGAAAGGGATTTTCAGTTATTGCCGCAAGAATGACATAGACTGCCTTGTCTGTAATGTAAGGCATCCCCAGTTTGGCTATGGCCTTTATGAATATCAGTTTTGGGCAGGTTCTTCACTTATTAATACTTCCGAAGTTGATGTTTTGATTGTCTTAAGCGGGTTGTATTGTTCAACCTTTGCTCCTCAGCGACTTTCACAGATTCTTTCCGCTTTTGAAGGTAAGAAGATCATTTCCATTTCCCAAAGGCTGGACATGGACAATGCATATACAATCTATGCCGACAATGAAAAGATTTATGAGGAAGCCTTTGATTTCCTCATAAACAAGGCCGGTTCCAAGCGAATTGCATTTATGTCTGCCAACAGGACTTCTTCCGTTGAATCCCTTTTAAGGTATGGGGCCTACAGGAAATGCCTGGAAAAATACGGCATGGAATATGACGATTCCATTGTCTTTCATTCTGATTTCATAGACACTTCGGCTTACGAGGAACTTTCCCACCAGCTGGTCAATCTTGATGGAGTGCCTGATTTTGACACCCTTATATGTGCCAATGACCAGATGGCCTTTGGTGCCATCCGTTATTTCAAGGATCATGGAATCCGTGTTCCGGAAGATGTTAGGGTAATGGGTTATGATGACATTGAAGAATGTGTCCTCATGAATCCGTCCCTGACTTCCATTAATCCACATAACTTTGCCATTGGCGAAAAGGCTGCCGAACTTGGATTAAGGCTTGCATCTGGCGAGGAAATTGAAAGTGTAACTGTTGTTCCTGCCATCTTAAGCGTCAGGAATTCCACCGGGTATGGTTTCTGCCAGGGGGCAAGTGATTTTGGAATGAATGAAATTGCCATTGAATCCATGGATAATACGAGCATATATTTTCTCCTGGACTTTTTGCAGGCCAATGAAAGCCTTAATTCCCTTTTCATGAAGTTTCCAAAGGTTTTTGAAGGGGTTGGAATCAATCGTGTTGCAATCTGCCTTTATGAAAATCCCGTCGTATTGAGGAAAAATGGAACTTTCCGCATGCCGGAAAAAGTTCGCCTGGCCTATGTGCTTGATCATAAGAAGTCCAACATTTTCTATGACAGTTTTTTTAATCCCAATGACTGCATTCTTCCTGCTGATGTCTTTGAATCTTCCTGTGACTGCTATGTGGTTCAGTCTGTATTTTATGGAGAAAAGCAGTATGGCTACATGGTTTTTAGCGTGGGGGACAGGGGCCTTTCTTTCTATAACATCCATGAAAAGATCGTTTCCAATGCAATTTGTGCTTCCTTTGAGTTTACAAAGCAGTTCATCCAGAACCTGGAGCTTGAAGTGCAGAACAAGCTGCTGGAAACAAAGTCAAAGACCGATGAAATGACCGGGGTTTTGAACCGCCGCGGCTTCATGAACCAGGGGCAGCACCAGATAAACTATGCCATCGAAGTAGAAGCCTACGGTGTTGTCATTTATGGCGACATGAATCACCTTAAGATGATAAATGATGTCTACGGTCACGAAGCCGGGGATAACGCCATCAAGGCCGAGGCAGAAATCCTCAAGAAAACTTTCCGTACTACTGACTCCATCGGGCGAATGGGTGGCGATGAGTTTGCCATAGTTGCAACAGGCCTGCCGCTTTCAAAGATGGCAATTATAGAAGAAAAACTCAGGGTTAACTGTGAGGAAGTCAACAAGAAGTATAACTTTCCATTTAACATTTCCATAAGCATAGGTGCTGTTGAAATTACCAGTGACAAGTGCGAACTGGAGGAACTTCTTGCCCTTGCCGATGAGCAGCAGTACGTTGCAAAGCGTGCATTCCATGAAAGGGAAAAGCCTAGCCAAGGGGAAAGTGCTTCTTAAGTTCGTTTAGTACTGATCGCTTGTTGGCGCACCATTTTGGTTCCATAAGCAATGCCTTGGGGCCGTCTCCTGTAAGCCTGTGGATTACTGTCTCATCCGGCAGAAGGTGTGCAAGGCATCTTACGAAGAGGATGTATTCTTCCATGGTTGGAAGGTACCACGGATTTTCCTCATATTCCCTGGCAATTTTTGTTCCCCTTAAGATTTGGAGCAGCTGGAATTTAATTCCGTCTGGTGGAGGTACAAGGCCTGCAATGTGCCTTACGGTTTCTTCCATCATCTGCATTGATTCACCTGGAAGAAAAAGAATTGTGTGGACGATTACGCTCAGATTGTTCTGCTTTAACCTTTTGTAGGTTTCTTCAAAGACTTCAAGGCTGTATCCCCGGTTTATGGCAGTGGCAGTCTTTTCATGAATAGTCTGGAGCCCAAGCTCAATCCATACAGGCTTGATTTCATTCAGTTTTGCAAGAAAGGAAAGCATGGAACTGCTGATGCAGTCTGGCCTTGTTCCGATGGAAAGTGCACAGATTCGCTCATCATTGATGGCAGAAGAAAAAATTTCCGAAAGCTGATGGAATGTCCTGTCTTGGGTTTCGTATGTATTTGTAAATGACTGGAAGTAGGCTATGAATTTGACGGGCCTGGTTTTTGGAAGTTTCCTTTTTATGGAATCGATGGCGCAGTCAATCTGCCGTTCAATCTGTTCCTCAGTCTTTTCCATGGCTGTTTTACCGGACATCATGGACTGGCTGAAGGTCTGGCCGAATTCCCCGGAACCTCCAGCTGAGCAGAAGGTGCATCCTCCTGTGGATATTTTTCCGTCACGGTTTGGACATGTGCATCCGGTGGAAAGGGAAATCTTATATACCTTGCAGCCAAAGGTTTCCTCAAGATATTGGTTGAAAAGCTTCACTATTCTTTGTCAAAGTAGTGGATTTTTTCCAGGTATTCGCGGCGGGTCATGATGAGGCTTATGAGTTCCTGGTACATGTTGTAGTCAACCTCGATGGCGATGGGCAGAATGTAGAATTCAGTCTCGTTGCAGTAGCGCTCGATGAATTTGGCATCGGTTACAAATCCAAGGCTTATCATGTTGCTTATTCTGTCGGCACACTTAAGAAGCTTTGCCTTCTGGGATCCAAAGTTTATGATTCTCTTGAGGAAGTCGTCCTTTTTTTCTCCCTGGCGCTTTGTAACTTCAAGTACAAGGGAAAGAACGTCCTTTCCATCGGCATCGGCATTGAGAATCAGGTTTTCGTCAAAGTCAGGGATGTCTTCCACCGTATCGTGAACGACACTGGCCTTAAGGAGCACGGAATCAATGTAGCCGTAGTCCATGAGTATGCCCATGGTGTCAATCTGGTGGCGGAACATGTTGCCGCCTGCATGACGCTGCTTGCCGATGAGCATTGTTGAAAGCTGAATGTATGGCGCAAACGCTATGTTGGACAGCTGCAGCATTCTGTCAGTGTCCATGGTAGAAGGTTTCTCAGTTGCCATTTCATATTTTGCCATAATTAAGCCTCCGGATATTTTTATTATACACCAAATTCATTAAAACTTCACGAAAAAAAACAAAAAAAGGGCCACCTGTTTTCCAGATGACCCCTTTTGTCTCCTAAAGTTTACATGTTTTTAAGATAACCTTCAAGCTTTTCAATCTTGCTTTTTGCAACTTCGAGGGCTTCGCGTTCAGCCTGAACCAGTTCTGCAGGTGCGTGCTCTGCAAACTTGCCCTTAAGCTTGTTTTCCGAGCGGCGGACATTTTCCTTTTCCCAGTCAATGTCTTTCCTGAATTTTGCTGCAAGCTGCTCAATGTTGATGTTTTCGTCTACAAGGAGGAATGCTTCGTAACCTGAACCCACAGTACCGATGGCCTTTGAAGGTGCAGACTCTATGAAGTCGATTTTCTTGACTCCTGCAAGAAGTTCGATCATGTCTGTCTTTTCGGTGATAACTTCTGCATTTGATCCCTTTTCAACCTTTACTGCAATGTTGATCTTGAGGGCAGGGTCGATGCCGCATTCAGTACGCAGACCACGGATATTGCGGATAAGCTCCTTGAGTACGCCAAATCTTGCACTTACTTCTGCATTCTTTCTTGCATCCATTGCTTCCGGATATGGAGCGTCAACAAGAAGCTGACAGTATGTGCTGTTTGAAATAACCTTCTGGTCGCCGGCTTTCTTGCGGTTTTCAATTATTTGGTCAAGAGGAAGCTTTGACCAGATTTCTTCCGTTACGAAAGGAATGTATGGATGCATGAGGCGCAGGGATTCTTCAAGTACGTTGAGAAGAACGGAAACTGCACGGTCTTTTTCCTTGTCATCACCATTCTTGAATGAAAGCTTTGTTGCCTCAACGTACCAGTCGCAAAGGTCATTCCAGAAGAATTCATAGATGGCACTTGCACCGTCGTTGTAGCGGTAGTTGGCAAAGGCATCTGTTGCCTGGGCAACTGCATTGTCAAGCCTTGTGTAGATCCACCTGTCAAGTTCCGTAAGGTCAGCGTCCGTTACAGGAACAAGTGTGCGTCCTTCAAGGTTGCCAAGGATGTAGCGGCTGGCATTCCATACCTTGTTGCAGAATCTTGACCCCATCATGAATGAATCCTTGTGTACAAGAACATCCTGCCCCTGGGCGCACATGTAGCTGAGGGTGAACTTGAGGGCGTCTGCACCGTACATGTCGATGATTTCAAGAGGGTCGATTCCGTTGCCAAGGGACTTTGACATCTTGCGGCCCTGCTTGTCGCGAACGAGACCGTGGATGTAGATGTCATGGAATGGAGCCTTACCGGTGAATTCAAGGCCTGCCATGATCATGCGGCTTACCCAGAAGAAGATGATGTCGTATGCCGTAACGAGGGCAGTTGTAGGGTAGAATGTCTTAAGGTCTTCCGTGTCCTGTGGCCAGCCAAGGGTTGAGAATGGCCAGAGCCATGAAGAGAACCATGTATCGAGAACATCTGGATCCTGTTTAAGGTTTTTGCCTCCGCATTTTGGACAGCATGTTGGATCTTCGCGGCTTACGATTGTTTCGTTACAGTCCTGGCAGTACCATGCTGGAATTCTGTGTCCCCACCAGATCTGGCGGCTTACGCACCAGTCGCGGATGTTTGTGAGCCAGTGCTCGTATGTGTTTTCCCATTTCTTAGGGAAGAACTGGATGTCTCCTTTTTTCCATGCATCGAGGGCCTTGTCTGCCATTGGCTTCATCTTTACAAACCACTGGTATGAAAGATATGGTTCAACGACTGTCTTACAGCGGTAGCAGTGGCCTACCGAGTGGTTCATTTTTTCTTCGCCCTTGAAAAGGCCTGCTTCCGTAAGGTCTTCGATTACAAGCTTGCGTGCCTGTTCCGGCTTGAGTCCGCGGTATTTTTCTGGAACGTTTTCGTTAAGCTTTCCATCCGGAGTAAGGAGGTTGATTACTTCAAGGTTGTGCCTCTTTCCAACTTCCCAGTCGTTAGGGTCGTGGGCTGGTGTAATCTTTACCATACCTGTTCCGAATTCCTTGTCTACGTAGTCGTCGGCAATGATTGGAATTTCCTTTCCTGTGATGGGGAGCCTGAGCTTCTTTCCAACAAGGGCAGTATAACGTTCATCGCTTGGGTTTACTGCAACTGCCGTATCACCAAAGAAAGTTTCAGGACGGGTTGTGGCAACTTCAATCTTTCCGCTTCCGTCTGCGTATTCGTAGTAAAGATGGTACATTGCACCCTGTGTGTCTTCATGGTCAACTTCATCATCAGCAAGGGCTGTACCGCAGCGAGGACACCAGTTTACAAGACGCTGTCCCTTGTACATGAGGCCGCGTTCATAAAGTGTTACGAAAACATCGCGAACTGCCTTTGAAAGGCCTTCGTCATAGGTAAAGCGCTCGCGGTCCCAGTCTACGCTGTTGCCGAGCTTTTTCTGCTGCTTTACGATGATGTTGTGGTGTTCTTCCTTAACCTGCCATGTGCGTTCGAGGAATTTTTCGCGTCCAAGGTCGTTGCGGCTTTTTCCTTCCTTCTTGAGCTGGCGTTCAACAACGTTCTGAGTTGCAATGCCTGCGTGGTCGGTTCCTGGAATCCAGAGGGTGTTGTCTCCCTTCATGCGGTGGTAGCGGACAACGATGTCCTGGAGCGTATTGTTAAGGCCGTGTCCCATGTGGAGGACGCCCGTTACGTTTGGCGGAGGAATAACGACTGAATATTTAGAGACGGCGCCTTTCTTGTTCTTTTCTAGGTAACACTGGTGAACGGGTGACTGTGGGTCACTTGACGGCTTGAAGCATCCCTGTTCAACCCACTGGGCATAGATTTTGTCTTCAAAATCCTTTGGGTTGTAGGCCTTCTCTAATTCAATTGCTTTCATTTTTTCTTCCTTGTAGAAATAGAAATTTTATCCATGATTATACTGTTTTTGTTTTTTGTATTCAATAAATATAGGCAGTGCATTTTAAGTTCCCCCGCAGGGGAAGAAGAAAAGGGAGACCCAGGTGAGGTTTGAAAATATTCCGCTTATGGGGTATAATATTCACTGGTGTAAATTGGATTTTTAAGGGGGATGTTATGCCATTTAAATTGATTGCAACTCTTTTGCTTGTTGTTCTTGTTGCCGTTCTTACGGGATTCAACCTTTCAAATAAGTGCACGATATGGTTTTTCCATGATTTTGAGAATGTTCCTGTTTTTGGTGCCCTGCTAGGAGCTTTTATTGCAGGAGTCCTGGTTACTCTTCCTAGCGTTTTCAGCAAAAGGCCACTTTTGGGAAGCAGAAAAAAGTCCGCAAAAAAGGAAGAAAATTCACTTCAGCCTTATGTTGAAAATGATGGTGAATGAATACATGAAGAAAATCCTAGTCCTTGTTCTTGCATCAACCATTGCATTCCATTCCTTTGCCCAGAAAACTGCCGAGCAGATTCGCAAGGGGAGTCTTGGTCAGGAAACCGTTCTTGATTCCATTGACTACATAAAGACCAATCTTCCGTCGGCAGCAACTGGAGCAGACAAACGGGCCCTGCTTTATTTTATGGGGCAGCTTCAGGAGCAGATTGGGCTGTATACTGATGCCGCATCCAATTATGCCAAGGCTGCAGGAACTTCCGGTGGTGAAGCAAAGAATGTTCCGAATGTTGCCACGGAAGAAATCGTAATTGCTGCCGTGAGGGCAAGCCTGTCTGCCGGGGACTGGGAAAATGCAGAATCCTATCTTTCCAGCATACGCTCAACAAAGAACGAAAAAATATCTGTCTTCGTAAACCTGTATGGCATCTGGTGCCAGCTTTGCAAGGCTTCTTCCGTAAGCGATACTGGAGACAGCATTGCCATGCTCAGGGCCTACAGTTCCATGCAGTCAATGAAGATCGTAAGGCCCCAGGTTCTGCTGACACTTTGGTATCTTACGGACGACAGAAACTGCGCTTCCATCTTGAAGAAGGAATATCCTTCTTCACCAGAGGCTTCCATTGTAAGCGGAAACAGCCAGATCATGAGCGTTCCATTCTGGTACTTTGTCCCCAGGGGGGAATCGGCAAATCCTTCTGTGCCTGCAACATCTGCTGCTTCATCCTATGTTGCAGAAGAAAAGGTACCGCCTAAAAAAATTGATTCCGACATTCCTGCTGAAAACGCCCCGATTTTCCAGGGAAATTCAAATCCATCTAAGCAGGAGTCTGTTTCCCTAAGGTCAAGGAAGCCTGGAAAGAAACAGCAGCTTGGCCTTTTCAAGTCAAAGGAAAATGCCGATGAGCTTATCGCAAAGGTTAGGGGCAAGGGCTTTGACGCCTATGCCTATAGCGAGACAAGGGCCAGCGGAACGACATACTACATTGTGGTTGTAGATGAGAATTCGTCCCTGACCATGGGAAAAAAGCTTAAGGATTCAGGCTTTGACTGCTACACCGTGGAATAGGGACCGTCGCCCTGTCAGATTGTAAACCCTTTCATTATTCCTTTGCCCTTGACTTCATATTCGTCAACGATGTCAAAGGCAATGTTTGCCATGGTCCTGTTCTTAACGGCTTCCGTTACCATGATGTGGCCTGACTTGCAGATGGATTCCATGCGGCTTGCAACATTTACGGTATCTCCCCAGATGTCGTAAATGAACTTTGTCTGGCCGATAACGCCTGCAATGACCGGGCCGCAGTTTATTCCTATCCTTATTTCAAAAGGAATTTTTGCCTTTTTGTTGTATTCGTACAAGTCTGTGTACATGCCACGGGCAAAGTCAACCATTATCTGAGCGTTATCCTCCCTTGGTTCAGGAAGGCCGCATACTGCCATGTAGCAGTCTCCGATGGTCTTGATCTTTTCAACACCCATGGTCTTTGCCCTTGAGTCAAACCTGGAGAACAGGTCGTTCAATGCCATTACTACATCATCTGCCGAATGGTTGGAAGTTGTCTTTGTAAAGCCAACTATGTCTGCAAAAAGGACGGTTACATCGTCAAACCTGTCTGCTATGGTCTTGTCCCCAAAGATGTTTTCCTTAAGGCGTTCTGCAATTGAATCTGGAAGGATGTTCTTGAGAAGCCTGTCTGAATTGTCCTTTTCTATTTCAAGGTCAACGGTTTTCATCTGGATCATGGTTTCAAGCTGGAGCTGCTTAACCTTGAGGGCAGCAATGCGTATCCTGATTATGAGAACAACGATTCCTATGAGGATGAATGCAACTGCAATCCAGAAAAGTGGCACCTGGTAAAAATAGGGCTTGATCTTAAAGGAAATGGAGACAGGTGTTTCGCTCCACAGACCGTCGCTGTTTGATGAGTCCACAAGGAACTTGTAATTGCCCGGCTTAAGGTTTGTGTATGTAACGGACCTTAGTGCTGTAACGTCAGAGAATTCATGGTCAAAGCCTTCCAGCATGTTCCTGAATCGAACAAGCTCGGAAGAAACAAAGCTAAGGCCTGTGTATGCGATTTCAATTTTTTTTACCCCAGGCTGAAGTATGATCCTGTCATTATCATGGACGACCATGTTTTTTCCATTTATACTGAATGTCTCAATATGGGTGTTTGGAAGTATCTTGTTGCTTGAAGCCTTCATGGGGTCATAGACTGCAAAACCGTCAGTGAGGGTAAAGTAAAGGCGACCCAGACTGTCCCTCATGGAAAGGGATGTGGATGTAACGCCGCCACTTTTGAGTCCGTCATTCTTTGTAAAGAATTTTGGAACAAGCTTTTTCTTTTCACCCGTAATGTATTTTTCAAAGTCTGATTTCTGTATTGAAGATATTCCGCGGTTGCTTGTAATCCAGATTGTTTCTGTATAGTCGGTCAGCATCTGGAAAATTGAATCGGTTCCCAAGCCGTCCTTTGCGTTGAAGTTGGTAAAATACGTTCCGTCAAATCTTGATATGCCGGTTCCAGTGCAGATCCAGAAGACTCCATTTTCATCCTGTGTTATCTTGAATATGACATTTCCGCAAAGCCCTGACTTGGTGTTGTAGCTTTCCGTCACCCTGCCATTTACGAGTATGTCGATTCCGCCGCCGTCAGTTCCAATCCACAGCCTGTTGTCTGAATCTACAAAAAGGCTCATGATGTAGTCATTGCATAATCCCTGGTCGCTATTGAAATTTGCTATGGTTCCGTCCGGAGAAATGCATGCAAGGCCTGTGGTGGATCCTATCCAAAGGTTGCCGTCCATGTCTTCGGTGCAGACGCGAACCTTGTCTCCAATGATTCCGTCTTTCTTGGTCCAGTTTACGATTCCGTCCCTTGTATTTCTTATCTGGCCCAATTTTGAATAGCAGCTGACAAGAAGGTCTCCATTGTTTGCAAGGCCTACATGTCGGATCCTTATTCCCTTCGTTAGGTTTGTCAGTGGGGAGTTTATTCTTTCATCGTTCCTGTAGCATAAAAGTCCTTCGTCAGTTCCAATCCAGATGTTTTCTTCCCTGTCCTGGCAGATGGCATTTACTCCCGTGTTGAGGATGAAGGTGTTGAATTTACCCAGGGAAAGTTTTTCCACCCCGCCGTGGTCTGTTGCAAGCCAGATGTTTCCTTCATGGTCCTCAAGGATTTTGTTGATGGTATTGTCCGTAAGTCCCATGGAAGTTGTGTATCTTGAGATTTTTCCGTTTCTTAAGAGATAGACGCCTTTGTCCGTAAGGAACCAAAGGTTTGAAGAACGGTCAAGGTATATCTGGTTTACAAGGCATGGAGGAATATCCTTGAGGACAGGGATGGTATATTCCGCCCCGTTTTTGATCATCACGATTCCATTCTGGTTGATTCCAAAAATCAGGTTGCCTGAGTCATCCTGTCCAATGGCAGAAACCGTATAGCTGCCAATGGTTTCATTAAGGTAGTCCAGTGATGTGTACCGCTGGAATCTGCGTTCGCTATAATAGTAGATTCCGCTTTGGTTGGAAGTTGCAAGCCATATCCTTCCGGCAGTGTCACAATAAAGGCTGACTGCAAGTACATGTTCGTTGTCATATTTTTCAAGTCCCTGGGGAATTGAAATCTGTCCGTCCTGGCTTATGAAAACGACGCCGCTGGCAGTTCCAACCCAGATGTTGCCTACCTTGTCTTCCACAATGGCGCGGATGGAATTGTTTGGAAGTCCTTTGGAGGAATCGTATTTTTCGATGCCGTCACGGGTAATCTTGATGATTCCTTCATCGTTGGAGCCTATCCACAGGTTGCATCTTGAATCTTCAAAGACAACGCGGGCAGAACTGAATCCAAGTTTTTCGTCAGTGTTCCTGTTCTGTATGTTGAAGGTGATGCCGTCAAAGCGGACAAGGCCGTCATAGGTTCCCATGTAAATGTAACCGTCTTTTGTCTGTATGATGTCGGTGATTGTATTTCCCGGCAGGCCGTCGGCAGCGGTCCAGATGTGGCTTACATAGTCGGCAGGAAAATTCTGGGAAAACAAAAGTCCCATGAAGGAAAACTGTAATATAAGAAAAAGTGAATAAAATCTCTTGGAATTCATGAAAGAGATTATAGCATAATTTTTGAAAGAACGGAATTATCAACTGCTGAAAAAAAAATGCCGTTGCAACAGGCTGCCCGAGGACAACAAATCTGCAACAGCATTTTTATTCTTTATGCCAGCTATCAGCTTAAAGTTGATAGCCGTTATCTTACTTTACGAATTCCTTCTTAAGGAAGTCAAGGTCAAGTTCAGGGTAGAGGACGTGGGCTCCAAGGAGCTTGTTTACTCTTTCGCGTGCAGCGGCCTTTGTCTCGTCGCTGATAACAATCTTACCCTTTGCAGGCTTTCCTTCTTTTGTTACGCCAGGCTTTGTGTTTTTGAGAACGAAGTCAACGATGGAAGCAACTTCCTTCATGTCGTCTTCGTTCATGCCAAGGGTTGTAAGGGCTGGAGTTCCAAGGCGAACACCAGATGTCCACCATGCACCGTTCTTGTCATAAGGAAGGGCGTTTGCATTTGCCGTAATTCCGCATTCAAACATTGCGGCTTCTGCCTGCTTTCCTGTAAGTCCGTAAACCGTAACGTCTGCCAGCATAAGGTGGTTGTCCGTTCCGCCTGTCTGGAGTGGAATGTTGTATGTCTTGAGGGCTTCTGCAAGAGCCTGTGCATTCTTTACAACCTGAGCAGCCCATGCCTGGTAAGCCGGAGTGTTTGCTTCCTTGAAAGCGATTGCCTTTGCAGCCATTACATGACCGAGAGGGCCACCAAGAACCATAGGGCATCCCTTGTTTACATAGTCCATGTATTCCTTCTTGCAGAGGATCATGGCGCCACGTGGACCACGGAGTGTCTTGTGTGTTGTTGTTGTAACGATGTCTGCCCATTTTACTGGATCATAGTCGCCCTGGAATACCTTGCCTGCAACAAGACCTGCAAAGTGAGCCATGTCTACCATGAGGACTGCACCGCACTTGTCTGCGATCTGGCGGAATCTCTTGAAGTCGATCTTGCGTGGGTATGCAGAGAAACCTGTCAAAAGGATGAGAGGCTTAACTTCCATTGCCTGCTTTTCAATTGCATCGTAGTCAAGGAGACCTGTCTTTTCGTCTACACCGTATGGATGAGATTCAAACATGCGTGCCGAGACGTTCATCTTGTAGCCGTGTGTAAGGTGTCCACCGCATGAGTAGTCAAGGCCCATGAGCTTCTGGTTTCCAAACTTTTTGCGCAGGTCGTCGAACTGCTCGGCAGTAAGGTCGTTGAGGGACTTTACGCCAAGTTCTTCGAGAGTAGGTGTTTCAACCTTTGCGCTCAAGATTGCCCAGTAGGCAACAAGGTTTGTGTCTGCCCCTGAGTGTGGCTGAACATATGCATAGTCTGCACCAAAGAGTTTTTCTGCTTCACGAGCTGCTGTGTTTTCAACGGCATCGATGTTTACGCAGCCGCCGTAGTATCTGTGTTCAGGATATCCTTCTGCATATTTGTCAGTAAGAAGGTTGCCCATGGCAGACTGAACTGAAAGTGAACAGTAGTTTTCAGAAGCAACAAGCTTAAGGTGGCTTCTCTGGTTTTCAAGTTCATTTACGATTGAAGCTGCAATATCCGGACCGACAGCTGCCACCTGCTGAAGGTTGGCAACGTAAGCGCACATTGCGGCATTTGGCTTGTTACCGCAAGATGCAAGATAATTTTCCAGTGGTGTAGACATAAAATACCTCTTTTTGCCATTGGTAATGACAATAAACTTAGATTTTTACAAATACTAAAGAAAATTCAGTATTTATTCAAGGTAAAAAACGGCATAATGGTATAAAAGCTACTTCTGGAGCAGGGTGAAGGTTCCCTTGATTTCATACTTTGTTCCAACCCATGATGGATCCATGTCGGCAGGGTTTTCGCTGTTGAATGCAACCCCAAAGTCGTCTTCCGGCTTAGGCCATGTTCCCTGAAGGAAGAATTTTTCTATGAGCTCGATGTAATATTCGGCAACCTTGTCTGCAACCTTTGATCCCGGTTTTCTGTCTGCATCCCTGTCAAAGACATCAAGCTTTTCTGCAACGGATGCAAGCTTCTTGAAGGTGAGAAGTGCCTGGCTGAAGCTATTCTTGTCCATGGTTGCCATGCCCTTTTCAAAGTGCTTCATTCCTTCTTCCCATTTTTCCATGTACTTTACGAGGAGTTCAGGAGCGTCCTTCTTGAAGTCCAGCACTTCATAAAGCCGCATTGGAGTCTTGACGTTGACAACCTGAACGCGGTCAAGGGAACGTACGATGAATTCGTCGCCAAGGTCCTTGCATGTTGCCTCGCTTACAAGAATTCCACCAGTGCGGTACTGCTTGTTTACGCCTTCAAGTCGGCTTGCTAGGTTTACGTTGTTTCCCATCATGGTGTAGTTCTTCTTGTTTTCAGAACCCATGAATCCTGCAACCATTTCGCCTGAGTTGATGCCGATGCGTGTAAAGATGCCTCGCCTGTTGGCAGCCATTTTCTTGAATGCACTAAAGAGGTCGGGCGGAAGTTCCGGAGCTTCATCCTTTGCAGCATAATCAAGAATCAGCTGGTTCATTTCCTTTTCATATTTTTTCATCTTTATGGCAGCCGTACATGCACGGGCGGCATGATTTTCAAAGTGAACCGGTGCACCGACGAATGCAACAATTGCATCCCCTTCGTACTTGTCGACGGTTCCCCCTTCGTCCATGATCTTGTCGCTCATAGGGGTAAGGTAGTAGTTGAGCAGGGCAACGAGTTCTGATGCATTGAGGACTTCAGAAAAGCCCGAGAATTTCTGGATGTCAGTAAAGATGGCCGACATGTTGTGGGTGTCTCCACCAAGGCGGAAGTTGTCCGAGTTCTTGACGATGTCTTTTACAACGTCAGGTGAAAGACACTGGCTGAAGGCACTGGTGATGAATTTCTTTTCTGCATTTATCATCCTGAAGTTGAGTGCCGTTTCTGCAACATAGATGGCCGTAATCATTATGCCTGCATCCATGATCGGTATGTAGATCTTGAATACGACCATGGAAACGTAAAGGATTGCCAGTGGAAGTATAATGTATGCAATACCGAGGAGGTTTCTTTTTCCTGGAGTGACTTTCCTGAAGAATACGAGAACCATCAGGGCTAATGCAAAACCAATTCCAATGGCAACCAGGGGACTTTTTTCAGCAATGAAGTCTTCCTGAAGGATGGTGTTGAGGACGTTGGCGTGGGTACCCAGGTTAGGGTAACGCTTTGTGAAAGGTGTGACACCAAGATCAGTACTTGATGAAGCTGAGTTGCCGATGAATACAAAGGCATTGGTGAAGGTCGACTTGAGTACCTGGAAGTCGGAAAGGTAGTGTTCCAGGGAATCCTTTAGGTCCGCAATTTCCCTGACATCAAGGGCGCCGGTTACGTCTGCAAGGGATGAGCAGAAATCCTTCATCTGGCCGAAGAATTCGTTGCGTAAAGCAAAGTACCTGTCATAGTCTTCCTGATTGAGTCCGCCCTTAATTGGGTTGTTTTCAATGTCAAAACCGCGGCACTTGAGGAGCATCCTGGTCTTCATCTTTGCAATCTTCTGGTATTCGTCAAAGAAGTATCTTGCCCCTTCGTAGAGGTACTGGGCGTCTTCTTCATAAAGGCCTTCCAGGACTGCAGGCTTTACCGAGTCAAGCTGTTCAACAATAAGGTTTTCAACAAGGTCAAGGTTGTAGAAAAGGTATGCCGGCACGTGGATGAAGCTGTCACCATATTCCTCATGGAGCCAGTTGATTACGAGGCGTCCGTATTTATCCAGCGGAATCTTTATGTCCCTTCGTTCTTCCTGTCCAGGCCACTTGAGGCCGCGTACAATGAGGCTGTTCCTGGTCCTTTCCATTTCCTGGGCGTCAAGGTTCTTCATCAATGGGCCAAAGGAAAGCTGTCCAACATATTTTCCGTCGTGCTCGTTAAGGAGTTCAACGCGGCGACGGGTTCCATCCCTGTCAACGACAACGTTTGTAAATCCTGCACCATTGGCACGGGATGCGATTTTCTGGATGACCGGGACAAAGCCAAGCTTTACGGTAGAACCTTCTTCGTGTACGGAAAATTCATTGCATCGCTTTATGTATCCGTGGGGATCGATTACATTGTCAAAGAGGAATCGCTGCTGGTTGTATTCGATTTCTTCCGGTTCCCTGCTGAACCCGATGTCTCGCATGTTGATGGTGACGTTGGCCCTGCCAAAGAACTGGAGGGCGCGGGCAAAGTAGTCGTCGTTGTCCTTGTTGAAGTCGGAGGTAATGTCCCTCATCATTTCATAAAGGATGTTGTTGGAAATTTCCTGTGCTATGATTTCGCTTTCAGACTGGGCATAGTCCGGAGTAACCACGCCTGATGCTATGTTTGTTCCAAAGGTGGTAAGGTAGCTTGTGATGGCCTGCTGTCCCATGGCAAAATTGTCGTTGACCTTTTTTTCCAGGTTTTCGTCAACTGCCTTTACGGAAGGAGAAATGTATTCAATATCGAATACGGCCTGGCGGGATCCAAATTCCTTCATCCTGATGAGGACGTTTCCGATGATGTCTCGTGGCCACGGCCATGAACCGACCTTTGCAAGGGAATCGTCGTCAATGTCGATGAGTACGATGTCTTCGCACTGCTGGGCTCCCTTTGTCTGTCCAAGCATGAAGTCGAAAATGCGGTAGTCAATTTTGGCGAAAATATTGAATTTAGATGAAATTACGCTTATAATGGTAATTACTATAAGTATTATGAAACTGTAGTATTTGCTTATTTTTGTTGCTTTCATGGTATCAATCTTATCACGTATGTTTCATAAAAAAAAGTGTAAGGAGTAAAAGTATGAAAAAATCTATACTTTCCCTGGTTTTTGTGCTTCTTTCTGCTGGTCTTTTTGCACAGTCTGCAGAGAAGGTTACAGAGATAATCAATTCTGAACAGGCAACCTACGGACAGGCTGCCTACCTGACCTGCATGGCCCTTGACCTTGTAAAGCAGAATGCCACTGAAGAAACTGCCCTTGAAGTTCTTAAGGTTTCCGGTGTCATTGAGGAAGGTGTTGAGATTTCGGATGCGCTTACCATGAAAAAACTTGCCTGGATATGTGCCAACGCTTGGGATGTAAAGGGCAGCGTAATGTTCAGGATAGCAAGGAGTCCAAGGTATGCATTCAAGCAGATGAGGAGTGATGACGTCATTCCTTATGGAACGGATCCTTCAAAGATTCCATCGGGACATGATCTCCTTAATGTTGTCAGCGACTGCATTGCAACCTACCAGTTTAAGAAAGACAGTGACGGGGGAACTGAAGTTCCTGCCGCATTCCACAGATAGAGAGGGGCCTTATGAAAAAATCACTTCTTTTTGCACTCATTGCATTCCCCGTTGCAAGTGCCTTTGCATTTGAATTCAATGGCATTGTTTCTGACGGCACATCCATGAAGATCAATGGCGGAAAAACGGAAAACAAGGAACTCAAGCAGACTGAAACCTTTACAGGTTCCTTCAGGGCTCCGATGAATAATGAAGGTAACGTATATTTCATTGCAGAAGGTTCCGTTCAGCATAAGCTTGAAAAAAACTGGGAGGCAGACACCAGCAAGAACAGTGCCATCCTTGACTGCACCCTTTTCCAGTTCTTTTCTTCCAAAAGGTTGAACCAGACTGATACCCTTCAGTTCACTGCAGGCCGTGCCTTTACTTCTGATCTTTCCGGCATGGTTTTTGCACAGCCCAGTGACGGTCTCCTCGTAAAGTATGCAAGTCCAAGAGTTGAGTGTACTGCCTATGGTGGATATTCAGGCCTTCAGAATTCAAAGAATGTTTCCATACTTACAAGCAAGGGCGTTGTCTGGGTTCCTGAAGATGAGAAGGATCTTTATGATTTTGCAGCTCCCTATGCAAACGGTTCATTCTGTCTTTCATTCCCATATCTTTTCCTCAACCAGACCATTTCCCTTGAAGGCATGGGCGTATGGAATGTAAGCGGACCGGCAGACCTTTCTGATGATGACAAGCGCATTTATGGAACATTCCTTCTTACTGGCCCACTGTCAAAAGCTGTGTTCTATACTGCCTCTGCTACAATGCAGACGGAAGACTTTGGGGATAAGTCCCTTCTTGCCCAGCTTGGAATCAATGCGTTCCTTCCATGGAAGAACATGACATTTAACGTTAATGGGCTTTTTGCTTCTGGAGACCAGGGAGGACTCAGTCCTTTTGTTGGCTTTACAAAGCAGACTGCATGCGGATCAAAGACGGAACCCCTTTTGTCCGGGGTTACGAAATTCGGAGTTAACGCTTCAATTCTTCCAGTTCAGCTTTTATACATTAATGCAGGCGTTGACGCTGTCTATAAAAATGTTGATGAGTCAAATGAATATTATGGAACACAGTTTACAGGCGGACTCAAGTTTAATTTTGCCAGTGACTTTGATGCTAATCTTACTGTCACAGACTTTGTTGGCAAGGAATCGGCAGAAAGCAGGCTTGAAATTGCTTTTGGCTTGAGTGTTGCATTCTAAATATAGGGGGAATGATTTATGAAGAAACTTTCAGTTGTTTTTGTAGCCCTTGCTGCTGCTTTTTGCACAGTAAATGCATCTGCCCTTGAAGCTACGGTTGTAAGCGTTAAGGGAAAGGTTGAAATTCAGGAAGCCGGATTATGGGTTTCCCTTGAAGAAGGCGACACTGTGGAAAAGGGAACAGTGATTTCCACGGGCTTTAATTCTGAAGCCGTTCTTTCAGTTAAGGAATCCAATTTTACCCTGGGCCCTTTGACACGCATTACTGTGGAAGACCTTACATCGGCAGGAACAAAGGATAACACCCAGCTTTTCATCGATTCAGGTTCCATCAGTGTTGCAGTTGATTCAGCAGAAGGCAGGAGAACCGGTTTTAAGGTTCGTTCCCCTGTTGCAACAGCTTCTGTCCGCGGTACTGAATTCAAGATTTCTTCTTCAGGCAGGCTTTCTGTTAGTCAGGGGCTTGTATCTTTTGGGCCTTCTGAAAGTACCAAGCCTGAAATCACTCCTGATGTTGAGGAAAAGGAAGTTGCCAAGACTGACAAGGCAAAGAAAAATGCCACAGAATCTGTTGATATGGAATCACCTGAAGTGGCAGTTGAGGAAGAAGTTCTTCCTGTAGCAGAGCTTGATGCTGTTGATGACAAGGCTGCAGCAAAGGCTGAAAAAGATGCAGCTAAAGCCGCTGCAAAGGCAGAAAAGGAAGCAGCTAAGGCTGAAAAAGCTGCCGCAAAGAAGCATGATGATGCCTTTGCTTCAACTGAAGAGGTAGGTGGATTTACAGGTGTTCCTGTTGCTGCAGGCCAGACAAGCAAGACAAATGTAATTACTGGTGGTCAGTCAAGTCCTCGTTCTGAATTGGCCGCAGCTGCAACTGGCGCAAAGGCCTCTGCAACTGTTAGTGAAACTGCCAAGATGGCTCAGAGCACTGCATCTGGAAGTTCTTCTTCTGCTATTTCCGAGAATCCAGTTGAACCGCAGAAGCCAGTTCCTGTAGCTCCTACAACTGGTACAATCAAGATATCGGTTTCTTTTGTAGACTGATACATTATCTTTATATGTGAGGGCCATTTCTTTCTTGACGGGATGGCTCTTTTTTTATTCCCATGCGTATTGATAGCGTTTGCATTTCAACAGAAAAGAATCACACGGAAACAAAAATCAGCCTTTCTTCCTATTATGGGAAAAACGGCCATTACATAAGGCAGCGGGTTACAGTCATGCTTGATGATGTTGTGGAATGTGCAGAAACGGCTTGCGGTGTTTCATCTGATGTGGTTATGACGGTCATGGATGTAGTTCCTGCCATAGTATATTCCAAGGAAAATCCCGTGGAATATATTCTTGAAACTGTCCTCTATGATTCTAATGACGTGGAAGTTGACAGGAACACAAGTACCTTCCGGTACAGGCTGTAATGGGGAACTGAAGCCCCATGGTCTGCAGTTAAAGGGTTGGCAGGTTCAGCATGAGAAAAATCCCACACGTCACCTGTCTTTTTAGGCTTCAGGATGATCCTTGAACCACTGGTCCCAGACCTTGTCCACCTTGTTACACCAGACTGATTTTGTTCTTGGTGACATGAAGGAGTACCTGAATCCATTCTTGATTATGTCCTTGATCTGGTCAAGGGAGAATCCCAGGTTCTTGTAGCAGTTCCAGTATTCATCGATAAGGGAACACTTGAAGAATGTAGGGTCATCTGTATTAAGGGTAATCTTAACGCCTTCATCATAAAGCTTCTTTACGGGATGGTTTTTCATGTCCCTGTTGAATTCGCTAAGGATGAGTAGGTTGCTTGAAGGGCATACTTCCAGGGGAATTTCCTTTTCCCTGAGGAACTTGACGCATTCTGGATCCTTGATGCTCTGGACACCATGACCAATGCGTTCTGCATGGCAGAGATTTACGCTGTCAAAGATTGAATAGGAAGGGCAGCTTTCGCCTGCATGGGTTACGGTATGGAGGCCGTTTTTTCTTGCCTTGTCAAATACAGCCTTGTAGTCCTTTGCAGGTCCCTTTGCTTCGTCTCCACCAAGACCAATGCCAATGATATGGGGACTGTTTTCTTCAAGGATGTGGCCAAGGTTGTTCATTGCGTTGTCCAGTCCAAAGGAACGGCTCACATCTATGAGGACCTTTACAGTCCTTTTGCTGTTTTTATTTATTCTGTTCAGGTTTCTGCCAATGGCCTTCATTATGTCATGGAATTCCCATCCTTTCTTCAGATGGCCGGTTGGGCTTATGAAAGTTTCGCAGTAAACGATATTGTTGTCTTCAAGATAGCTTTCAAAGTCCTTGAACATGCAGTCAAAGTCCTTGATACTTGTAAAGTAGGACTGGATCTTAAGGAAGGATGTAAGGAATCCCGGCAGATCGTCATACTTAAACAGGGCATTAAGTTCCTTGTCTGTCATTTTTGAGTCAAAGTTTCTGTCGTAAACAGTTCTTATTGTTTCACGGCTTAGTACGGCTTCTTCATGCACATGAAGCTCAGCTTTTGGTACGCTCTTAAGCAAATCATAAAACAAATCTCTTTTCATATTGATAAATTATAGCATGATATTCCATATAGGTCTATTGACTTATGAATTTTTCCAATTTAAAATATGAATCAAGGATGTAATGATGTCAAAGAATATTTATGCAGGAAACTTGAGTTTTAAAACTAATGAAGACAGTCTTGTTCAGCTTTTTTCAGCTTACGGACAGGTAATTGGTGCCAGGCTTGTCTATGACCGTGATACAAACCAGTCAAAGGGCTTTGGCTTTGTAGAAATGGATGACAGTGCTGATACGGACAAGGCAGTTGCCCAGCTTAACGGCAAGGAAGTGGACGGCCGCAAGATAAGGGTTAATTATGCAGAAGTAAAGAGGGATAACACCCAGAGAAAGGAAGACACCCGGGCAAGAAGGGATTCCTTCAGGAAGCCTGGCTCTCCAAGGGGGCGCAGTTCCTTTTCTGCAAGAAACAGGGAAGGTGGTTCCTTCTATAGAAAAGACGACAGCAGGGAATACTGATTTATGGAATACTTGACACAGGAATTTGAACGGTTCATCAGTGAAGATACAGATCGCTCTGAATTCATTACGGATTGGCTTTCTTCCAGGGGAGTAAAGTCCTCTGTTGTTATTATCGATGGAAAAAAGCATGTACTCGTCCAGTTTGATTCCTGTGCCTATGATCCTTCATTCAGGATAAAGACCGTTGTTGCCCATCATGACAGGGTTCCCGGTAGCCCGGGGGCCAATGACAACAGCGCTGCCGTATGGCAGATAATGAACTGGGCAGTGTGGCTTAATTCTTACAGGGGATTCCATAACGTCAGGATTTTTTTTACTGACGGGGAAGAACTTGGATGGAACACGGGCGTAAGCGAACAGGGCGCTTTTGGAATTGCATCGACTTTCCAGCGTCTTGGCATAAGGGATGACGTTTACGTTTTTGATGCCTGCGGAAGGGGGGAAATCCCGGTTCTGGCAAAAATAAACCTGGGTGACAGGGTACCGGAAAAATTCACAAGGCAGGTCTATGACCTTCATGGACGCACCCAGAACATTCTTTCCAAGGCAAGTCCAGGCAGGTGGATGACCCTTCCTGTTCCCTACAGTGACAATGCTTCCTTTCTTGCATGCGGCATTCCTGCTGTTGCAATTACGGTTCTTCCTGCCGATGAAGCATCCCTTTATGCAAGGCTGATTAACTCAAGCAAAAGCCTGGAAGATTCCGTCCTTAACAGGGAATCCAGCAAGGTCAGGAGAGTCAAGGAAAACATTCCAGACTATTCCTATAAGGAACACCTTCCATATACATGGAGGCTCTTCCATACTAAAAGCGACAACCTGACTTCACTTACAAAGCCAAGCTTCGCCGTTATGGAAAGCATCCTCATGTGCCTTGCAAATGCAAAGACTCCTGCCTAACAGGCAGGATTTTCCCTGTATATCCCTAAAGCTGATCCCTCATGTTTGAAAGCTTGAATGCAATGTTCTTCATCTCACTGACCGTGTTGATGATGTTCTTTGTGGAAACTGCAAAGCTTTCAATGCCGGAGCTGATCTGACGAAGGGTAATGACAATCTGGTTAAAGGATGCAGTCTGCTGCTCGATTATGGCAGAAATCTCAGTTGCCTTTTCGTTTGTATTCATTGAAGACTGCATGATCAGGTTAAACTGGGATTCAAGGTCCTTGGTGTATTCAGATTCTTCATGGATGAATTCCGTGCCCTGTTCAGAAGATGCAATAAGGTCTCTTGATGCATCCTTGATGCTGTCAACGTACTGCTTGATCTGCTCGATTGAATCCATGGTGTTATTTGCAAGACGGCGGATTTCCGTTGCAACGATGTGAAAGTTTCGTCCCTGCTTTCCGCTTGAGACGGCTTCCAGTTCTGCATTAAAGGCGATGATCTTTGTCTGGTCTGCAATATCGCGGATTATTGTAACAATATCGTCAATGTTTTCAATTTGGAGTGACAGGTTCTTTATTCCGTCAATGACTTCCTGGTTTGATTCATAAATCTTGGAAAGCTGGGTAATGTTCTGCTTTAGAAGGTTAAATGCTTCCGATACTTCATTTTTTGTCATGTCCGTACCGTCTGAAACTTCGGAGATTCTTGTTGCAACATTTTTTGACAGGGCGTTGGAATCTTCCATGGTGCTTAATATTTCCTTTACGTCTGCACTCTGTTCAGTGGAAGAATATGAAATCTTGTCAGAAATGATTGAAAGGTCTTCCGTTGCGTGGAGAACGTTTTTTCCTATGTCAGAAAACTTGTCCATGATTTCCCTGTAATGTCCAAGAACTTTTCCTAGAAGGTAAACGTTATACTGTATCTGGTCTGAACATGAGGTGTTAAGGCTGATGTTAGGGTTTCCCGTTGTAAGAAGCTCCGTGGAAACTTCCCTAAGCTGGGTTGTGCTTCTCTTCATGTAGCGGAAGAAAATGTAAAGGATGGATCCCGTGAATCCAATCTGGAAAAAGTTTGCAATGATGATTCTTAAAATCTGGTCCTTTGGTCCGAGTACAAAGCCGTTTGTAAATTCATAGCCCTGCTTGAGGATGAGGAAGGAAAGGATGTTTGAAAATACAATGGGGATAAAAAGGAATCGGATCGATCTTGTAAGGATGGAAGACCCAAAATAGTTTTTCTTTATGCCAAGGATGTTCTTGTTTGAGAGGATTTCTACTTCAATTCCTTCGTTGAATAATTTTTCCGCATAGGGATTTGAAATCTTTTCACTGTATGCATAGGCTATGAGGCTTGAAGAATAGGCTCCAAAAATGCAGGCAGTGTAGGAAATGAGGGCGGTATGGGTATCAAGTGCAATTTTTGGAAAGAACCTGTACAGGAGGCACAGGGTAAATGTTGCGGCAATGGCATAGATGAACGTTTCTGCAGCCTTGTATTTTGGAAAATTCATCAGGAGAATGTAAAGTTCAATCTTGTCTTCCTTTGAAGTAAGGGTTCCTTCCTCATAATACTTGAGCATTGTGCTGATTTTTGCAGTCTTGAATTTATTGAGGATTGGATAAATGATGAACTGGCCGATGGAAAAAATTGCAACAGAAAAAATGGATGCCCAGAACAGCTGGGTAGGCCGTAGCATTACAAAGAATGAGGCATAGGTAAAGAGAACTGTTGCACAGCATAGAAGGGTAAGGGTGCCATACCAATAGATTATAGATGAAAATGATTTCTGGCTTTTATTCATTTGAACCGTCCTCCTCTTCCATTCCTGCAATATTGATTGATTCAATCTGCTTTACGTTTTCCTGAAGGTTTCTTGATGTTTCGATCAGGGTTCTCGTTGACTGGGAGAATCCCTGAATGCTTGTGCTGATCTGCTGCAGCGTGTTCACTATCTGGTCAAAGGCCTTGGTCTGCTGTTCAACAAGATACTTGATTTCATTGGATGATGTTGAATTAAGCTTTGCAGAATTGTTGATGTTTGAGAATTTTTCCCCAAGCCTTAGGGCAAGTTCCGATTCCTGCCTGATGAGCCTTGTGCTTTCTTCCGAAGCCTTGATGAGGGCTTCCGATGATTCCTGGATGGCATTGATCCTGTTCTTGATTTCCCTTGTGGAATCTATGGTGCTGTTGGTAAGGCGGCGGACCTCGTTTGCAACATTGCGGAAGTTCCGGCTTTCCTTTGTTGAATTGGTTGCTTCAAGTTCTGCATTGAATGCAATTATCTTTGTCTGGTCAGAGATGCTGTCGATGATGTTTGCAACTTCCCAGATTGAATTGATTTTTTCCGACAGGTTCTTGATTCCCTCAATGGTAACGGCATTGGATTCAGAGACGGTTGCTATGGAATCGAGAGATTTCTGCAGCAGTTCTGACCCCTGGGTAACTTTTTCTACCGTAAGCTTTGCTATTTCCGTAACGTCGTTGATCCTGTTTTCAATGTTGTGGGAAAGGTTCGTGGCATTTTCCATTGTAGAAACAATTTCCTTGATGCCCGTTGACTGTTCAATGGAAGTTGATTCAGTCTCGTTGGAAATGCGCATCAGGTCAGATGCATTCTTACTGATGGTCTTTCCGAATTCTGCCGTCTGGAAAAGAAGGCTCCTGAACATGGAAATCAGCTGGTTTGTCAGAAAGTGATTGTATGCAAATTCATCCGATATGTCCGTATCGATCGGGTTAACCTTAAGCAGGTTTGTGGAATTCATCTTGTTCAGTACATCAGTCATCTTCTTGTTCTTCTTGATGAAGTTTGAGTAGAAGTAAATCATGGCGATAAGCTGGGTAATGATGTTCAATATGATGGTATTGAGCATTCGGCTTAACTGCAGCTGTGCAGTTTCCCCGGAAAAGTATCCGTCAAAGGGGTAGTAACCGATGGCCAGGACTGTACAGTTGATGATGCATGTAAAGATTATTGGAAGTGCAATGTAAAGTATCATCTGGGATCCAATCTTAATTCCGAAGAACTGCTTCTTCATTACATAGTCTTTCTCGATTCCCTCACGGATGATGTCATAGCTTATGCTGCTTACAATGCCGTAGCAGAAGTTATAGCCGGAAAGGGATGCAAAGAAGGTGCCAAAGATGAATTCAACAGTAACAAGGGCAATGATGTTTGGTGCCTGGTTCTGTCCATAGTAGAGGAACAGGTCTACGCAGATCATGCCAAGGAAGAAGTATATGAAGGTCATCAGTGCGGTGTAAAAAGGGTACTGCATGATGTCTTCAAAAAGATGGGTTCTTTCTATGGTTGTTGTCTTGGTTGAATAAAAGAGCTTTACCCTTTTGCTCATGCTGCTGTAGCAAATGTGGTCCGTAAGCAGGGCCATTCCAAACTGCATTACCAGGATTACTACGATGATGAATTTTAACGTGGCAAGAAAAGTGTCAATTCCAAGTTTTGAGGAAAAAAATGCATAGGAGAAAATAAGAATGGCACTTATTATATCCGGCACAAAACTCTTGACTGTGGCTTCCTTTTCAAAATCTATCATTTTTCTTCTCCTTCCATACTGTCTGCAGGGGATGGTTCTATCCTATTATATTTCTGGTTCAGCTCGAGGATGTGCTTTGAATATTCCGTCAAGCCGCTGATTGTGTCCGTAATCTTTGTTGCCGATTCACCAAAGGTCTTGATGCTCTTTGTAATGTTTGAAAGGGTCTCGACTATCTGGTGCAGGGAGTTGGTTTCCTCATGAATTGTGTCCTTGATTTTTCTTGACCTGATGGAAGTTTCCGTGGCAGTGGTCTTGATGTCCTCAAACTGCTTTTCAATGAGGTTGCAGATCTCATTTCCTTCATTGGTTTTTTCCATGCAGTAGTTGCCGGATTTTATCAGTTCGTAGCTGGTGGTTGTAATGTCGATGATCTGCTCGTGGACTTTTTCCGTCAGCATTACAGTGGCGTTGGTAAGCTTTCTTATTTCCCCTGCTACAGAATCAAAGTTTCCGGAATCCAGGTCAATGTTGTTTGCCTGAAGCTCTGCATTAAATGCAATGGTCTTGGTCTGGTCAGCAATCTTTTCGATGATGTTAATCATGTCCTGAATGCTCCGGATGCTGACGGAAAGCTTATGGAGATTTGAGATGGTAATCTGGTTTGTATTAGTGATTTCCTGAATCTTTGACTTGTTTTTGTTAAGCTCCGTAAAAATGTAGTCTATGCCCTCAAGGGTTTGGGCTGCAACCGTAATCATTTCATCAAAGCTTTTTTCCACCTTCTTTGACAGGTGGTCAACATTCTGCATGGTGGCAAGAATTTCCTCGACGTTGGCAGACTGCTGGATGACGTTATCTTTTGTGCTGGAAGAAACAGTCTGGAGCTTGACCGTAGTATCGGTAATGAGCCTGTTTGTTATGGAGTTCTTCCTGATGATTGAATCAAAGAGAAGGATTGTCTTGTTTATCAGGTTGGTTGCATAGGAGTTTTCAGAAAAAAGATCCAGTGGAAAAAGGTTGTTGCTGTCAATCTGCTTTGAACGCAGCTTGTGCAATGACTCATTGGTCATTTTCGTGTTCTTGATGAGACGGGCAAAGTAGAAGTAGATCAAAAGGCTTATGGCAACGAAGGAACACATGCACAGGATTATGAAAAGTTCCATCTTGTAGCCCTTCATGTAGAACTGCTTGGTAAAGATTCCGTTCTGTTCCAGGAGTGAAAGGCTTTCAATTCCAAAGGAACCGTTGGAATGAATGATGTGGGGTCTGCTTATGAACATCATTGTGTGGATGAGCAGAAGAATGGTTCCAATGGTTGGAATGAAAAGGTAGAAGAGAAATGTTTCCTTCAGGCTGAAACCAAAGAATTTAATGTCTGTTTTTCCAAGCCCGCTCTTGACGACCTTTCTTGCAATGCTGCTGCACTTTGCCTCAACAAGGAAGAGGACTGTGGTTGCAAAAATGTATGAGACGGAGCCAAAGAGATGAAGGTAGTAGATGCATATTCCAAGTTCAACATTGAGAAAATAATATCCAAAGAGGGCATATAAGGTACCTATGCCAAAAAATATGGTAAAGACCTGGATTTCTTTGTGAAAGGGGAACCTTGAAATTTTTTTCATGAGGTCAAGTCGTTCCTCTTCATCAAGTCCGGTGGATTCCCAGTAAAATACCTTGTTTGAAAGCTGCCTTGTGTATATCTTGTTGAATATGAGTTCGTCTATGAAGGCATACATGGCAAGGGACAATGTAACGATGATAATATGCATTCCGCTGAAATTTGTAGGGAAGCTTGTGAACCTTGTACAAAAGAGGAAAATGAAGATTACGGAAATGATCTCTATGGGAACGATTCTCCGGTACATGTAGCTTTCAAAGCTTAGCCTGTTGAACTTGAAATCAGAAGTTTTCATATTGCACCCCCTTCACCCTGTGAACCTGAATATCCGAGGGTGGTTGCCGTATCCTTCAGAACCTGAGCCTCAAGACTTATCTTTTGTGCCGTCTGGGAGAACATTTCAAACCCCTCGTGAATCTCAATGAAGGTCTGGTTAATCTGGTTGAATGCATCGCGCTGGATTTCCGTTATGTCCAGGATTTTAGTGAGGGACTCTGCCGTAACTTCACTGGATAGGTTGAGCTTTGAAAAGTCGGATTCAAGGTTTGTATAGAATTCACTTCCTTCGCGGGTCTTCTGGGTTCCAGCTTCCGACGTAATGATAAGGTTGTCGCAGGAATGCTGGATGTCCGTGATTTTCTTCTTCATGAAGCTTGTGGAAGATGAAACAGATGATGCCATCCTTAGGATTTCGTTTGCAACAATATGGAATTTGTCGCCTTTTTCTCCGGCGTTGGAAGCCTCAAGTTCAGCATTGAAGGCAATGGTTTTTATCCTTTCAACCACTGAATCGATTTCCGTTATGAGGTTTATGATGTTGTCAATCTTGTCAAAGAGGGTTTTGATTCCGTATATGGTATCAAGGTTAGCCTGGGTGATTTCCGACATTTTTCTTATGCCGTCTGAAAGCAGGTCATTGGACGTCTCTACATTGACTTTTGTCTTGAAGGAGTCATCCTTCATTTCTGCAATGGCTTTTGAAATCCTGCCGTGCTGGTTTTTCTCGTTTTCCAGGGTGGCAAGACACTGCCTGATTGCAGAAGATTCATAGATTGAAGTGTCTGCCGTGTCTTTTGCTTCATTGGAGAGAATCTTTGTAAAGGTGTAAATCTGCTCGCCTGTTTCCATAGTTTCCTGGGAAATGGAATGGAGGTACTCAATGAGCAGGTTTATCTGGTAGATGCTGTATGCCATGTCGTTTGAAAGGTCTGTAGGCAGGAACTTGTACTTTCCGTGGTTTTCAACAAGCTGCTCAAGGATATCAATCATGTCATTGGTTGTCTTCTTCACTGTTCTGTAGACGGAAAAATATCCCGAAAGAATTATGTAAAGTGAGGTTACTTCAATTATAAAGGCTCCAAATGCCATGTCAGGGATCTGCCAGCTGTCGTTGAAAATCATGTTCACGTGGAATATGTGCAGGAGAACGCAAAGCCCAAGGGGAAAAATGCAGAATGACAGCATGCGCATGTACATGGGGTAGCCGTGGAATTCCTCGGAGGTTATGGTCTCATGGTTGATTCCGCTTTCGATGATGTCAATGACCTTTGCACAGCAAACGCCTTCAATTTTTGAATAGGCCTTAAGGGTGGCGTTGTAGGTACAAAGAATAAAGACAACAGTCAGGAACATGTAGGTGCTTGTCGTTATGGTATGGTTGACGATTACAAAGATGAAGGGAATCACGCAAGTTACAGCAATGGAAATTCCGTTCTTTTTTGAAAGTATATTGGGACACTTTAGAAACTGCTTTACAAGCTCTGTCTTTTCGTTGATGTCAAGGTTTCCCTTCTTGTATTCCTCATAGTTTTCAGAAAGGTCGGAAACCAGCAGCTTGTCCAGCCTTGGTGAAAGTATGCTCTGGGAAAAATATACGCAGACTACTACAAGTCCAAAGAGGATCAGGTGTTCCTGAAAGGGAAGGGTCATGAAAAGCTGGGTTCCCAGGAGGCCTAGAATGTAAAACAAGGTTCCTGAAAATCCGTTGAGTTTCTTAAAGAGAGAATGCACTTCGTTTTCAAATGTCCGTGAACTCTTAAGTTCAAATTTCTTCATCATCATTCACCTTATTTTCTTGTCAATGTAACTGCACCATCCCAGTTTTCCGGGCGGTTCTTTGCAAAGGTCTTGCATCGTTCAAGAATGACCTTTGTGGCCCTGTCCTTGGGCATCAGGACTTTTGCAATCCTCAGGTAATCCTGGGCTCCGTTGAAATTTCCAATCAGGTATTGGTAAAGGCCCTTGTTATAGTTGGTATGGAAATTTTCACTGTATTTTTCTGCATTGGAATAAAGTTCAAAAAGCTCAACGGCAACTGACTTACCCTTAACCTTAACCTTGTCAAGGAAGCGGAAGTTTATGTGCTCGTGCTTGTTCAGGTAACGGCCGTATTCAATGTCGTTTTCCGCCTTTTCAATGTCCTGCTTGACTTCATCGGTTACAAGGACTGAATTCCCGTAAAGCTTTGTAAGGTCCTGCACGCGGGATGCCAGGTTTACGTCATCGCCGATTACGGTGTATTCCTTCTTGTCGTTGCTTCCAATGGTACCGGCAATAGGGTGGCCGTAATGAATTCCAATTCCTACCTTGAATGTCTTTCCTTCTGGAATCTCAAGGAGGGAAGTATCCAGGCTTTCAAGTTCATGTATCATTTCAAGTGCGGCATTGGCTGCCCTGTAGCCATTGTACTTGTAGCTTTCGGGAACGCCAAAGATTGCCATGATTTCATCCCCGATGAATTTGTCGATGGTACCGCCGTGCTTCTTGATTACGTTGCCCATTATTGAAAAATACCTGTTCAGGAATTCAATTACCCGGTCAGGGCTGGTCTTTTCGCTGATGGCAGTAAATTCCCTGATGTCAGCCATGAGGATTGCTACCTGGCGCTCTTCCCCGATCTTTGAAGTGTACGAAGTCTCTCCTGCAACAATTCCCTCGATGACCTTAGGCGGAAGGAAGCGGCTGAAGGCATTCCTGATTTTCTGCTCTGCGTCAATGGTACGGCGCAGCATTATGTTCTTTTCTATGATTGGTGAATAGATTCCGCAAAGAAAGTCCAGCATTTTCTGGGTGTTGGAATTCATGGAATCTGAATTGGTTGTCGCAATGTGGACGGTAAAGGGATATTTCTTTGTCGTATCCATGGGGAACTGGTTGTATGTCTTTATCTTTTCCTTTTTCTGGCTGAAGGTTTCTATCTGGTTCTTTACGGTTATGCAGTTTGTCCAGCTGTATTCCTTCCTGTTTACGATGCGGTTCATGAAGTCGTTCCTGCATATCTTCCTGAAATCCTCAAAGTCACCGTTGGTTATGGTGTCGCTCAGGTCAAAGTATTCATAGAGGGGATCCTGGTTTATCATGACCGAAAGTGCATCGTATGCGTAAATGTTGTATATGGTATTGGTCATGTGCCTCATGAGCTGTTCAATGTCCCAGATGTAGTTTTCTGCATTAAAGGCATCACGTGTTATGTAAAGCTCAAAAAGTTCCTGGCTGTATGTTGAATTGAGGATCTGGAGCACATCCTTTTCTGTAAGTTCCCTTGGGTCATTTTTTTGATACTGGGTCCTCTTTCCAATTGCATTATCAATAATGGAAGGAAGGGATTCAAGCTTTTCTGGGTTTGGAACATAAAAGTAATCGCAGTTAAGTCCGTCAAGCCAGGCCCGGGAATCATTGGTTTCATCTGAAGAGCAAAGGATAATGGCAAGGTAGTTAAGCTGTGGATTTTTCCTGATAAGATGGGAAAGGTCAAATCCTGAGATGCATGGCAGGTTTGATGAAAGGATTACGCAGTCTGGCCGTTCACGGTAGATTGCCCTGACTGCTTCCATTCCGTCAGAAACTGTCATGACACAGTTGCCGCTGTCTTCAAGAACTTTTGAGAGTACACTTGAAATTGTGTGGGAATCGGATGCAATGAGTATGCGTCTGTCAGTCATTCAAAAGCTCCTTTACCGTATCCAGAAGATTTCCCCTCTGGAAGTCTGATTTTACGATGTATGCCTGGGCACCTGCGTCCATGAACTGCTTTCTTGCATACTTGTCATAGGCCCCGGAAACAATTATGACGGGAATGTGCTCGTACCGTGGGTTCCGCCTGATGTTTGACAGGAGAATCATTCCATCCATTCGCGGCATGTTAATGTCGGTTATGATGGCATCAATGTTCTTGTTGCGGAGTTTTTCAAGGGCTTCAATTCCGTCGGATGCAGTATCAACCACGTATCCATCTGCCTGGAAAATTGCCTGTTCAATCTGCCTTGTGGTGGAAGAATCATCAACTACAAGGATGTGCTTCTGGCTCTTGGTTGTACGGGCCTGGTTCTTCTTTGTATCATAGAAAACAAGCTCACGCATTTTCTGCATGATGGTCGGAATGTCAAGGATCGGAATGATTGCATAGTTTTCATCATAGACAACTCCCTGCATGGAAGAAAGGTTCTTGAGGCAGCGTGGAAGGGGATTAATGATAACGTTTTCATTCTGCTGGATCGAATCAACGACAATTGCCATGCGTGTTTCCAGGTATTCAACTATGATGACGCAATTAATCTTGGACTGCCTGTCGATTTCAAGGATGGAAGAAAGGTAGTACAGTGGAATGTTGCGGGACTTTGTATTGATGAACAGCCTGTTCTGCATGTTGACAATCTTGTCTTCGGTTGAAGTGATGATTTCCGAAATGTAGTGGGAAGGAATCATGACCTTTGTGTCGCCTGTAATGACAAAGAGGCCGCGCTGGCTTGCAAGGGACAGGGGTATCGTAAGTTCAAAGGTTGTGCCCTCGTTTCTTTTTGTTTCAATCTTGATCTTTCCCTTAATCTTTTCCATGGAACTTCTTACAATGTCCAGTCCCATTCCGCGGCCGGAAGTTTCCGAGGCCTTTGATGCTGTGGAAAAGCCCGGCATGAAGAGGAACTGTTGCAGGTCCGAGTCCTGGAGGGTGTCGATTTCCGAGTGCTTGTTCATGTACAGGGATGCGGCCCGTTCCCTGATCTTGGCATAGTTGATTCCGGCTCCGTCATCGCTTACGGTAATTATTATCCTGTTTGAAATCTGTGTTTCGTGAATTGATATGGTTCCTGCAGCACTCTTTCCAAGGGCAGTCCTGACTTCTGGCGTTTCAATGCCGTGGTCAAGGCTGTTCCTTACAAGGTGAAGGAGAATGTTCTTCAGCTGCTCAAGGATTACCTTGTCCAGCATGAATGTAGTATGTGGAATGTCTACCTTTACCTGCTTTGAGGACTTGATGGATTCCCTTTCAATCTGCTTCTTCAATGGGTCAAGGATTATTTCCAGGGGAAGCATGCGAAGGGCAAAAAGGTCCCTCTGCGTGTCGAAGATTGAATTCTCTGCGGAAACCAGTTCCTCCTTAAGGAGCCTTGGAACTTCGTAGATTCGCTCAGCCTCCCTGTTCTGGAGTTTCTTTTCCAGGAGTTCAATCTGATGCTTGAGCCTGAACTGCTTCATGATCAGGTTGTCGTAACTTTCGATTATTTCATTGATTCTTGAGATTTCAATTCTTACGGAACTAATCTTGTCAAAGGACTCAATGTTTTCTTCGTCAGCGGCAATTTCAGAAGTGACGCAGGTCGAGGATTCCATTTCATTCTGTATTTCATCAATGTCAAAGAAGAATCCGGCTGCAGCCTTCTGGCACAGGTCAATCCATATTTCATTGTTACCGTGTTCAGTTCCCTTGGAAATGCATTCAAGGCATTCTTCCATGATTTCCGTAATCTTGAAGGACAGCTTGAGCATGTTTGTGGAAAATTCTATCTTGCCTTCATCAAGGGACTTGAATACGTCTTCAAGGTTATGGGACAGCTGTTCCACCTGAACAAAGTCCAGCATTCTTGAAGCGCCTTTTATGGTGTGCAGCTTTCGCAGGATTTCCTTGAGGACACTTTTATTGGAAAAATCGTTTTTAAGTGCAACGAAGAGAGAATTGATGCTGTCTATGTTTTCCTTGACTTCCGCAATGTATCCGTCAACAAAACTTTCTTTCGTAAAAGCCATTGTGTCCTCTTAATTAGTCCTTTGCCCAAGCATCAGCACCATCTTTTGACAAAGCTCAATGAAGTATTCGGTACTGAATTCCTTAGCCATAAAATTATACCATAGTTTTCTGTTATTTGCACTTTCTTTTAGAAGATCAATGCCCCTGTAGAAAAGGGCTATGGCGTCCTCCGTGCGTCCGGTCTTCCAGCTGGAAAAGGCATGCATAAGCACCGCCGGCCAGAATTTACCGTTAAGTAAGCTGGCTTTTGAAAAGTATTCGTCTGCCTTTGGGTATTCTTCTTTCCTGTAGTGGATGAACCCCTTGTAAAACATGCCGAACTCAGCTTCGTGCCCATGGAATGTAAACCCATCGATAAGTTTATTGCAGTCCTCATATAGCCCCTTGTCCAAAAGGCCGTTGATTCTGTCGACAAAATCGTATATTTCCCTGCGGAAAACATGCTCATCTTCAGCATTATGCAGCTTGCAGTCATCAACCGTAGCCGGTTGGGGCTCATTGTGGATAATGGCAGGCTCCTGTTCCGGAAGTTTTTTTTCTTCCATGGCAGCTTTTCCTGGTTCTCCATTGGATTTCTGTATTTTTTTCAGGGCATAGACGTCATTGAAGGAAACCTTTTCATACAGTTCAGGGTAGTCTATGCCTGCAATCTCGCTTATGGAAAGGAATATGCAGCCATTTTCTTTCAGGATTGGCCACATGGCCTTGAGGATTTTTCTCCTCAATTCTTCAGTAAAATATATGAAGACGTTCTTCAGGAATATGAAGTCCAGGCTTGACGGCAAGAAGGGGTAGGATGCCGTATTCATCAGGTTTATGTGCTTGATGGAAATCTTGTCATAAATGGAACCGCCTGCCGTAAATCCGTCATGTTCAAGCCTGCCGTAGGATTTCAAGAGGCTGTGATATTTTGCACCGTCAGTCCTTAGGGAATTGCGGCCGAATTTTCCTGCCTTGAATTTTTCCAGGGCCGAAAAATCAATGTCGCTTGCAGTGATGGAAACCTTTCTTCCTGCGTTTTCAAGGAATGCCAGGAGGGAAACAGCCTCTTCCCCCGTTGAACATGCTGCACTCCAGACAAAAAGATTCCTGTCCCTTACCTGCGGCAAAAAATTGGATGCAAGGACGTCAAAGGACCGTTCCTCGCGGAAAAAGTAGGTTTCGTTTATGCATGCCTCGTTTACCAGAAGGTTAAGTTCCTGGGGTCTTTCATTAAGCAGGTTCAGGTAGGAAGCATAGTTGGTTTCCAGTTCTTCCACACGTTTTTTAAGGAAGGATTCCACATGCATTTCGTGAGCCTTGGACAGGATTATGCCGCTTTGGCTGTGGATGAGGATTTTAACTTCGTCGGAAAGCCTCTCGAAATCCATGTCAGTTGTCATCCCCCCTAGAAGAAAAGATTGCTCCACTGTAGTGGTTCAATATTACTGGAATTTCATAAAGGGAACAGCATTTTACCTGGGCGTTCAGGTCGTTGGCAGCCTTTGGCATTCCATATATGACGCATGTTTCACTTGATTCAGTAATTGTATATCCGCCGGCATCCTTTATGGCCTTAAGTCCTTCTGCACCGTCAGATCCCATGCCGGTCAGGAGCACTGCAAGGCATTTTTTCTGCAGGTTTTTGGCACAGGAGAAGAACATTTTGTCTACGGCAGGCTTTAGGTAATGGAGGGGTTCAGAATCATCAAGAAGGGTCTTTAATTCCCCCGAAGCACTTTTTGTAATGCATAGGTGCCGTCCTGCAGGTGCAATGTAGACTTTTCCCGCCTTAAGGATTTCGTTGTTTTCTGCAAGCTTTACATCCTTACCTGTTGAATCAGACAGCCAGGAAGCAAACTGGCTGTCAAAAATCGAATCAATATGCTGGGTAATGACAATGGGCAGGGGAAATCTTGCTGCAAGCCTGGAAAGAACCGTCTGGATGGCAATGGGGCCGCCCGTAGATGCACCCATGGCCAGCAGGCTGAACTTCTGGTTAGGCGAGTCTTCCATGTCCTGGATGCTTAATTCACCAATAAATTTTTCATGCCTTGGTTCCCTCGTGGAAAATCCGGTTTGCCTTGCATGCTCAAGGGCAATGACTGCAAGTTCCTCACAGAAAACTTCTATCTTGCTTCTGGAAAGTGTTGCAAGGTTGGGCTTCTGCTGGACAAGAAGTGCTCCTGCTTCCAGGCATTCAAAGCTTACCCGCGCCTTGTCTTCCGTAGTGTATATTATGATTGCAGGACTTGATGTCTCCATGATTTTTCTTGTTGCCTGGATGCCGTCCATCTTTGGCATGTTTAGGTCCATTACAATCAGGTCTGGAGAATGTTCTTCGTTTAATTCAACGGCTATCTTTCCGTTTTCTGCAAATCCGCAGACTTCAAAGCGCCTGTCGTCTCCAAGGACCTGTCCCAGTATGGCCCGTACGATGGCAGAATCATCAACAACCAGAACTTTGATCATTGCCTTTCTCCATCATCTTTTCATTGAGTATTTCAGGATTTACGACTATGTAAGCCTTTTCGTCATTAAAGTACCAGGCAATGATTCCGTATTTCCTTGAAAATCCTTCAAGCACTCCCCCTGGTATGTGGAATTTCCTATATTCAAAATTCAGCAGTTCCGGCATGGATTTTGCAGTAATCATGGAAGCATAGGTTACGTAGGAATTTATGCATGACCTTCTCTTGATTACAGGTTCGGCACCAAAAAGGTCGTGGGCTATAAGGTCAAAATCAATAAAGTTGACAGGCCCCGACGGATCCAGGTCTTCTGAATCACTGTTCCTTACGTATACTTGAGGAATTAGAAAATTAATCTTACCGTAGTTTAGGTTAACGAACCACTCAGCTGTTTTCAATTTCAACCTTTACTTTCTTTATGAGTGCATTTACGTCTATGACAGGAACGATCACCTTGCCAATGTTAATCGTATGGGAAAATAGGTCGGCTTCCGTTCTGTCTGTAAGAATCTGTTCTTCCACATCCTCTGCCGAATAGAATTCAACAATGTCCATGACCTGAATTGCAATGTCGTCATCACCGTTGAGTACGAGGAAAAAACGGGCATTTGTCTTTTCAAGTCCCTGGAGAATGGCAAAATCCACTACGGCAAAGGGTTTTCCCGAATAGTTTACCACGCCCTTTATGTAGTCAGGGGTAAATGGCAGAGGATAGATTGTATGATTTCTCAATACTTCCCGTATTTCCAGGGAATCGATGGCATAGGTTCCGCCTTCAGACTTGAATAAAAGCCAGGTCTTCTGGTTTTTCTCTTCCTGTCCTTCTTCAATTTCTTCTGAGTCTGTCTGGCTTCTGCTGATATTTTCGTATAAAGAATCACTCATGTCTTCTATTATACATCAGTTTTTGCCAAATACAAACAAAATCAGCGGAAATCAGTCATCCAGGCTTTTTCTGCAGACAGCCATTGTAAGGCCAAATCCTGCAATGAACCCAACTGCCATGGAGAACATGAACAGTCCGAATCCAGGACCTGCGTAGGCAAGGCATGTAACGACGCTTGGGAATGCAAAGGAGTAGCACCTGGTACCGGCATAGCCAATGATGGCACCACCTATTCCTCCGCCTATGACTGCACAAAGGAATGGCTTCATGAGGGGAAGGTTTACCGTATAGAGGGCAGGTTCCGTTACGCCAAGGAATGCAGTGAATGCACTCTGGAATGCATTTTTCTTCTTAAGGGGGTCGCTGAATTTAAGGGCACATGCAAGGGCGGCTCCTGACTGGGCATATACGGCTCCTGCAAAAAGGGGGAATATGATGTCGTAGCCGATGACAGAAAGATTGTTCATGGCTATCGGCACAAGGGACCAGTGGGCGCCAACGGAAACCATGGGCTGAATCAGTGCTCCCATGAATACTCCGGAAAGAATGGGATTCCATGTGTAAATTGCAAGGAACAGCCTTGTGATGGCGTTGCCGATCCATGTTCCAACCGGCCCAAAGACAAGGAAGGTAAATGGAAGAACCACAAGAAGGCACAGGATAGGCTTTAAAAATCCCCTGATAACTTCGGGAATGAACCTATCGCAGGGTTTTTCGACAAAATAAAGGAGTCCCGAGGCAAAGATCACTGGAATCACGCTTGAATGGTAGATGGCATTCTGGACAGGAATTCCCAGGAACGAGATGCTTTCGGTAGAACTTTCAAGTATTGCATTTAGTTCCGGAAAAAGCATGGCGGCAGGAATGAATAGGGTAAGGAACAGGTCAGTCTTCCATAGCCTTGAAATGTTAATGGCAAGGAAAAAGGGGAGGAAGTAGAAGAATCCTTCGGAAGCGGCATTAAACACCTTGTAAAATCCCGTCTCCCTGGAAATCAGGTTGCATCCTGCGAGAAGAAAAAGCAGGCACTTGAGTATGCTTGCAGCGGTAATGTAATTGATGACCGGACAGAAAATTCCTGCCAGCTGGTCAAGGACGATTTTAACGGCTGATTTCTTATTTTCCTTCTGTGTCATTTTTCTTCTATCTCTCCTGTTGAATCAAGATTGCCTGTTTTTATGGCGTTGGTTTCCTTCTTTGCCCTTGAATTGTTATAAAGGAAGACAAAAAGGGCAGTTCCTATGATTATGACGTAGCCTGTAATGCTCCAGCAGTCAGGAATCATTCCAAAAAGGAAGAATGAAATTATGGCTGCAAATATGACATTGGAATATTCAAATATGGAAATCTTTGAGGCAGGTGCATTAAAGTATGCAAAGGTGATTCCAAACTGTCCGCATGCTGCACTTACACCGGCCCCAAGCAGGATCAGCAGCTGTGACATGGTCATTGGCTCATAGAAGAATAAAATGGAAGGAAGGGAAATCATGCATGAAAAGAATGAAAAGAAGGCAATTATGAGCTTTCCGTTTACATTGTAGGTATGCATTTTCCGGACGCATGCATAGGCAAATCCGGCTCCAAGTCCACCGACAAGTCCACAAAGGGCAGGGAAAGTCCTGGAAAAGTCAAAGCTAGGCTTTATGACAAAAAGTGCACCAATGAATGCAGTCACCAGGGCAATTATGCCGATTTTTCCCGGTTTTTCTCCAACGATGAAAAAACTGCCGATTACTGCCGCAAAGGGGGCAATCTTGTTAAGCATGGTGGCATCAGATACATACATGTAGCCGATGGCATAAAAGTTACCGAATATTCCAAAGCTCCCGAAAAAGGAACGCATAATGAGGAATTTCCATGCTTTTTTTTCCACATGAAGGACGCTCCTGTCCTTTTTTGCTTCAATGAGAAGGCTTCCAAAAGAAATGAAAAAGGCAATGAGGTTTCGGAACATGGTCTTCTGCACGAAGGGAACATCTCCCGATGCCTTTACGAGGACAGCCATCATGGCAAAACCAAAGGAAGAAAAAAGAATCCAAAAAATGCCCTTTACAAGGCTTTCCTGCTTGTGTTCAGAAGACATGTCAATACTCCAATAGGTCTTTAATCATAGCGTATTTTGTAAAAAAGATAAAGAAAGGGGACTATGGCAAAAATGACAGGCCATGGGGATAAAACAGCAGGTAAAAGTTCGTGTCTTTGATGGGGAATTTCAATAGAATGTGGTGACTGGTGAATCACTTTTTGTCATTGCGTTTTATTGACATTTTTGTGGTTTATTTTGTATATTTTGTTTGGTTACCGATTGTTCGGTTACCATGGCGTTTAAGATGACAGATGGCACAAAACTGTCCACAAAGGACAAGATTATCAATTCAGCATTCTCTTTTTATACAACCGTTCTCCAGAGAAAGGTTTCCCTTTCCGAGATTGCTGAACGCACCGGCATTACAAAGGCTGCCATCTACAAGCATTTCAAGAGCCGTGAGGAACTTGAACAGGTCATGGCAGAAAGGCTAAGGCAGGAACTTCTTTCCGTCATACTGGAATTTGATAAGAAGCAGAATTCATGTTCTTCCACACTTGAGGAGATTATTGTTCTCCTTTACAGCAGGAAGACCTATCTGTATTACTTTTTATCCAATCTTTCTGAAATTGGCATCGAGGATTATTTTCTTAGTCTTAGCAATTCCGGGCTTCATTCCTTAAACCGCCTTTTTGACGAAAACGGTAAAATTGTTAATTTTGACTTGTACAAGGATGTCCTGTATGTTTCCTTCTGCATTATTTTCTTCATCATTGCCCGCGACAAGATTGTAACTGGAAAATTGAATTTGAATGTGTCCAGGGAAGATTACAGTGAGGAAGAATGCAATAATATTGAAGAAATTCGAGCTTTTGCCCGTGGTGTCGTAAAAATCATTGAAGGCGGAGTTTACTGCACCAGTCCAAGATATTCCGAAGAAAAAATTTCCGGCCTCTTGCGCCTTTGCCAGCTTGACAAGATAATTTCTGCAAACATGGCATACATTCCTGAACCTGATAGGGAACTTAAGGCTCTTGCTTCATGTGCTGAAAAAATCGGTTTTACAAAAATAACGGTTGAATCCATTGCACATGAACTGGGACTTGCAAAGAGCAGCCTCTATTCAAGGTTTTCTTCAAAGAAGGAACTGGTTTCTTCAACCCTTCGAAACACCTTGATGCAGATGTTTGCCATTGTCGTCAAGAACATAGAAAATTCAGAAAGCCCTTCGGAAAGCATATACATAATCTTGAAGACTTCCTTCGATTTCTTTCTTAAGCGTCCTGACCTTATCATCCTTTCAAGGCTCATTCAGTTTACGGAGGAAAATTTTTTCTGGACCTGCGACGACAGGCAGCAGAACATGGAATTCTATAAATTCCTTTGCAACTGCGACATGCTTGGATCCCTTCCTGATTTTGGAAGGGTAAGGCTTGGTGCCGACTGCATATATTCAGCCTTGTTCTGTCTGCCCGTATATCTCATTACCCAGACTTCATCACTTAATTTCACTGTAGAAGAATTACAGTTTGCAATAAAGGAATATTACTACATGCTTGTTATAGGTAAGCAACAGGGAAAAGGGGAATAAATATGTTAAAAAAGAAACTTGCATTCATGGCTCTTGGGGCCCTGGGAGGAATCCTCGCTTTTGCCGCAGATAAAAAGGCAATTGAAACGGAAAGCATTCTGGTAAACACTCAGTCGGTTACCCTGACATGTGATGAGGCAGTTGCCCAGGCACTTTCCAACAGTTCTTCAATTAAGACGGCAGACATTGACCTTGAAATCAAGAAAAGGGCTGGAAACAATGCTTGGAACGTCTTCATTCCAAGCGTACAGCTTACTGATACCCTTGCCAGGTCTGATTCTTCCCTTAAGGATACGGTCGTGCAGGGTGCATGGCAGGCTTCTGCCATGGAAGGAACGCTTGTTCCTTCATCGATGATTGCGCAGGGTGTGGAAGCAAAGGGATTCAAGGATAATGAAAGTTCCCACTGGACTAACGCAGCAGGAATCAGCATTGGCTGGAATTTTTCCCTGGCAATGATCCAGCAGATAAAGGGAACAAAGGCTTCCTATGAGGCTGGAAAAATTTCCATGGAACAGACCATGAGGGAAACGGAAGTACACGTGCGTAAGCTTTTCTACGGACTTCTCCTTGCACAGGAAAACCTTCTCATCAAGCAGAATTCCCTGGAAAATGCCCGCCAGAGGTTCGAGCAGGCACAGACCAACTATAATCACGGTTATGTTCCTGAACTTTCAGTTTTGCAGGCACAGGTAACCTATGAAAACAAGAAGCCGGACGTTACAAAGGAGGAATGCTCTTTCCGCCAGCAGATTGACATGTTTGCATTTCTCATTGGATATCCCGTGGGAACCAACATCATTCTCGACGGTTCCATCGAGCCTGAATACATAGACGCTGATTTCGAAAGCCTTATGGCCCTTTACAGCGAGAACAGCCTTACAATTCAGTCGCTTGACAAGAACATAGAGTCTTTGAAGCATAACTATGATGCCATGAACCTTGGAAACTTTACCCCGGCTCTGTCAGTCAACTATAAGATGCAGCCTTCCTTGATCTATGCCCTCGACTTTGACAGGTATTCAAAGAAGGAAAACTGGAACAAGTCCAATACATTCAGCATTACCCTGGCATGGGACCTTTCAAACCTTCTTCCCTGGTCTGTAAAGCAGCAGTCGGCAAAGGACCTTAAGGCCCAGCTGGAAAAGCTTGAACTTCAGAGGGAAGCAGCCCTTGAAAACCAGAAGATGGAAATCCGCAAGGCAGTGGACACCCTTGCAGAAGCCCGGGCTCACATTGATTCCATGGGACGCAACATCAATCTTGCCCAGAAATCATACGACATGACCTTAAAGGCATACAGGAACGGAACCAAGGAACTTCTTGATGTACGCGACGCAGAAGACCAGCTTAACCAGGCCAAGCTCGGTCTTGCCTCGCAGAAGTTCAACTATATATCAGCTCTTCTTGACCTTGAGACTCAGCTGAACACAAAACTTGTAAATACAACTAAATCGGGAGAATAGTTTATGAAAATCAGAAAGGAACTTTTTATTCTTGTTTCGGCATCACTTCTTGCTCTTCTTGCATCGTGCAAGGGAAAGGAAAATTCAGCTCCAAAAGGTAAGGATGCAGCCCCTGCCGAACCGGAAGAGACGGTCTATGCAGTAAATACATTTATGGCAAAGGCAGAAAGCCTTGACGCATACCTTGAATTCGGTGGCGACGTATCATCCGTATCTTCCATTGATGTTCTTCCTGACACAGCCGGAAAGCTTACACGTACCCTGGTTTCCATCGGTGACTATGTTCACAAGGATGACATCATTGCATACATTGATGCAAGCCGCCCTGGAATGAATTTTGCAGCCAACCCTGTAAAAGCTCCGGTAAGCGGAACCATTTCCTATTTTCCTTTTGCCATTGGAACCCAGGTTGCTCCTTCCATGTCCATTGCAAAGGTCAGTGACACAAAGGACCTTCAGATAAAGGTTAACATCCCGGAACGCTTCATCAGCAGAATTCAGCAGGGCCAGAATGCCGCCATTACCTTCGACAGCTATCCTTCTGAAGTTTTCAATGCAAGGGTTTTTGAAGTAAGTCCTATTCTTGACAGCGTTTCCCGCACCATGGAAATAAAGCTTAAGATTCATCCCATTGATGAAAGGGTGCGCGTTGGTATGTATGCACGCGTAAGGCTTGTTACTGAAAGCATGAACGATGTAATCGTTCTTCCTTCGACTGCCATTGTAACCCGTGACGGCAAGAACTATCTTTTTGTAATTTCAGACAAAAAGTCAGAATCCGGAAAGTCTACTGTAGACATGGTAAACGTCAAGGTTGGAATCACCGTCGACAATGTAGTTGAAATTTCTGAAGGAATTTCTGCAGGAGCAGAAGTTGTAGTTAAGGGGCAGGGACTTCTTAACCAGGGAGATGTCGTAAATGTTCTTTCTGTGGTAAACGCAGACAGGTAACATCATCTAGCCATTTCTTTTTTTGAGGAATTAATATATGAGCATATCAGAAACATGCGTCAAGAAGCCGGTTACAACCCTTCTGTGCTTTTTCATGTCCATAGCCCTTGGAATCTACTGTACCCTGAATCTTCCAATGGACATGTATCCTAACATGACCCTTCCTTATGTTCTCGTGTTCACCCAGTATCCGGATGCAGGTCCGGAAGAGGTGGAACAGAGCATCACCCGTACCATGGAATCAGTTCTTTCCGGTCTTAGCGGCCTTAAGGAAATGACTTCCCGATCTGAACTTGGTACCAGCGTCATCTTTCTTGAATTTGACTACGGAGTGAACCTTGATGTTGCCGGCAGTGACATCCGAGACAAGATAGACATGATACGAGGGTATCTTCCAGATACTGCAGAGGCACCTGTAGTAATCAAGATTGACCCTTCAATGATGCCAATCATGTTCCTTTCCCTGGAAGGTGAACGTACTCCGGAAGAACTCCGTACTTATGCCGAAGACGTCATCTCAAAACGTCTTGAACAGCTTGACGGTGTTGCATCTGCCAACGTTATCGGTGGACGTGAAAAGTCAATCAACATAGAAATTCCACGCGACAGGCTTGAAGCCTATGGCCTTTCAATTACCTCCGTTGCCCAGATGATAGGCGCCCAGAACATCCAGAGTTCCGGGGGACGCATTACGTCTGGTGACACAAACTATACGATCAAGACAAATGGTAAGTACCAGAATCTTGAGGACCTTAGGAACACGGTAATCACTTACAAGCCTGTACTGAGCAACGGCCAGCTTGTTTCCGTAAGGCTCCGTGACATTGCAGACGTCTATGAGGGATTCAAGAATGAAACAACCCTTGCATACCTGGATTCACGCCCTTGCGTCATGATCCTCATTCAGAAGCAGTCGGGAAAGAACTCCGTTGCCACAGGAAAAAGGGTCAGGGCTGCTGTTGAAAAAATCAAGAAGGAAATGCCGTCGGACATCAGTCTCATTGAAACGGACAACACTGTAGACATCATCAACGAAACCATCAATAACGTTGTTGATTCCGTTGTACAGGGTGCGCTCCTTGCCATCATGATCCTTTTCATATTCCTCCGTTCATTGAAAAGTACATTCATCATTGGTCTTGCCATTCCTATTTCCGTAATGGTAACCCTTCTTTTCATGTACTTTACGGGAATCACCATCAACATGATTTCCATGGCAGGTCTTCTCCTTGGTATCGGTATGCTTGTCGATAACTCCATCGTTATCCTTGAAAACATCTATTCATACCGACAGCGTGATGCAAAGCCGACTGTTGCTGCAGTCCTTGGATCAAAGGAAATGGTTGCTTCCATTACATCTTCAACTCTTACTTCCGTATGTATCTTCCTTCCAATGCTTCTGTTTAAAAAGCAGCTTGGAATGATGGGACAGATGTTCAATGATCTTTCATTTACAATCATTTTCTCCCTCATGAGTTCCCTCATTGTTGCCATTGCCCTTGTTCCGGTTCTCTGTTCTTCCGTACTAAGGATTGACAAAATCGTTGACAGCGAGCGCCATGGCTTCGGATATGCAGTTAACCAGGCATACAACAGGTTCTTCCTGTGGCTTGACAATTCCTATAGCAAGGGAGTTGCATTCGTTCTTCATCACAGAAAATCCTGCATTGCACTCCTGGTCATCCTATTTGTGCTTTCCGTCGGGGCAATTAAGTATGTAGGATTCATCTTCATGCCTCCTGCTGCATCCAATTCCGTTTCTGTGGAATTCACCCTTCCAGAGGGAACTGAAGTCCATACGACAGAAGACACCATATTTAGCCTCTATGAAATGACCAAGGATGAAATTAAGGGAACAAAATTCATTTCATTCCAGGTGGGCGGTACAAGCATTTTTTCTTCCGGTGCAGAAACAAATACCGGTAAAATTACATACACCCTTTATCCGGAAGCAGAAAGATTGCCAGGATACGACAACGAAAGATCTGCCAAGGACAAGCTTAGAAAGTATTTTGATAAATTTCCTGGTGCAAGCCTTAAGTTTGGAACAAACAACAACAGTGCCTCTTCCGGTAAGATGGAAATCAAGATTAAGTGTGATGACCTTACAAACCTCCGAAGCCAGGCTCATGCCATTGAAGTTCTCCTCAAGGAACAGGGTGGTGAAGTTGTTACTGAAATTGAAAGCGAGCAGAAGGATGGCCTTCCACAGGCTGAAATCATTGTTGACCGCGCAAAGATGTATGAAATGGGACTTACAGTTTACAGCGTAGGTTCAGAAATCAATGCTGCCATTAACGGTACGACTGCAACACGTTATACGGACAAGGGTAAGGACATAGATGTTGTAGTCAAGCTTTCTGAAAAGGACAGGAAGAAGCTTAATGACCTTGATCAGATTTCAGTTGTCAATTCCCAGGGCCAGAGAATTCCACTTTCAAGCTTTGCCCATTACGAACAGAACCTTGCACCTGTTTCAATCCTTCGTGCAAACCAGACCCGTACCATTACCATCAAGGCTTCCATGGTTGACGGTGTTTCAATGGACGTTGCCTACAAGAAGGTTCAGCAGCTTATTGAAGCAAACATTCCTAAGGATGAAACCGTCATGATCATTTACGGTGGCGACATGGAAGACATGATTCGTGCCGTAAAGGGTTTTGCCGCCATCATGCTCATGGCTGCAGCATTGGTATTTGTTGTCATGGCATCCCAGTTTGAATCCCTTGTTGACCCGTTCATTGTCATCCTTACGATTCCTCTTTCATTCATCGGTGTTATGGTGACCTATGCAATGACCAAGAACCAGCTAAGCATTGTTTCCATCATGGGTATGCTCGTTCTGATCGGTACCATCGTTAACAACGGTATCGTTCTTGTTGACTACACGAATCTTTTGAGAAAACGCGGTTATGAACTTGAAGAGGCTTGTATCGAAGCTGCAAAGAACCGTTTGCGTCCAATCCTCATGTCAACCCTTACGACCGTAATTTCCCTCATGCCCATGGCATTCTTTGCAACGGAAAGCTCAAGGTCAATGCAGCCAATCGGCCTTACGGTTTTTGGAGGAATGACTTTCGGTTCCCTCATGACACTGTTCCTCATGCCTACAATTTACTTTATGGTAAACACAAGGCGCATGAAGAAGGCTGCAAAGAAAGCTGAAAAAAAGGAAAGGAAGAAGGCTGCAAAAATTGCCCACTTTGACAAGGAACGGGATGCAGGAAAAATCGTCATCGACGATGCAGTGATGAAGGAAGACTTGTAATTTAATGGAGGACCTTTATGGATTCGATTATTTCACTGGAAGATAAGGATGTCATCGTAAACACTCTGGTCAGGGTTGAAATCATCAGCTCCCAGGCTCTTGACGAAGACTTTGATGAAGAATTCAAGCTGAATAATGTTGGAAAGAAATTCACCAAGGTCAGTTCCGTAATGGGTGCAGGCTTTAGCATTCCACGACTTGGCAATGAGGTATGGCCCCAGCTTAATTCCATGTACATAATCTACTGCTCAAAGGAAGAGGCCAATGCCCTTGCAAAGATTGTAGTCAAGCTGAGGAAACTCTATCCAACTGAAGGAATCGCCATGTTCGTAAGCATGGCAAGCGAACTATTCAGCTACTGATTCAGACTGTAGTTTATTGACAAATAAAAAAAGCTGCCTGTTATCGCAAGAATGAAGTGCACTTCATAATGATCTTGGGTTATGGCAGCTTTTTTTTGCATCAAGCAATTCTACTTTATTTCAAACCTTGGGCTCTTGATGAATTTTTCAAGGCTTTCCTCCCACCTTGGAATCTTATACTTAAGGCCGGCTGCTATCTTGTCCTTGCTCAGGACTGAATATGCAGGGCGCTTTGCAGGGGTAGGATACTCTTCCGTAGTGCATGACATTACGTTGCAGTCCTTTGTTATTCTTCCATGCTTTTTACCAAGCTCATAAATTTTTCTTGCAAAATCAAACCAGGTTGTTTCCCCAAGGTTCGTAAAATGATATACGCCATAAGGAAGGGCAGATTTCTTTCCAAAGAGAAGGGGAGCCTTGTCTGACTGCATGATGATCTTCAAGATTACTGATGCCAGATCAAGGGCACAAGTTGGAGTTCCCTTCTGGTCAGCGACAACCTTTATTTCATCACGGGTGTTCATGAGGTTTGTCATGGTATAGACGAAATTCTTTCCGTTAAATCCGTAAAGCCAGGCTGTACGGAGAATGTAGTACTGGGTCATTTCCTTTTCAATTTCATCCTCGCCTTTGGCCTTTGTTACTCCATACACTCCAAGAGGCTGTTTTGGTGTTTCCTCCGTATATGGTGTGGTTGCCGTCCCGTCGAAAACATAGTCTGTGGAAATATGAATGAGCTTTGCCCCAAGTTCCCTGGTAACGCGGGCAATATTCAGCGGCCCTTCAGCATTGAGCTTCTCGCAGAGTTCCTTATCTGATTCAGACTTGTCAACGGCAGTATAGGCAGCACAGTTAATGACCCATGTAATCTTTTCAGGAACTGTTCCCTTCTTGACAGTAAGTCCGGTCCTGTTGGCAGAAGTTTCATGGCTCTGAGCAAATTTCCTTAATTCAGCAGGGTTAGTAATGTCCACATCCCTGTCGCTTCCAATCCACTGTATCTTGTTTTCCGTAAGCTGGTTTGCAATTTCTGATCCAAGCATTCCTTTATAACCGATTAACCAAACCATGATGTTCTCCCTATATATGTCTGGGCCGTAAAAACGAAACCCGTAGTTTATTTCTTTATCTTGTCAAAGAAGAATCCGCAGAAGGTCTTTATGCGTCCCATGAAAGAAGCATCAACCCTGTCCCTTAGGAAAAAGACGCTGGGAGCCTTGACTGCTCCAGCCCCATACATAACCCACCTGTCACCATCTCGGCAAACAAAGATAATGGACTTCATGTTTTCCGGATTAACGCACTTGAACTTTTCATAATATTCAAGGACCTTAAGGTTTGTTGACTCGTAATAGAACCAGTCAGGCCCTTTTTCTGAATCAATCCGCATTGGAACATAGTCAAAGGGATCCATTATTATGTCTGCAAGAATTGTAGTTTTGGCACCATTTTTTTCTACGGAGACAACCTTTGCCTCGTCATAAAGATCATAGTATTTTTCCCATTTTACCGACCAGTAGGGAATTCCGGCGTATAATGGAATGTCAAGAATCAGGGATTCAAATTCATCTATGAGGTTTTCATTTCCCTGGTATGGGTATTCATGAATGACTTCAGCAAAATATGTGGGCTTCAGGTCTTCAATGGCCCTAAGTGCCCTGTCTGCACCGTACTTGCCGTTTCTTAGGCAAAGCTTCTTGTAGTTGGCCGTGTTCTTTATGAGTGTCTGGCCAGATTTAACCAATGCATAGTCTTCTTCTGAAAGATTTTCATTGAACATGTCGTGGGCATTTGCAAAAGAAAAGACAAAGGCTACGGATATAATTGCTAAAATTTTCTTTAAAAACATGCAAATATTATAGTAAAAAAAAAGCTTTTATTCAAATGAATAACGGGAAAGAAGCTGCAGGAAGACAAAAAAAGGGCCTGCATGGAGAATCTGGTTCCCAGGTGCAGGCCCATCATTTGAATAATATTTAGCTTAAGCTGGAATTAAAGGTTGCTTACGAGCCATTCCTTGAAGCTGTCGTAATCCTTTTCCATTGGAATTGCATTGTCAGGAAGGGACATAACCTTTTCAAGGCGTTCCGGCATGCTTGGTTCGCGGCCAAGGGCGTTAACAACAGTTGCGCCAAACTTTGCAGGATGTGCTGTTTCGAGAATGACTGCACAGGCTTCCCTGTCAACAACCTTCTGTGCCCATTCAGGAACATTTGCAGTAAGGCCAGGCTTTGTGTAGTCTCCCTTTTCTCCCTTGAGGAGCTTTTCCATGCCGCCGTTACGCATGTTGTCCCAAGCCTTCCATGCAACAGCTCCATGAGGATCGATGATGTAGCCCGTATTGCTGCTGCACTGCTTGATTCCTTCAATTGTGCCTGCATCGTCCGTCCAGTAAGAGGCAAACATCTTTCTTACGTCTTCAAGATTGTACATTGCTGCGATTCTTTCGTAATTGCTTGGTGCACCAACATCCATTGCATTGGAAAGTGTTGCAACTGAAGGGCGTGTATTGTAGTCACCTGTTGCAATCCAGTCTGGAATGGTGTGGTTTGCATTTGTAGCTGCAACAAAACCCGTGATAGGAGCTCCCATTTCCCTTGCAATAAGGCCGGAAGTAAGGTTACCAAAGTTGCCGCTTGGGACAACCATGAGGATTGCCGGGTTTTCAATCTTGCTGTCATGAGGAATCCTGTTCTTTACCACAAGTGAAGAATACATGTAGTAGAAGGCCTGTGGAAGAAGACGGCTGATGTTGATTGAATTTGCAGAAGAAAGGCGGAATTTTGAGCGAAGGTCCTGGTCTACAAATGCCTTCTTAACGAGTGCCTGGCAGTCATCAAAAGTTCCCTTTACCTTAAGGGCACGGACGTTGCCTGTAAATGTGGAAAGCTGCTTTTCCTGGAGTGGGGAAATCTTTCCGTCAGGGTAAAGGATTGTAACGTCAATTCCCGGAACATTGTGGAATGCAGAACCTACTGCAGAACCTGTATCTCCAGATGTAGCAACGAGGATGTGAAGGTTGTCCTTTTCGCTGCGGTTAAAGTATGACATGGTGCGTGCCATGAAGCGTGCACCGAAATCCTTGAAGGCACATGTAGGACCGTGGAAAAGTTCAAGAACATAGGTTACAGGATCAATGGGACAAACCTGGGATGTAAATGGATAGCAGTCTTCAATGATTGATTCAAGATCACCGTCAGGAATTTCTCCCTTTACATAAGGCTTTGCCATTTCAAAGGCAACTTCCCTGAAAGAAGGGTCGGTTGTTCTTTCCGTGAAAGCCTTGTCCAATCTTGGGAATTCCACCGGAATGTAAAGTCCGCCGGTCTTAGCATTCATGCCGTTCAAAACTGCAGTTCTAAAATCAACCTTTACGCTACTGTCTCTTGTATCTGTGTAAATCATTATTGACTACCCACCTGTTTACTTAAATTGATAGAACATAATATCACAATGCAAAATGTTGTTCAATAAACAATGGCAGGCTGTCCTTGCATGATGGCTTTCCAGTACCAGGGAATCAGTACAGGCAGGTTACAAGAACGAAGGCATTGTAGAAAAAGTGGGCAATGGTTCCAGCCCAGACTGACTGGGATTTCTTATAGGTGAATCTTAGGATAATGCCGCAAATCAGGCTGTTCAAGGCTGCTGCAGAACCCAGGTATAAATGGGCTCCAGTAAAAAGAACCAGTGCAGCTCCTTCTGAAATCACCATGCCACCTCTTTTCCATGAGCTGGTCACAAAAAGCAGGGATTCAGGCAGGAACTGGCGGTACAAAACCTCTTCGTAAAGGGAAGCTATGGCCAGGTTAAGGATCGATATTCCCCAAAAAGCAAGGGGATTCAGATCTCCCACGGAAAATTTGGTCTGCCCTTCATGAAGGAAATATGCGGCAAGCTGGAAAAGGGCATAGACAAACATGAGGAATGCAAGGCAAATGGCCCACCAGTAAAGGGTCTTGAAGACAAGCTGGGTTTTTCTTTTTCTTATTTCTTCCTTGGGAATTGAATTCCAGAGCATCCTGTCACACTGTAGCTTTAGTGCAAGGGCAGCGCCAAGTTCAACAAGAATGTAAGGCGACAGCACCATGCAGGGAATTCCCTCCGCCTTGGGGGCAAAAACCGGGGGAAGGGCAAGGATTGCTGCTACAAGTAAAAATTCAATAAAAATGTATCTTTTTTTTGCCATAAGTGATAAAATATATTATATATTATTGTAGGAATTTTTCATATTCTTCATGGGTAAATATTTGAAAATTATGCAGGGAAAATAATGATGCCTTTTGCGGTTGCCTTACTTGTTATTGTAGTTACATTTCTCTTTGCAAGAAGATATTTTTCAGCTTCTCAAAATCGGGTGAATTTCTATGCCCAGGGCTTTGACTTTGGTTTCCACAGAAAGGAAATTTCGGCCTTATGGAAGCTGGCTGCCGAATGCGAGCTGGATGATCCGCTGTCACTGTTTGTGTCTGAATCTTCCGTAAACAAGTGCATATTGCAGTATATAAAGAAGGTTCGTGCAGAGGGAATAGAAAACACTTTTCCGGTCCAGAGCTTTCTTGAAAAGCTGTACAAGTTCAAGACCCGCGTAGTCCTGGACATGGATTCAAAGCGTGGCCTTGAAAATTCCAAGTCCCTTGAAGAAGGACAGCGTCTCAGCATAATCCTTAAGGGAAAGGGAGTTTTCTTTTCTAAGGTCTTGAGCAATGGCCGTGAACTCATCATAAACCTACCCATGAAGGTAAACAAGACTACAGGCAGGGTCGATTTTCTTTCCGGAGAAGAATGGGAGCACAAGGAAATAAGCGTCTATTTCTGGAGAAAAGGGGATGCAGGCTATGCCTTTGACACGGAAGTATTCGGATCGGGCAATTTCAGGAGTGAGAGGGCCCTTTACCTCAAGCACAGCTATAAGCTTGACCGCACCCAAAAGCGCCAGTCCATCCGCGTAAAATGCGAGATTTATGGACAGATGTACATCATCCAGGATTTTGAGGTTCAGAACAACGATGAGGAACTTGAAAAAATCGAGATGGATGAAGGCTATAAATGCTTTATTGAAGATATTAGTGAAGACGGAGCTTTGATCAGAATCGGTGGAATGGGAAAGAACAATGTTCCGATTAAGATCCAGTTTGAACTTAACAATACCCTGATAGTCATGACGGGCGTAATCCGTGCTGTGGAATATAATGAAACCATGAAGCAGTCAAGGCTTCATTTTGAGTGCACCCATATCCGCAGGGAAATGAAGAATGCCATCCTTTCCTTCGTGTACAATGTTATGCCGGAAGAAGAAAAGGAAATCAAGGAAGCCATGGACCAGGCAGAGTCCTTTGGTAAAGAAGATGTTCCAGCCGAAGGTATGGGCGAAAACCAGGATGTTGCCATGGTTGCAGAAAATGCCGTCCAGGAAAAACAGCCCGCTGTCCTTGGGAGCACCATGACCCAACAGGAACCGGTTGAGGAAGTGGAGGGGGAACCTTCTCCAGAAGTGATCACCATTTCTTCAAGGGGAAAAATTGCAGGTCAGAATAATTCTGCTTCGGAGATAAGTGAATTGCCTGACTTTAATTTTTAAAAAGTCGTGAAATTTAAGGAATGTTTATGAAAAAGTTTTTTGCAGTATTATGTTTGGTTATTCCTTCAACATTGCTTTATGCACAGAAAAAATATGAAGGCGATTTCTTTCGCGGAAACCTTTCTGACAAGACTAATGCCGTAATTGCATCTTGCAAGGCAGGGCAGTCAAACGTGGCCTTTCTTGCCATGGATTTTGTCGTTCAATCCAATCAGTATCTTGGAAACGATCCGGAATACATAGCCTTGGCCCAGGCTGCCGTTTCCAGCATTGATTCCATAAACTGCATGGGAAAGGAAAAGCAGGCTGCAAAATACCTGACCCAGGTTTTTCAGGTAACATCCAATGAGCAGCTTGTTTCTTCCGTAATCAAGGCCTTTGAAAATTTTCCTTCAGGGGAATCCCTTGCCCTTGTAAATTCCTATTTCTACAAGAACATGCAGAACCAGGTTCCAATGAATCCTGCAATTGAAAGCTGCATCGAATACATGAAGTCCAGGGGGAATTCTTCTTCATTCAACATGCTCTTCATCTCTGACGTGCTTGATGTGTGGCCTTCACATTCCACATTGATTCAGGATGCATACGGAAGCCTTGCGGAAGGCAGCAGGAAGGAAATAGCACAGCTGCTTGGAACCGTGAGCATCGACCGAAAGGCAGTAATACTTTCAAAGCTTGATTCCAATGCAAAGATTTCAAAAAAAATTACGGCTGATGCTGCAGAAAATATACTTTTGTCCATTATCACTATAGGAGAGGAAAATAAGCCGGAACTTTCTGTCCAGGCTGTTGAACTTAGCCTTGAATGCATAAGGATCATTGCAGAAAACAAGTGGACCCGTGCATCCATTCTTGTAACAAGGATGTTTACAATCCTTAAGGATGAGTACGAAGCAAACAAGATTACAGGACAACAGTTTGCAGAAGCCATAAAAAACATCTGCCAGGTTGCATCATACAAGACGACAGGTGCCCTTTCATCCTATCTTGATTTCCTCAACAGGTGTGTTGAAACAAACCAGCATCCTGACAGGGACGTTGTCCTTGCGGTAATCAATTCATTGGGGGATTTGGGAGACAAGACTGCCTTTGACTATCTATATTCAGCTTCTACACTGAATTACACCCAGGATGTTGTGGAGGCTGCAAAGCAGGCTCTCGACAAATTAAAGTGGTAGAAAAATTAAGGTACAGGTTACATAACCCTTTTTTCATTGCGGCAGTGCTTTTTGCTGCTGCCTTGTGTTCAGGACTTGCGACTGTTAAGGAGCGCAATGAATTCAGGAGCCTATTGAAACTGGAAGAAGCATCTTCCTTAACTGGCTACGTAAGTTCCAATCCATCCAAGACTTCATCAGGACAATTCTATCTCTTTAGGATGAATGTTGATTCTGCTTCAGGCAGCGAGTGCCTGGTTACATCTTCCGCACGGGGAACAGTAAGCATCCTTCTTGATTCTGCTATCGTGGAATCAGTCTTTCCGGGAAAGCTTTACTCGGTTGCCGGAAATTCCATCCTTATAGAAAACCATGAACGCCTCACCGTTTATGGAAAGTGGTCTAGCAATAATGATAAACCCAACACTGGATTCTTTATCTCAGATGGAGCCATTTACCATGGACCGTCATCTGGAATCCTTGGAGCAATATTTCACGCCAGGGCCATTTCAAGGCTTGTTTTCAAGCGACTCATGTACGGATGGGGAAAGGCAGGTGGATTCATTCTTGCATTGCTTTCAGGTTCAAGGGAATACACGGACCAGGCAATTGCATCAGATTTCAGAAAAGCAGGGTTGTCCCACATTTTAGCCTTGAGCGGAATGCACCTTTCCTTTTTTGCAGGCCTTGTGGGCAATTCAGGAAAAAAAATCTTTGGAAAAAAACATTCCTTTTTCCTCAAGCTTGCAGGTATCTTGTTTTTTGTCTGGTTTGCAGGATTGTCACCTTCATTATTCAGGGCGCTTTTATGCTCCCTTATTATCCTTTTCACATCAATGCTTTTCTGCAGGTCAATTGACTTTATAGCCGTCCTTTCATTTGTCTTTCTTATCCACTGCATCATGATTCCATGGGACATTCATTCTGCAGCATTCATCCTGTCATACGGAGCACTTGCAGGAATCCTTCTCTTTGGAGAATTTATCGAATACTGTTTTCATGGATTGTTTCCAAGGCAGTTTTCTTCCTCCCTTGCAGCATCAGCTGGAGCCCAGGCCATGACAGCCCCCATTAGCATAAAGCTTTTTGGAGCCTTCATGCCCATTGGAATATTTGCCTCGGTTATCATGACTCCACTTATTGAATGGTTCCTTGTATTTTCAGTGGTTTCCATAATGCTATCTTTTATGATACCATGGACAAGCCAGTTTTGGGGATTTCTGCTTAATGCCTTCTATGGATTGATATGTGCCATAACCGGATTCTTTGCAAAATTCCCGGCAGTTCACATGGAACTTTAAGTGCATTTACATTATGGGAGAATTTTATGGAACACCCGGATTACAATTCACCGGCAGAATTAAAGTCTTTTCTCGATGCCAACGGCTTTGCCATGCAAAAAAAATTCGGGCAGAATTTCATGATAAATCCTGCTGCAAGAAAGACAATAGTGGATTCCCTTGAACCTTCAGAAAAGGATTACATCTGGGAAATCGGGCCAGGCCTTGGATGCATGACGGAAGAAATAATGACCCGCGGTGCAAGACTTACGGCCTTTGAAATCGACAGGGGATTCATTTCCATGCTGAATTCCTTCTTTGAGGATTTCAGGAACCGGGGAAAATTTGACATTGTGGAAGGCGACTGCCTTAAGACATGGAAAAAGAAGATTCAGGAAGAACAGGTAAAGCCCAACAAGCTTTTTGGAAACCTTCCATATAACATTGCAGCAACTTTTATTGCAGACACCATTACGGAAAACGTGATTTTTGACCGCTGCGTCTTTACAGTCCAGAAGGAAGTTACTGAAAGAATGGCAGCAAAGCCTGGTTCTGACAATTATTCGGGATTCACCGTACTGTGCCAGTGGGCCTATGACATAAAGAAGGGCATTGTTCTTCCCGGCGGAAATTTCTGGCCCCGGCCAAATGTTGCTTCCCAATCTGCAGTTCTTACAAGAAAGGAAAATCCTGTTCAGGTTCAAGACAGAAAGCTTTTTGTTCGCACAGTCCATGCACTTTTTTCTTCACGCCGTAAAACCCTCTTGAACAACATTAAGCCGCTTCTTCCAAAGGATACTGACAGCGACATCTTCTTCCAGGAATGCGGGGTTTCAAAGTCAGAGAGGGCAGAAAACCTGACCGTTCAGCAGTTTGCAGACATTAGTTCCGTATTGAGCCGTTACATTAACTCTGCTAGAATGTAGTGCCATGACGAAAGACCAGATATTGCAAAATTTTGAAAAGGTAAGAAAACAGATTGAGGATGCGGAAGTTCACTTCGGCCGTCCCAAGGGATCCGTCAGGCTGTGTGCCGTAAGCAAATTCCATCCCCAGGAAGACGTATATACTGCCATTGAAGGCAACCAGTTCCTGTTTGGGGAAAACCGCGTGCAGGAAGCCTATGGAAAATTCCCACAGGTTATTTCCGACTTCAAGGATGTTCAGCTTCACATAATAGGACAGCTTCAGACCAACAAGGTAAAGAAGGCCGTGGAAATTGCCTCCTGCATCCAGTCTGTTGACCGCGAAGATCTCCTGAAGGAAATAGAGAAGCAGTGTGCAAAGCTCCAGAAGAAAATAGATGTTTATTTTGAAATTCACACCGGGGAAGAATCAAAAAGCGGCTACAGCTCAATGGAAGACCTTTTTGCATCCCTTGACAACTTTATGGAAGGAAAGTATCCCCACGTAAATCCTGCCGGCCTCATGACCATGGCTCCCTTTACCGGGGACAAGGACTTGATAAGAAAATCCTTTAGGTCGCTTCGCCTTTTAAGGAAAGAACTGAACGAAAAATATCCATCCCTTCCAATCCATGAACTTAGCATGGGCATGAGCGGAGACTATGAAATAGCCATTGAAGAGGGCAGCACCATGGTCAGGGTTGGAACTGCACTTTTTGGCGAAAGGGATTACGGCGAAAAATAAATGAAAGAAAGATTCCGTCCCTTTGTTCTTGTTTTCCTGATCATCTCGGCCTTGATGCCTTTCCGGGTTTTTGGGGAGATTTCATCTTCATCAAGCAAGACGTCATCAGGCACATCTACATCAAATACTTCGGATGAACCTGAGCCTTATGACAAGGAAAAGGTCCCGTTATGGCTCAAGGACCTGAGGCGTTTTGAAATAGTTTCCCTTGGTTCTGTTCCCTTTGCACTTCTGCCTACAACCGTAGCCTATGGTGCCTACCTTAAATCCCAGGGAGAACGGGGGCATGTTCCAGGACCCTTGTCGCAGTCATCCTTTGACGAATGGCAGCAGGTAAAGCTCATGGGCATTACCATCGGTGTTGGACTTTGCATTGGTACCGTCGATTTTGCAGTCAACCAGATCGTTCGACATTCAAGAAACAAAAGGCAGAAAAAAATCAACCTCAGGGAACAGGTAATCGTAATTCCATTTTCAGAAAGCTCTGTTCCTGAGACAATAGTCGATGAAGCTTCCGATATCGAGACCATTGAAAGTGATGTTGACGGTATGGAAGACGTCACCACCATAGACGATACCATTTCCGGACCTGAATAAAGATGAATCAGTATACGGCAAAAGTTCCAGCAGGCTACGAAAAATCAGAACGCCTTGACAAGTACATTGCATCAGTGCTTCCCGACATGAACCGCAGCAAGCTTAAAAGCGGATTGAAGCACCTTCTCGTAAACGGAAAGGAACAGAAAATTTCCTTCAAGGTAAAGGCAGGGGACGAGATTTTTATTCAGTGGGAAGAAAGCGTACCTGACAACATTGAACCGGAAGACATTCCCCTGGACATAATCTATGAAGATGATAATGTCTGCGTAATAAACAAGCCCCAGGGAATGGTTACCCATCCAGCAGCGGGAAACTGGACAGGAACCCTTGTAAACGGTCTTTTGTACCATTGGGGAAAGAGTGCAATTCCCCAGGACAAGAACGTACCGGAAAAGGATCTGATTGTTTCACGCCGTCCTGGAATCGTCCATCGACTAGACAAGGACACATCTGGAATCATAATCACAACAAAAAACCGCAGCGCCGAAGAATATCTTGCACGGATTTTCAGTAACCACAAGGCCATGGTCAAGGAATACATTGCCATCTGTTCAGGCCGGCCCCAGCATCATCATGGAGTCATACGAACACAGATTGTACGCGACTACAGGGACAGAAAAATTTTCAGGGCTGTAACGGACACTGAAGATGGAAAATATGCAGAAACCCATTATAAGTGCATCTGCTGCTATGGCGAATATTCACTCATGAGGATACGCATAAAAACCGGAAGAACCCACCAGATTCGGGTCCACATGAAATACCTTAACTGCCCGATCCTTGGAGACCCATTGTATTCAAAGGGAGACAGGAAATTCCCCAATGCGACATTGATGCTCAATGCCCACAGGTTATGCCTAAGGCTTCCCGGTGCAAGGGAATACAGTGACTTTAGGACCAGGACCCCAAAACGCTTTATTGAAATACTAAGGGTTCTTCATAGGGAATACACAAAGACGATTCTTCCAAGGGACAGGTAATTTATTTAAGATGGAAAGCAACCAGCTCTATTCAAAAATCGGAATAATCCACAAGCCGACAGCATCGGAACCATTTCTGGTTATGGACAAGCCATCGGGACTTCCTTCAGCGCCACTCAGGGAAGGAGAAGCCAGCGCCCTGACTTGGGCCTTGGAAACATTTTACGATTTAAGACAAATTAAAGGAAAGAAGGAATGCGAAGCAGGTCTTGTTCACAGAATTGACAATGATACCAGGGGTCTTGTACTTGTTGCTGCCTCACAGGATTTTTACGACAGGATTACGGAAGAACAAAAGGGTGACAGATTCATTAAAACCTATGGTGCCACATGCCGGTGTACATGGAATACAAGTAAAGGACGTTCTGATGATTCATTTCCGGTTCTGGATAAAAAACTAGAAAGTTTATTAAGTAGTCTACAAAATAATACTAACAATCGTTCGTTACAGGTCTATCTGTCCTCCAGATTCCGTTTTTTTGGAAACTACCGGAAGTTAGTAAGACCCGTAACAGGCTTTTCTGGCCCTGCAGCCATAAAAAAAGCTTCCCCAAAGGAATATAAAACTGAAATTAACCTTAAAAAAAATGACGATGGAACCTTCAAGGCACTGTGCCGCATAAGCCAGGGTTTCAGGCATCAGGTAAGATGTCACCTGTCATGGATTGGGTTTCCGGTGGTGCAGGACCAACTGTATGATCCTTTCTTCAATCCCAATTCACCAGGCCTTTCCTTTGACTTTACTGCCTGCGGTCTTGAATTTCTTGGGTGGAATTTTACCCTTTAGCAGGCAATTGAAATAAAACGGCAAAAACAATAGAATCTAGGGGCTTGATTTTTATTTTTCATTATTGATTGATAGAGGAAAGAAATGGCAGAAGAAAACAAGGAATTTGATCCTAACAAGACATTTGAGGCAGCAGTTGAACGCTCAAGGCAGCTTGAGGCAGACATTGAAATAAATCCAAAGAAATACCGCGTCCTTACGGGTGACAGGCCAACAGGAAGACTCCACATCGGTCACTATTTTGGTTCCCTCCAGAACCGTGTGCGCATTAGCAGGATGGGTGTTCCGACCATGATCCTCATTGCAGACTACCAGGTTCTCACGGACCATGATGCCTTTGACAAGATCAGCCAGAACACCAAGCAGCTTGTCATTGACTACCTTGCAGCAGGAATCCAGCCTGGCGACGACGTCATCATCTATCCACATTCATACATTCCTGAATGCAACCAGCTCATGCTTCCATTCATGACATTGGTAAGCAATTCAGAACTCAGCCGCAACCCAACCGTAAAGGAAGAAATCCAGAGTGCAGGCCTTACAAACGTAAATGCCGGCATGTACACATATCCAATCCACCAGGCATGCGACATTCTCTTCTGCAAGGGAAACGTCGTTCCAGTAGGAAAGGACCAGCTTCCACATATTGAACTTACACGAAACATCGCCAAGGCATTCAACAAGAAGTTCTGCAAGGGACGCGACCCGATTTTCCCCATGCCACAGGCCCTTCTTTCAAAGACTCCTAGCATCATGGGGCTTGACGGAAACCAGAAGATGTCAAAGAGCCGTAATAACGCCATCTTCCTCTGCAACACGGAAGATGAAACTGCAGCCCTCATAAAGAAGGCAAAGACAGACGGCGAGCGCGTAATTACATACGATCCTGTAAACCGCCCTGAGGTTGCAAACCTTCTCGGACTCATTTCCCTCTGTACAAAGGAAGCCCCGGAAGCAGTTGCCCAGCGCATAGGAGACAAGGGCAGTGGGGAACTCAAGAAGTGCCTTACGGAAGCCCTTAATGAAGAACTCCGCCCGTTACGCGAGAAGCGTGCCCAGCTTGAAAAGGACGAGGAATACATCCGCAAGGTTCTCCTTGATGGCGTAGACAAGGCCCGTGCCATTGCCTGCAAAACCCTTGAGGAAGTTCGCGAAGCAATGAACATGAAAATCTAGCAGGACCATACATCCAGGTACATTAATTGGCTAAAAACCTAACTACCGGCAGTCCACTCAAACTCATCCTGCTGTTTACAGTTCCTCTCCTTGCGGGGAACCTGATGCAGCAGTTGTATAACATGGCTGACACTGCCATAGTTGGCCTTTACCTGGGAAAAAACGCCCTGGCAGGGGTTGGAGCTTCGTCATCAGTGCAGTTTCTGGTCCTGGGCCTTTGCATGGGATGCTGCACCGGCTTTTCCATTCCCGTAGCACAGACCTTTGGTGCCGGAGACCTGAACCGCATGAGAAAGTTCATTTTCAACGGCTATGTTGCCATGATTGCAATTTCCATCCTCGTCACCCTTACATGCACCACCTTTTGCAGCCAGATACTCCATCTTCTCAGGACGCCTGACGACATTTTCCACGAGGCTTGGGTATACCTGGCAGTTCTTTTTGCAGGATGTCCTTTCCTTATGTTGTACAACTTTTCCGCAGGAATTCTCAGGGCGGTGGGGGATTCCAAGACTCCGCTGTACTTCCTTTCAGCTTCCATAGTGCTTAACATAATCCTAGACCTGGCATTCATCCTTGGCCTTAATATGGGGGTCTTTGGGGCTTCCCTTGCTACGATTCTGTCCCAGGGCCTATGCGGAATCGTGTGCTTTGCCTGGTCTTCAAGAAGAATTGAAGTGCTAAGGCTCTCCAGAAAAGACATAGGCCTTGACCTTGGAATGCAGAAAATCCTGTTCAAGATGGGGATTCCCATGGGGCTCCAGTTTTCCATCACGGCCATAGGTTCCATGGTACTCCAGATGGCAAACAACAGCCTTGGAAGCCTTTACATTTCAAGCTTTACCCTGGTGACTAAATTTAAGCAGATGTTCATGTCGCCCTTTGATGCCCTGGGTGTTGCAGTATCCACCTTTGCAAGCCAGAACCTTGGGGCAGGAAGGATAGACCGCATAAGGAAAGGACTTTTCCAGGCAACGGCCATTTCCGTTCTCTTCGGAATATTCGTGGGACTCCTCTTCTGGTTCATGGGCGACAGGCTATGCCTGCTTTTCATCAGCGGTTCCGAAAGGGAAGTCATACACTACGCATGGGTCTATGCACGGACGCTTGGAATTTTCATCTGGTCCATAGGAATTCTCAATCTGTGGCGGCCATCACTGCAGGGAGTAGGCTGTTCCTCAAAGGCAATGTGGGGAGGCTTCCTGGAACTTTTTGCCCGATGCTTCGTAACCTTTACCTTTGTGCCTGTAGCCGGATTCAAGGCCGTTTGCTATGCAGATCCCATGGCATGGCTTGCTTCCACCTCCTTCATGGTATGGTACATGATAAGATGGCTCAAAAAAGCCGGTAAAACCCAGGAATCCTGATTAAGATTGCAACCACAAAAAAAGTATTTGCCTGATATGACCTTTACATTGATTTTCGATTATTTTTGTACTATATTATTAAGTATATTTTGGTAAACTTTACAGGTTCAACCGGAGGGAAAAAGTGCAAGTTAAATTCTGGGGAGTCAGAGGATCCCTTCCAACACCTTTACGAGGCGAACAGATTCAGGCAAAGCTTACGGCTGCCATCGCACGCATGAATCCAAAAGACCTTGAATCCTCAGAATCAAAAATGCGCTTTCTTTCGTCCCTTCCTGAATGGATTTACGGTACCTACGGTGGAAACACTCCATGTGTTGAATTAAGACCGAAAGCTGGCGGAGTAATCCTTCTTGACTGCGGAACCGGGCTTCGTGATTATGCCCTCTATGGAGAACATCCGGAAGACCTTCACTATACCATTTTCCTTTCCCATTTTCACTGGGATCACATTCAGGGCTTCCCGTTCTTTGGTCCATCGTTCAATCCAAAGACAAAAATTGAAATCTATTCAACAGATCCCCTTGCTGCAGAGTATTTGGAAAGACAAAGCTCCACACCATTTTTTCCTCCAAACGGATGCTGGAATTCAGTAAAGAATCAAATTACATTCCACCTGATGAAGGAGGGTCAGGAACTTGAACTTTACGGACTCAAGGTTAAGTGCCACAAGATGACCCATCCCGGGGAATCCACAGCCTATTCCTTTGAAGAAGACGGCAAGAAATTCATATACTGCACCGACTCAGAGCTGCAGGATTCCGACTTTGACAAGGCCATTGAACGTAACTATTTCTTTCAGGATGCAGACATGCTTGTGTTGGACAGCCAGTACACAAACCCGGAAGCTGCAAAGAAAGTCAACTGGGGCCATAACTCTGTAAGCCGTTCCATCGATTTTGCGGCTACCTGGGGTGTACAAAAGCTCTTTTTCTTCCATCATGAACCTGCATATTCAGACAAGAAGCTGGACGACCTGTATAGCGCCGGCCTTAACTACGTAAAATACCACGGTTCTGAAAACCTTAAGCTCTACATGTCCCGTGAAGGCCAAGTCATAGATCTCTAAAATGAAAAAAGCAGCCGTAATCCTTCTTTCTATTTTTCTCTGGATAGCCGCAATACTGTCATTGTGCGTTGTTGTCGGTGTTTCTTCATGGTTCTATCTTTGCAGCCCCGTAACTTCGGAAGAGGAATCATATTCAGGCAAGATCAAGATTCCAGCTGGGACTTCAGTGCGACAGGTGGCCCAGACCCTTCAGAATGAAAAATTCATCAGGTCCGGAATGTTCCTCTACCTGTGCGCAAGGTTCAATATTTTTGACAGGAACAGCCAGTTCAACCTTAAGAGCGGAACCTACAGCATAAAAAGTTCCATGTCCCTCAGGGAAATTTACATGCTCCTCCAGTCCGGTGAGCAGGAATACATTACCGTTAGCATTCCGGAAGGCCTTACAAAGACAAAGATTGCCCAGATTCTCGAAGACTCGGGAGTTTGCACTTCGGAAGACTTCCTCACGGCATGCAAAAACCAGTCCCTTCTTGAAGAATTCCACATTCCTGGAACCACCTTTGAAGGATATCTGTTTCCAGATACCTATTTTTTCATTCCCGAAATGACGGGCCAAGAAGTGCTTCGTACCATGGTTTCAAATTTCTTCACAAAAACCTCCCAGATACCGGCCTTCATCGGCCTTGATCCAAAGGCCCTCCATGACACCGTAATCCTTGCATCCGTTGTTGAAAGAGAATATCGCATAAAGGAAGAAGCTCCCCTCATTGCAAGCGTCTTTACCAACAGGCTTAAGCACGGCATTGGCCTTTATTCCTGTGCAACCATTGAATACATAATCACGGAGATCCAGGGGTTGCCGCATCCCGAGCGCATCACATACAAGGACCTTAAGATTGACAGCCCATACAACACATACAAGTGGGCAGGACTTCCAGAAGGCCCCATTTCAAATCCAGGCGTTGTTGCCCTTGAAGCCTCCGGGGCTCCTGCAAAAACCGACTACTATTTCTTTGTCCTTACGGATCCCCAGAAAGGAAAGCATACTTTTTCACGCACCTTTGATGAGCACAAGGCCGCAGACAATACGGACCGGGTTTCAAAGTAAATGGCCAGATTCATATCAAAGCAGTCCATCGACGAAGTCTCAGATAAAACCGATATTGTAAGCCTCATAGGGGAACGTGTGCAGCTTGAACAGAGGGGCCGTGACTGGTGGGGATGCTGTCCCTTCCATTCAGAGAAAACAGCTTCCTTCAGCGTTTCACCGGAAAAAAAGTTCTACTATTGCTTTGGCTGCCATGCTTCGGGAACTGCCATCGACTTCCTCAAGAACATGGACAAGGTGTCCTTTTCAGAAGCCATAGAAATCCTTGCCAAAAGGGCAGGTGTAGTCCTTACATATACCCAGGGTGGAAACGACAGCTGGAAGGAAGATCCCAACGTAAAGCTTAAGGCGGAATACCGGCAGCTTTACACAAGGGTTGCAACATCCTTCCATTACATGCTGATGGAAACTCCCCATGGAAAATTCGCCCTGGACTACATTATGGAACGAGGCCTATCCCGGGAAACATTGGAAAAATTCAAGATCGGTTACAGTCCCGACGACAGGTTCTGGCTCAGGCGATTTCTTGAGGGAAAGAACTATTCCAGGGAATTTCTGGACAATTCAGGACTCTTCAACAGGTCCAGGCCGGAAACAGCTTTTTTTGCAGGACGCCTTATGTTCCCCATCTTTGACCGAAACGGCGAAGTTGTTGCCATGGGCGGTCGCTTTCTAAAGGGGAGTGAATTTGAGGCAAAGTCCAAGTACAAGAATTCCCCGGAAACCATACACTACAAGAAGGGAAGCATCCTCTATGCCTTCAACTTTGCAAAAGAACCCATCAGGCGGCAAAAGAAGGCCATAATCTGCGAGGGATACATGGACTGCATAGCATACCACCAGTGCGGAATCGACTATGCCGTAGCCCCCCTGGGAACAGCCCTTACCCTGGAGCAGGTGACCCTCCTTAAGCCCTTTGTCGATGAGATAATCCTTTCCTTTGACTCGGACAATGCAGGCCAGAATGCCACCCGAAAGGCAATTTTAATGTGCCGCCAGCAGAACATACCGGTAAAGGTCATAAGGATAGAAGGCGGAAAAGACCCTGCCGAAATTATGGTGAATTTTGGTGCTGACTACTTGACAAATGTAGTAAAGGAAGCTATATTCGATTGCGATTTTCTTATTTCTAAACTGCTCGAACTGTACCCTAAGGATACTCCTGAAGGCAAGTCCAAGGCTATGGTGGACTATTTTGCGTACATTGATTCACTGCAGTCGGAAGTACAGAAGGAGTCGTGCCTGGATTTACTGTGCCGGGCATTTGAGATAGAAAAGGGGGCTGCCCGAAAAGACTACCAAAACCGGGAAAGGCTTACTAGCCGTTTGAAAAATGTAAATACGGAGCAGAACAAGAAGCCAGAAGACCAAACCTTTGTAAAACCTTCTGCAGAGCTGCAAGCTGTTATGACAGCCGTAACTGATGATTCCAGTCTTTTTCAAAACATGTACAGCCAGATTTCCGCCGAGGATCTTGAGGATGAAGCTTCCAGACAGTTGTTTAAGGCAATGGAAGAATGTCTTAAGGAAAACTGCTTTTCGGTACCACTCATACTTAACCGTATCGAGGGGGACAGACTCAAGGGATTTGTAATCAGGTCCATGGAGCTGAATTCGGAAAATTCAGCACAGTCTGCCGTCTCTTCACTGAACTACCTGAAAAACAGGATTCTGGAACGCAGAAAAAGGCAGGTAAAGGCCCGCATACTCCAGCTGGAGCATAGTGCCAACCCGCAGGATAGGATTCTGCTTCAGGATGTTCTGAAAGAAGCTATGGAAATTGATTCCAAATTAAGACAATTTAAGGACTGATCGATGGCTAAAAAGTCAACTGAAACAAAATCGGAAGCATCTGAAAAGGCAAAGAAAGCTAAGGATACCGAGTCTAAGAAGAAGACGGCAAAAGCAACAGGCAGTGAAGAGGAAGATGTTACGGAAAAGAAGACTTCCAGGAAGCCTGCAAAAAAGACAAAGGCCAAGGCTGAATCTCCTGCTGAAGATGAAGAAGAAGAACTTGAGGATGACGAAGAAATGGACCAGGAAGAAAAGAATTCCGCAGGTTCAGACGCAGACGATATAGAGGAAGATTCTGAAGAACAGGATCCCCTCGTAAAAAAGCTTCTTGACTATGCAGCAAGCAAGCAGATCATTTCATGGGACGAAATAACTGAAATCCTCACTCCGGAATTTGTAAATTCTCAGAAAATGGAGGGCGTTCTTCAGCTTCTTACAAAGAACAACATTCAGGTCATGGAAGAAGACGACCTTCTTGACGAGGATGAAGCTGACGACGAGGATGACGAAGCCCTTGGTGAGGATGATGAATCAAAGATTGATGACGCTTCAAAGCATCGCCTTGTTGCCAACGACAAGGATTCCAGCATAGATGACCCGATCCGTCTTTACCTTAGGGAAATCGGCAAGGAAAACCTTCTTACTGCAGAACAGGAAGTAATCCTTTCAAAGCAGATGGAAGACGGACAGAACATCATAAAGAACGTTATCCGCAATTCGGGCATGATCATCCCTGAATTCTACGAAATCTGCCATACCATTTACAAGAAGATTGATCCCCACGAACCTGGAAAAGCAAGGAAGGAAATCAACGAACTCATGGCAGAACGCCGCCGCCTCAGGTCTTGCTATGTGGAATACGTAAAGCCTGTCCGCGAACAGATGATCGAATACATTAACCTTAAGAAGACCCTTCATTCAGACGATCCAACAATGAACATCTTCAAGGATCCGGAACTCATCCGCCTTAGGAACATCATCAAGGAAAACATCATCAATGCAGAACTTCAGACGGAAGAAATAGAAGAATTCAGTGCAAAATTCATCCTTGCATCAAAAAAGATTGATGAATACCATACGATCCAGGACCGCAGGATGAAGAAGCTACGCATTTCAGATGCAGCAGGCCTCAGGAGCATCGGTCGCCGCCTTGCCATCCGTGCAGAATCCGTCAAGCTTGAGAAGGAACTTTTCCTATCTGCCGATGAAATCCGCACCAACTACACTGAAATACAGAAAATAGACAGAAAGCTTCGCGAACTTGAGTACGACTTCGAGAATTCCGTTGAAGAAATCATCGAAATGAAGAAGGAAATCGAAAGGGGACGCCGCCAGCTTGAACAGGCAAAGAACCGCCTCATCAACGCAAACCTGCGCCTTGTAGTTTCCATTGCAAAGAAGTACACCAACAGGGGACTCCAGCTTTTTGACCTCATCCAGGAAGGAAACATCGGCCTCATCAAGGCTGTAGAGAAATTTGAATACCGCAAGGGCTATAAATTCTCAACCTATGCAACCTGGTGGATCCGTCAGGCCATCACACGCTCAATCAGCGACCAGGCACGCACAATCCGCGTTCCTGTACACATGATAGAACAGATCAACAAGGTTGTACGCGAAAGCCGCCAGCTTCTCCAGAAACTTGGTCGCGAACCAACCGATGAAGAAATTGCAGCACAGCTTTCTTGGCCATTGGCCCGCGTAAAGCAGGTCAAGAACGTTGCCAGGGAACCTATTTCCCTCGAAACCCCAATCGGAGAAGAGGAAGACAGCTCACTTGGAGACTTCATCGAAGACAAGGATGTGGAAAATCCGGCAAACAAGACGGCCTACACACTGCTTCAGGAACAGCTTAAGCTTGTACTCAATACACTGCCGCAGCGTGAACAGGAAGTACTAAAGATGAGGTTCGGTCTTGACGATGGCTATTCCCTTACCCTTGAGGAAGTTGGCCTTTACTTCAACGTTACCCGCGAACGCATCCGACAGATTGAGGCCAAGGCCCTCAGAAGGCTCCGTCATCCGCGCCGTGCAAGCGGTCTCAGAGATTACATCGATTCTTAATCGATTAAGACCAGTCACCCGAAAGATGATGTTCTTTTGGGTGCAATATTAATGTAGACACAAAGGATTATATTGTGTAAAATATTCTACCACGCAAATTCTGTGTGTCTATGGGAAATGATTTTATAGAGGGGTAGTCACCTATGTTGCAAATGTCAGAAAAACTGGACAAACTCAAGAATCTCCAGGAAGTTCTTGCAGAGAAATATGAAATTGAAGCAAAAGTGGAAGAGCTTCCAAAAACTCTTGACGGAAGTACAGAATCTCTTGACAGATTCAAGAAAGAATATATCCAGCGCAATGCAGAATACGAAGAAAAGAAAGCCCTTGTAGCACAGTTGAAGGAAGAACTTGCTGAAGCCCAGAAAAGAAGGGAAGAAGGCGAAAAGGGCATGGATGCCATCACGACACATAGGGAATACGAAATTCTTGAAAAGCAGATTTCTGAAGCACAGAGCATAGAAGATGCAAAGCGCAAGGAACTCCAGAAAGAAGAGAAGGCACTTGAAGAAATCAACGAAATCCTCAAGGGATCAGAAGCCCTCATTTCTTCAACAGAAAACGACGTAAACGAAACACGCGAAGGCTTGGAAAAGGAAGTTGCTGAATTCAAGGCAAAGCTTGAAGAACTTTCAAAGCAGGAAGAAGAAATTGCAGACGGTATTGAAACTGAAACTGTAATGAAATTCCAGCGCATCATCAGGCGTAATAGGAACGGTATCGTTGCTGTTACAGGAAACGTTTGTTCAGGATGCCACATGGTTCTTCCTGCACAGTTTGCAAATGAAGTTCGCCACGGAGAAAAGATTTTCTTCTGCCCATACTGCAGCCGCATCCTCTTCTACGAAGAATCGATGAACACAGAGCAGTATTACTCTACAATGGAATCACTTGATTCCGACAATGCAGACGAAGACCTTCTCGATGATGAAGATCTTCTCGAAGTTGATGAAGAAGCCGAAGAAGCAGATTCATCATACGAAAACTAGTAAAAAACAGGATATGTGACCGCTCCGGTACAGATGATGATATCTGCTTACCGGTGAGGCAAAGTCCGGGCTCCACCGGAAAAGATGCCGGGTAATAACCGGGCAGAACGTGGCAGTTGCTGCTTGCAGCATAACCCATGGTTCTGACAGAAAGTGCTGCAGAAAATAACCGCTTGTACTTCCATGCACGAGTAAGGGTGAAAAGGCGGGGTAAGAGCCCACCGCGGTCCTGGCAACAGGAACGGCATAAGCAAACCTCATCTGGAGCAAAATCGGACAGCAGTTTGTTTTTCCGGACTTATACTGCGGGTAGATTGCTGGAGGTGACTGGCAACAGTCATTGCGGATAGATGGTCACGCGTCTTATTAAAGGCGTTCCAGAACCCGGCTTACCATATCCTTTTCTTTTATATTTGGGTGGGAAAATGAAGAGGAGATACGGCTTAGATTTATATTATCATAAGCGTCAGGCATTCATTGTATACATTCTCATTGGTGCAATCTCAGCGGCTGCCGTTGTATTCCTCTCCATTTTTTTTGTCAGAATCATAAGATCAAAGATCCTTAACATTGATTCCATTACTTCACTCTATGACAACTGGGATCTCCATACCATTGACGGCTATTCAAAAGTCTACGGCATTTCCTCTGAAATCCTTGATTCCCAGCCTTACAACAACACGGCACTTGCTTTTCTTGGCTACAGTTCCTTCATGCTTGCCGAAGCTGAAACGGACAATACAAAATCCATGGAATACCTGGACAAGGCCATATTCAACCTTCGGACTGCCATGAGAAATTCTCGGCCGGATTCCATTTCGCAGATCCACTACATGCTTGGAAAATCATATTTTTACAAGGACAAGCTTTCTTCCACAAGCTATTATGCAGACCTGGTGGTTAAATACCTGAATTTGGCCCTGGATGAAGGATATGTTTCCGACGACATTCCGCTGCTCCTTGGACTGTCCTATGCAGCCCTCGGGGAAACCGATAAAAGCATTTCTGCATTTACGGAAGCACTACTGGTCCGCGAAAACGACATTCTTCTATTCAACATAGCAAAGCAGTACATAAAGAACGGGCAGGAAACCGTTGCAAAGCAGTACCTGGTCAGGGTTATTGATACATCTGACAATGAGGAACTTCTCATAAAGGCACACATTCTTCTTGCCCAGATTGACATTTCGGAAAACAATCTTATGGAAGCAGAACAGGAGTTTCTTGCGCTGCTTTCAAAGAATGATAATATTGCAGATGCCCACTATGGACTTGGTGTCATCTACGAAAAAAACGGGGACAGTGTTAAGGCACGTTCGGAATGGAGAAAATGCCTGAAGCTCCAGGCAGACCATGACGGCGCCCTTTCAAAAATGTCCGATTTTAAGTAAAAATGAAGGAACCTCTAGTAATTGCTATTTTAGGGATTCCCAGCACTTCATTGGTGGAGGAGATATAAAAAATGAGTTTTTTTGACAATTTTGCAACTGACATCGGTATTGACCTTGGAACTTGCAATACCTTGATTTACGTTAGGGGTCAGGGAATAGTTATTGATGAACCTTCTGTTGTTGCCGTTGAAAAGGGTACCGGCCGCGTTGTTGCTGTCGGTGTTGAGGCAAAGAGAATGCTCTGGAAGACACCTGGAGACATTGTTGCCATCCGTCCCCTTGCTGACGGTGTCATTTCAGACAGCGATTCAACAGAAAAGATGCTCAAGTATTTTATCTCTAAGGTCATCCCAAAACATCACTTCTTTAAGTCCATCCGCATGAAGATTGGAATTCCGTCTTGCATTACACAGGTTCAGCAGGATGCAGTTATGGCTGCAGCCCTAAAGGCCGGTGCAAAGGAAGTAAAGCTTATTGAAGAATCCCTTGCAGCTGCAATCGGTGCTGAAATCCCGATTTATGAACCTGCAGGTCACATGGTATGCGATATCGGTGGCGGAACTACAGAAGTATCCGTTATTTCACTTGGCGGCATGGTTGTTACAAGCTCAATCCGCGTAGGTGGAAATGCCTTTGACGAAGCCATCATGAAGCACATCCGCAACGTTCACAACCTTAACATCGGACAGCAGACTGCAGAAAAACTTAAGATTGAAATCGGTAATGCAATTACTGAAAAAAATACGGAAGACGACAAGATCCGCAAGATGGAAATAAAGGGTAATGACGCAATTACCGGTCTTCCACGCAGGCTCGAAGTTGACTCTGTTGAAGTCCGCGAAGCCCTCAAGGAACCTGTGTTCAAGATTGTTGAAGAAATCAAGAAGACTCTCGGTCTTACTCCACCGGAACTTGCAGCCGACATCGTTGAACGCGGTATCGTAATGGCAGGTGGCGGTTCAATGCTCAAGGGACTTAAGGACCTTATCAAGAAGGAAACTGGCGTTCCTGTATTCCTGGTTGAAAAACCCCTTGAAAGCGTTGCAAAGGGTGCAGGTGAAGCATTCGAACTGTTCAAAAGCATGTCTTCAAGCAGATCGATTTACGAAAACCTTAACGACTGACATTCAGGATTTTGAATAGATGAGCAGATTCAGGACATCTGTCCGTGTAATGACTGCAGAAATCATCCTGGCATTCCTCCTTCTCTTTAATGGTGTCATGCTGGGTTTTTCTTCAGGCGGCTTTGTAATTAATTTTAATAAACTCGGTTTTACTGTCGTTTCCAGCCTGCAAAAAGGGTCCTACGCAGTCGGCAGCACTATTGCCAGGTTCTTTACCTCCATCCACCAGATTGCCGTTCTCCAGAAGGAATACAATGAACTTACGGAGAAACTCAAGGATTATGAGTACATGCAGAGGAACAATGCAGAAATCCGCAAGGAAAATGAAAGGCTCCGCGAGCAGCTGCAATTTGCCTCCGACAGCGAATACAAGAACATTGCCGCCCAGATAATCGGACGGGATCCGGACAACCTCTATTCAGGAATTACAATAAACAAGGGTTCAAGGCAGGGCATTGTCAAGGGCATGCCTGTCATCGCCATCCAGAGCGGTAACGTCGGCATTGTAGGGAAAATCGTTGAAGTCGGATTGGGTACGGCCATGATCATGCCAATTTACGATGCAAAGTGCAACATTTCTGCCCGAATCCAGAATACCCGTGACCTGGGCATTATTTCCGGCAATGGCTCTCACGATTCCCACCTTAAACTTCAGTACATAAGCAAGAGAGCCCTGGACGACCTTAACCATGGTGACATCATCGTTACCAGCGGTGAAAACGGCAATTACATGAAGGATACTCCAATCGGAAGAATTTCCAAGATTTCGGTCCTGGACTATGATTCTTCACTTGATATTGAAGTTGACCCTGTCATTGACTTTCTTCGACTTGAAAATGTACTTGTCATCGACAGGAAGAAAATGAACGACAGGCCGCCTCTTGATACGCTTGGAGGTAGACTTTGATACGCAGATTCCTTGCAAGTTCCTTTGTTCTCTTGTGTGCAACCATCTTTGAGGCTGCAGTCTTATCAAACATCACTTTCTTGCCGGCAATTCCGGATTTTTCGCTCCTATGCGTAATATTCTTTGCAGTAAACAACGGAAAGATCATGGGAGAGTCGACAGGTTTTGTTTCAGGCATTATGCTGGACTTTTTAAGTTCATGCCCCTTTGGGTTCAACAGCATATACCGTCTTGTTATCGGTTACCTTGCAGGATTCTTCAAGAAGACATTGAATACTGATGCAATTTTCGTTCCATTCATCCTGGCTTTTTTAGGCACCATACTTAAGGCTGCTTTGATTTTCATGCTGACGATTTTGTTTCCTGCCATCAGCATACAGCTGAAATTTTTTTCCCTCAACTTTGCATTTGAACTTGGCCTTAACTGCCTGCTTGCACCCTTTGTATTCAGGTTCCTTAAGATTTTCAGAAATTCACTTGTTGCTGAGTAAGAGGAGAGGGAAATGGAAGACAGATTCCGAAACCTGAATTCTACATTTGAGGACATTAGGCATACGGGAAACTCCATTCAGAAGAACTACAAGATTGCCTTCCTTACGGCTTTCATCTTTGTCGTTTTCCTGATCTATACATTCAAGCTTTTTTCGCTTCAGATCATTAACGGTGAAAAATTCAGGAAGCAGTCCCACCAGATTTCCAGCAACGTTGTTAAAATTGCCTCCCAGCGCGGTGAAATCTATGACAGAAACGCAAAGCTTCCCATGGTTGTTAACACGGACTCTTTTGCCGTACTCCTGACACCGGGTGAAATTCCCAAGGGATATTACGATACTGTAGCAACCAGGCTTTCCACATATCTTGGAACATCCAAGCTTTCCATCGACATGAAGGTTCCTGCAGGAAAAAGGCGCAGCTTTACCCCCATCGAAATCAAGACCAACGTTTCCTTTGACATTGTTTCAAACATTGCGGAAAACCTTACGGACCTTCCTGGCGTTTCATGGCGCAACAAGCCTGTAAGAACCTATGTTGAAACCGGTTCCATAAGCCATGTTCTTGGATACGTAGGGGATATTTCAAGCGAAGAGCTTAAGATCCTCTTTAACAAGGGATACAACGCTAACTCCATTGTAGGAAAGCAGGGCATTGAAAAGGAATACGATGAGCTTTTGCAGGGAAAGGAAGGGGAAATCCGCCATACTGTTGACGTTCACGGACGAATCATGGATGCAGCTCCCGTGGTAACTCCGCCAAAATCAGGAAAAAACCTTGTGCTTACCATTGATACTGGAATCCAGACCCTGGTGGAAAAGGCCCTTGGCCAAAGAATCGGGGCTGCCGTTGTCCTAAAGCCGGCTTCCGGTGAAATTCTTGCCATGGTTTCCTATCCATACTATGATGCAAACGTATTCTCCACAGATAATGCCTCAGCGGAATATGCACTCCTCCAGAGCAACGAAAACAAACCCATGCTAAACAGGGCCATTGATGCCATATATCCACCGGCTTCTACATTCAAGACCATCATGACCACTGCCATTCTTTCGGAAAAGGTATTTCCATCTGAAAAAAAGATTGAATGCAAGGGTAGGATGCAGTATGGTGACCGCGTCTTCAGGTGCCACCTTCCGCCTCCAGGACATGGCTACCTTGACCTTAAGAACGGTCTTGCCCAAAGCTGTGACGTCTACTATTGGGTTCTTGGTACTGAATATCTTGGTGTTGACCATATTGCTTCCTATGCAAAGGAATTTGGATTCGGCCAGAGCCTTAAGATTGACCTTCCGTCCCATTCACGTGGCCTTGTTCCGACTCCCCAGTGGAAGGAAAGGGAATTCCACGAAAAGTGGCTGGGTGGAGACACCATGAACATGTCCATCGGCCAGGGATATACCCTTGTAACACCGTTGCATGTTGCAAACATGATGGCAATGGTATGTAACGGTGGAAAAATCTATAAGCCCCATTTGCTCAAGGAAGTTAGGGATCCGACTGACGACAATAAGGTCATATTGACTGTTGAACCTGAAGTTCTCCATGAATCAACGGTTGATGCGGAAGTATGGAAGGAAGTCCAGAAAGACCTCAGGTACACCATTTCTGACGGTTCTGCAAAGATACCTCTCCATAACAAGACGGTTCAGATTGCAGGTAAGACAGGTACTGCCGAAGTCAACGGATATGCAAAGGGAAGGTGGCATTCTTGGATGGTTACCTATGCCCCTTATGATGCACCCGTTGAAGATCAGTTTGTGGTTGCCGTAATCGTCGAAGCTGCCAACGAATGGGAATGGTGGGCTCCTTACGCAACAAACATAATCATCCAGGGAATTTACAACGAGCAGACTTATGATGAAGCCATCGATGCCCTAAAATTCCGCAGCATGATAGAACATAAAAACATTGACAGGACAAGGCGCGAATGAAAACCAAGTTTTTATCCAGAATCGACTATATTTTGCTGTTCTGTTTTCTCTTTCTTTCGATAACGGGAATCGCATTCATCTATTCCTCGGGAATCAATTCCGAAGGTGTGCTGGTTTCGAATGAATACATAAAGCAGATCATCTGGCTTTGCATAGGATTTGTTCTCATACTCCTTGTTGCCCAGGTGGACTACAGAAGGATTGCAAACTATTCCCTGTACTTTTATTTTGCCATGATTGGCGTGCTTATTTACACCAGGCTTTTTGGCAAGGTCGTAAATGGTGCCAAGAGCTGGATCGGTTTTGGCGGATTTGGAATCCAGCCTTCCGAGCTGATGAAGATATCATTCATCCTTTACCTTGCATTCTTCTTGGACCATTCTACAAACGAAGACCCCCTAAAAAGATTCATGAAGTCTCTTTTGATCATGGGGCTGCCAATGGGTGTAATCCTGCTTCAGCCTGACCTTGGAACATCATCAGTATTCATTCCGATTTTCATTTTCATGTGCTTTATGGCCAATGTGCCGGTTCAGCTTCTTCTTATCGTCATGCTGTCCGGCATCTTTACGGTTGTGCTGACTGTTCTGCCAATCTGGGAGTCTGAAATCGTCAAGCACCAGGTTCCAATCATTTCCGTTTTAACGAACATGAAGCTTAGAATCCTTGTTACTGCCGCCATTGGTGGTATTACCATCATCGGATTAATGGGATTCGTCCTTTTTAAGAAACGATACTACTATTGGATCACCTATCTTGGGGGGATCATCACTTTTGCCATGCTTGCATCCATTGCGGGCGGCAAGGTTCTCAAGCCATACCAGATTGCCCGCCTTATCGTTTTCATCGATCCCTACAGCGATCCCCAGGGAACAGGATGGAACATCATCCAGTCCAAGATTGCCATTGGCTCTGGAAGCCTTTTTGGCCGGGGATTCATACAGGGAACCCAGAGCCACTTCCGCTTTTTGCCGCAGCAGTCAACGGACTTCATCTTCAGTATTTTCTCTGAAGAAATGGGCTTTGCCGGAGGAATCCTCATGTTTTCCGCCTATTTTGGCATCCTCATGAGAATCCTTTACATCATCAAGCAGACTACAAACAGCTACAGCTGCTACATTGCATCTGGAATTCTTGGAATGCTGTTCTTCCATTTTGTCGTAAATGTTGGAATGGTTATGGGTATCATGCCGATTACTGGAATTCCGCTGCCGTTCATGTCCTACGGTGGCTCTGCATTGCTTACCAATACCATAGCCCTGGGACTGCTGATGTCCATCAACAGTCGTCGCCTTGATTTTAAGTCATCATTTTAACCTGCCATGAAAAATCTTGTTAGGCCCCTTGAAGAGTTTGGGACCATGCTTAATTCCGTACAGGTACCATCGCGCTATGTAGGTGGTGAATACGGCGTCATTGTAAAACCCCATTCTGACTGTGAAAGCAGTGAAGATCCATACTATAACTTTGCCGTTGCATTTCCTGACATGTACGAAATTGCCATGTCAAACCTTGCAGTCAAGATCATGTACAATGGCCTTAACAGATATGACAGCATAAGATGCGAGCGAGTTTTTGCCCCTGATGTTGACTTTGAAAAGCTCCTTAGGGAAAAGAACATACCCCTTTATACACTGGAAACCGGAATGCCTCTTAACCAGGTGGATATGATAGGTTTTTCCATCGGTTATGAACTTGGAATTACGGAGGTTCTTGCCATGCTTGACTGTGGCAAGGTTCCCCTGCTGGCCAGGGACAGAAAGGATGGAGATCCAATTGTCATAGCCGGTGGATGCGGTGTTACTAATCCTGCTCCCTTCAGTGACTTTTTTGATGCCTTTTTTATTGGCGAGGCTGAACCCGGCCTTTTTGAGCTTACATCGCAGCTGGCATTGCTAAAAAAGCGCAAGGCGACACGAAGAGAACTTATTGAATTCATTGAATCAAAGCCATTCATGTGGACCAGGAATAAATGCACCGGACCTGAAAGGAAAATTGCCCGAAGGGCAGTGCAGAACAACTTTGGCCTTGTACCTTCCGTTCCTTCATGGTTTCCCCTTCCTTCAAGCAAGCCGGTGCAGGATCACGGTGTCCTTGAAATAATGAGGGGATGCCCCAACGGATGTAGGTTCTGCCATGCAGGCGTTTACTATCGTCCAATGAGAGTCAAGAATTTGAACCTGATCATAGACGAAATTGACCATCTTATCTTTGACGCAGGCTATAGGGAAGTGAGCCTCAATTCCCTAAGCAGTGCGGATTTTCCAGACGTAGGTGGACTTCTTGACATCCTCAATGAAAGATACGAAGGATATAACGTCAGTTTTCAGCTTCCATCCCTTAAGGTCAACAGCCTTTCATTGGACATTCTTGAAAAGCTTTCCAAGGTCAGGAAAAGCGGCCTTACCTTTGCCGTTGAAACGCCAGACGAAATGTGGCAGCTAAGCCTTAACAAGGAAGTGTATTCAAGCCATCTTTCAGAAATAATCCGCGAGGCAAAATCACGTGGATGGAGCAGTGCAAAATTCTACTTCATGATTGGGCTTCCCCTTGGAGACTATTTTAGCAAGACAAAGCTTGAACCGGGAAGCGAAGGTACCGAGGAGCGTGCAATTGTCGACTTCATGATAGACCTGCAGCGAAGGACAAAAATCCAGTGCAATGTCAATGTTGGTGTTTTCATTCCAAAACCCCATACGGCCTATGAAAGGATCAGGCAGATTGACCCGGAAACAGCCAGGGCTAAAATCGACTACATATACCAGAACCTGCCAAAGGGAAAATTCAAGATCGGCCGCCACAACTACGATGCGACAGTCATAGAAGGGCTTTTAAGCCGAGGTTCCTTCAATGCAGGAAAGGTCATAATGAATGCCTACAGAAAGGGGGCAAGGTTTGATGCCTGGGATGATCACCTGAGGGAAGACTTTCACTGCTGGCAGGAAGCCTTTGACGAGGCCGACTTTGACGTCCATCATTGGATATATCATGATTTTGAAGAAGATGAGAGCCTGCCATGGGACGGCATAAGCCTGGGTCCTGCACCGTCTTTTTATTCCAGGGAATTCCAGAAGTCAAGGGAACATCAGCTTACGCCACGATGTGAAGAAAACTGTACCCATAGGTGCGGGATATGCAATTCCTCTGAAAAAGTGGAAGTTTACCCACAGGAAAAGATAGAATCAGTCTCAAGTAGTATACAAAACAAGACAGTTATTTCCCCTGAAAACATGCCTGAAAGCAACATTCCGGTACTTTACAGGATTCTCTTCAACTTTACCCGCAAGGACGGAGGGGAATTCACTGCATACCTTTCCCAGGTCGAGATATTCCACAAGGCAGTCTTAAGGTCGGGCTTAAGGTTTGTCTTTACCCAGGGATTCAACCCCCTGCCACGCCTTGAATTTGCTACAGCCATGACCCTTGGAGTTCCATCCCTGGAGGAAACTGCCAGCTGCATCATGTATGATGACATAAAGCCTGAAGTTTTCATTGAAAGAATGAACGCCGTTCTTCCAGGAAACCTTCAGATTAAGGAAGCCTTCGTTTTCCCTGTAACAAACCAGCGAAAGCGCGAATCCCTGAGCCAGGGACTTTGGGGATGCGTATATGAATACCGCTTTAATGACAGGGATTTCATGGATTTCTGGCTTAACAGTGACGTCTTGAAGAACCTTCTTGCTGAAATCCCTGAAATTTCCATCAGGCAAATGAATGGCTCTTTGACGGTAACGGCGCCTGTAAGCGATAAAAAGGTCAGGCAGACTATTGAGGAACTTGGCGGAAAAAAATGGTTTGAGCTTATGCAGGTTGTCAAGGTTCAGACTCTGGCAAAGCCTGAAATTTCCGGCTGGACTGCCGAAGACGAGGACCAGTGGAGGCACAACAGCAAGGCCTTTGTAAAGTCAGAAACAGATGCAGTATCAGATAGGCCTGTGCCGTTCATGGAACTGTACAGAAAGATTGCAAGAATCAACGCAGAACTTATTGCCAAGCGCACGGAACTTCAGGCGGAACAGGAAAATTTCTACAGGGAACATCCTGACGTCAGGGCCCGCCATGAGGAAGACAAGAAATCAGAATAGGGAATTAAAGGTAGAACGACGGCTTGTTTTAGGCGTCTGTAGAAAGCCTCTTTAGGTATTCTTCCATCTGAAGGGGCTTGCTGTAGTAGTACCCCTGGATTTTGTCACATCCATACATACGGAGCAAGTCAACCTGTTCCTTATGTTCTGCACCTTCTGCAATGCAGCTGAACCCCATGCGCTTGGACAGAAGAATGATTTCCTTTAGCAGGATGCGTTCCTTTGAGTCTTCCTTTGAAGTGAGGATGCTGTCAACAAAGCACTTGTCAACCTTAAGGGTATCCATTGGCATGTCCTTCAGCAGGCTCAAGGATGAATATCCTGTTCCAAAATCGTCCATGCTTATGGAAAAACCGTGGTCCCGCAGGTCTGAAAGTAAAAAATACATGGATTCAAGGTCTGCATAGGCTGAACTTTCTGTCAGTTCGAACTCTATCAGGTTGTGGGGAATATCGTAGGAATCCACAGTCTGCAGAATCTGCTGCTTAAGGCTCTTGTTTTCCATGCGTGTTCTTGACAGGTTTACGGAAATGGGAAGAAGGGTAAGTCCATTATCCCTGCAGTACTTAAGGAATTTGCAGACTTTTTCCAAAACTACCTGGTCAACCTTACCAATTACATAGTTTTCCTCAAAAATGCTTACAAAGTCACTGGGATAAAGAAATTTCTTAAACTTATAGTTCCACCTGACAAGAGCTTCAGCTCCAACAATTTTTTCCGTATGGATGTCGTATTTTGGCTGAAGGAAAACGACAAACTCATCTTTCTCTATTGCCGTATCTAGATAAGCAAGATAACGCCTTTCCGAAACGGTCTTTACATACATTTCATTGTTAAAGAAATTAATTTCTGTGCAATTGGGTTTTATTCCCTGATGCTGTGCGATTTTTGCAAGATCCGCCACAGTGTCACCGTTGCTTATGGCATCTTCTGAAACAACGACACCGCATCTGTAAAACAGCTTGTAGTTCCTGTCACAGGGAAGAACAGAAATTTCTTCAAAGAAAGTTCTCAGGCGCGCAAAAATTTCTTCTTCATCAGCAGCCTCAACCATCATTGCAAAATTATCGTTGTCACAGCGGCAGCCATGAAGAACCCAGGGTTGGCGTTCAATGTTCTGGGCAACAATCCTGAGCACTCCATTTCCGACTCCATGGCCATAAAGGTCATTAATCATCTTGAAGTCTTTTATGTCAAAATGAACGAAGCAATACTTGAAATCCTTCTGCACGTTGGGATCAAGGATCTTCCAAAGGTGATTCCAGTTATAGTAGCCGGTGATGTTATCATGGTACACCATGCGGTACAGGTCTTCCTTGGATAACTCGTCACAGGTCATGCTGAAAAAATGGTGAGAATCTACGTAATCTTTATGGAAATCAAGATCCTTTGACATACATCCCATATTATAGCATGGTTCATGTCAAAAGACAAATATTTATTCATGCTTCCCGGAATGTCGTCTTGATGTTTGAGTTTTCAAACCTGCTATGTTATAATTTTAAAGCTTTTGCATTTAATAAATATCTTGGAGACTTAAATGGACGTCCTTTCAATTGGAATTTTTAAGGCAGAACGCATTCTTTACTATATTGAACCAACTGAAGAAGAGATCCTTTCATTTTATGACGGAATGATTCCCGAGTCCCTAATGGCCTATGATGGAGCTTATGGCACCTATGACTGTCCAGGCTTATTCCGCATAAAAACGAAAAGCGGCTATATGGAAGTTCTTGGAATTGAATTCCGAATGAATGACCGGCAGGTAGAGTATCCAAAGAATTTAAAGTCCCTCATTCTTAGCCAGGGGTTGATGCGGAGCGATACATTCATCAAGATGGATGCAGTTTCAAAGAATGACATTTGGCGCCAGATAAAAAAGACCATTGAAACAAATGTTCCCCTTAAGACAGCCTCTTACCAGCACCTGATTTCTACGGAAGGGGAGCCGGATCTTATTCAAATCTTTACACTAAACAACAGGAAAAAATACCTGATTTCTGCTAAAAAAGTTGACTTCACTCCAAAATACATATCCCTTGGTGGAGGCACCCATAAGGAAAAGGAACTTTACGACCTTGCATACAGGGATAAAATCATCGGCTGCCACAACTGGAACTACATGTGGGAAAACATAGCATATTTTGGATTCACCGGTATTCAGGACTTTACCTTTGTCTATTTTGACATTAAGGATTTTAAGGCCCTCAATGTTGTTTACGGACACGTGACTGCAAATGAAGTTTTAAGGCGCATTGCCGACAAGATGGAGAATACTGAATGGATCTACCATGTTGCAAGGTCAGACAATGACAATTTTGCCATGATGATCAGGACCATGCCAAATGATGAAACCCTGGACAAGCTGAAAAAAATATTTTCTGAACTTGAAGCAATGCCCGAAATTCCCAACTACAGCATTTTTTACCGGGTTGGCGTGGTTCCAATGAAGACATCGCTTTTACTTGGGCCAACGGTTGCAGATGCTGGAAAACAGGTTCAGAGAATGGGCTGCAAAAGCTACATGACTGAAATCAATTTCTACACTGAATCCATGTATGACCAGCTGAACTGGTCGGAGCAGATCAAGGCCTACGTTGACATTGCCATACAGAAGGATGAATTTGCAGTATATCTCCAGCCAAAATATGATATCAGGACGGAAAAAATCCACGGTGCAGAAGCACTTATCCGCTGGAATCTCCATGGCAAGGAACTGCTTGCTCCGTATAAGTTCATTCCGATTCTTGAACGGGATGGACTCATAACAAAAATTGATGATATAGTCCTTCACAAGGTCTGCCAGTATTTTAAGAGCTGGAAGGCTAGGGGAATTGCGCTGCATCCAATATCCGTCAACCTTTCAAGAAAAAGCCTTGGCATGCCTGACCTTGTTGAACATCTTACGGCCATAGTTGATGAATACGAAGTGAGCCACGAGCTGATCGACTTTGAACTTACGGAAAGCTCGGCTCACGATGACCAGAGTTACATGATTCATATCATACAGATGCTGAAAAACAAAGGCTTTAAGATTTCCCTCGACGATTTTGGTACGGGATATTCTTCTCTTTCGCTGCTAACTGTACTTCCAATGGATACAATAAAGATTGACAAGTCCTTTGTCGATGGAATTTGCGGTGAAAACAGCAGCAAGGAATGTTCCGTTTTAAGGCACATTATTTCCATGGCCAAGGACTTAAATCTTACATGTCTTGCAGAAGGAGCCGAAACAAGACAGCAGGTTGAACTTTTACGAAGCTTTGGCTGTGAAATCGTTCAGGGTTACTACTATTCAAAGCCGCTTCCAGTTGAAGAATACGAGAAAAGGCTGATCTGATAGGTATTCAACGCATGATTTAAGCCTAAATTAGAGCGGATTTAGGGTGTTCTTTATGTTGGTAGACAGAATATGGATTATAAGATGTAATAGATACTTTACTATAACAACTCCTATAAAACAAAAAAGCCCAGTCCCCACTTACTGCAGGAACCGGGCACATGATCAGTTGAACCTAAACCTTAAACTGGTCTACTTCATTTCCAATCTGTTCAATTGAAGTCTTCATCTGCATTGACAGTTCAGATAGCGCAGCACCGGTTTCATTTATCTTTGTTGCACCGGCTGACATTTCTTCCATGCCGTCCTTAATCTGGAATGATGCATCCTGAAGATTCTTGATTTCTCCAAGGATAGCCTTGTTTCCTTCGGCCATCTCATAGGAAGAAGTCTTAACCTCATTTGAAGTGTCGTTCATCCTGTTAAGGGCGTCTACAATCTGCTTGGAACCTTCATTCTGTTCCATCATTGCATTTGTAATCTCACGGACAAGATTTGTCGTGGAATTGATTCCAGAAGAAACTTCATTAAAGGCATCTGTTGCAACCTGGGAAGCTGCAACAATGGATTCAATGGATCCCGTAATTTTTGAAAGCTGGTCTCCAATGGTCTTGGACTGTTCCCCTGAATCTTCAGAAAGCTTGCGGATTTCGTCGGCAACAACAGAAAATCCCTTTCCAGCCTCTCCTGCATGTGCAGCCTCGATTGCTGCGTTCATGGCAAGAAGGTTTGTCTGAGCTGCAATTCCCGAGATGACGGCATTTGCTTCCTGAAGTGCCTGAGATTCCTTTTCAATTTCATCGATCATTCCATTAACGTCATTCTGCTTCTGAACACCGACAATAGCCTTCTTTTCAAGTTCCTCAAAGGCATGTCCCATTTTCTGGACAGAATTGTTTACGGAATTAATGTTTCCAATCATCTGCTCAACAGCCGCAGAAGCCTGTGTAACTGAGGAAGCCTGAGACTCAATCATCCTGTTAAGGGATTCAATATTCGATGCAATCTGGTTTACGGCACCTGCTGTCTGGTGAACCGAATCACTCTGAAGGTTAACCTGATTGTTCATGGATTTAATATTTGAGATGATCTCGGTAATTGCAGATGAAGTGTCCTCCGTAGAAGACTGGAGAAGATCTCCGGCACTTACCAGCTGTTCCTTTGATTCCTTCATGGTAGAAATAATCGACTGGAGCTTTTCTGAAAACAGGTTGAACCCTTCAACCACGCGTCCGATTTCATTATTTGCCTTAAGGTCAATTCTCTTTGTAAGGTCAGCCTCGCCTGTCGCAATGCCGCGGATAGTCTTTTCAACAATCGTAAGTGGTTTTAATGACCTGAAAATGATAATGCCGATTACGATAAGCACCAGGACAACCATGGCAATACCACAGCCTGTCATGAGCCAGCCGATGGATGAAGACATGCTTCCATAAACCTGAGCTGAAGGAATAAACATTGAAATGTTCCATGGAGTAGATTCAACAGGTTCGTAGATTATGAGCATTTCAGTTCCATTAACCTTGCTGAAGAAAGAGCCCGAATCCCCCTGCACTTTTATCTGGCGGAACAATTCCTTTTTCATTTCAGGATCCGTTGTAAGCTCCGTTTCCCTTTCTTCAGAAACATTTGAAGTCATGACGTCATTCTTTCCTGAAAAAAGAACTGCAGCGCCGTCCTTACCAAGATCGATGTTTTCAAGAAGGACATCAAGGTCTGAAACATTTACGGCAGCAGCAATACCACCCTTAAGGTTTCCAGCCCCATCAACAACCGAACGGCATACATGGATAATGACCTCGCCCGTTTCCTTTGAAATCACCGGGTCATCTATGTAGAAATCCTCTTCTTCTTCAACAATGGCATTAAAGAAGTCAAGGTCGGAAATGTCATTTTCAAAACCAAGATCCGTAATCATCTTGCCTTCCAGGTCGAAATACCCGATATAGGCAAAATCCTCATCTCTCTGGTAGGAATGGCAAATGAGCCAGTCCATGATTTCCTCATCAGTTCCTACGCTCATGACATCATTCTTGCAGTACAGGTCCATGTGCCCGAAATACATGTCAAGATGGGTTGCAATATTGGCTGCATAGGAATTGGCAAGCTGCTGGTACTGGAAGCTGCCCTCCTTCTTTAACCTGGCCTTTGTAGTTTCAACAACAAGACCCGTTTCAGCAAATTTGAACACTATGATGGATACAAAAGTTACGATTGAAATAAGTACAAACAGCTTTCCTTTCTTGATTTTCTTTCCAGCCATAAAAAAACTCCTATGAACTCAACTACTGATACAATTATAAGTCAAAAAATTCAAAATGTCGATTTTCCGGAAAAAAAACAGGGGCATTTTACGAAAATATTCTTTCATAATGCCCTTATTCTTGAAAATACTGTAGAAATAATGCCTATATCAGCTGCTCAAGCTTTTCCTTGATGAAGTCCGCCTTTTCCGTAAGGTCAATGGACCCCGTCTGAAGGTACATCAGGTTAGGCTTTGCAGGATCAAGTCGAATTCTGCCTGAACTTGTCTTTATGAGCCTTAATGCCTTGTCGATGTTAACCTTTTCCAGGCGGCCAAATTCAACAGTAACCGTACCCTTCTTTTCCCTGAGGGAATTGATTTCAAGCTTTGCACAGATTATTCGGATTTTTGCAAGGCTCAACAGGCTTGCAACCTCATCTGGAACCGGTCCAAACCTGTCGTTAAGCTCATTCCACATGGAATCAAGCTCATCCTGGGCCTGAACGGAAGCAATTTTCTTATACACCTCCATTTTTGTCTGGGCATCGGTAATGTATGAATCTGGAATGAATCCTGTGTATTCAAGTTCAAGAAGAACTTCATGGGGTGCCTGCCAGTTAGACGTAGAAAGACGCTCAATGGCAGAATTAAGCAGGTTAAGGTACATTTCAAAGCCGACGGCACACACTTCTCCGCTCTGGTCACGGCCAAGAAGGTTTCCTGCCCCACGGATTTCCATGTCCTTCATGGCAATCTTAAAGCCTGAACCAAGTTCCGTAAAGTCGCTAATGACCTTAAGGCGCTTCATGGCCACATCGCTCAGCACCTTGTTTTCCGGATAGAAAAGATAGGCATAGGCCTTTCTGTCGCTACGTCCAACTCGTCCCCTAAGCTGATAAAGCTGGCTTACACCGTACATGTCTGCCCTGTCGATAATTATCGTGTTTACGTTTGGAATATCAATTCCGTTCTCGATGATGGTTGTAGCAACAAGGATATGGAATCCTCCCATCTTGAACCTCTTGAATATGTCATCCAGCTCATCACTTGTCATCTGCCCGTGAGCCACGTCAACCATCATTTCCGGCACAAGTTTTTCAAGCTTAATGCGGGTTTCCTCAAGGGTTTCAACCCTGTTGTGAAGATAGAATACCTGGCCGCCTCTTGCAACCTCGTTCCTTATGGCACGAGCAACCTTTTCGTCATCATATTCCTCAATGGCAGTCTCGATGGCATGGCGATTCTGTGGCGGTGTCGTAAGCAGCGACATGTCGCGGATTTTCAGGAGGCTCATGTGAAGGGTACGCGGAATCGGGGTTGCACTAAGGGCCAGGCTGTCGATGTTGGTCTTAAGCACCTTCAGCTTTTCCTTGTCCTTTACGCCAAAGCGCTGCTCTTCGTCAATGATCATGAGGCCAAGGTCCTTAAAGACTACATCCTTTGACAATAGCCTGTGGGTTCCAACAACAAGGTCGATCTTTCCTTCCTTAAGCTTTTCAATTATCTTCTTCTGTTCTGCAGGACTTACAAAACGTGAAAGATGGGCAATGTTCACCGGAAAATTCTTGAATCGCTCCACGCAGTTTTCGTAATGCTGTTCCGCAAGAATGGTTGTCGGGGCAAGGAATGCAGCCTGTTTTCCGTTTATGCATGCCTTGAATGCAGCCCTCATGGCGATTTCTGTCTTTCCGTAGCCTACATCACCGCAAACAAGACGGTCCATGGGAACGGAACTTTCCATGTCTGCCTTTATTTCATTTGTGGCCGTAAGCTGGTCAGGTGTATCTTCATAGGGAAAGGCTGCTTCAAAAGCTGCATTCCACTCGTTGTCCTTGGGGAACGGATATCCTCGGCTTGCCTTACGCTTTGAATACAGGTCGATGAGCTTTTCCGCAATTTCCTGAACCTTCTGCTGAACCTTGGCCTTTCTTGCATTCCATGACTTGGATCCCAGGCGGTCAACACGGGGATGCTCCCCTTCATTGCCGATGTACCGCTGGATCATGTTCACCTGTTCAATGGGAATGAAAACCCTTTCGTTATCATCATATTCAAGTTTGATGTAGTCCCTTTCCTGGTCCGAAGTCTTTACGCGCTCAATGCCAAGGAACAGTCCGATGCCAAAATTAACATGAACGACGTAATCGCCCGGATTAAGTTCAACAAAGGTGTTGATGGCCTGGGACTTGACCTTTCTGTTTACCTTTGGAGTGCTTCTCTTGCGTCCAAAAATCTCGTTTTCCTGAATGGCAAGTATTTTTTCTTCCGCAACGGAAAAACCTGAAGTCAGGGCAAAGGGCAAAACCTGGACGGGAAAAACATCATTATATTCAGGCTCTGCAAAATCATGGACAATCTCCTTGATTCGAACTGCCTGTGAAGGATTGTCTGCAAAAATGTAAACATGCCACTTTTCCCTCTGGTAATCCCCCAGCTGCTCCTTAAAATAGTTAAAGTTTCCAAAGTAGCTCTGGGAAGCCTCGCAGTTAACCGTTATGCTGCGTAAAAACTCATATTCAAATCCATCCTGGAGGCGGAACACCGATTCTTCCGTACCATCGTCAGCTGCTTCTGAATTGCTCAAGGTCTCCAGGGTGCGGAAGGCAATGGCGGTTTCTGTATCCCGGGCAAAGGCGTACATGTCAAGCTGCATTTCCTCAGGAACTGGAACAGGAAGAAGCTGACGGGCCGTCCTGTAGGACACGGCATACTCGTTGTCAAGCATCTTCTTTGCATTGAGGGTCCTGTCCCAGTCAAAAAAGAATACAGGGGTGTCAGATGGAATATAGTCCAGTATGCTGTATTTCTGGCCCCATAAAACCGGGTAAAACAGCTCTTCTCCCTCACTTTCCTGCTGAATGGCAAGCTCTGTGACAATGCGTTCTTTCTCTTTTTTTGCCGCATCCGTCAGGGCAAGACGAACCTTCTGTTCACCATGTTCAGAAGAAGAAGAAGACTCCGCTGATTCGGACGGCATAACTAAATCGGAATGCCCTACTTCATAGGCCACATTGTTTTTACGTGCCTTGTCAAAGGCTGCAAAATCGTTGTGAATACCTTCCTGTTCTTCATTTTCAAAATACTTTTCAAGAACATCCACCAGCTCCTGGGTCCACACCACTTCCTTCATTGGATAAATCAGAATGGAATCAAGCTTGTCCCTGGTGTTCTGGGATTCAACATCGAAGGTCTTTATCTGCTCGATAGTGTCAAAATCAAAGATGATTCTGAAAGGAACCTTTTCACCGCTGACAAAAATATCCAGCACCTCGCCGCGAAGGGCAAATTCCCCCTTCATGTTTACCTTTGGAACCCTGAGATACCCCATGGCAGAAAGCCTTGCGGCAATTTCTTCCACATCAAAAGTCTGGCCCCTTTTCAATACGGTGGAAAGACTCCTGGTGTACTTTGCAGGAGGAACCGGCGTCAAAAGGGCGCGCTGGCATACAATGAAAATCCTTGGCCTGTTTTTTGAGGAATTCCTTGATGCCATCCTTGCAAGGACACCTGCCCTTTCCCCAAAGACTGCAGCCCCAGGCGCACATGGCCTGTATGGAATCATTCCCCACCAGGGAAGCTTGTAAATGTCTGCAGAATCATCAAGAACCGACTGCAGGTCCGACTCGATTTCATCAGCTTCCTTCTGGGTTGTGCAGATTATGACAAAATCCTTCTGGTACTGGCTGTATTTGTTTTCATACTGCTGAGCATGAAGTTCATTAAGCCTTACACGTTCAATGAACATGCGGATAAAGAAAGCATAAAGGCTGCCCTTAAGGCCCGTAACCTGGACAGGATATTCAGCTGCATCCGCTGCAGAAATCACACTGTCATGAAAGTTGCTGCCAGACAAAAGCAGGCTGTAAATTGAATTTGCTGATAATGTTTTTTCCATATATTACCGATAATTTAAATAGAATTCTAAAGGAACCTCTAAAAATTTCAATTTTTAAAGGTAGCCTAAAAAATGCGAAGTTTAACGACTTGCAATTCCAAGGCATTAAACTCGACGGACATCTCCAATAAATGGTTTTAGTAGATGTCCCAATTTAAAATACAATTAGAGGTCTTAATGACCCCGGGAGTATTTTCGTGAACGTAAAACATACACTGGTGACAACTATAGCACTTTTAGCAGTTTTTGCCCATACTGCATTTGCAGCACCGGAAAAGCAGGCTGAAGTTTCCATCAAATTCTATGACAAGACCGTATACTATCCGGGCGACAGCGAAACAAATCCAGTTTACGTATACATCACGGTTTCAAACAAGTCTGACTCAAGCTACAGGTTCAAGATTGCCGACGACAAGATGTTCTCCATGGACTTTATTGCATTCAATGTAAAAAAGGCCCAGCTTGAATCCACCCAGGCCCTCATCAGGAAGCGAACGACAAACCAGACCGTTTATTACAGGGAAGTTACCCTTGAGCCTGGTGAAGAATATTCATTCCGTGAAAACCTTAAGGACTACCTTGAAATCAGGGAACCGTCAATCTACTACATCGAAATGAGGTTCTACCCTGAACTTTACAGAAACAAGGACAGCAGCATTACATCAAACAGGCTTAGCCTTGAAGTAAGGCCAAGTCCAAAGGCTGCAGCTTCAACTGCACTTCCCGTAGAGACAGAAAGTGCAGTTCTTCTCCAGCCGGAAGACATAAGCCCAGATAAGGTTGTTGAACAGACAATCATTGCACGCCAGAAATCCCTTTGGGACCAGTTCTTCCTTTACATGAACCTTGAGGAAATCCTTAAGCGCGACCCTGCAAGAAGCCGCAGGTACAACACCATCAGCGCAGACGAAAGGGCCGACATGCTCAGGGCATTCAAGGCAGACCTTATGCTTAACAGGATGGACAGGGACATTGTGGCAATTCCAAACAAGTTTGAAATTGAAAACACTTCATATTCACAGACAGAAGGAACCGTCAAGGTTCTCGAATGGTTCAAGAACGATACGTACCTTGAAAGAAAGCGCTACACATACTACGTACGCATGCGCAACGGCATTTGGGAAATCTATGACTATACTGTAGACAATCTGGGCACGGAATAATGGCAGACAAGAAAAAGGCAAAATACTTTTGTGAAGGATGCGGCTCTGAAGTTGGTGCAAATGCAAAATTCTGCCCCAAGTGCGGAAAGTTTTTTGCCGCAGTAAGATGTCCATCCTGTGGTCATGTGGGAACAGTAAAGAATTTTATCCATGGCTGCCCTTCCTGTCACTATGCCATGTCAAAGGAAGAAATCTACGGAACACAGGATAGCGAGGAATCAACCCTTGACGGCAGGGAGCATAAGCTTTCACCAAAGTCAAGAAAAGCAATAAAAAGCGCATTCAAAGCCAAAGGTAAGAAAAATGGCGGAGATGACATTCCAGGATGGATGCTTGCTGCAGGGCTTGCAGTGCTTGTTGCCGTAAGTGCAGTCTTTGTCATCAGGTGCACTGCTGCATAATTGGCATGAAGACTTTGTTTGTGTTGACACTTAACAAGTAATTTAATAGAATAGACTTACATTTCTTGCCCGGGTGGCGGAATTGGCAGACGCGCTAGGTTCAGGTCCTAGTGAGGGCAACTTCATAGGGGTTCAAGTCCCCTTCCGGGCATAGAGACTGTCTTTTCGAAGGCAGTCTTTTTTTATTTGGGGACCATTATGCGAGCTACAAAGGCAATCATCAATATTTCAAATCTTCGCTTTAACTTCAGGAATATCAGGAATGCGGTGGCACCTGGGGTAAAAATCTGCTGTGCAGTAAAGGCTGATGCCTATGGCCATGGAGCCGTACCCGTTGCAAGGGCTCTTGCAGAAGAAGGTGCTGATGTGCTGGCTGTTGCAACAGTCGATGAAGGAATTGAACTTCGCAATGCCGGAATAAAGCTGCCAATCCTCATGCTTAGCCTGTGCTCTCCGGAAGAAGTTGCAGAAGCCGTAAGATATTCAATCACCCCATTTGTTTTTGATGGGGAATACATCCAGCTTTTTGCAAGCGTATGCAAGACTGTCGGCATAAAGAACTTTCCGGTGCATATTGCTGTTGATACCGGCATGGGAAGAATCGGATGCAATCCTGAAGAAGCAGGAAAAATCGCTGAAGAAATAAGAAAGACGGGTGTTCTTAGTCTTGCAGGCATGGGAACCCATTTTGCCGTAAGCGACGACCTTGGCCCCAATTCAATCGAATATACGAAGGAACAGGTGCAGAAATTCAACAGGGCTGTTGAAAGTGTAAAGGCCGTAGGAATGAATGCAGGAATCCGTCATGTGGCAAATTCTGCAGCTGCAGTCTACAATCCTGAATACCAGATGGACATGGTGCGTCCCGGAATCATACTTTACGGTTACTATGCAGACCAGATTACAAGAGAGGTCCTTAAGGAAAAAGGCATTTCCCTTGAACTTAAGCCAGTCATGACCGTTGAAACAGTTGTGTGTGCCATCCGTAAATTTGAAAAGGGAAAATCAGTGGGCTACGGAAGGACATGGACTGCATCCGAAGATACCTACATTGCAATTCTGCCTGTTGGATATGAAGACGGATGGTTCAGGCGCTTTTCCTGCGAAAACATGTGCGTAACCATAAATGGAAAGAAATATCCAGTCCGCGGAAGAATCTGCATGGATCAGTGCATGGTGGAACTGGGACAAAACCATGGCGTAAAACGTTGGGACAAGGCCGTACTCTTTGGAAGCCAGGAAGACGGAGCCTTGCAGACAGCTCAGGACATGGCAGACCTGACAGGTACCATTCCCTATGAAATTACCTGCGGAATATCAAAGCGTGTGCCTAGGATTTTCAAGGACTAAACTTTAATCCTTGCAGCAGCACTTTGCAAGAAGATACTTCTTGACCTCAGAAACAAGGTAAAAGGATCCGGTAACCAGAAGAACCGCACCACTTTGCCTTGCATTCTCCACAGCCATGGGAATTGCCTTCAGGAAATCACTGCACCCCGTATATTCCAGGCCGGCATCATCAAAAGCCCTCTTTATCCTGTCAAAATCACATGCCTTTACGCTACCAGGCCTTGTAAGGGTTATGGAACCAAAGATTCCCCTGAAACTACGGGCCATATCCTCCACATCCTTGTCTTCGGCACATCCAAAAATCAGGTGGGCATTGGCCTTCTGCCCAAAAACAGTCAAGAATGTTTTAACGGTATTTTCCATGCTTGTCTTGGTATGGGCACCGTCATAAACGATTCCGTCACATATTTCAAACCTGCCTGGAAGCATGGCTTTTCCAAGGCCTTTTTCAATTGCCTCCTCACCGATTTCAGGACAAGCGTACTTGACGGCACAGGCTGCAAGGGCTGCATTGGATGCCTGATAATCACCAAACATGGCAAGGCGAACGGAAAGGGGCCTTGCAAAGAATTTTGATGTAATGGTAAAACAATTTTGTCTATTTTTGTAGACAACTTCAGAAAGTTTCGAGATTTCATCAATAAAGAAGAGGGGTGCATTCCGTTCCCTGGCAACCCTTTTAAATACTTCCCTTACTTCCCGGCTTTGACTTGCAGAAAAAACTGGAATTCCTTCCTTAATTATGCCGGCTTTTTCACCTGCAATTTCTTCCAGCGTATTTCCAAGATATTCCGTGTGTTCTTTTTCTATCAGGTTGATGCAGCAGCATTTTGGCATGATGACGTTTGTCGCATCAAGCCTGCCCCCTATTCCCACTTCGTATACAGCCTTCTGGCACCCGGCATTCCTGAAGCACACCATACCCAGCAATGTAAGAAGCTCAAACCATGTAATGGGCCGCTCCCCGGGAAGATCCTGTGCCTTTACGGACTGAATCGAATTCATCAGCTCCCTGACGGATTTTTCATAGATTACCTCGTCAAATGGTCCGTGGGCTGTTCCAATTCGTTCTGCAAGATCAAGAATGTGGGGAGACGTGTACAGCCCTGTTGAATACCCCGCTTCAGACAGAATGGATGCCATCATGGCTGAAACAGACCCCTTTCCTTTTGAACCGGCCACATGGAATGTCTCTGCACTAAGTTCAGGATTTCCAAGACGCTGGCAAAGGAATTTCATGGACTCCAGCCAGAAAATGTTCTTCTTGGGCGTATGCTCAAAATTAAGGTACTCATCTGCGAATTTCTCAAAAATCCCCAGGGCAGACATGTTGCAGCTCATTTTATTCCCCCTTGCTTACAGAAAGGATCCGTTTAAGCGTAAAGGCACTTATGCCAAACCTGTATTCACATCCCTCAATGGCATCCCTTGTTTCCCCGTCAAAATGTGAAGGTGCCGTAAACTTGGGAATTACAATATACGAATCTTCCTTACTGTATATTGAATAGACTGCAGAAGACCCGTTGCCGAAATTCTTCCTGATCTTGTAGTCTGGAACAATGTGGCTTCCGGGCGTAAGATATACGAGTGCCCCCCTTGTAAGGCCGGTAAAACCAACACCGTCATCCGCACTGGAACCTTCCACAAGGCTACCAGGAACAATGGCATGGTCACACCAGACTTCAGGATCCGCAGAAGGAACAAAGGCTTTTGAACACTGCCACACCTTGGTGCTTTCTTCCGTCCTGAAAACCACACTGTCTCCATCAAGGCTGTCCCTGCTAAAGAAAGCAACGGAAAGGGTTCTTGGATCAGAGGAAACAAAATCAACCTCGATGCAGTCTTTCTTGTCTACGCCAAGTTTTTTCCATGAGGAAACCTTTTCTGCCTTAAGGGTCCAGTCGCGTTTCTGTGAGGCCAGATTAAGGAATTTATCAACTGCACCCACAGGACAAGGCCAGTCAAGGGTTTCATTGGAATATGAATCTGTACCCGTCCAGACATTTCCCTTCCTTGAAAGCACAACGCGATTACCGGTAGAACAGTCCCTGATCTTTATGACGGACACTGACTGAACATTCTGGGGCGAAAGAAAATAACCCCTGTGGGATTCAATCCTGTTCTTCCTTGAAAAAGGCAATACCAGTAGTAGCACAATCAAAAGCAAGATGGCATCAAAGCCATAGAAAAACAGGGCCATCTTCCTGTCGGAAAATCTTTTCATTTTAAAATCCTTTTTCTTATAATGATGAACACAAAGGCCATGACCATTATACACAAAATCGGTGCAATGAGACAGACTGCAAGGCATATTTCAACTTTTTTGGTGACCTGGTGCGAGTCCATGGCATAAAATACGGAAGAGACTGAAGCCTTCTGCCTGAGCCCTGAAAGTTCTTCCCGGCCGGAAAGCTCCATTATGCAGTCACCCAGAAACTGAATGCTCCTCATGTCCGGCACTGAAAGTGAACTGTATCGGATCATGGAAGTGGAAAAAGCATACTGGTCTGAAAATATAACGGCGTTAATTTTACCATCACTGCCATAAATTTTTGCACCT
>JAZLGN010000037.1:0-18515 GCA_045616325.1 Treponema sp.
CTACGGCAGGCAGATAGTTTGCGGTCTTGATCTTCTTAAGGCCAATCAGGTTGACACCAATCATGGAAATGAGGATTCCGCCGCAGCCGGAAAGTTCTGCAAGCATGACCGTTGAAACGTATGGCTCCACGGCAACGCTCAGAAGGGTCAGGGCTCCCTGGTACACAAAGACAGCAAGAGCGCTAAAAACCGTACCGACTCCCATAGCCGCAGCAAAGGAAATTGCAAGGAATCCGTCCAAGATACTTTTTGTAAATATGATGGAATAGTCCCTTTCGATTCCTGCCTTAAAGGAACCTAGAATTGCCATGGCACCAACGCAGAACAGCACGCTGGAATTAAGGAATGCATAGGCAAAATTCCTGCCCGGTTTTTCCGTGGCACTTTCCCCGCCGCAAATGGCACCTGCACCAGTCCCAGAGCCAGCACCGACATCACAGCAGGCATCACCGCCAGCTGGTGCATTCTCTGGCACAGCCTCCGCAAGCACGGTTCCCGGTGCATTCTTTGACACGGTTCCCGGTGCATCCTTTGACACGGTACCCTTTCCCCGGCGGCAGGTGCACCTTTCAAGGAATTTTCCGAAGGCAAGGATCTTTGCGTCCAGGTCCAGGATTGTTCCAAGGATTCCGCCGCAGATTACGGCAAGGGTCAGGTAGACGACGTTCTGGTACCTGAAGGCCATCTGGATTCCAAGTATCAGTGTCACAAAGCCTGCCCCAGTCTGAATTATGTCATCCATCCTGTCGCTCATTTTTCCTGCAATGACAAGACCTATCATGGCGCCCAAAATTATGGCCCCGCAATTGACAAAAACAGCAATCATAAAATCTTCTCCATATCGTGCGGCAACAAAAGCTTCCGACCCGCCCATCACCAGAACCGGAATCATTTAAAATAAAAAAAGCAGCTACCGAAGTAACTGCTTTTTAGCTGCGGAGAACCTGACTTGAACAGGCACAGCTCTCGCCACTAGCACCTCAAGCTAGCGTGTCTACCAATTCCACCATCCCCGCATCTGCGTTGCCGCAAATCGTGATATTAATATAGCAAAACCCAGGAACTTGGTCAATAGCAAATTCGCTTTTTTTTTCAAAAAAATTAAAAAAATCCGAAAAAAAATTACCGTCAAGAGGCGCCACCCCGGCAACCCCACCATTCCCCTTTACACTGAAAACCCAATGAACTATGTTAGTAATCATGGAAGAAAACCGACAGACCTTCGACAAAATCCAGCTCCTCAACTTCATGACGGAAGACATACTCAGCTTTGCCGCACAGAAACTTGGCCCCCAATTCATGGACCACGTGGACATGAACTGCGGCGCCATACCCCAGGGGGAATACGAAAAAATCATCGACCCGGACAGCCCCCGGCAATTCCTCAGCCTCTACAAAAACACCGTCCTAAAGCGATTGAACCTGACGGCAACAAGCCTGCTGCAGCTGGACCAGTCCTACCAGAATGTCATGGCAGACTACTTCTTCCGCCAGGGGAAAAACCTCCAGCTCCCAAAACCAAAGTCAACCGCCGAAGCCCTAAGCCTCTTTGACAGCTGCATCCTGTGTTCAGGTGACGGTCGCAGTTTCCAAAACCAGACCCCTGAATCCATAAGCTGGACCTGCTCCCAGTCCACGCCCACCATCAGCTGGCCCCTATACTGGAACCTCATGTGCTCCTTCGCGTCGGGATTCCTGTCAGGTTCCGGGTGCACCATAAGATTTTCAGAAAACCGGATGTTTACAATAGAAAAGAAATGATTGACACGGGGCTTTCCCGCCTTCCCTAAAGTCAGGCGGGCCGGCACTTCCAGGCTCCACTACGTTCGGTCCTTACGGACCGGCTGCGCCGCCTTCCACCGCCTAAGCCGTCAGAAAACAAGGGTTCCATCCCCTGCAAAAAAATCATGCACCCCTGCTTCTGTTTAAAATTGCACGGGCAGTATCGGATGCATACTTTAGGCCAACGGAAAACAAAACCGGGAACAGGACAAAATACATCCGCACGGAATTCCTTCCGTTACGGGCAAGCCAAGCACGCTTAAGCTGGTTCCACATCTTGAAGACTGCCGGAATGAAATTTATGAACATGGAAATCACCATGGAAAAGGACGGTTCCTTTTTTACGGGAAGAAATCGGCGGACTGCAAGCTCAATTCCTTCAATTCCCTCCTTAAGCTGCAGGGAAGTCGAAGTCTTGAACATCAGGGAAGCACTCTGGTTGCATGCAAAAAATTTCAACACCAGGGAATGGGTCTTCCTGTCGGACATGGTGACCCTGACTGCATGACGCAAGACCTCCAGGCAGCCCTCACCGTCAGCCATGTTCAGCGTCGAAAAAAAGATGCCGGCAATTCCCAGCATGTAGAGAAAAATTCCATACCACACCACGGGAACCAAGTCCGCAAACTGTTCCCTGACTGTAAACTTCAGGCAAAAGAAAAGGACAAACTGCAGCAGGATAAAGACTGCCGCAACCCTAAGGTCCAGTGAAAAAACCAGGATGTTGAATGCAGGAATAAAGAGGATCTTCTTCCACGCTTTCATCCCGTGCACAAAGGAATTTCCTGCCTTGTAGCTGAATGCCGAATAGCCGCCCATCAGTTACCGCCACCTTACCACACCAGCTGCCGGACGGTGGTGTAACTTGCAAGTGGATTCCTGATGTTCCACTGCTCAAGGTTTTCTTTAAGGCCTTCTTCCGGAGTTCCGTCAAAAACCTTGTCCCCACGGAACAGGACCATAAAGCGGTCTGCAAGGCCCAGGCATTTTTCAAGCTCGTGGGTCAGGACGATGACTGTCTTTTTCTGCTCCTTGAGTTTCCCAATGAGGGCATTGACCTGCCTTACGCCGCCAAAATCCAGGTTTGCATAGGGTTCGTCAAAGATGATTATTGGAAGGTCCATGGAAAGCATGCATGCAACGGCAAGGCGTCGCTTTTCGCCACCGGACAGAAACCTTGCAGGATAGTCAGCCTTTTTTGTAAGACCCGTCTGCTCAAGGGAAGACCTTACGGCCTCCTCAATTTCAAGCCTGGACTTCTTCTGGTTCTTGGGCCCAAAGCTTATGTCCTCGGCAGGAGTTTCCCCTAGGATCTGGGTGTCAGCTTCCTGAAAGACAAGGCCTGCCCTTCCGTAGGATTCCACAAAGCCTGCATCGGGTCTTTCAAGACCTGCAATTATGTTCATCAGGACGCTCTTGCCGGAACCGTTTTCACCGCCGATTACGACAAGTTCACCCTCATTGATGGAAAAGGAAACGTCATTGACGGCATTCACCTTTCCGTTAACAGTAGAAAAAGTTTTTGTCACATGGCTTACAACTACCTGGTTCATTGGATCATTGGTTCCCTGTCATTCAAAACGCTATGCTGCGCCGCACTCACCTGCTGCGGCTTATGATTCGGAATCCCTAAAAAATGTCATTCCGAAGCCTACACTTCATGGCACAAAACCATGCAGAAAAACTAATCCTTAAGGTACTGGGCTACGACAGGACGAATCTTAATTGAAACAAGGATCACGAAAATTCCCTTGAGAAAATCCACAAGAAGGAACGGGGCAAAAAAAGCCGTAAGGAAAAGCTTAAGGGCACCTGCAGCCCCAAGTTCTTCCTTCTTGAAGGCAACTACATAGAAAACTTCCGGCAGGTACAAAAGGATAAGGCCTGCAAAGACCCCAAGGCTGAGCCTAACAATGGAAGAAATAGAAATTCTTTTTTCTTCAACGGAAGGACGTCCTGCAATCAGGGCTGCACAGAATGCACCAAAGACCCAGCCGATCCTGAATCCTCCGTTAATGTTCATTAAGACCTGAAAGCCGCCCTGGCCACCTGCAAAAATTGGAAGCCCTATTACGCCAAGTGCAAAAAAGAGGGCCGTTGGGGCAACTCCCCAAAAACCGCCAAGAAGGACTGCCGTCATGATGCACACTGCATTCTGGATTACAATGCCGCTCTGGAGTCCCGGAAGTGGCACGCGGAAAAAACTTGTGGCGCATATGATGGCTGCAAAAAAGGCAATGACAGCCGACCTGATGATCTTAGAATTCATTTTAACTTATTCCTCTCTACTTATTTTGCATTGGATTCTACGATACCACCATGGTAATGTCAATTATGGCCATTCTGCCAATATTGAGTTTTTAAGGTCCCCCATGTATATTATAGCCATGAAGGTTACATCAAGGGGAATCCACGGAATTCTTGTGGACGACGAGGGCCGGTGCCAGCACTATCACACAAAGCTCGACATCATAGCAAACAGGTGTTCAGTCTGCAACAGGCTGTACGCATGCTACCAATGCCACGACCAGATGGAAGACCATCCCTTTGGACCGGTGAATCCGGAGACTCCAGAATCGGTCATGTGCGGAGTGTGCGGAAGAACCTTTTCCTACAGTGAATACCACCAGTGCTGCAGCTGTCCGGACTGCGGTTCCCCATTCAACCCAAGGTGCGCCCTCCACAAGGACATTTATTCCCATGAATGACGTTTACATAGCCGGCGGACTTCGCACATACATTGGGGCTGCAAACAGGGCCTATAAAAATATTCCTGCAGAAAGCCTGGCCGCCGCCGTCCTTAGGCAGCTAAACCTTGATGCGTCAAGGAAAGGCATTTCCATAGACACCGTAATTGCCGGGAATGCAACTGGCGGCGGCGGAAACATTGCACGCCTTGCACTCCTTTGTGCAGGAATGGACGACTCGGTTGCAGGCATTTCCCTGGACGCCCAGTGCGCCTCAGGCCTTGAAGCCATCATAAGCGGCTACGCAAGAATCAAAAGCGGCATGAGCCAGTGCACTGTAGCAGGCGGAGCCGAAAGCGCTTCCACAAGATGCCTCAGGAGCTGGAACCCAAACCATCCAAACCACGACCCTTCAAGGGATTCCAATGGCTACCAATCGGCACAGTTCATTCCGGAAGACTTTTCAGAAAATTCCATGATCCGCGGTGCAGACGAAACCTGCCGCAAGTACGAAATAAAAGCCGAAGACATGGTTCAGTCAGTGACGGAAAGCCACAAAAATGCAGAATCAGCACGACAAAGGGGAGACCTGTCAAGGATCATTCTTCCATGCCTTGGGGCACAGTCCGACCAGCTTATCCGCCCTTCAATTTCAAGGGAGTTCATCCTAAGGCTTGGACCTGTGCTCAAGAGGGGAATCATAAACCCCGCCACCAGCTGTCTCTTTAGCGACGGAGCTGCATTCCTCACCCTGACAAAAAAAAGACTAGCCTTTTTTGACCCGGCAGATTCTTCCAGTAAACAAAAGTCCAAAACCGAATCAAACGCAACAAAATCCTTCTATAAGATAGCAGAAGCCTGTTCCACCGGAGCCGACAGATTCCTCAGCCCCGAAAGTCTTGTCGTTGCAATCGAAGGTCTCCTTGAAAAATCAGGCCTACGGCCACAGGACATTGACAGAATCGACTACAACCAGGCCTTTGCATGCGTAGACAACCTGTACCTGAAAAAATTCAGCAATCCATCAAATGCCTTTGGGGGAGCCCTGGCCTACGGCCACCCCTACGGAGCAAGCGGAGCAATGATAATGCTGCACCTCATCTGCGCCATGGAAAAATTCAACGAAAAACTTGGCATTGCAGCCATTCCAGCAGCCGGCGGCATGGCATCCGCCATATTGATCCAGAGGGAACAGGACTAGGCCATGAAAGAACTCCTTGTCATAAGGGAAAAAGATCCCTTGCTGCAGCTTAAGCTTTTTTTTGATTCCCTAAATGGACTCGGTATCCCCAAGGAATTCAAGAACCTCAACGGCCATGATGATTCCAATGCCTACGGTAAGCCTTGCAACCCCGACGGCAGGAAAACAGTTCCCCTCATTGTACCGGAACCATTCCCCGACGAACTTCTCAATGACCTTTCAATTCCCCCGGAAGCAGACTTTGCCGTATGCTCAAGCGGAACCACAGGCAGGCCAAAAATCTATTTCAGAACATTGGACAGCTGGAAAAACTTCCTCCCGGAACAGGACAGGACCTTTGGCATAGACCCTTCCTCCAGGATGTTCATCCACGGATCCCTGGCATTCACGGGCAACCTTAACATGGCTTTCGAGGCAAAGCTCCTGCCCTGCTTCCTCTACATTTCAAGCACCCTCCGTGCAGAAATCTGGGTCCGGGAAATCTCGGAAAACGGAATCGACACCATATACATGATTCCCGACAAGCTTCATCACCTTGCAAAAACCGGAATTCCTTTTCCCGGGATAAAGACCATAATATGCGGTTCCCAGTTTATTTCCCAGCAGCAGCGTGATTCCTTCTGCAAAGCCTTTCCAAATGCAAGAATTCTTCTATATTATGGCACCTCGGAAACAAGCTACATATCCTGCAAGCAGCTAAAAGACCCGTCTTCCATGGATCCATTCTGCGTGGGAAAAACCTTTGATTCCGTAAAAGTCCGCATAGATTCCCACGGCCACATTCTGGTAAGGTCACCATGGCTTACGTGCAGCTGCACCAGGGAAGAATACTTCGACACAGGGGACACGGGCTTCCTTAAAAACGGAATGCTTTACCTTACCGGCAGGTCTGACGACGTCATAAACATTCACGGGGAAAAAATCGCCAAAAGCCTCATCGAGCAATGCCTTACAGGCCATCCCCAGATAGAAGAGGCATTCATATCGTGCCAGCAGGCAGAAGGAAGAACCATAATAGTAGCCCACATCGCAGGCAAAAACCTGCCTTCCTCAATTCCCCGGGACATATTCAGCAGGATTTCCCCTGTATTCATTCCAAAAAAATATGTAGAATACGAAAAACTGCCGCGAAACGAAAGCGGTAAGATATGCATTAAAAGACAGGACGAACAAACATGACGGCAATTCAGGCAATTCAGGAACGAAGAAGCATAAGAAAATACACGGACAAGAACATAGACAGGGAAACAAACGAAAGAATCCTCCGGTGTGCCCTCCTGGCCCCTTCAGCAAAAAACCGCCAGCCATGGAAATACATCGTATGCACGGGCGCCTCACGGGACAAAATCCTCAAGGCCATGAACGATGGAATCAAGAGGGAAATCACGGGCAACATGCGCATCCCGGAATTCCGCAATGGGCTTGCAGACGCAAAAAACACGGCAAAAATAATGGAGCAAAGTCCTGTCCTCATAGTTATCCTCAATACGGAAGATTCAAGTCCTTTCCTGCCGCTGGAACCAGAGGACCGCATAACTGAAATCTGCAACACCCTTTCCATAGGTGCATCGGTGGAAAACCTGATCCTTGCGGCAACCGAGGAAGGCCTTGGAAGCCTCTGGATTGCCAACACATGCTTTGCCTACGAAGAGCTGGCCCGTGAACTTGGCACCGACAGCCAGATAGCAGGAATCGTTGCCCTGGGCCATGCCGCAGAAAATCCTCCCCCACGCCCAAGAAAGTCCTTTGACCAACTTGTAGAATTCCGCGACTAGGCAGGCAGCCAGATACGACCGGGCAGCAAACATAAATCAGCCTGGCATCAACCATAGCCCGACACAAAATCCCCCTCCCTCCCCAAAAATTTCTCCATTTTCCTTACTGTTTCTATTGACAGAAACATTTTCTAATGTTACTATAAATAGAAACTGTTACTATAAGTAGTAACACCGAAAAAAAACAACGCCTCTGGCATCCTGACATTCCAAAGGCAAAAAAAAACAAACTAACCGGAGCCCCTATGGACAAGAGAACAGATTCCCTTTACAAAAGCCTTTCCAGCGAACGCTACACTCCATATTCACTGGCAAGAAAAATCGGAGCAAAAGCAATCCTGGAATCCGCAAGCTTTGCAAAGGGTCGCGAAAGATATTCAATCTTAATGACGGAAGAAGCCTTCAAGGTAATCCAGGATGAAGACGGAGTTGCATTCCTCGTAGACGGAAAGCGCATACCATTTGATTCATCAAGGGCAGACAGCCGCGACGCCCTCGGCCACAAGAAGGAAGCCGACATCCTGGACGCAGTCCTCTACGTTGCAGAACAGAACAAGACCCCAGCCACGGGAGCCAACGCAGAAATCCCGATTCCTGCCAGCGGCCTTGGATACCTGAGCTATGAATTCGCCGCACGCTGCGACAACATCAAGTTCTTCGAGCAGAAGGACGAGCTCAAGATCCCGGAAAGCTTTTTCATCGCAGGACACATCTACATCGTCTTCGACCACTTTACGGAAACAATGCACATCTTCGGCCTCAACTACAACGAACACCAGATCGACCTCCAGTCTGCCATCGACCGCCTAATCAAGCGCATGAACGACATGGACTTCTCCTACGTGGAAGAACCGCCTACACACTTCGAGTACAAGATGCTCACGGACCTGGAAGAATCAAAGAAGGAATACATCGAAAAAGTCGAGGCCCTCAAGAAGCACATCATTGCAGGCGACATAATCCAGGCAGTACCAAGCCGCCGCGTGCAGATTGAATGCGATGCAAGCGCCATGACAGTCTACGGAAAGCTCCGCAAGGTAAACCCAAGCCCATACCTTTTCTACATTGACTTCGGCGACTTCCAGCTCACCGGTGCAAGCCCAGAAAGCCTCGTCCGCGTAAGAAACGGAAAGGCCAGCATCCATCCCATTGCAGGAACAATCCACCGCGGAACCACCGACGCAGAAGACGAAGCCCTCAAGCAGGAACTTGTCTCAAATCCAAAGGAACGTGCAGAACACCTTATGCTGGTTGACCTGGCACGCAACGACCTTGGCCGCGTATGCAAGGAAGGCAGCGTAACGGTACCGCAGTTCATGGAATGCGAGCTCTACAGCCACGTCATCCACATCGTGTCAAACACGGAAGGTTTCGTCCGCGAAGGCGTAAAGCCAATCCAGGTTCTCCGTGCATCTTTCCCGGCAGGAACAGTTTCAGGTGCTCCAAAAATCAGCGCCATGCAGATCTTAAGCGGGCTTGAAAAGACAAAGCGCCGTTTCTATGCAGGGGCAGTAGGCTACGTCCAGTGCAACGGTGACCTTGATTTCTGCATCACCATCCGCAGCACCCTCAGGCAGGGCAACGTGTACTCACTCCAGGCCGGCGGCGGAATTGTCTACGACTCAAACCCGGAGCGTGAATTCACGGAAACATGCGAAAAACTTGGTGCCCTCATCGACACCCTTACTAAATAGGGCGTTCCCGGTTTTCAACCGGTCGGGTGTTCCGTGGCTTGCTGCGCGCGGTAATGTGGATGTCAAAAAAATGGCTGTGTCAGTCAATGAGCCTGCAAAAAAACAGTCAGGTCCAGCCCACTCCATGGACTTTCAAATGACATCCCCATCACTGCCTCCGGCACCACTCCATACCCTAACGCAAAAAAAAGATACAGACATTCAGGAGAATAAAATGATACTTTTTATTGATAACTACGACAGTTTTACATTCAATGTAGTCCAGGCATTCCAGGTTGCCACAAAGGAAGAAATAAAGGTTGTGCGCAACGACGAATACAAGGTGGAAGAACTTGCAGCCATGAATCCAAGTTACCTTGTAATATCCCCCGGACCTGGAAACCCAAGCCAGGCAGGAGTAAGCATCGAAGCCATCCGCTACTTTGCAGGAAAAATTCCAATCCTCGGAGTATGCCTTGGCCACCAGTCCATTGGCGAAGCCTTCGGCGCAAAAATCATAGGCGCAAAATTCATCAAGCACGGAATCGTGGAAGACATTGACCTTGACGGCCGCGGACTTTTCAGGATGATCGGAAAGACAGCCAAGTACACACGCTATCATTCCCTAGTCATCGACGAATCCACATTGCCTGCAGAATTTGAAGTTACTGCCCGCGCAAAGGACGGAGACATCATGGGCATCCGCCACAAGACCCTTCCCATCGAAGGCATCCAGTTCCACCCGGAATCAATTGCCAGCGAACAGTGCCAGCAGCTTATAAAGGGATTCCTCAACTACCACCGCGAGAATTTCCCGTCACAGGATTATCTTAACCAGCTTCTTGCAGGAAAGGACCTTACGGAAGAACAGGCTCAGGCCTTCATGGAAATAGTTGCCGAAGGAACAATGGACGAACGCATCATGGCTGCAATTCTCGTGGCCCTCAGCGCAAAGGGACCTGTAGCTGCAGAAATGGCAGGATGTGCAAAGGCACTTCTCAAGGTAAAGACTCCTTTCCCATGCAAGTCAAAGGGACTTGCAGAAATCGTGGGAACAGGCGGCGATGGCAAGGGAAGCTTCAACATTTCTTCCCTTTCGGCAATCATCGCTGCAAGCTGCGGCCAGAGTGTTGCAAAGCATGGCAACCGTGCAGTTTCATCAAAATCAGGGGCTGCCGATTTCTACGAAAACCTTGGCCTCAACATCATGGCAAAACCTGAGCAGACTGCAAAACTCGTGGACGAAACGGGATTCGGCTTCCTTATGGCCCCAGTCTACCATGCAGCCATGCGCTTTGCAGCACCGGTACGCAAGGCCCTCGGAATAAAGACAATATTCAACATCATGGGGCCTCTTCTCAATCCAGCCAGCGCAGAATACGAAGTTCTCGGCGTATATTCCAAATCCCTCATGAACGACTATGCCCATGCTGCCAAATCCCTTGGAGCAAAGCGCGTGATGGTAATCTGCTCCGATGACGGCTACGATGAAATCTCGCCATGCGCCCTTACCCACGCATTTGTAATTGACGAAAAGGGAAAGGAATCCCAGTTCATAATCGACCCTGCAAAATTCGGCATTACCGATGCAGACGAAAACGAGCTCATGGGCGGTAACGGTGCAGAAAACGCAGCCCTTGGCATGGAAGTTCTCAAGGGAGCAGGACGCAGGACAATCCGCTATGCAGTCGCATTAAATTCCGGAGCCCTCTTGTATATTTCCGGAAAAGCCCGTACCCTCAAGGAAGGTTATGATGCAGCCATGGCAGCCATCGATGACGGACGCGCACTGGCAAAGCTCAAGCAGATCCAGGAAGTAAGCAACAGCCTGTAGGAAAATATGTCAGAAAGAAACATTTTAGACGAGATAGTTAACCGCCGCAAAAAGGACATTGAACAGTCCGGCTGGGAATTTGGATTCAAGATTCCAGAAAAAAGACAGCGCAAGATTCATCCATTCCTATCTTCAAAGGGCGTCATCCTGGAAGTAAAGCGTGCAAGCCCAAGCAAGGGAGACATTGCGCCGGACCTTGATTCCGCAGCCACAGCCTTCTCCTATGCCCAGTCAGGGGCTGCTGCAATTTCCTGCCTCACGGAGACAAACTACTTCAAGGGGACCCTGCAGGACCTGATGAATGTCTGCAGGGCCGTCGACGACTTTGAAACTCAGACAGGTAAAACAGGACCTGCCGTCCTCAGAAAGGATTTTCTCATTGACGAAAAGGAAGTGGAAATTGCATACCGGGCAGGTGCCGATGCAGTCCTCCTCATTTCACGCATCCTGACAACGGAGAAGATGATCTCCATGGCAAAAAAATGCCAGGAACTGGGACTTACAGCCCTGGTTGAACTGCGCCTTGACGAAGATGTGGAAAAGCTTGCCCAGGTTGTAGGACAGGTTGACAGAAAGTACATCGCTGCAGGAGTAAACAGCCGCGACCTCAGGGACTTTACCATCGACCTGCTTACTCCAAGCACCATGCTTTCCAAGATCCGCAGGGTTCTCGGACCTGACGCTCGGGTAATATTCGAAAGCGGAATCAGGACTCCACAAAGTGCAGCCTTTGCAGGAAGCCTCGGTTTTGCAGGAATGCTCCTCGGAGAAGCTGCAGCAAAGAATCCCCAGATCAGAAGGGATCTTGTAGATGCATTCACAAAATCCGGAGAAACTTCCAACGCCCGCTTCTGGAACGCCTATTCAGCAGAAAAGGAAAAACTCCACGTAAAGATTTGCGGACTTACAAATGCAATTGATGCAGAAAAATCCGCCCAGCTTGGAGCCGACTTCCTGGGATTCATCTTCTGGAACAAGTCCCCAAGGCACGCCGAAGAAACTGCCGTCAGGGACTTCAGCCTCTCGCAGGAAGCAAAGGGAAAGACCCTTGTAGGCGTAATCGTGGATCCAGAAGACCCGGAAGCCCAGGCAGCCATAAGGCTCGTAAGGGAAGGCATCCTCCATGTCCTCCAGCTTCATACGATGAAGTGCGCACGAAAGTTCCTTGCAGACCCTGAATTGCGCTCCCTTCCCCACTATGCCGCCATCAACATAACATGCGACGACGACATAAGGAACCTGGACATCCTCTTTGACATGGGAGAACCAAGAGTCCTTGTTGACGCCCAGACCCAGGGAAAAATCGGCGGAACAGGAAAGCAGGTTTCACCGGAACTTGTACAGAAGGTACAGAAAAAATACAGGCTTTGGCTTGCAGGCGGAATCACACCGGACAACGCAGCAGCAATAAAGGCACAATTCAATCCGGAACTCATGGACTGCGCAAGCGGTGTTGAATCAGAACCCGGAAAAAAAGACTATGCAAAACTGGAAAATTTCTTTTCCAATCTGAAATAAAAGGAAAAAATATGGCACATTCAGAAAATGGATTTTTTGACAATTATGGCGGAAAGTACGTGGCAGAAGTTCTGCGCCGCCCTCTTGATGAACTGGAAATTGCCTTCAAGGAAGCCATGGCTGACCCTTCCTTCGTAAGGGAACTTGAGACAATCCAGAAGGACTACATCGGCCGCGAAACACCACTCCTTTATGCAGAAACGGCAACAAAGCTTCTCGGCGGAGCAAAAATCTACGTAAAGCTTGAAGGACTTGCAAACACAGGCGCCCACAAGATAAACAATGCCATCGGCCAGTGCCTCCTTGCAAAGCGCATGGGAAAAAAGCGCATCATCGCAGAAACAGGTGCAGGCCAGCACGGAGTTGCAACGGCAGCCGCATGTGCAAAGCTGGGGCTTGACTGCACGGTCTACATGGGCGAAGTTGACGTAAGGCGCCAGCAGCCAAACGTAGCAGCAATGGAAATGTACGGGGCAAAAGTACACGCAGTAACATCAGGCAGCCGCACCCTAAAGGACGCAGTAAACGAAGCCATGCGCGACTGGGCAGCAAACCCGGACACAACACACTACGTTCTTGGATCAGCATTGGGACCGGCCCCATTCCCTGACATGGTGCGCGAATTCCAGAGCATCATCGGAAAGGAAGTAAAGCGACAGTGTGCAGAAAGGGGAATCAAGCCGACAGCCCTCATCGCATGCTGTGGCGGCGGATCAAACTCCATCGGATTCTTCGCACCATTCATCGATGAAAAGGAACCGCGCCTCATTGCAGTAGAAGCAGGTGGCATAGGACCAAACGTAGGGGAAAACGCAAGCCGCATGACAGGCAACGCAGGCCGCGAAGGAATCATGCACGGATACAAGTCGCGATTCCTCCTTGACGACGACGGACAGGCACTGGAAACCAGGTCAATATCGGCAGGACTCGACTACTGCGGAATCGGCCCCCAGCTTGCAACACTTGGGGCACAGGGCCGCATCGAATTCACATCGGCACTTGACAGGGAAGCCCTGGACGCACTCAAGTTCTTTGCCAAAAACGAAGGAATTCTCTTTGCAATGGAAAGTTCCCACGCCGGAGCCGAAGCAATCAGGCTTGCCCCTAAATTAAGCAAGGATGACGTAATCATCGTAAACATGAGCGGCCGCGGAGACAAGGACATCTTCATCACATGCCCAGTATTCCGCCCCGACGAATGGAAGCAGTTCCTAATTTCAGAACTCAGGCGCCTGGAAGAAAACAAGGACATTCACAACGCCGACCTCATGAAGGATCATTGAAAAACAATGGGGGGAAAGCCTTCCCCTACGTGGCTGTCTAGTTAGACAGCCACTACCCCTTCTGCGGGGACACCCCGCAACGCCCCGTTAAAACTTATGGAGAACAAACTATGTCAGAAAAAATAAAGTTAATGTCACATCTGGTTGCAGGCTATCCAACAGACGAACTTGCAATGACCGCAGCCCGTGCCCTCATTGCAGGCGGTGCCGACATTCTTGAAATACAGCTTCCATTCAGCGACCCGAGTGCAGACGGTCCTGCCATACAGGGAGCATGCACCGAAGTCCTCAACAGAAAGTACAGGACTGCAGACGGCCTCAACTTCATCGCAAAAATCCATGGGGAATTCCCTGAAGTCCCAATTTACCTCATGAGCTACGGCAGCCTCATCTACACTCCTGGCGTGGAAAATTTCTGCAAAAAGGCAGCCGCCGCCGGAGTAAAGGGAATGATCATACCTGACCTTCCATTTGACTATGACGAAGGACTAACGGCAGCATGCAGGGCCAACGGAATGATAAACATACCGGTAGCTGCCCCAAGCATGAGCGAAGAACGCCTTTCAAAGCTTGCCAATGCAGGATTCCCGTACATCTATGCCGCCCTCAGAACCGGAATCACGGGAACCGACACAAAAATTGATGAGGCAACCATAAGCTTCCTCAAAAAAGTAAGTGCCGGTGGAAGCAGGATTTACGGCGGATTTGGAATATCAAACGGAGTCCAGTCAGCAGCCCTTGCAGATTCAGTGGAAGCAGTAGTTGCAGGATCAGTTTTTGTACGCATCATCACGGAAAACAAAAACGATGCTGCAAAGCTCTACGAAGCCGTAAAGGCCAAGGCCGCAGAAATCACCCATTCGTAAAAATGCATTCCTGAACTTATGGCAGCTGCAGTTTATCTCGCATTGAATTTCCAGTTTCTTATTGAGCAAATCTTGCAAGTCCCAAACACATAATCAGCTTAACATCCCGCGCGCCGCCATGGCTGCGCGCGGGCCTTACCCCAAGCTCCCCGTCTTCTGCCGCTTTATAAATCGCTTCTTTTCATTATATTCTTTACAAAATCATTTTTTTTTATAATTCATTTATGAAATAAAACTATCCAAAATTTTCAGGAGATAAACATGAAAACAATAAGAAAACTTGCATTCTTATTTTCCATTACAATCGCAGTATTTCTCATAAGTGCATGCAACATATTTTCAACATCAGACGATGATGATGAAATCACAGTTCAACCACAAGCCAAGCCTTCACAAGTTGCATCCTCCCCAGCTTCTGACACAAACAACCCTACAGATCCAATACAAACTCCACCGCCTCAGCCCACATCACCAACAGGTCGTGAATCCAGTCCATTCTCAGGCTATGTGACATATCATGATGCCCATCTCTCCGTTCATTTCCCCATCCCTGAAATGGAATCCGGCTGGTATCAATGTGCAGTTTCTGAATACAAGTACAACACATTCCCTGCAGGATCCGCCATACAAATCACAGCCAACGGAAATACCATAAATATGATTGTCACAGACCTATGTCCTCAATCACAAGTTCCAAATGGTAATGGAATAACAAGTGAAAACTATTACTTTGACCTTGAAGAATCGACATTCAGCGTTTTGGCCCATAAAAGCATCGGCATATTAAGCATGACCTGCAAGACCGTTCCCTATCCAACGGAAAAAAATATAAGCTTCATGACATCAGAATTATCTTCATATTATCTTAAAGGACTATTCTACAACATGCGCTACCCGCTTAAAAAGGTGGAATGCTCTATCGATGGTGGAGCCACATTCAACCAGATGGCAATCATAGAAAGAACAAATTCTTACAGTCTCGAGCCAAGATCTAGAATTCCCGAAGCAATAATCATTCGTCTCACGGACATCTACGACCAGACAGTAACAACAGCCGCAATTCAACTTCCATCGGCAAATGAAAAAGTCAATCTTGGAATCAACTTTCCATACTAAACCCAGAAGTTCCCATTCGCACCCAGTTTCCCGCAGCCGGCAGCATGACGGGAGCTCCGCAGCCTAGGCCCACCGCCAGTGGATTTAAAAATAAAAAAGCCGGCAGTCACCTAGTTTCCCTGTTAATTCCTTTATGGACATCGTCCATCTGGGTAAAAGCGTTTTTTTTTGCCAGATACATTATCTTGTATATCGAATCGTCATCCAGAAAACTTGATTTGTTTTTTGTTACCTTTCTCAGGCTGAAATGTAGCTGCCAGTGATAAACTTCCGCAAAATGCCGGCGAGAAAATTCCGCTTTCAGGCATATAAAAAGAGGTTCGAAAAACCTTAAAATGTTTGTTACCACACCAACATAAAAGGAGCATCGAACCTCATGGAGAAATTTATGCTAAAGACGCATGAATTGCAAGCACAAGGTTTCACCCAAAAACATATTGCGGAACAGCTTGAACGTTCGGAAAGAACCATCAGAACGTGGTTAAAGCAAATGCCACGAAAAAGAAAATCTCCTGTCAGAAAAAGTATTCTGGACGAATACAAGCCGTTCATTGAATCACTGGTAAGGGAAAATCCTGAAATCAACGGAGCAAGAATCTATGAAAAGCTCCAGAAAATTGGCTTCCAGGAGAAATCCTCAATCGTCCGCGAATTCATAACCAAAATCAGAAAAGAAGAATCACAGAAAGCGACAATTCGTTTTGAGACGGAACCTGTCCATCAGGCGCAGGTAGACTGGCCGGAAATTTTAAACCGGCAAAATTAGGAAATTTCTCGCCGGCGTTGACAATAGATCTTCTGCTGCCATCCTGTGGAAATCAATCTGGTCCAGCAACTGGTCGATGACATCCTTTTCTTTTATTTTGGCCAACATCGTACTCCTCCTTAAGAGTATTTTTTTTGTCAGCCAATACATAACATCATCAAGAACTAGTAGTTTTTTAAGTATTCCTTAAGTTTCCTGACGGACATTTGAGGATACAGCTTATCAAAAGCATTATCAAGAAGGGCTTCGATTATCTGACGGTTGGTAAGGTCGGATAACGGAGCCTCTGCTTTTTCATCAAGATTAAGTCCCTTGACATTACATTTTGCATAGAAAAAATCATCTGAAATGTAATAATGAAAATACATGTCTGGGTCGTCAGAATGTTTCCATCCGTAACTGTTTTTAGAATTCCTGATTCTTTCAACCCAGTCTTCTGGATTCTTGCGGTAGTCCACGAACAGCTTGCATAATTCATACCAGCATGCACGCATTTTTAAGTCCCAATGGGACGATTCTTCAATTGACTTTAATGACCAGTTTGGGTATTCCTTTCCGTTTATAACCGTACAGTATTTTGGATTCATCTGCATTTCGTTCACCTCTTTCTAGTTAGTATATTATAAACATTCATGCCAATTACCCTGTAAATCCAATACATTTTATCATATTTTTATATAAATACAGCCCGTCTTTCGACGAGCCGTTATTGTTTTTACTGCAATTCACCAGTTTTTTTATCTTTACTTTCACCACCTGCTTCCAAACCAAGTTCGTGGAAGTATTGTCTGCTAGCATAAAGTAGTGCCATCATAATGTCTGGGTGAACACCTAGTTCTTCATCCAATTCAGGCAGGATTGCATCCGTTCCTTCATCACGTTTATAAAGAATACTGTCCATTTCGTCATCCAAGGTACCGTGCAATGGAATGTTCATTCTGCCAGTTCTAAGTTCTTCTGCCAACTGTTCGATAGCCATTGCTTTGTCATGTTTCCAAGCTGGATATGCCCTGACACCATAGTTACGCTTCAATTCCGCAATTATAGACTTTTCATTGTTATCACAAAATACATCTACTTCTGGGTCTATACCTTTAGATAGAAGCGCCGCTTTAGCTGCTTCATCATGTTCTTTTATCACAGATACAATGGTAGAAATGTCTGCGTGATTAAACTTATTTTCCTTGATTACCCAAGCCTGTCTGGTATTCTTATTATAAGCTAATGACACTACTGCATTGTAGTCACTAAAACCAAAGTCTACACCAACACAAATGTTTGTAAAAGGAAGTTCAGTAAGACTACTTGGTATCAGATAGGTATGTCTTCCTTTGAATACCTGTGCTTCTGTATCATAACATCCCAGTATTCCATAGTATTCACGTTGAATGAAAGAACTTTCCCTTGTTACACCCTTACTTTCACATTCATCATCAATAAAGGCATCTGGGTCTGGCATATGAGGGTTGTTAAACATGTTCCAATGGTAGGTCTTGAATGTCTTATCATTCCAAGCCTTTTCACACCAAGTATGTGGAATCCTAGGTGGTGTTCCAGTACAAACCAATACAGAATCTGCATAGTCTGCCATGCAAGGGCGTAATACTTCATCCATAAGGTAGTTCATGTTTACCTGGTGTCCAATTTCATCAATAATTACTAATCTATAACTGTAACCACGGGCTTTATCTGCTTCACCTTTATTATTGCTTCCATTGACTGTGGGAAGACACTAAATAAAAGGATTTAAAAAGAAAAAAGCCGGCAGTCCTTTCGTGCTCCCCCCTGGTCGCACCCAGTTTCCCGCAGTCGGCACCAGTCTCCCGCAGCCGGCGGCATGACGGGGGCTCCACAGCCCGGGGCAGCCCGGGATGGATTTAAAAAGAAAAAAGCCGGCAGTCACCTACTTTCCCGCTGTTGGCAGTATCATCGGCGCAGGGGTGCTTGACTTCCGTGTTCGGTATGGGAACGGGTATTTCCACCTCTCTATGACCACCGGCATTATTATCACTAT
>JAZLGN010000038.1:0-2852 GCA_045616325.1 Treponema sp.
CACCATGTTGCTAACTTTAAGTCCAACCTGACGGCAGATTGTGCGGGTAACTTTTTCGTTGTCGCCGGTAAGAATCTTTGTTTCAACTCCGTGATTTTTAAGGGCACGGATTGCTTCTGCAGTTGATTCCTTTGGCGGATCCAGGAATGCAAGGTAGCCAAGAAGAACCATGTCCTTTTCATCTTCCACGCTGAATTTTCCAACAGGAGATGGATTTGTTTTGTGAGCAAGAGCAAGTACACGGAATCCGTCATTGTTGAAATCATCTACAGTTTTTAAGATGCGCTGTTTTACTTCATCATCAATGGCACGAACTTCACCATCCATCTCTACAAAAGAGCAGACTGCAAGCATTTCTTCCACGGCACCTTTTGTTACCATCTGAGTTTTGCCGTCACGGTCTTTTACAACAACAGAAAGTCGGCGGCGGGTAAAATCGAATGGGATTTCATCAACCTTCTCGTAGTTTTCGCTTAAATCCAGAAGCTCAGGATTGCTGTTTTCTTCTTCCTCAGTTTTGTGAATGATTGCCAGGTCCATTACATTTTTGTAGCCGGTCTGAAAGTAACTATTTAAGTAAGCGTGGCGGAGGATTCTTGTATCTTCAGTTCCGTTTGTGTTCCAGTGATATTCAAGGATAACCTTGTCCTGAGTCAAAGTTCCGGTTTTGTCTGTACACAAAATATCAATGGCACCAAAATTCTGAATTGAGTTCAGATTTTTTACAATGGTCTTTTTCTTGCTCATGCTAACTGCGCCCTTTGCAAGACAGGTTGTTACAATCATAGGAAGCATTTCTGGGGTGAGTCCTACTGCAATGGAAATTGCAAACAAAAATGCCTGAAGCCAGTCGCCTTTTGTAATTCCGTTAATCACAAAAACCACAGGAACCATTACAAACATAAAACGGATTAAAACCCAGCTGACAGAATTAACGCCTTTTGAAAAACTTGTTTCTACACTTTCTTCACTTATGTTTTTTGCCATAGTACCAAAAAGGGTAGTGTCACCAGTTGTAACAGCCACGGCTGTAGCACTTCCAGAAATTACGGAAGAACCCATAAAGGCAATATTTTTATAATCTGTAAGCTGGTCTTTTGTGTCAGATTTTTCAGAAGTTTTTTCAACACCTTCGCTTTCGCCGGTCAAACTTGATTCACTTACAAAAAAATCCTTTGCCTCAAGAATACGAACATCACATGGAATCATGTCTCCGCTGCTTAAATGAATGATGTCCCCGGGAACAACTTCGTCCAAAGGTAATTCCATTTTTGGCTGATTGCGGCGGGTAACGGTGCAGGTTGTTGTAATCATGGCAAGAAGCTTTTCTGCGGCATTTCCACTGCGAGATTCCTGAACAAAACGCAAAGTGCCCGAAAGCGCAACCATTGTCAGAATGATGATGACTGTAAGCGGATCAAAATCTTCCGGTGTGTTCCCAAGCATACTGAGGGCCGGGAAAATCATATCTGTGGCGGCAGAAACCAAGGCCAGGGCAATCAAGATTGCAGTAAAAGGATTGATGAATGCTTCGGCAATGCGGCGGCCAAGGGATTTCTTTTTTCCCTTGGTAATGGCGTTTTTGCCAAAGTGACTGCGCTGTTCACGAACTTCATTTTCACTTAAACCTGTGAGCCGTGAACCCAGTCTTGAAAGAATTTCTGGTACGGTAGAAGTTGCGCTATCCGCAAGACGGTTTTTTACAATGTCCATTAGAACTGCATTCTGAACCAGACGTCTTTTTACGGTAAGATTCTTTTTCATTTTTACCTCCTGTACGTACTGTCATCCCGAACTTGATTCGGGATCTTCTGAATAAGATGCTGAAACAAGTTCAGCATGACAGATTCGTTTTGCATAACGAGAAACCCGTTCAGCATGACGGACTAATTGCCAGCACGACAGAATACTCGTCACCCTGAACTTGTTTCAGGAACTACAGGAGGCATTCTAGATTTTTATGCTTTCAAAAAATATGGCGAAATTATTGTTTTTTTCTTGCGGGTAAAAGTGTAGCGGTGAATACCTGTCACAGGCGGATTTCTTCGCCTAATCCTTTTCAAATGGCCTCATGGAAAACCCGGACAGGGTGTTAGTTGAATATTTATGCTAAAAAAAAGCGCCTTACTGAACGAAAAAATCCTGTTTCCTACACTTCAACAAGCTTTTTCTTGTTCCAGTCCTTCTGGAGCCTTGTGGCATCTTTTGACGTAAGGAATTTTGCGAGCATTGGATTCATCATGGCAAAAACCTGGGAGAGGACAATCTTTTCATCTGCAGTAAATGAACCGAGGACGTAATCTGCAACATTGCCATTGGCCGGCTTGCCGACTCCAATCCTTATGCGCCAGAAATCCTGGGTTCCAAAGACGTTCTTCATGGACCTGAGGCCGTTATGACCGCCAAGACCGCCAGACCACTTAAGGCCAACGGTTCCAAGGGGAAGTTCAATTTCGTCATGAACAATAAGGATGTTTTCCGGCGGAATCTTAAAGAACCGGGCAGCTTCCCCAATGGCCTCTCCACTTAAGTTCATGTAGGTCATTGGCTTCATGAAGTAAATCTTCTTCGGTGCTTCATCGGGAATAGGCAATGTACCGTTGTCCCGTTCCCTGATCAAGGCTGCATCCTTGAGCCAGCGGGCAAATTCATCGTAGTCTGCTGAACAAAAGTCAGACTTGTACTTTGACTGCCAGCTTATGCGGTTTGCAAATGGAAGGCTGTCTTCATACATCCATGCAACATTGTGGCGTGTATCCGCATATTCCCTTCCGTAGTTTCCCAAAAATGCAACAAGTTCAATCATAACAGTTCCGATTATACAGGTAGGTCCCTGGAAATTCAATGCATTG
>JAZLGN010000039.1:0-85353 GCA_045616325.1 Treponema sp.
GCACTAAAGAAGTCGTCCCAAATTGAATCTATTTTGTTTTTAATTTCGCCGGTAATCATGTTTGATTTGCTCCAAGTAAATAATCATAATTATTATAGCATAAAAAGAGCCAGCTGACAGGGCATGCCCAGGATAAAAAAGATTCAAAAACTCACACCAATTTATTTCTGAAGTACGGAAAGCTTTGCAGATGTTTCTTCATTTGCAGCTTTGGTAAGAAGCTTTCTTTATATAGCTGGGGCAGGACTCGCCCTCCAGTCGCAGACGTCCTGTCTGCTCCCTGCGGGCGTCTTCGCCGTCTGCCGCGGCTCATCCCTCCGTTGCACTCCGGGAGTTCCGTATTCCAATCCCTCAGTCACAAAATCCGTAGGTATCCCCTACTCCAATCCCTCACGCATAATGCAAAAGTCATTGAGCAATGTCTATGATTCTTATTCCTTCGTGCTGTGATGCTTCGTGCTTTGTTTGGGCTAGAAGAATTTTGGGATAGGCATCTTTTACAGAAAGAAGAGAACGGCTCTATGGTAATTTCAAAAGGAATTCTATTTTCCCTAACAGCCTATCTCATGAAGATATTTAGGACTGTTGTCATATTCATTCCCAAATCTGCAAAAAGAGAATCTGCCTGTTTTTTTAGTTCAGTGTCAGTCTTAATATTAATATTTGCAAGCATATAAATGCCCCTGATAAAAATATGGCTATGTCCGTGGAAAGTGTTGCTACATGATGCGTAGTGATTAAGCCTGTCGAAACTACCACATATTTTGTGTATCCTGCTTAATTTCGACATGAACCCATAGAAAGTGCGTGTGGGTGAAGCGAAGCTCTCAATCGGCGCAGCAATATAATTTCCGGACACAGCCAAAAATACAATATATTGTGCGCACACTGGCAAGAAATTTTCTTAACCGTTGCAAATATATAATTCGAGTGTCTACCAAGAGGTCTGTCTCCGTTGGTTACGTCGGTTATAACCGAGGGGGATTTTTCATTTGCTGTATTTTTCTATCAGTTCTTCTCGGTTTTTTACGCTGATTTTTGAATATAAGCGGCTTGTGTAGTTTTCAACTGTGCGGCTGCTTATAAAAAGTTCATCGCAGATTTGCTGGTTGGATTTGCCCTGCAGTATTGCCTCAAAAATATTTTTTTCCTGTTTTGAAAGCATCGTTACGATTGATTCGATTTTGTTCTGGGTTTGAATCATTCGCTCCTCAAGATATGTATCGCCTTTTTGAACCAGGTCAAGGCAGGCGGCAAGTTCTTCTTCCTTTGCGATTTTTGAAATGTATGCTTTTGCTCCTGAATCTTTTGCCTGCAAAACAAAACCCGCCGTATCAAACATTGAATACACAACGCATTTTATCTGCGGAAATTTTTCATTGACCTCTCTTACAATTTTAAATCCATTCTCGCCAACAAGCTGGACATCGACAATCAGTATCTCCGGGAAGAGTTCATTTTCTGAATTCAATGCAGAAAGAAATGAAAGACAGTCTTTGCCATTGTCAAAATCTTTTAAGACTTTCCATTCAGTGTGAGATTCAAGCCAGCTTTTCAAACCGTTCCTGACCATATTGTGATCGTCGATAATATATAGAACATTTTTCATTTTTTTTAGTTTACGGCAATTTCAATTCTTATTTCCATTCCATCATCCTGACTTGAAATGAATTCAATCTTGCCTCCGATTAATTCAATTCTGTCATGCATAGAGCGAAGTCCAAGATGCTCGTTGCTGTTCAAGCTGTGGTTTATTGTTTCCTGCGAACAGCCGATTCCGTCATCCGTAATATAAATCACAATGCTGTTATTCTCATTTTTTATGAAAATTGAAGTTTGCGTTGCGTAGGAATGCTTTTCAATATTGGTGAGTGCTTCCTGAACAACCCTAAAAAGATTCTGCGTAACTTCCCTTTTCAAAACCGGATATTCAAAACCTTCTGCAACTCCGACATGACATGGAACATGGGTTTTCTTTGAGAACTGCTGAGCCAAAGAATTTATAATTGAAACAAGTTCTATTTTTGAAGAATCACCTTCCGAATGATTTACAAGCTCGGCAGGAGCCAGATTGTAGCAGATGTTCCTCAGCTTGATGATGCAGTCCGTGGCAATATCTTCGATTTTGTGCTGAAGATTTTTTGATTCATCATGAACCTTAAGATTTTCAGTTTCCAGACGGATAACCCGAATGTCCTGAACAACAGTGTCGTGAATATCGCGGCTGATTTTTGCCCTTTCCTTTTCCTGAATCGAAAATATGAATTGATTCTTTTCTTTTCTGCCGATTTGCTGTGGAATTGCATTTTTTTGCTTCAGCTTGAAAATCAATATCAAAGCAAAAATTGCAAGGATTAAAATCGTAAAAACAAGAATGAATTGAACTATGGGAAAATTTGAATTTTCAGTTTCTGATAAACTTCCATCGTACAAAAACGCTTCTTCTTTTGATGAAAAGGTAGTGAGCGTTTCCGTTTTGCAGTTAAAATGATGCCAGTCGGATTCATTTGCATCCATTGCAATTATTCCTTTGGAAGTTGAAAAAATCACCTGCCTGAATGTTGGATCATCCATGGAAAATTTATTTTTCCGCCAGTCCAAATGTGCAAATTCCATATTTTTTAATGAATCTATTTCTTCCGGAATCAATTTGTTTTTGTCCCGTTTGAGTTTGAAAATTTTTGTGTTCCGATCTTCTTTTCCCGACCATTCGCCATAAATACCTGCGATGTAAATTCCACAGTCATTGCTGAACAGCCGGGCAACTCCCATGTTTGAAATTGCATCGGAATAAAAAAATTCATTGGGATTGTATTTTCCGTTCACCCTTGGAAATTCAAAAAATCCGCCGTCATTATTTTCTCTTGTCCAGCAATGGTGGTAGACAATAAAAGAATCATTTTCCTTGTCATAGCAGACAGACGGAAGTGACCAGCCCTTTTGCGATTTGAATGAAATCAAGCAGAATGGAAAATCCCAATGTGCATTTGTCCTGTAAATCCAAACGCTTTCCCTGTTGTCCAAATCCAGCGCGTCGTCATTTAAAACGCTGATTGCAGTCCATTCTCCATCAAAAGAAGTTGCCGCACCGTGAATTATGCTTTGTCTGTCAAATGCAAAAAGTGAAGCCGTCAAAGACAGTAAAAATAAAATAAATATTTTTCTCATTATATTCATTCTATAAAAAAATCCACTGTCTCAAAAGCATGGGCAGCGGATTATATTTTAATAAACAAAGTCATCTTTATTTAATTCGGTCCAATGCTGAATAGATTTGCCTTCAACAAAACCCAGATTCTTCATTGCATCGCTGGCGTATTGAACAGTAAATGAATCATTTGTTGTTCCATTTGGAACTGCTTCAACCACTCCCTTAACTTCATATACAGTTTCATTTTTGGAGCCTTTAAATGTATAGGTATTTCCAGTCTTGATTTTCACAAGCTGAACAAATGTGCTTTCATATAAGTCTCCAGAATCTGAAGTTGCCAAAATACCAACATTTGAATTTTCAGGACTTCTTATCATTGCAGCTTTAACCCCGTATTTTGTATAGAAGTAATGCATGTGATAGCTTGAATTTGTATTTCCTAATAGATCAGAATCGCCCTCTGTAGAATCAGAACATGAAATGATAGTCATAGTCATTGCGATTACTAAAACTGCAAAAATTGCTTTGAAAAATTTTTTCATCTGGTTTTCCCCTTGCATCCAATTTTTTTTAGAGATGCCTATAATTATAGGAATACCAGAGCGCCAATAATACAGAGTTGAACTCACAATTTTTTAGTTTTTGTCAGAGCAAACGGGGACAGCCCCCACGAGCGTTCCCGTCAACATTCGTTGTCGGTCACTATGTTCCGGGTTCCGCTGCCGTTCCATTGTTTGCTCTGGTGGTTTCGACGCTGCTCAAGCAACAGAGCAAGCAATGGAGCCGCCGTCCTGCACAGCGCTAATGAAAAAATGTGGATGTCTATTTTCATTAATTGTGTTATATTATGATAAAGAGAACTTGTTGGAGGTGAAAATGCCATACGATGTATTAGAAAAGACAATTAATTCATTGCCTGAAGCTGCTGTCATAGAGCTTACTCACTACGTACAGTATTTAGCTTCTATTTATTCTACAAAAGAAAAAGATATCTCTGTTACAAATAGGATTAATGATTTTCTTCAAAAAAATCCAGATGCTTTTGCTGAATTCAAAACTATGGAAAAAGCATCATTAAGTTCTATCAGGGAGTTAACAAAAAATGATACGTGGTGACATTTGGTGGGTTGATTTTGGAGAACCATTAGGAAGTGAACCTGGTTGGCGTCGTCCCGCTGTAATTATCCAGTCTGATGATTTTAACAACAGTGATATGAATACCACTATTGTAATTCCACTTACTACAAATTTAAGGTTGGCTGATTTTCCAGGTAACTATCTTTTATCAGGTAAAGAATCAAAATTATCAAAAGATTCTGTTGTAATAGCTCCTCAAATTACAGTCATAGATAAAATAAGATTGCTTGAACATGTATCTGTATTATCAGAATCGTCTATGAATGAAATTTCTCTAGGAATTAAGTTAGTACTAGCATTGTAGATATTAAATCATCCAAAATTTCAAACAATCTCGTGATATTTTCCGCACTGTACAGCGGTAAGAAAAAAGGCCCTGCCGGCTGATAAGATAAATGAATCCTGAAACTGCGTTAGGGTATGGAACACTTGCGAAGCACTCCCGCAGGGATGGAGCGATAGCGTCTTCGTTCGCTGTCGGCGACCGCCTGTCGCCTTTTCGCCTTTGGCGCGCTCACTTCAACTTCGAGTCCTGCATGTGTTTAACAGGAATATTGTTTAAAAAAATGAAGCCTTCCCAGATAAACTGATAAGGCTTTTTTATAGCTGGGGCAGGACTCGCCCTTCGGGCCGGCTGCGTCTGCTTTATCCTCGCACCTGCTCGGCGTTCCTTCAACTTCGAGTCCTGCGTCTGATTGCCGGTATAATATTAAAAAAACTGAAGCCTTACCAGATAAACTGATAAGGCTTTCTTTATAGCTGGGGCAGGACTCGCCCTTCGGGCCGGCTGCGTCTGCTTTATCCTCGCACCTGCTCGGCGCAGACTCCGCTTCGAGTCCTGGGCTGCTTACTGATAATTTGTTTAAAATAAGAAAAGCTCCAGCATTTAACTGAAGCTCTCTTTATATAGCTGGGGCAGGACTCGAACCTGCGGCCTCCGGGTTATGAGCCCGACGAGCTGCCAACTGCTCTACCCAGCGTCGTATTTAAGTTCAACTAGAATAATATATACTTTTTATTTTGTCAAGTGAATAATTGCATGTAAAATAAAAAAAACAGACCTGCCGGGTTGGGTAGGTCTGCTTCTTTGCCTTATTTTTTCAACAGTGCAGCAAATGGATTGTATGAATATCCGTCATCGCTGCCGTAGTTCTGGCGTTCCCTTGGCTTGCGGTCGCCTGATGGTTTTGTTCCGGCAGAAGCTCCGGTTCCTGCTCCCTTCTTTACTACAACGACGCGTTTTTTGCCTGTTCCACCGGAAGTACCTGCAGAAGAACCCTTTTCTCCAACAAGGCGGCTTCCTGCATCGCTCTTGAGGGAAAGGCTGATTCTCTTGCGGTCTGCATCAAGGTCGATGATTGTAAATTCCTTTACGTCTCCAACCTTGATTACATCCATTGGATTTGAAACAAAGCTGTCGCTCAGCTCGGAAACGTGGATCAATGCAGTTTCGTGAAGACCGATGTCTACGAAGGCTCCAAAGTCAACAACGTTCTTGATTTTTCCCGTTACCTTCATACCAGTCTTAAGGTCTTCAAAGTTTACGACACCTTTCTGCATGATGGGGGCAGGGTAGCCGTCACGAGGGTCGCGGTTTGGCTTTGCAAGTTCTTCCGCAATGTCTGCAACTGTTGTCTCTCCAACACCGTATTTTTCTGCCAGCTGCTTCTTTAGTTCAACAGTGATTTTTTCATTCTTCTGAACGAGAGGAAGGATTTCCTTTGCAACTGCATAGTTTTCAGGATGAACCCAGGTGTTGTCCAGTGGCTCTGCACTTTCTGCAATCTTGAGGAATCCTGCACACTGCTCGAATGCCTTTGGTCCAAGGCCTGGAACCTTCTTAAGGTCTTCGCGGCTTGTGATCTTTCCGTTTGCATCGCGGTATGCAACGATTTTCTTTGCAAGGCTCGAGTTTATTCCCGAAACGTACTTGAGGAGGTATGCAGAAGCCGTGTTCAGGTTTACGCCTACATTGTTTACAACGGAACCTACGACTTCATCAAGCTTGTCGGAAAGCTTCTTCTGGTTTACGTCGTGCTGGTAAAGTCCAACACCGATGGCCTTAGGGTCAATCTTTACAAGTTCTGCAAGAGGGTCCTGGAGGCGGCGTCCCATGCTGATGGCACCGCGGATTGTAAGGTCAAGCTCAGGGAATTCCTCACGGGCAACATCCGATGCTGAATAAACTGAAGCACCTGATTCATCTACGACTGTAAACTGAACGTCGCTGTCCTTGTAGTTTTCGCTGATTACCTTTGAAACTATGGCCTGAACTTCTGGGCTTCCTGTTCCGTTTCCGACTGCAACAACCTGAATGTCATACTTGTCGATGGCGTTGTTGATCTGGTTGTAGCTGTCCTGTGGATCCGTTACCTGGAAGAACTTGAAGTAGCCCAGGTACTTTCCCGTTTCATCAAGGGCTGCACATTTTGTACCGGTGCGGATTCCAGGGTCGATGCCAAGAACGCGGCTTCCCTTGATTGGCTGTGTCATGAGGAGGTTCTTGAGGTTCTCGCTAAAGATGCCGATTCCGTGTTCGTCTGCCTCGTCAAATTCGTCGCTGCGGATTTCGCGGATAACGGCAGGACTGAGGGAACGAACGATTCCGTCTTCGATGGCTTCTCCCATGGCCTTGTTGTTAAGCTTGAACTTTTTCTGGATCAGCTTTACTGCTGAATCAACGCTTACGTCAATTGTAACTTCCAGGGCGCCTTCCTTCTCTGCGCGGTTAATGGCAAGGATTCTGTGTGGTTTAACCTGGTTGAGTGGCTCGCTGTAATCCCAGTACATCTTGTATGTTGATTCGCGTTCTGCCTTTTCAGGGTCAACGCCTTCCGGAACGATTCCCTTTGTGACGATGGTTCCAGTTGCCATGTATTCTTCGCGGATTGCGGCACGGTTTGCACTGTCCTGGCTGATGCGTTCTGCAACGATGTCCCTGGCTCCTGCGATTGCATCTTCTGCGCTCTCAACGTTGAGGGCTGGATCCTCGTTGTCTGTCTTGATGAATTCTGCGGCCTTTGCAAGAAGGGCTGCGTCGTCAAGTTCGTACATGGCATCTGCGAGGGCTTCAAGTCCCTTTTCGATGGCTACCATTCCGCGTGTCTTCTTCTTTTTCTTGAATGGTGCGTAAAGGTCTTCAAGCTCGGCAAGGGTCTTTGCAGACATGAATGCCTTGTAAAGGGTTTCCGTAAGCTTGCCCTGTTCAAAAACTTTGCGTACGTTGGCAAGGCGAGTCTCTTCCAGGCTCTTATATGAATTGAAAAGGTGGTCACTTTCGCGAACCTGAAGTTCGTCCAGGGAACCATGCTTTTCTTTGCGGTAACGTGCAATGAACGGAATAGTACAACCTTCTGCTACAAGGCTGATGACTGCGCTAACCTGAGGAACACGGATGTTAAGTTCTTCAGCGACTTTCTTCATGATCTCGACTTCATTAATCTGAAGTGCATCAATTGTTTCTTGTGTAAATTCCATAGGGCAACTATTTTATTCAAAAAGGCGAATATGGTAAAGGGAGCATGCAGGTTGACATTCTGTCAGTTTTTTTACCGGATGTTCAGTCAGCCTTTTATGCTTCCGGCTAGTTCTGGAGCTTCAGGTCGGATTTCTTGAATTTTCCCGAGGCAATGGCTTTCATGGCATGCTCCTTGTCCAATGCCCAGAGGTTCCCTTCATAGTCCCTGCATTCTTCGATGAGGCGACCCCAGTTGAAGAATTCAACCTGGCGAGCAATTTCCCTGCTGCTGTTGGTGGATCCTTCCGTAAGGCTGTAAAGGACTTCTGCCGCCCATGCAGTTTCCTGGTCAAGAACTGTCGTAAAGGGAGATATGGCTCCGTAGATTTCAAGACGGTTTTTCCTGCTGGCCAAGAGTGCACAGGGTTCATTCTTCCCAAGATAAAGGGTGACTTCCGGGCCTTCTTCTTCAATGGTGAATGTTTTTCCCCCGCAAGCTCCGCGAATCATCCAGTGTCCTTCTCCTGGCAGGGTGAATTTTACGCTTTCCCCTTCATCCCAGAAAGTGCATGCCGTAAAAAAAAATGCCAGCATTAAAGCCGGCATAAGGTTAAGGTTCTTCATACATATATGATTGAAGTAAATTTATTTTTTTTGCATCCTAATCCCTGAGAATCTTCACGTCATAATGGGTATATGGAATTTCTATTCCGACCTTCTTGCATTCCTTCACGATGTTAATGTAAACGTCGTTCTTGGTCTGAATCAAGTCTGAACCCTTGAACCAGACTGCAAGCTGGAGCTTTATGTAATCGCCAAATCCGTCGTAGAAGACGCTTGGGGCGGGATCCTGCAGGACGGTTGGACAATTTTCCGGAACCTTTTTTACTGCTTCAAGGGCTGCCGTCATGTCAGTTTCGTAGCTTACGGGAACTTCAAAGACGAATCTCCTTATGGGCAGGGTGCTGAAGTTTGTAAGGTTGCTGTTTATTACGGAACTGTTTGGAATGCGTACAACCTGATTGTCCAGGGTGTAAACCTGAATGCGCAGAAGTCCGACGCTTTCAACCGTTCCGCTGACACCGCCTACGCTGATAAAGTCGCCGATCTTGATGGTCTTTTCCCCAAGAAGGAAAATGCCGCTGATCAGGTTGCTTACGCTGGTTTGGGCTGCAAAACCGACGGCAATACCTGCAACTCCTGCTGCCCCCCACAGTGCCTTAAGGTTGATTCCGAAAAGCCCAAGGATGTACATTATGAGGAAGATGTAGAACGTATACTTAATGAATTTATTGATGAGCATTGAAGTATGCTTGTTCAGGTGGTCCTTCGAGTTCTTGGTTATAAGGTGGCAGATGAATCTGTAAATGGCATAGAATGCAATTACCGAAAGCACCGAGAATACCACATGAACCACATTGTGCAGGGTGAATGTTTCCCTTATGGCAGACGTGTCAAAAAACCATTCCGACTTGAGGACTTCTGTTGCTTCATTGAGTTCTTCTTCCATAGTTAGTCTCCAAAATTTTCCTTTATGAAATCGAGTATTGAATTTGCGGCATCGGTCTTTGACATGAGTTCAAGTTCCCTGTTGCCGTCTTTTGTTATGATGGTGATTGCGTTTGTGTCCGTTCCAAACCCGGCTCCCTTGGCCGTAAGGCTGTTGGCACAAACCATGTCCAGGTTTTTCTTTTCAAGCTTTGCCCTGGAATTCTGGATCAGGTTTTCCGTTTCCATGGAGAATCCGCATAGAACCTGTCCGCTTTTCTTGTTCCTTCCAAGCCATGCAAGAATGTCGTCAGTGCGTTCAAGCTCAAGGCTAAGGTCGTCGTCGTGTTTTTTTATCTTGTTCTCGCTTACGGTCTTTGGCCTGTAGTCTGCCACGGCTGCCGCCTTAATTATGATGTCCATGGAAGAACTGGCTTCCTTTACCGCTTCAAACATTTCCTTTGCGGTAGACACCTTTACAGTGTTTACGAACAATGGTTTTTCAAGGTTTACGGGTCCTGAAACAAGGGTTACCTGTGCTCCACGGCGTGCTGCTGCCTTTGCGATGGCATATCCCATTTTTCCGCTGGAATGGTTTGTGATGAACCTGACCGGATCCAGGGATTCCCGGGTGGGACCTGCAGTTACAAGAATTTTCTTTCCGGCAAGGTCCTTTTCACATTCAATTTCCTGGAGGGCGTATTCTGCGATGGTCTCTGGTTCCGGCATTTTTCCCTTTCCCGTGTCACCACATGCAAGGTATCCGCTGGCAGGTTCCACCACACTGTAACCGTAGTGGCGGCATTTTTCAATGTTGTCTTGGGTTACTGGATTTTCGTACATGGCCGTGTTCATTGCGGGGCAGATTATCTTTGGGCATCTTGCAGCAAGGAATGTGGTGCTTACCATGTCGTCTGCAAGTCCGTTTGCAACCTTTGCGATTATGTTTGCCGTTGCAGGAGCCAGGATGAAAAGGTCGGCGCTTTGTGCAATGGAAACGTGGTTTGCCTTGAATTCAAAGTTGCGGTCAAAGGTGTCCACCATGCATTTGTGCCCTGTCAGGGTTTCAAAGGTGATGGGATTGATTATGTTTGTTGCATTCTTTGTCATTACAACGCGGACGTCTGCTCCGGTCTTAACAAGAATGCTCACGAGGGTTGCCGCCTTGTAAGCTGCAATGCTGCCGGACACGCCGACAAGGATGTTTTTTCTGTTCATTTATGCTACTACCTTCTGGCATGGTGCCTTCAAGAATTCTGTGGATCCGGTAAATCGGCTTTTGGTATTTCCCCCGTCAGGCCGGCTTCCTCAGAATCGATGTTCATGTCTGGATTCTTGAGGGGGTCACAGTTCCTGTATTTTAGGGGAGTCATGTTCTTGTACTTGTGGAAAGTCTTTATGAAATAGCTGAAGTCGTTGAAGCCGCAGTTCTGGGCAATGTCCTGGAGCTTATCGTTGGTTTCGCGGATCATGGCACATGCCCTGTTGATGCGGAACCAGTTAAGGTATTCAATTGGCGCCCGGCCGGTCATCTCCCGGAATACGCGGCAGAAGTATTTTGGAGAAAACCCTGCAGCCTCTGAAAGTTCCTCAAGGGTAATGGGCGTGTTGTATTTCTGCTTTATGAGTGAAAGAATTATGTCCAGCTTTTCGTTGCGGATGCGTTTTTTTAATGGAAGAATCTGGCGCTCCGAGTACAGCCTGTGTTTTTTTATGAGTCCAAAGATGATCATCAGGTAGCCTGCAGAAATGGAATCCCAGCCTTCACGCTGTTCACGTATTGCGTCAAAAAAACCATCGCATGCCCTGGAAAATTCTTTCATGGAAGAGGGAATATGGAAAGTCGGAATGATGGAACCGGAAATCATGCTGGTTATGAATGCATCCGGACTGAATCCATGAAGCCTGATGAGTTCAATGTCAAAAACTGCCGACTCGTACCTGCAGTTTCCTTTTTCCGGGCCATCGCCATGAATTACTTTTCCCGGGATAAAGCAGATGTCTCCTGCATTCAGGGTCTGTTCATGGTCGTTTATGAAGATGTTGTAGGAACCTGATTCAATCCTGATGATTTCGAATTCCGTGTGCCAGTGGAGCCACAGGTCGTAGAAAGGGTTTGCCGTGTTGCAAAAATTATACTGCAGGGGAAAGAGGACGGAGCCTCGCTGCTGGGATTCTTTTACAGGAGTTTTTTTCTGATCAGATACTATTGTCATATTTTTTTGCCGAAATCCTTAAAATTATAATGGTATTCTCTTAAAATGGCAAACTAAAACCGGAGAAACGGTGACTGGAGAATCATTAACCGCAGACCGGCCGTTTCTTAAAATTGCAATTTCTGGGGGTTCACTGCTATAATTATATCCATGACAGTTGTTTACTATATTTTGGCAGCCCTTGCTTTTGCATTGATGATATGGCTTCTCAATTTTTATGTTAAGTATAAGGAACGTCAGGAATCAAACCAGGTGTCCCTGAAAAAGAGGAGGGAATATGCCGCGAAGCATGGGCTTTTGGTAAACTGTCCCCTGTGCAGCACCCCCCTCATGCCAGGGGAAGATCTTGTGAGCCGCGTCTACAGGCCGATGAATGTTCCCGACCAGCTGTGCACGATAAACGGATGCCCAGCCTGCTACCCGAATCCTCTTGAAGGTGTAAAAAGAGTTTGTCCCGTGTGCCACAAGGAAGTCCCCCTTAAGGAAGGTCATCTTGTGGCAAGGCTTTTCAACAAGCCCGACGGAAAGAAACACGTCATAGTTACTGGATGCACCGAGTGTTCTAAAGGTGTAAAATAAGAGGCCAGTTTTCGAAAGATTACCGCTTTCCCTTGTCGTAGGGAATGCCTTCCGCCTTTGGAGCCCTGGATTTCTTTGAGGTAAATGCAAGGACAATCAGGGAGATGATGTAAGGCAGCATCTTGTAGACATCGCCAGGCACAAGGTGAATCAGTGCGTCAAAGGCAGTGTATGTATCTGCAATGGCACGGAACACGCCGAACAAAAGTGCGCTTGCAGCAATCCTCAAGGGGTTCCACTGGCCAAAGATCATTACGGCCAGTGCAAGGAATCCCGCACCTGCAACGCCATACTGGAAGTCCCACTGGGAATTTGAAACCGTAACATAGATTACGCCACCGATTCCACCGCAGAAACCGGAAATCAGGACACCTGCATATCTCATCCTGTAAACATTGATTCCCACGCTGTCTGCAGCCTGCGGATGTTCACCACATGCCATAAGCCGTAGTCCAAAGCGCGTCCTGTAAAGCACCAGGAATGCAAGTGCAACAAGAATCAGTGTAAGCACCATGTAGATGTTGAATTCAACGCCAAGAGCCTTAATAAGGAAAACCTTGCGGGTTTCAATGTAGTCCAGTATGGCACTGGGGTTGACTCCCTGGGTCCTGCTGTTGTTGAATGACTTTACGATGACCGTAGCTCCTGCAGTGGCCAGCATGTTCATTGCGGTTCCAACAAGGGTCTGGTCTGCCTTGAAGTTGATGGCAGAAACGGCAAGCAGCAGTGAATAGATCATTCCAAAGGCAATGCTGGTCAAAATCGTCAGGAGTATTATGGCAAGTGGCGGTGCAGAAGGTGGAATCAGGGTCAGTACAAAGACTCCTCCCAGGGCGCCCATTACCATGATACCTTCAAGTCCCAGGTTTATGACGCCGCTTCTCTCGCTGAACATTCCACCGTATGCAACAAAAATCAAAACCGATGCGTATATTAGTGTATATTGAATCAATAGCATTTTTGCCTACTCCTTGCCTTCACTTACTTTCGAAATCCTTTCCACAATGGTGCCAATGCGGTTCTTAAAGATGAACATGAAGGCACAGCTGTAGATGATTATGGAAGAAATCAGGTCTGCAATCTGTGGGTTGTAGTATTTTGTGTCGATGAAACTTCCGCCCTGGGTAATGTGCTGGATAAAGTAACCGGCAAAGATTGCTCCGATGGGGTTAAGTTCCCCAAGGAAGGCTACGGCAATTCCGTTGAATCCCATTCCCGGAACTACGGAAGAAGTCTTCCATGGCTGGATGTCCGTAAGGTAAAAAAGGGAAGCACCAAGTCCTGCGATGGCTCCGCTTACTGCCATTGTAAGGATTATGTTCTTCCTGTCTTTCATTCCGGCGTATTTTGCTGCGTCCTTGTTAAGTCCCGTTGCCCTGAGTTCGTAGCCGATGATGGTTTTTGTCAAGAGTATGTTCACCAAGATGGCAACAAGTATGGTAAGTGGAATTGCAACTGAAACGTATTCGTTGTCGTGGAAAAATTTTCCAAGCCCCAGGGTTGGCAGCAGTGAATGGGGTGAAACTGATCCGATGGAAAAGGTTTCCGACTTTGTAATGTTCATGACAGTTTCCCGGCTCATGAGGATGTTTACAAAGTATAGGCCAATCCAGTTTAGCATGATTCCCGCTATGACTTCGTTAACGTTGCAGAAGGCCTTTAAAAGTCCTGCAAGGGAAGCCCACAATGCTGCGGCAAGCACTGCAAGAAGGATGCACATGATCCATGGCAGGTGCCAGGCAAGGGCAGCCCAAAGGGAAATTCCAATTCCGATGGTATACTGGCCCGCAATTCCAATGTTGAAAAGGCCTGACTTGTATGCAAAGAGAACCCCAATGGCGCACAGAATCAGTGGAACGGATTTTACCAGTGTCTGCCCAAGATAATAGAGTTTTTTGCCCTTGTTCCTGTAGTACATGAAGTTCTTCAGGATAACGCTTATGGCTTTCGGGGCATGTTCCGCATTGATTATAAGAAGAATTACAAAGCCGATCAAAATGCCTACGAGGGCACATAGAAGGGCAGAAAGGATGGAACGGAATGCCGGTGTATTGCAGATGTTCTTCTTGTTCATTTTAGTCCTCCACCTTGATTTCCTGGCGTTTTGCACCAGCCATGTAAAGTCCAAGTTCTTCCGGGGTCGTAGCCTTTGGGTCCAGTTCCCCAACAATTTCTCCCTGGTGCATGACAAGAATCCTGTCGCTAAGGCTCATGACTTCATCAAGCTCGTATGAAACCAGAAGGACGGCCTTGCCCTGGTCGCGGTCTTCGATGATTGCCTTGTGCAGGTATTCAATGGCGCCAACATCAAGGCCGCGGGTAGGCTGGACGGCTATCAGAAGCTTGTGGCTTTTGTTAAGTTCGCGGGCTGCGATGGCCTTCTGCTGGTTTCCACCAGACATGGCGCGGCAAACTGTTTTCCCGCCCTGTCCGCTTCGCACGTCGTACTTTTCAATGAGTTCCTCGCCGTACTTTGAAACTTCCCCAGACTTGATGAAAAACTTATTCTGGAATTTGTCTTCCCAATATCGCTGCAGAACAAGATTCTGATCAAGAGTGTAGTCAAGAACAAGACCATGCTTGTGCCTGTCTTCCGGAATGTGGCTCATGCCTGCCATGGATTTTTCACGGATCAAATTTTTAGTTATATCAACTCCATCAAGAAGAATCGATGTCCGTTTGTCCGTAAACACAAGTGGAGATAGTCCCGTAAGTCCCGAAATGAATTCCGACTGCCCGTTGCCGTCAATTCCTGCGATGCATACGATTTCCCCGGCGCGGACCTTCATGCTCACGTCCTTTACTCCAAGGGAATCGTGCATGCGGCTCTTTACATTCATGTGATTGATTTCAAGAATCGTCTTGCCAGGAACGGCTGGCCTTTTGTCAACCACAAACTGAACGTCACGGCCGACCATCATCCTGCTTAGTTCTTCTTTTGTTGTGCCCTTGATGTCAACGGTTCCAATGTACTTGCCCTTTCGCAAAACCGAGCATCTGCTGGCAACTGCCATGATTTCATTAAGCTTGTGGGTAATGAAGAGGATGGACTTTCCTTCGGCAGCAAGATTTTTCATGATCTGCATAAGTTCTTCTATTTCCTGGGGAGTCAGTACTGCAGTCGGCTCGTCAAAAATCAGGATTTCATTGTCGCGGTAAAGCATCTTCAGGATTTCAACGCGCTGCTGCATTCCCACAGTAAGGTCTTCAATCTTTGATTCAGGCGTAACAAAAAGCCCGTAGTGCTTGCTCAATTCCACGACTTTTTTGCATGCAGACTTTCGGTCAAGGAATGGTCCCTTAGTGGTTTCGCTTCCAAGAATGATGTTGTCCAGGACCGTGAAGTTTTCCACAAGCTTAAAGTGCTGGTGAACCATTCCAATGCCCAGTGCCGTGGCGTCATTTGGATTGCCAATGAGGACCTTCTTTCCGTTCTTCCGGATTTCACCTTCTTCCGGCTGGTAAAGGCCAAAGAGAACGCTCATGAGCGTAGATTTTCCGGCACCGTTTTCTCCAAGGAGGGCATGGATTTCTCCCTTGCGCAGCTGCAGCGTAATGCTGTCGTTGGCAATGATTCCAGGAAACCGTTTGGTAATGTTCAGCATTTCAATGATGTATTCTTCACTCATAAAACACCTGTCTTTAAATTAAGGAAATTCTTTTCCCTCATTGTATCATAAAGGGCACCAGTAAAAAAACACTTTTTTTAGATGGCATAAAAAAAAGCCGAATCCTGCAGTGCAAGAATTCATGCATTGCAAAATTCGGCCATAATTTCTGGCGGGTCAGCCAGGCCTCTTGGAACTTCCCGTGGAACAACTTCCCGGAACCCGGCAAATCTCCAGGTATTCAGATGCCTAAAAACTATTTGATGTTAGGATACTTGTTAACCTTGATTGAAACTGCAGGATCCTTGTCGATGGCGTTAGAAACCTTTGTCTTTCCTGAGTATACGTCGGCAACCATCTTCTTGTAGTCTGAAACCTTAAAGTTCTTCATAGCCCAAGTCTCTGTTGGAAGGCCAACATAGTTTGCGTTGAGGTCTGTTCCAGACACGAGTCCGAGGGAAGAAACCTTGCCTGCGTAGTCAGCTGCAAATGATCCGTCCTGGATGGAAGCAAGACATGCATATACTGTTGCACCCAATCCCTTCATTGCAGAAGTTACGTGCATTCCGGCTTCGTAGCTGTTGATCTGTGCCGTCTGGTCAACGTCAACACCGATAACCTTTCCGTGAACCTTGGCTGCTGCGTCGCATGCAGAAGTCCAGATTCCGCCGCCACATGCAAATACAACTTCAACACCGCGGTTCTTGTACCAACCGTCCATTGTTGCAGTGATTGTCTGGTCACCGTAGAACTGTCCGCCGTAAACGTATTCAACTGTAACCTGGTCTGCAATGTTAAGTTCCTCGGCTGCCTTGTTGGCTCCCTGAACAAAACCGTAGCCATAGCGGATAACGGCAGGAACAGCCATGCCGCCAAGGAATCCAAGGTGGCGGTATCCTTCCTTAACTGCTGCATAACCGGCAAAGTAGCCAGGAATTTCTTCAGCATAAACTGCGCAGAAAACGTTGGAAGGAAGCTTTGCTCCACCCAGGTCAAATTCGCTGATGTCAAGGCCGATGAACTTTGCGTCGTCATAGTCCTTTGCAACCTTTACGATTGCTTCACCAAAAAGGAATCCTGGAAGAACGATTACATTGTAACCGTCCTGGTATGCTGCGTCGATTGAAGCAACACGGTCTGCAGTAGAATCGCCTGCAGGCTTGTAGTACTGGAAGTCCAGCCTGTTTGCTTCTGCATAAGACTTGCATGCCTGGTAAGTTGTCTGGTTGAACGACTGGTCCGTAATGTCTCCAGAGTCGGTAACCATTGCAATCTTGATTGCAGGCTTCTTTTCAGCCTTCTTGGCCTTAGCTGCAAACACTGAAGTGCAAGCCAAGGCAGCCATCATTGCCACAAGAATAATCTTTTTCATTTGTAATCCTCCATGAAAGATTCCTCATTATAGAACATTATGGCATTGGTGGCAAAGGCCAGTCCCCTGGATGACCCTCAAAAAGGCCATGGTTGGCCTAAAAAGCATGCAATTTTTTTCAGAAAAAATGTTTTTTTTGCTAAAGTCCAGTTTTCCAAGTCCGACAATAAAAATATAGGGTGGTATACCCAAGAAGGGGGAGCATGCCGGGTGAAAGCATGCTTGTAACTCTAGTACCTTGATCATAGGAGATAAATTATGGTTATCAATCACAACATGAGTGCAATGTTTGCACAGCGCGCAGGTGGAATCACTGAGCTCAACAATCAGAAGAACATGGAAAAGCTTTCTTCTGGTATGAAGATCAACCGCGCAGGTGACGATGCTTCAGGACTTGCAGTTTCTGAAAAGATGCGTGCACAGATTCGCGGTTTGAATCAGGCATCAACAAATGCAAAGAATGGTATTTCTTTCATCCAGACAACAGAAGGATACCTCCAGGAAACATCTGACATCGTTCAGCGCATCCGCGAACTTGCAGTACAGTCATCGAACGGTATCTACACAGACGAAGACCGCATGCAGATCCAGGTTGAAGTATCTTCTCTCATCGCAGAAGTTGACCGCATCGCTTCAACAGCACAGTTCAACGGCATGAACATGCTTACAGGACGTTTCGCTCGCTCAACAGGTGAAAACAGCGTAACAGCTTCTATGTGGCTCCACATTGGTGCAAACATGGACCAGAGAACACAGGTATACATTGGAACAATGTCTGCTGCAGCTCTTGGACTCCGCAATGTTGGAACAGAAGAAATCATGACTCTCGAATCTCCAGATGATGCAAACCGCGCAATTGGAACACTCGATGAAGCCCTCAAGAAGATCAACAAGCAGCGTGCAGACCTTGGTGCATACCAGAACCGCCTCGAAAAGACAGTTGTAGGTCTTGATGTTGGTGCAGAAAACCTCCAGGCATCTGAATCACGCATCCGCGATACAGACATGGCTAAGGAAATGGTTGACTTCACAAAGAACCAGGTTCTCTCTCAGGCTGGAACAGCTATGCTTGCTCAGGCAAACCAGTCTTCACAGAGCGTTCTTTCACTCCTCCAGTAGTCTTGAATGGGGCCAGTCCCCGTTCTTGCGGCTATTTGCTGCGGGATGAAACCAATCGTTACAGGCACTTCCGGACAGGGAGTGCTTTTTTTTGTGCCCGGTCATTTTCTGGAGGGTTCTGCGCCGGCTGCCGCCGCCGCAGACCAGGCTTTCCGCAATTCCGCTTCCGCTCCATCCTCCTCGTCCGCTCCTCATCCCCTTCATCAACAACTCATTTTTCCATTCACACGTTATCCTTCAGGTTCCGCTTAATTCCACGGGAATCCCGCTCCCTGCGGTGGACGCCTCCGGCGTTGCTCCAATCCTTACCCCGGGACTGTTCAGAATCAGGCCTGCTGCATCGCATCAATTCCACCCATGGTCTGTATCGAATATTATTGTAGAATCTCAAAAAAAATTGATATAAAAAGTGTTTGCACCACGGTCGATTAGACTATATAATTTAAGGATTATGAAGATCAATTTTGCCGGTGCCTTTTACCGCAAACCCGAACAGTCCGGATTCAGGATCAAGTTTGTGGAAGGTACAAAAGAATGGGTTCTCCTTCATTTTTACACTCCCATGGTCATAACATTGGGGGACAAGAGGATTGAAACCCAGGCAAATGCGTGCATCCTCTATCAGCCCGGGACTCCGCAGATTTATTGGGGACGGGATGGTGACTTTGAAAACGACTACATCAGGTTTTATCCGGAAGACGCATCATTCTTTAACGATTTCCAGATTCCCTTTGACGAAGTGTTCTATGTCACGGACGACGACATCATACGCCGCGAGATGCAGGACATAACCTACTTCCTTACGGAACGGTGGGAAAACCACGACCACGAACTGCTGGACCGCCTCTGCAAGGTCATGTCAAACCTTCAGGTAAACAGGCTGTTCCCAACCCAAAAGACAAAGCGCGAAAGCGAGACCCGCTACAGGCTCAACCAGCTCAGGAAGGAAGTTCAGGCTCGCCCGGAAGAATGGACCGTTGACCTTATGGCGGACAGTTTTTTTCTTACAAGATCCCATTTTTCCGTTCTATATAAAAAGACCTTCGGGGTCACTCCCCAGGCGGACATACATTTCTTCCTGAACGAAAAGGCACTGCGCCTTCTTAACACGACGGACCTTACGGTCCAGGAAATTTCCCAGCAGTGCGGTTACAACGAATGCGAGAATTTCATCCGTGCCTTCAGGAAGGCAAATTCAATCTCGCCCTTGCAGTACCGGAAGAAGCTGGAAAACCCGGGGGAATTCCGTCAATAAAAAAACTGCCCCTTAATAGGGGCAGCTTGAATAAATTTAAAGCCTATCTGTACAGGTCAAATCAGTTGTGACAGCCGCATCCGCCGCTTTCACCGCAACTGCATTCACCATCACCGCCGCAGTTGCAGTCGCCACCGCATTCTCCGCCACAACCGCCGCCGCATCCTCCGCAGCCGCCACCGCAACCGTGGGAAGGATTGAGTTCTTCTTCCGTAGCGTCGCGCACTTCAACGATTTCCACGTCAAAGTTAAGGCGAACACCTGCAAGCTCATGGTTTCCGTCTACAGTCACCTTGTCGTCTTCAACCTTGACAACACGCACGATGATTGGTCCGCCTGCAGTCATGGCCTGGAAAGCCATACCGATTTCAATTGGCATGTCGGTCTCAAAGTTTGACCGTGGAACTTCAGAAATAAGGTCTTCCCTCTTTTCCCCGTAACCGTCAATCGGTTCAAGAACTGCGTGGAGAGTGTCTCCCGGATTCTTTCCGTTAATCTGTTCCTCAAGCTTTGGAAGAAGGTAACCGCGTCCCTGTACATAGCCAAGGGGTTCCTTTCCAACTGAAGAATCGATGACCGTTCCCTCGTCGTTCTTGAGGGTGTAGTGAATGCTTACGTATTTGTCCTTTTCTACTGTCATGTCCTTTTTCCTTTACTGCTCAACTGCAGCCGTCTCGTCTGCATCCTGAACTACTTCCGTAATTTCAGGGCAGATTTCCTTAAGGTAGCGCTCGATGCCCATCTTAAGCGTCATTGTTGCCATTGGGCATGATCCGCAGGCACCTGTCAGCTTAAGGTGAACCTTGTTCTCTTCATCGATGCAGATGAATTCCATATCTCCGCCGTCGGCATTCAGCTGCGGCCTGAAGGCTTCCAGAGTCTCTTTTACCTTTGCAAGGAGTTCTTCACTTACCATATAATCCTCTCTCATATCCATCCATAGTAAGGCCGGTGGAATAAAACAACTCCAGCCCTCATAGAAAGATATAAAATTATGACCTAAAGATGCAACAATTTACTATAAATAAACGTAAAATTCTATAGCGTTCGGCTGCCGTCTGCCGGCTTGTGTCGGCCTGCCGGGCCTACATCATGCCATGTCAGCCCATCTTCTCAAGCCTTGACTTAAGCTCAAGAATCCGCGTGTGCAGGTAATGGTCTGCCGTATACTTTTCCATGACGCCGCATGCAACATGGTCGTCATCAACAATGGCCATGGTTTCCGTGTCATGCTCGGAAAACTGCCTGTACACGTCCGGCAGCAGGTCTCCAGGGCGGCATGTGCATTTCGGGGCTTCCATAATGTCCATGGCAAGAAGGGATTCTGCCATTTCCCCGATCATCAGGGTTTCCTTAAGGTGCTCAAGGGTGATCATGCCCACAAGCTTTCTGTCACCCGGAGAGATGACGGCAAAGGACTGGTGGTGATGGGACTCAAAATTCTCAAGGATGGACTTGATGTCGTCGGTTTCGCTGACGATGGCATGGCTTTCACTGCTGCAGATGATTTCCTTGCCCCATGTAACGTCGGAAACCCTGGTGGTCTTAAGTATGTCTTCCTCCGTAACGTTAAGGCCAACCTCACCGGCCATGGTAACGCCGTGCTTTACGCAGACAGGCCCAAGAAGCTGGACGATAAAGGTGGTAGCCGTAATTATGAGGATTATCTGCGGCCCGATGGAATCGGCAAAGTCGTTGCTGGCTGCAATGCTCAAGCCGATGGCAACACCGGCTTGGCTCAGGAGGCACCAGGGCAGGAATTTCCTGACGGTGTCGGGGGCTCCGGTCAGTCTAGCTCCAAGTCGGGCTCCAATGGACTTTCCCATGGTTCTTCCTGCAACGTATGTAATGGCAAGAAGACCAAGAACCGGGGTAACAACCCAGATGTTAAGCTTTGCGCCGACAAGGACAAAGAACAGGACGTAAACCGGGGGAGTAAATTTTTCAACAAGGGAAAAGATGGGCCTGGTCTTTGATGGTGCAAAGTTCACCATGAAAAATCCCAGGGACATGGCGGCAAGAATGTTGTCCAGGTCAAGGATTGTGCACACGCCGGTGCAAAGCAGCAGCCCCCCAAGGCCAAAGGAAAGAACTCGGCCCTCATCCTGCATCAGGTTCTTGACCACAAAGGAAACAAGGGCGCCAAAAATACCACCTGCAATGATGGAACCAAAAATGTCCCTGGCAATGTTCACAAGCTGGGAAGCAAAGGAAACGCTCTGTCCTCCAAGAAGGGGAGAAACCAGGGTGCTTGCAATGGCATAAAGGATAAGGGCAACGGCATCATCCATGGCAACAATGCCAAGGATTGTGGTGGTAAGGGGACCGCGTGTCCTGTATTCCTTAAGCACGTCGGTGGTGGCAGCCGGGGCCGTGGCGGAACAGATGGCGCCAAGAAGAAGACCAAAGGAAATGGCAACCTTCACGTTCTTCATGAAGGCGTAAGAAATCAGGGTCACAAGGCCGCCCACAACAAAGAATGGAACGATGGACTCGCCCAGGAGAATGCCGATGAATTGCCTGCCGTATTTCCTGATCACGTCGATCTTAAGTTCCGCACCAATCAGAAAGCCGATGAGGGACAGGGCAATGGTATTCACCGGGTTGAGGGCCATGATGGTTTCTGGGCGCATGACCTGGAAGCCGGAAGAACCGATGAGTATGCCGATGACAATGTAGCCTACGACCTGCGGAATGTGAAGCTTCTGGAAAAGCCTGCCGCCAATGGCACCGCAAAACATGATGATGCCCAGCATAAGGACAAGCTGCGTACCTTGAAGAGAAGAAAAGTGCATGTACTGTGGAAGCACCTGTGCAAAAGGATCGTTCATAAATCTGCCTCAGGAATTAAAATGACCGGCCAAAAGCAAAGTGAAGGCCAGAAGAATGCTTCAAGTATACTGAGGTGCATGCATAAATTCAAATTCATGGGCGTTCCCCTCCCTGCGGTCGGGTCGGCGAGCTTCAGACTGCGCCTTCGGCTCCGATGCTTTCGCATTTGGCCGTTGGCCAATCTTCCGCATGCCTAACGCAGGCCAGCCAAAAAAACACTCACGCCGGGAACCATGCCGGACTCCGCTATTTAAAGCCTATTTGTATTGGACTCCCTTCGGTCGCCGGCGCCCCACTGTCCTCCTAAAAATGTCTATTGTCATCCTGAACTTGATTCAGGATCTCTCACAGAAAACATTGTCCATGCTCCCGGGCAAAACAGTACCCAAACACAAACCCACTTACCACTGGAAAAATTGATTTTTCCGGCCATAATGTGTATATTCATTTTCATGGAAACAATCGACAATGCAGTGGACCGCATCCTTAAGTCTTACGAGGAGCATGGCGGAATAAACCTTGAAGAAAACACCAACTTTCCCAACAGGGAAAACGTCATTACGGTTCTCAGGGACCTTCAGTACCTTATTTTCCCGGGATTCCGTGTGGCGGAGGAAATAGATTCCGTAACCCTTAAATTCGTCACCGGAGAAAGGGTCAACAGGATCATTGCCATGCTTTCCAGGGAAATAAAAAAGGCCCTTGCCTATGTTGTAAAGTCGGACAAGGTGGAAAATTCCCACTGCTTTAAGCTCGCGGAACGTACTGCCATTGCCCTCATAGAAGAAATCCCTGAGATCAGGAGAAAGGTCGGCCTGGACGTACAGGCTGCCTTTGAAGGGGATCCTGCCGCCCATTCAGCAGACGAGGTAATCGTATCCTACCCGGGCCTTGAAGCCATAACCGTATACCGCCTGGCACACTTTCTCTGTGCAAACGGGGTTCCGGTAATTCCCCGCATCATGAGCGAATATGCCCACAGCCGCACCGGAATCGACATAAACCCTGGGGCTACCATAGGCGAAAGATTCTTCATTGACCACGGAACAGGCGTCGTAATTGGCGAAAGCTGCAACATTGGCAACAACGTCAAGATTTACCAGGGTGTAACCCTCGGCGCCCTCAGCGTAAAAAAGGAGCTCATGGACAAAAAACGGCATCCTACTATAGAAGATGATGTAACCATTTATGCCAATGCAACGATTCTTGGTGGAAACACCGTCATAGGCCGGGGAAGCATCATCGGCGGAAACACCTGGGTCACAAAGTCGGTTCCCCCGGGAACAACCTATTACAACCAGTAGCCTTCAGCCTGCAGCTCAGCTTCACCGGTGGCATGGCATTTGTGATGCCGCTTCTGTTACGGCACTAGGCTGCAAATTTTAGGAACTGTATATGAAAATTCAGTAGAATTTTCTGCAAATTCCACTGAATTTGTCGGTTCATCGATTGACACATTCAGCCATTTCATATATATTTTCTAAACATTTATTTTGCACGGGAAAAGTGTACACCCGTATCGCTCTTATAGCTCAGTCGGTAGAGCACATCGTTGGTAACGATGAGGTCAGCGGTCCGATTCCGCTTGAGAGCTATAGAGATAAAAAAATACAGGAGATTAAATATGGGCAGCAAGAAAAAGACAGCCGTAGAAATCATCGCATTGCAGTGTACTGATTGCAAACGCAAGAATTACACAACATACAAAAACCGCAAGAATATCACTGGAAAGCTTGAAAAGAATAAGTATTGTCCATGGTGCCGCAAGGAAATCCTTCACAAGGAATGCAAGGCTAAATAATTTTCCAAGAGCGTAAAGTTCCTGAAACATGGAACTTGACATATTTAGGTCAGTAGCTCAGTTGGTAGAGTCCCGGTCTCCAAAACCGGTTGTCGCGGGTTCGAGTCCTGCCTGGCCTGTTACCATTCAAAATATAGAGGATGAAAATGAAAAAATTGGTTCAGTTTTTTAGAGAATGTGCCGGAGAGCTTAGAAAGGTTGTATGGCCAACAAGGGCTGATGTCCTCTCTTCTACTAAAGTAGTTTTCATCTCAACAATTGTTGTTGCTGCAGTTCTTGGTCTTCTTGACTGGTTGTTTACAGAAGGCCTTCGTCTCGTATTCTAGTTCCGGGGAACCTTTATGGCAAGAAGCTGGTATATCATTCATGTTTACACAGGTTATGAACAGAAGATTTTCCGCACTCTCAATGAGATGATTGCAGAAGGTCAGATTGATTCATCAGTTCTTATTCAGGTAAAAATCCCAACAGAAGAAGTTGTAGAAGTTCGCAACAACAAGAAGCATGTACGCAATTCACTCCTTCTTCCTGGCTATGTAATGGCAGAACTTGACCTTCCACAGATTGGCTGGAAGAATGTCTGCTCTCAGATCCGCAGGATTCAGGGTGTTACAGGCTTCGTAGGAACAAAGCCAAATGAAAAGCCCCGTCCAATTTCCCCGGATGAAGCAAAGAGAATGCTTCTTGCTGCCGGCGAAATCAAGGGAGAAAAGGCAGTTCGCATCAAGCAGAGCTACGATGTGGGCGACAATGTAAAGATTACAGACGGTCCATTTGCAACATTCAGCGGTGTGATCGAAGAAGTAAATGCAGAAAGGAACAAGCTGCGCGTTAACGTTCAGATTTTCGGACGTGCAACACCGGTTGAAGTTGACGTTCTGCAAGTTGAAAAGATATAAATTCGATGCCAGGCCTGCTTGATTCATTTGCAGGCTTTTGTTGTTATAAGGCCCTCCTTGTAACGGCGCTGTTCTTTGAAAGATTTGAACGGCTGATTCTTTCGGCTGTTTTTTTCTTATATTTGGGAGAAGTGCAAGTCCGTTGGACAAAGGCATTTCGCTAGGACAAGCCCTTTTTCGGGGCGAATCCACACCAATTCTTAAGGAGCTATACTATGGCTACAAAAAAGGTACAGACTTACATCAAGTTACAGTGCCCAGCAGGCGCTGCTACTCCTGCACCTCCAATTGGACCAGCTCTCGGACCTCATGGTGTTCCTGCACCAAAATTCGTTCAGGAATTCAATGACCGCACAAAGAGCATGGAAAAGGGACTCATCATCCCGGTTGTTATCACTGTCTACACAGACAAGTCTTTCACATTCATCCTCAAGACACCACCTGCACCTGTTCTCATCAAGAAAGCAGCAGGCATTCAGAAGGGTGCCGGAAATCCTCTCCGCGACAAGGTTGGAAAGATTTCACAGAAGGCTCTCGAAGACATCGCAAAGCAGAAGATGCCAGATCTTAATGCTAACGATCTCGAAGCAGCTAAAAAAATCATCGCTGGTACTGCACGCAGTATGGGCGTAGAGGTGGAGGCTTAACATGAAACACGGAAAGAAGTACATGGAGTCGCTCAAGAAGTACGACCCATCTAAGGTTTATGGTGTTCCAGAAGCATGCCAGATTGTAAAGGACATTCACTTTGCAAAGTTTGATGAAACTGTAGAACTTTCAGTTACACTCAAGCTCGAAAAGAACCAGACTGTTCGTGATACACTCGTATTTCCACATCAGTTCACAGCTGAAAAGCGTGTTCTCGTATTCTGTAAGGAAGACCGCGTAAAGGAAGCACTTGATGCAGGTGCAACATATGCAGGTTCAACAGAATATCTTGACAAGGTAAAGGGCGGCTGGCTCGACTTCGATGTTGCAGTTGCTACACCTGACATGATGAAGGACGTTGGTCGTCTTGGTATGGTACTTGGCCGCAAGGGTCTCATGCCAAACCCAAAGACAGGAACTGTTACACCTAACATTGCAGAAGCAGTAGCTGAACTCAAGAAGGGTCGTACAGAATTCCGCGCTGACAAGACAGGTGTTGTTCACATTCCAGTTGGAAAGGTATCTATGGATGCTAAGGATACGGCTGAAAACGTAACAACATTCCTTGCTGAACTTAACCGCAAGAAGCCACAGGATGCTAAGGCAGGTTTCGTACGTTCAGTTTCCCTCAGTTCTTCTATGGGACCTGGCGTTTGGGTTGAATTCAAGGAGGATGCAGAATAATGGCTATCATGGCAAAAAAACTCCAGCCAGCTAAGACAGCTGCTATCGAAGAAGCAAAGAAAGTTCTTGGTGAATACAACGACTTCATCTTCGTTGAATACCGTGGACTTACTGTTGAACAGATTACAAAGCTCCGCAAGTCACTCCGCGAAAAGAACGCATCTTTCAAGGTTATCAAGAATAACTTTGCCCGCGTTGCTTTCGATGAAATGAAGAATGACCAGGTTGCACAGTATCTTTCAGGACCAACAGCTATTGCTATGATCAAGGAAGATGCAAACGAATCTGCAAAGATTCTCTTTGACTTCGCAAAAGATGCTCCTGCACTCGTAGTAAAGGGCGCATGGGTAGAAAACGAACTTTATGATGCTGCCAAGATCGAAGCTTTCTCAAAGCTCCCTGGAAAGAAGCAGCTCATCGCTATGCTTATGTCTGCTATCAATGGACCAGCACGCAAACTCGCAGGTACATTGCAGGCATACGTTGAAAAGTTGGAAAAGGAAGGTGGCGCAGCTCCAGCAGCTGAAGCAGCACCAGCTGAAACTCCAGCTCCAGCAGCAGAAGCACCTGCAGCTGAATAAGCCTAGGCTTATGGCCGGGAAACCGGTATACAAATACTGCAGTTAGGCTTCAATGTGCTGATTACTATCTGCAGGAAATAAAACGGTATGCAGAACTTAGGAAACTGTAGGTTTTCTTCTGCAACCACAAACAAGGTCATTAAATGACAAAAGGAAGACAATTATGGCACTTTCAAACGACGAAATCCTCGAAGCAATCGCAAACATGACAGTTCAGCAGGCTGCTGACCTCGTAAAGGCAATGGAAGAAAAGTTCGGTGTATCTGCAGCAGCTCCAGTAGCAGTAGCAGCAGGTCCAGCAGCTGCAGCAGCTGAAGAACAGACAGAATTCACAGTTACTCTTGAAGGTCTTGCTGACCCATCAAAGAAGATGGACGTTATCAAGGCAGTTAAGGCAGCTGCAGGTCTCGACCTCAAGGCAGCTATGGCTGCAGTTACAGGTGCTCCATCTGTACTCAAGGAAAACGTATCTAAGGCTGATGCTGACAAGATGATCGCTGACATCACAGCAGCTGGTGGTAAGGTTTCAAAGAAATAATTAGGGACATTCCTGGGAACTACGGTTTTCGGGGGCCTTAAGAACGGGAATGCGCCAGTCGTGTTTCCACATGATGAACCGGTTGCAGATGGATGTACAACAGATGCGGCCGCTTCATCCTCAAGATTGCAGGACCTCTTGCAGGTCAAGTGTAATTATAGCTTCAGGGAAATGTCAAAATTTCTCTGAGGCTTTTGTCGTCAAAAGACATTTTTAGGGAAGGGGAGACTTCCTTTCAAGGGTTACGGATCTCGTGCTGAGTAAAGTTTTTGCTTGTAGCGGTTCTGTTTCACCAGGTTCTCCACAAACATTAAGAGGTAGTTAATGTTCGCCAAGAGCAAAAAGATTGTTCGCCAGTACATCGGAAAAGACATCCAGGACTTCATGGAACTTCCGAATCTCATTGACATTCAGCTTTCTTCTTATGAAGAATTTATCCAGAGAGACAGAATCAACAAGGGCGAAACCCTTTTGAACCAGGGACTTCAGGAAGTATTCACTTCTACATTCCCAATCGAAAGCCCACAGGGCGACATGGTTCTTGAATTTGATCACTATGAACTTAATTACGAAGGCATCAAATTCAGTGAACAGGATGCAAAAAGAAAAGGACAGTCATATACAGTTCCGCTTAGAGCCCTGATCAGGCTTAACTTCAAGGAAAGCGGAATGTTCTTTGAAAAAGACATATACATGGGAGAAATCCCGCTTATGACAGACCGCGGTACATTCATCATCAATGGTGCAGAACGCGTTGTCGTAAGCCAGATTCACCGTTCGCCTGGAGTTATTTTCCAGCGTGAAAAGGGTGTTCTTTCAAGCCGCATCATCCCTTACCGCGGATCATGGCTTGAATTTGAAATTGACCAGAAAAAGGACCTTATTTTCGCAAAGATTGACCGCAAGAAGAAAATCCTCGGTACAATTTTCCTTCGTGCATTGGGATATTCTACTCGTGAAGAAATCATCAAGTGTTTCTACCTCACAGAAGATGTTAAGATTCCTTCAGATGCAGAAAAGAGGGAAGAGCTTGCAGGAAAAGTTCTTGCAAAGGCTGTTATCCTTACTGATTCGGAAACAGGCGAGGAAAAGAAGCTCTTCCGTGCAGGTGACAAGCTTCATCCGCATGATCTTGATGACCTCGTTGCAAACAACGTTAAGGAAATCTGCGTAATCAAGTTCAATACAAAGGCAAATCCAAACGACAAGGAAGAAAAGAACCTTTCACTCGACAGCGAAATGATCGTAAACTGTTTTGAAAGGGAAGAAATCATCTTCTCAAAGGCTGGATCTGCAACTCCAGAAGAACCTACAAAGGAAGAATGCATTTCCGAAGTTTATACTGTTCTTCAGCCTAACGAACCAATTTCATTTGAGGCAGCTGAAAGGGACCTTACGACAATGTTCTTCAGCATCCGCCGCTATGACCTTGGCCGTGTAGGTCGCTACAAGCTTAACAAGAAGTTTGGATATGAAAATCCTGTTGAAGACCTTACACTTACAAAGGATGACATCATTCAGACAATGAAGCACCTCATCGAAGTTTACATCGATGCAGAACTCATTGACGATATCGATCACCTTGGCCGCCGCCGCATCCGTTCAGTTGGAGAACTTCTTACAAACCAGTTCAAGACTGCATTCTCAAGAATGGAAAGGATTGCAAAGGAAAGGATGAACATCAAGGAAACTGAGACATTGCGCCCTCAGGACCTTATTTCAACAAAGCCTATTTCTACAGCCTTGCGTGAATTCTTCGGTTCATCACAGCTTTCTCAGTTCATGGATCAGTGTAACCCTCTTGCAGAGCTTACACACAAGCGCCGTCTTAATGCCCTTGGTCCAGGTGGTCTTTCACGCGACCGCGCAGGTTTCGAAGTTCGTGACGTTCACTACACGCACTATGGACGCATGTGTCCTATCGAAACTCCTGAAGGTCCAAACATCGGTCTTATCGTTTCACTTGCCATCTTCACAAAGGTTAACGACTACGGATTCCTTGAAGAACCATACCGCAAGGTTGTAAACGGAAAGGCAACAGACATCGTTGAATATCTTGATCCGGATGACGAAGACAAGTACGCCATCGGTCAGGTTACGGAAGGAATGAAGAAGGACGGTTCATTCCCTACAGAATATGTTTCAAGCCGCAAGCAGGGTGACTATACAAGCCGCCTTACACAGGACATTCAGTACATGGACGTTTCTCCACGCCAGGTAATCTCTGTTTCTGCTTCCCTTGTTCCGTTCCTTGAACATGATGACGCTAACCGTGCCCTCATGGGTTGTAACATGCAGCGTCAGGCAGTTCCGCTTCTTTTCCCTGAGCCACCACATGTTGGTACGGGCATGGAACAGAAGACAGCCTACGATTCAGGTGTTCTCACAAAGGCTCGCCGTGCAGGTGAAGTTGTATGGGTTGAATCTGACCTCGTTAAGGTTAAGCCAACAGACGGCAAGAAGGGAGAGCTTGATGAATACCAGCTCCTCAAGTACCAGAAGACAAACTCTGATACGGTATGCCACCAGCGCCCAATCGTTCAGGTTGGAGAAAAGGTTGAAGCAGGTTCGGTAATTGCCGACGGTTCAGCTACATTCAATGGTGAACTTGCCCTTGGTCGCAATATTCTCGTTGGATTCGTTCCGTGGAATGGATACAACTACGAAGACGCTGTTCTCATCAGCCAGCGCGTAGTTAAGGAAGACATGTATACTTCTGTTCACATCCACGAATTTGAAACAGAAATCCGTGAGACAAAGCTCGGTCCTGAGCGCATTACACGCGATGTTCCAAATACATCTGAAAAGTCGTTGGATAACCTCGATGCAGAAGGAATCATTCGCGTAGGCGCAAAGGTTCGCTCTGGAGACATTCTTGTTGGTAAGGTTACTCCAAAAAATGAAACAGAAACAACTCCAGAATTCAAGCTCTTGAATTCCATCTTCGGTGAAAAGGCAAGGGAAGTACGCGATTCTTCTCTCAAGCTGCCACACGGAAGCCAGGGTGTCGTAATTGACATTCAGCGCCTTAAGAGGTCTGAAGGTGATGAACTCCAGCCTGGTGTTGATGAAAAGGTAAAGGTTATCATTGCCGACAAGCGTAAGCTGGTAGTTGGTGACAAGATGGCCGGTCGCCACGGAAACAAGGGTGTTGTTGCACGCATTCTCCCTGTAGAAGACATGCCATACCTTGAAGACGGTACACCGCTTGATGTCTGTCTTAACCCTCTTGGTGTTCCTTCTCGTATGAACATCGGTCAGGTTATGGAAAACGAACTTGGTATTGCAGGACACATTCTCAACGAATGGTATTCTTCACCTGCATTCCAGACACCAAGCCAGGAACAGATTGCAGAAAAGCTGGTTGAAGCAGGTCTTTCTCCAGACTGTAAGCAGATTGTTCATGACGGTCTTACTGGTGAACCATTCCTCAATCCAATCTTCGTTGGATGCACTTACTTCATGAAGCTGCACCACTTGGTTGACGATAAGATGCATGCCCGTTCAACAGGTCCATACTCACTTGTTACACAGCAGCCTCTCGGTGGTAAGGCACAGTTTGGTGGCCAGCGTCTTGGTGAAATGGAAGTTTGGGCACTTGAAGCTTACGGTGCATCAAATACACTCCAGGAAATGATGACAATCAAGTCCGATGACATGAACGGCCGTTCAAAGGTTTATGAATCAATCGTTAAGGGTGAACCAACTGCACCAATCGGTGTACCGGAATCATTCAACGTTATGGTTCAGGAACTTCGCGGTCTTGCCTTGGACTTTACTATTTATGATGACAAGGGTAAGCAGATTGCCCTTACAGAACGTGACCAGGAACTTATCGATAAGGTAGGTGCCGGTTTTGACAAGGAGAACGAAAATGCGTGATATCCAGGATTTTACAAGTCTTAAAATTAAGCTTGCCTCACCAGAAAACATCCGTTCATGGTCTTATGGCGAAGTAAAAAAGCCGGAAACAATCAACTATCGTACTCTTCGTCCGGAGAGGGACGGTCTTTTCTGTGAACGTATTTTCGGTACAACAAAGGAATGGGAATGTTACTGCGGTAAGTTCAAGAGCATCCGTTACAAGGGTGTTGTCTGTGACCGCTGTGGTGTTGAAGTTACTCATTTCAAGGTTCGCCGTGAACGCACCGGTCACATTGATCTTGCAGCTCCGGTAAGCCACATCTGGTACTATCACTCGGTTCCAAGCCGCATGGGTCTTCTTCTTGACCTTCCGGTGGCAGCATTGCGTTCAATTCTCTACTATGAAAAGTACATCGTAATTGATCCTCAGGAAACTGACCTCAAGAAGAACCAGCTTCTTACGGAAGATGAATTCAACGAGGCACAGGAACGCTTCTCCGGTTCATTTACTGCAGGAATGGGTGCAGAAGCAATCAAGGCACTTCTTGAAAACATTGACCTTGATGCTCTTTCTGCAGAACTCCGTGCAAGGATGATTGAAAAGGGATCAAAGAGCGACAAGCGCCTCCTCAAGAGAATCGAAATCGTTGAAAATTTCCGTTCTTCAGGAAACAAGGCATCATGGATGGTTCTCGATGTAATTCCTGTAATTCCACCGGATCTTCGTCCAATGGTTCAGCTTGATGGTGGAAGATTTGCCACATCTGACCTTAATGACCTTTACCGCCGCGTTATCAACAGAAACAACCGTCTCAAGAAGCTTCAGAGCCTTTCAGCTCCGGACATTATTATCCGCAACGAAAAGCGCATGCTTCAGGAAGCCGTGGATTCACTCTTTGATAACTCAAAGCGCAAGCAGAAGGTTCTCAAGGGACAGGCAAACCGTCCTCTCAAGTCTATTTCCGACATGCTCAAGGGTAAGCAGGGTCGTTTCCGCCAGAACCTCCTTGGTAAGCGCGTTGACTATTCAGGCCGTTCGGTAATCGTTGTTGGTCCGGAACTCAAGCTCTGGCAGTGTGGTCTTCCAGAAAAGATGGCCCTCGAACTCTTCAAGCCTTTCATCATGAAGAAGCTTGTTGACAAGGGAATCGTATTCAACATTAAGAAGGCAAGAACTCTCGTTGAACAGGAATCAACGGAAGTTTTCAATATCCTTGATGAAGTTGTTCGCGAGCATCCGGTTATGCTTAACCGTGCCCCTACTCTTCACCGCCTCGGTATCCAGGCTTTTGAACCTGTACTTGTTCCAGGAAAGGCCCTCAAGCTTCATCCTCTTGCATGTAAGGCTTTCAATGCCGACTTCGACGGTGACCAGATGGCCATTCACGTGCCTCTTACTCAGGCAGCCCAGATGGAATGCTGGACATTGATGCTTTCTGCACGCAACCTTCTTGACCCTGCTAACGGTAACACAATCGTTGCTCCTTCACAGGACATGGTTCTCGGTATCTATTACATGACATCGATTAAGCCAAATGCAAAGGGTACGGGAAAATTCTTCTCTTCTGCAGATGAAGTTCGTCTCGCAGCCTCAAGCGGAGCAATCGAATGGCAGGCAGAAATCAAGGTTCACAAGAACATCGTAAACAAGTGCGTTAACGGTGACAAGGATCCGGAAGAAAAGTACCTCCTTACATCCGCAGGCCGTCTTGCTTTCAACGAAGCAATGCCTGATGAAGTAGACTTCTATAATGAACAGCTTGGTGACAAGGGTCTCAAGAAGATGATCGAGCGTGTTTACCACAACGACCAGACTTCAGACAAGAGAATCAAGGCTCTTATCGAAGAAAAGTATCAGGTTACACAGCTTGATGCAGAAACCCTCGACAAGATTATGGAAGATTCTTCTGTAAAGGCTCAGATTAACAAGATTTTCAACAGGGAAACACCTATTGAAGATTACAAGCTCAGGAAGATTCTCCCTGGCCTTTATGCAATCGACCGCGGCTGGCTTACAATCCAGATGCTCGATGCCATCAAGGCTACAGGTTACAAGAATGCTACATTCTACGGTGCAACCCTTTCCATGGATGATATTCTCGTTCCGGAAGAAAAGAAGGAAATGGTTGCAGAAGCAAATGCTGAAGTAGAAAAGATCGTAAAGCAGAACAAAGCCGGTATCATTTCCGATGATGAACGCTATAACAGGTCCGTTGGTGTTTGGGAAAAGACAAATGAAAAGCTTACGGAACTCATGTACGAAAAGATGGGAAAGGATAAGGATGGCTTTAACACCATCTATATGATGGCCATCTCTGGTGCCCGCGGTAGTAAGAAGCAGATTTCTCAGCTTGCCGCCATGCGTGGTCTTATGCAGAAGCCTAACGGTGCCATCATTGAACTTCCTATTCGTGCAAACTTTAAGGAAGGTCTTTCGGTTATCGAATACTTCATCTCAACAAACGGTGCACGTAAGGGTCTTTCAGATACAGCCCTTAAGACAGCCGACGCAGGTTACATGACACGCCGTCTTGTAGATGTTGCACAGGATGTTGTAGTTAATGAAGAAGACTGCGGTACAATCAACGGTATTGACTACAGGGCAATCAAGGAAGGTGATGAAGTTAAGGTTCCTCTTGCAAAGAGAATTGCAGGACACTATCCAATTGAACGCGTCATCGACCCAGTTTCTGGTGAACTCCTCTGTGACGTTAACCAGTACATCGACGAAGCCCTTGCAGAAAAGATTGACAAGGCTGGTGTAGAAAAGGTTAAGCTCCGCACAGTTCTTACCTGTGAAAGCAAGCATGGTATCTGCGTAAAGTGTTACGGTAAGGACCTTGCACGCAACAAGATCGTAGAAATTGGTGAAGCAGTGGGAACCATTGCAGCCCAGTCAATCGGTCAGCCTGGTACACAGCTTACACTCCGTACATTCCATACTGGTGGTGCTGCTGAATCAAGCCAGAGGGATAACCACATTGCAATGAACTACGATGTATTCATCCAGAGCCTGGAAGGAACTCACGTAGAAAAGAAGAACGGCGACTGGCTCTTTACACGTCGTGGTTCAATGGTTGTTACAAAGCTCTTTAACACATACACAATCGATTCAGGAGATGAAGTTGTTGTAGCTGACGGTGCACGTGTTCGCAAGGACAATGTAATCCTCAAGCACAAGGGCCAGGAAGTTCTTGCATCTGATGCAGGTAGAATCATCATCAGGGACAAGACAATTTTCCTCACAAGCAATGACCAGAAGATTGAAGTTTCCAACGGTTCAACAATCTACGCAAAGTATGTAAATGCAGAATGCGTTGCAAAGGCTGGTGAAGCTGTAGGTGAATTTGACCCTTACAACGAACCAATCATCGCAGAACAGACTGGTTACATTCACTATGATGACATCATCGAAGGCGTAACATTGGACGTTAAGACAGACCTTCTCACAGGTATTGTTGAACGCCGCATTTCTGACCTTCACCTTGACGTTAAGCAGCCACGTATCGTTATTTCTGATGAAGACGGTAACGAACTCGGTTCATACCACATGCCTGTTAATGCAGTTCTCAGCAACGACATTAAGGATACTGGAAAGGTAGAAGCCGGTACAACAATTGCCAAGATGGCAAAGGAAGCTGCAAAGGCTAACGATATTACTCTCGGTCTTCCACGCGTTTCTGAACTTTTCGAAGCTCGCAAGCCAAAGAATCCTGCAGTGATCGCACAGATTTCCGGTATCGTTAAGTTCGGCAAGATCGTAAAGGGTAAGCGCACGATCATCATTGAAGATGAATACCACAATGAATTCACCCATCTTGTTCCGATGGTTAAGCGCCTTCTTGTCCGTGATGGAGACAAGGTGGAAGCAGGTGAAAAGCTTTGTGACGGTTCAGTAGATGCACATGATGTACTTGCCGTCCTTGGCGAAGACAGACTCCAGAACTTCCTTATGGATGAAATCCAGTCTGTTTACCGTGCACAGGGTGTAGACATTAACGACAAGCATATCGGTACAATCATCCGCCAGATGCTTAAGAAGGTTGAAGTAATCGATGTAGGTGATACAAGGTTCATTTACGGCCAGCAGGTTGACAAGTACATTTTCCGCGAAGAAAACGAAAGGATCATTGCAGAAGGTGGACAGCCGGCAGTTGCACGCCCAATGTTCCAGGGTATTACAAAGGCAGCTCTTGCAGCAGACTCTTTCATTTCGGCATGTTCATTCCAGGAAACGACACGCGTTCTTACAAATGCAGCAATCGAAGGAAAGATCGACCACTTGCGCGGCCTTAAGGAAAACATCATCATCGGTCACAGAATCCCAGCCGGTAGCGGTATCCGTCAGTATAACAATGTAAAGCTTTCGGATGATTCAACAACAGACCTTGATGCAAAGATGAAGGAAATCCTTGAGCAGCGCATGCTTGAACTCAGGGAACAGGAAGCAATGAGCGGCCAGAACGCAATCATTGATTCTTCATCTGACGAAGACTGATGAAAACCCCGGAATTCTGATGAATTTAGTGATATTTTCTGAAGAATTCCGGAATTCATGAGGAATTCGTGAAGAATTTAGCGGAATTCATTGAATTCATATTGACCGGGATTTAATGAATTCTGTATAATTTTCAAACTTGTTTAGTTATTATTTTTGGGAGTGCTGCCCAATTAAAATAGGAGTATAGGCGATGCCTACAATTAATCAGTTAATTCGTAAAGGTCGTCAGTCATCTGCAAAAAGAACTAAGGCTCCAGCCCTTCAGTCGTGCCCACAGAAGCGTGGCGTTTGCACTCGCGTTATGACAATGACACCTAAGAAACCAAACTCGGCTCTTCGTAAGATTGCTCGTGTTCGCTTGAGCAATGGTATTGAAGTAACAGCTTACATCCCAGGTATTGGACACAACCTTCAGGAACACTCAGTTGTTCTCGTTCGTGGTGGTCGTGTTAAGGACCTTCCTGGTGTTCGCTATCACATTATTCGTGGTACAAAGGATACACTCGGTGTAGACGGTCGTAAGCGTGCTCGTTCAAAGTACGGTGCTAAAAAGCCAAAGGCATAATAAGAGGAGCTAGACTATGGGAAGACATAAGAAATCAGTTAACCGTCCGGTTATGCCAGATGAAAGATATAACAGCGTAGTAATTTCTAAGTTCGTATGCCGCATGATGCTCGACGGAAAGAAAGCTATCTGCCAGAGAGTTATCTATGAAGCTCTCGACAAGCTCAAGGCAAAGACAGACAAGGACCCACTTGAAGTATTCCTCAAGGCCCTTGACAATGTTAAGCCAATGGTAGAAGTTAAGTCTCGTCGTGTTGGTGGTGCAACATACCAGGTACCTATCGAAATCCGTGAAACACGCCGTGAAGCTCTCGGAATGAGATGGATGATCAATGCAGCTCGTGCTCGCAATGGTCACGGTATGGCAGAGACTCTTGCTGCAGAAATTTTTGATGCATTCAACAACACAGGTTCTGCATACAAGAAGAAGGAAGATACACACAAGATGGCAGAAGCAAACAAGGCTTTTGCACACTACCGCTGGTAGAAGAATCTTTCTTCAATATAACGTCCTTCAGTTCTGGAGGGCGTTTTTTTATTCTTCTTGAATCAAATTGTTTACTATTAAATGTAATGTTTTCATACAAATTATAGTTAACTGCAGGCAAGGTATTTTCTTTCATGAAATGGCATTTCCCTCTTGAACAAAGTTTCAATAAGTAGTATAAATTATCAACTGTATTACGCTCATATTGGGCGTGTTGTGTCTACACACAGGGTTGTTTGAGAAGTCAGACGGACGGCCTAATGACTGTCCGGTAAGAATCGTAAAGTTAATCGAAAGATTTTCAGATTGTTACACCCGAATACAGGAAGGATGCAGTTTGCATTCCTTGAAAAAAACGAGATGTTCGGTGCTTCTGACGTGGTTTACCTTCGGTAATCACAGGCTCCAGGATGCCAGACCGGTTGTCTCGCGCAGATGATGTTAGGTGGTATCGGCCAACTGCTTCGAATAGATGAAACAGAACATGGTTAGTTGTCCGTTCAATCTAGAATCGTCTCATTAGTTTGGAAAAGTGTGATTGCGAAAGTATTGTTGCCTTTTAGGTGCGATATTTTCTGGCTTAAAGTGCAACACATAAAAATAATTTTTAATATGCCGCAGAATTTAACTGTAAGGCAAGGAGAAAATCATGGCAAAGGAAGAGTTCAACAGAACAAAACCTCACATGAACGTTGGTACTATCGGTCACGTTGACCATGGTAAGACAACACTTTCAGCAGCTATCACTTCATACTGTGCAAAGAAGTATGGTGATAAGGTTCTCAAGTACGACGAAATCGATAACGCTCCAGAAGAAAAGGAACGTGGTATCACAATCAACTCTCGTCACCTTGAATATCAGTCAGACAAGAGACACTATGCTCACATCGACTGTCCAGGACATGCTGACTACATCAAGAACATGATTACTGGTGCTGCTCAGATGGATGGTTCTATCCTCGTTGTTTCTGCTCCAGACTCAGTTATGCCACAGACAAAGGAACACCTTCTTCTTGCTCGCCAGGTAGGTGTACCAAAGATCATCGTATTCCTTAACAAGGTTGACCTCGTTGACGATCCAGACATGCTCATGCTCGTTGTTGATGATGTTACAGAAACAATCAAGAAGTACGGATTCTCAGAAGAAACACCAATCATCCAGGGTTCAGCATTCAAGGCTCTTGCTGACGGTGCAACTGCAGATGATACAAAGTGCATCGAAGAACTCCTTGCTGCAATGGATACATGGTTCGATGATCCAGTTCGCGATGATCAGAAGCCATTCCTTATGCCAATCGAAGACATCTTCACAATCACAGGTCGTGGTACAGTAGTTACTGGACGTATCGAACGTGGTGTTGTACACATGGGTGATGCAGTACAGATCGTTGGTATCCGCCCAACACAGGATACAACAGTTACTGGTATCGAAATGTTCAACAAGACACTTAACGAAGGTATGGCTGGTGATAACGCTGGTATCCTCCTCCGTGGTGTTGAAAAGAAGGATGTAATCCGTGGTCAGGTTCTTGCTGCTCCAAAGTCAATCAATCCACACACAAAGTTCGTTGCTCAGATCTACGTTCTTTCAGAAAAGGAAGGTGGACGCAACAAGCCATTCCGCACAGGTTACCGCCCACAGTTCTACTTCAGAACAACAGATATCACTGGTGAAGTTCAGCTCGCTGATGCATCAGCAATGGTTATGCCTGGTGACAACGTAGAAATCACAGGTGAACTTATTCATCCAATCGCTATGGACGAAGGTCTTAAGCTTGCTATCCGTGAAGGCGGTCGTACAATCGCTTCTGGTCAGGTTACAAAGATTATCGAATAGTTTTTGATGGAATGACGCAGGCGGGTTTAGTTCTGCTTGTGTCATTCATCTGGGAGAATAAAAAGATGGCAAACGCAAAGATTCGCGTTAAACTTCGTGCTTTTGACGTAGCTCTTATTGATCAGAGCGCAAAAGACATCGTGCAGCAGGTTCAGAAGGCAGGCGCTAAGGTTTCAGGACCAATCCCCCTTCCAACAAGAATCAACAAGGTTACAGTACTTCGTTCAGTTTTCGTAAACAAGAAGTCACGTGAACAGTTCGAAATGAGAACTCACAAGCGCCTTATTGACATTTTTGAACCAAGTCCAGAAGTTATGGATTCATTGATGAAGCTTGAACTTCCTGCAGGTGTAGATGTAGAAATTAAGCAGTAATTCTTACTGTATAATTAAAAAAGCAGGTACGGTTCCATAGGATCGGAATGGCGGCCTAAGATTAGGAGATTCAGATGAAAGGTCTGATAGCAAAAAAAGTAGGAATGACACAGGTATTCGACGAAAACGGAAATCTGACACCAGTAACCGTGATCCGCGTTGAACCAAATACCGTTGTTTCTATTAAGACAAAGGAAAAGTGCGATTACGATGCTGTAGTTCTCGGACTCGGCGAACTTAAGGCAAACAAGGTTTCTAAGCCTTATGCAAAGCAGTTTTCTGAAGATGTAACACCAAAGCGCATTCTTAAGGAATTCCGCGACTTTGACGGTGAAGTTAAGGTCGGAGACAAGATTGGTGTTGAATTATTTAATGGAATTCGTTTCATCGATGTAACTGCAACCTCTAAGGGTAAAGGTTTCCAGGGTGTAATGAAGAGATGGGGTTTCCATGGTGGACGCGCAACTCACGGTTCAAAGTTCCACAGAGAAGCCGGTGGTACAGGATGTTGTACAACACCAGGACACACACTTAAGAACATTAAGATGCCTGGTCGTATGGGTTCTGACCGCGTTACAGTACAGAATCTCAAGGTTGTAAAAATTGACCCTGAGCTCAATGTTTTGATGATTAAGGGTGCAGTTCCTGGCGTAAAGGACGGTACACTCATCGTTAAAGCTGCAGTAAAGAAGATGAAGATCGGAGAATAGTATGGAAAAGAAAGTCTATTCAATCGATGGTAAAGAACTCAGAACAATCAATCTTGATGACAAAGTTTTCGGACTTGATATTAATGAACCAGTTATCTATTATGCCATCACTAACGAATTAGCAAATAAACGCGTTGGTACAGCATGTACAAAGACTCGCGCAGAAGTTCATGGTTCAAATGCAAAGCCTTACAAGCAGAAGGGAACAGGTAATGCACGTCGTGGTGACAAGAAGTCTCCAGTAATGGTAGGTGGAGGTACAATCTTTGGACCAAAGCCACGCGACTACAGCTACTCAATTCCAAAGGCAGAAAAGCGTCTTGCAATGAAGACTATCCTCTCTCTCAGAGCTCAGAGCGATATTCTTACAGTTGTTGAAGATTTCACTGTTGAAAGTGGAAAGACAAAGGATCTCGTAAAGATTCTCAACAACTTTGCAAAGGACACACGCACAGTTATTCTTCTTAAGGATGATGATGCAAAGATTAAGCTTGCAGGAAGAAACATTCCAAACCTTTCATTCCTGTCATACAATCGTCTTCGTGCACACGATCTTTTCTACGCTAGAAAGATCATCATGCTTGAAAGCGCAGCAAAGAACCTTTCTGAATTCTACGGAAATGAAAAGGAGGCTAAATAATGACATTCGAAGATGTACTTATTAGACCAGTTCTTTCTGAAAAGGCAACAGCACTTCGCGAGCAGAATAAATACACATTTATCGTAGCTCCAGCTGCAACAAAGATTCAGATTAAAGAAGCAGTTCGCAAGCTTTTTAACGTTAAAGTTGAAGACTGTACAACACTCAATGTACAGGGAAAGGTAAAGAGACTTCGTGGAAAGCCTGGTAGAACAGCCAGCTACAAGAAAGCAATCGTAAAGCTTGCACCTGGCGAAACAATTAAGGTATTCGAAGGTGTTTAATCCTTCGGATAAGAAATAGGGGAAACATATGGCTCTTAAGATATTTAAGCCTTATTCAAAAGGTACTCGTGGTCGTGTAGACTTAGTACGTACTGAATTGACAGCCGACAAGCCCGAAAAAAGCCTTACAAGCGGACGCAAATCAAATGGCGGTCGCGGACAGGGTGGACGTATTTCTGTACGTCACCAGGGTGGCGGTCACAAGAGAAAGTACCGTGAAATTGACTTCAGACGTGATAAGCACGGTATTCCTGGAACAGTTAAGACAATTGAATACGATCCATTCCGCAGTGCAGACATCGCTCTCATTGCTTATGCAGATGGTGAAAAGCGTTATATCATCGCTCCAAAGACACTTTCTGTAGGTCAGAAGATTATGTCTGGTGAAAATGCAGCTCCAACAGTTGGAAATGCACTTCCACTTTCTGTAATTCCAGTAGGTTTTACTGTTCATAACATTGAACTTACACTTGGTCGTGGTGGTCAGCTTGTTCGCTCTGCAGGTACTGGTGCCCTCGTAGCCGGTAAGGACGGAGAATACGTAACAATTAAGCTTCCATCAGGCGAACTTCGCCGTGTAAACGGAAAGTGCTACGCAACAATCGGTATTGTTGGTAACGAAGATCGCATGAATACAAAGCTTGGAAAAGCAGGTCGCAACAGATGGCGTGGTGTTCGTCCAACAGTTCGTGGTATGGCCATGAACCCAGTAGATCATCCGCTTGGTGGTGGTGAAGGTGCAGGAAAAGGACATCTTCCTGTTACTCCTTGGGGACAGCCTTGTCGTGGATACAAGACACGCAACAAGCGCAAGACTTCAAGTCGCTTCATTATCAGCCGTCGCAAGAAGTAGGATAGGAGTTAATCGTGTCAAGATCAGTTAAGAAAGGACCTTTTGTAGAAAAATCACTCTACAAGAAGGTTTTGGAAATGAACAAATCATCAGCAGCTGATAAGAAAATGATTAAAACTTATTCTCGCTGTTCGACAATTATTCCTGAAATGGTTGGAAACACTATTTCAGTTCACAATGGAAAGTCATGGATTCCTGTTTATGTTACAGAAAACCTCGTAGGCCACAAGCTTGGAGAATTTGCTGCAACAAGAACATTCAAGGGTCACAGTGGCGACAAAGCTGCAAATAAATAAGGGAGTGTGACATTATGGCAGAAATTAAAGGCTATGTAGCCACAACAAAATTCCTTATTGCATCACCTACTAAAGTTCGTCCTGTAGCTAATGTAATCAAGGCAATGCCTTGCACAAAGGCACTTGCAACTCTTGAAGTAATGCCACAGAAGGGTGCAAAGCTTATCAATGGTACACTTAAGTCAGCCATTGCTAATGCACTTAACAAGAATAAAGAACTCGACGAAGATATGCTCTACGTTAAAGAGATCCGCATCGATGAAGGTCCAAGACTCAAGAGAGTTTGGTTCCGTGGTCGTGGACGTGCAGATCAGCTTCTTAAGCGCATGTGCCATATTACTGTTGTAGTTGATGAAAAGGCGGGAAAATAAGATGGGTCAGAAAGTTAATCCTATTGGTTTACGTCTTGGTGTAAACAAAACATGGCAGTCAAGATGGTATGCAGATTACCGTGATTATGCAGATCTTTTCCTTGAAGATATGAAAATCCGTCAGTTGGTTGGAAGTCTTCCAGAATGCAAGAATGCAGATATCGCAGAAATTGAAATTGTACGTCACCCACAGCGTGTTACAATCGTAATTCACACAGCACGTCCTGGTGTTATCATCGGTGTTAAGGGTGCAACAATTGAAAAGATCAGTGCAGACATCCAGAAGCAGCTTACAAAGAAAGTTGTAATTAAGATCAAGGAAATCAAGCGTCCTGAAATCAATGCTTCTCTCATCGCACAGAACGTTGGTCGTCAGCTTGCTGGCCGCGGTTCTTTCCGCAAGGCTCTCAAGCAGTCTGCTTCTAACGCAATGAAGGGCGGAGCTCAGGGTATCAAGATTCGTATTTCTGGTCGTATCGGTGGTGCTGATATGACACGTTCAGAAGAAATCAAGGAAGGACGTGTTCCACTTCATACTCTCCGTGCAGACATTGACTACGGTACATTTGAAGCTCTTACAACTTATGGTAAGATCGGTATCAAAGTTTGGGTGTACAATGGCATGAACTATGGTCACGAACAGAAAGAAGATGCAGGTGATATCGTTAAGAGACCTCGCCGCTCAAATGACCGCAGATCATCTCGTGCTCCAAAAGCAGAGGGAGGAAAAGTAGAAAATGCTTAGTCCTAAAAGAGTTGCACACCGCAAAGTACAGCGCGGTCGTCCAAAGGGAAATGCAACACGCGACAATTATGTAGACTTTGGTGAAGTTGCTCTCGTAGCAATGGAACCAGTTTGGCTCAGTGCAAAGCACATTGAAGCTGCTCGTGTTGCCATCAACCGTTGTATTAACCGCCAGGGTCAGATGTGGACACGTGTGTTCCCTGATAAGCCTGTTTCAAAGAAGCCTGCTGATACTCGCATGGGTAAGGGTAAGGGCGCTCCTGAATTCTGGGCTGCAGTTATCAAACCTGGTATGATCTTGTTTGAAGTAGGTGGAGTTGACAAGAAACTAGCCGAAAAGGCAATGGGACTTGCAGCTAGCAAACTTCCAATTAAAACAAAAGTGGCATTCCGCCCAACTATAGACTAGGAGTAAGAAAATGGCAAAAAACAAGAAGAATGACTTGAAAAACCTTTCTTATGACGAAATGGTTGCAAAGCTGAATGAACTTAAAAAGCAGTATATGGACCTTCGCTTTCAGAGCGTTTTGGGACATGTAGAAAATCCAATGCAGAAACGTGCAATTCGCCGCGACATCGCTCGCTTGAACACGTTTATTCACCAGCAGGATCTTGAAAAATTCAGAGCTGCTGCCGCTGAATCAATTGCTGCAAAAAACTAGGAGCTGACCCGTGGAAGAACAGAATGTACAGACAAAAGGTACAAAGCGTTCATTTGTAGGTATCGTCACTAGCGACAAGATGGACAAAACTATCGTTGTTTCTATCGACACAAAGAAGATGGACCGCCTTTATAAGAAATATGTTACACGGACCAAGAAGTGCAAGGCTCACGATGAAAAGAACGAAGCTCACGAAGGAGACACAGTTCGCATTGTAGAGTGCAGTCCGATCAGCAAAGACAAGTGCTGGCGTCTCGATGCAATCATCGAGAGAGCTAAATAAGCGAGGAGTAAAAAGATTATGCTTCAGATGCAGTCAAAATTGGTTGTTGCCGATAACTCCGGAGCTAAATTAGTTCAGTGCATTAAGGTATTGGGTGGATCACACCGCCGTTATGCAGGTATTGGTGACGTTGTTGTGGTAGCTGTTAAGGAAGCAATTCCAACATCTACAATTAAGGAAGGATCGGTTCAGAAGGCAGTAATCGTACGCGTAGCAAAGGAATACCGCCGTCCTGATGGAACTTACATCCGCTTTGATGATAATGCATGCGTAATCATCGATGCAGACAAGAACCCTAAGGGAAAACGTATTTTTGGACCAGTAGCTCGTGAGCTTCGTGATAAGGACTTTATGAAGATCGTATCACTCGCTCCGGAAGTAATCTAAGAGGTTATCCATGGAAAAGAAATACAGAATCCGTAGAGATGACAATGTTGAAGTTCTTGCTGGAAAGGACAAGGGAAAGCGTGGAACAATCGTTCGTGTATTCGAAAAGAATGGCAAGGGACGTGTAATTGTTTCTGGCTGCAACCTTGTAAAGAAGGCAATTAAGAGAAAGTCACAGCAGGATGCAGGCGGAATCGCTGAAGTAGAAGCACCTCTTGATATTTCGAATGTAGGGATCGTATGTAAAAAGTGCGGTCGTCCAGTAAGAATTGGAATTAAACTTGACGGTGACAAGAAAGTTCGCGTTTGCCGCAAGTGTGGAGAAACACTGTAATGGAAAATTACGTACCACGGCTTAAGAAAGTCTATAAGGAAAAAATCGCTCCAGAGCTCTTTAAGGAACTTGGATACACATCTACAATGCAGATTCCAGCAATTAAGAAGATTGTTGTAAGCATGGGTGTTGGCGAAGCTCTCACGAATAAGAAACTTCTTGATGCTGCAGTTACAGATCTCACTCAGATTACCGGTCAGAAGGCTGTTAAAACAAGAGCTAAGAAAAGTATTGCAAACTTCAAACTTCGTGAAGGCAATGAAGTAGGTGCTATGGTAACACTTCGTGGAAACATCATGTATGAATTCCTCGATCGTCTTATTAACGTAGCACTTCCTCGTGTTAAGGATTTCCGCGGAATCAAGTCAACAGGATTTGACGGACACGGAAACTTCTCTCTTGGTATTACTGAACAGATTATCTTCCCGGAAATCGACTTTGATAAGATTGTTAAGATTGCCGGTATGAACATCAGTATTGTAACAAGCGCACGTACAGATAACGAAGCACGCGCACTTCTTACAAAGTTCAATATGCCTTTTAGAAAGTAAGGAATAGTTCATGGCTAAGAAATCAATGATTATCAAAGCAAACCGTACACCTAAGTACAGCACACGCCGTTACAACAGATGTAAGATTTGTGGTCGTCCACACGGATATTTGCGCAAGTTCAAGATTTGTCGTATCTGCTTCCGCAAATTGGCAAGTGAAGGCCTTCTTCCAGGCGTCACAAAATCATCTTGGTAGAGACAGGAGAATAGAAATATGGCAGCTTCAGACCCAATCGCAGACATGCTTGCAAAAGTTCAGAATGCAGCAAAAGCAGGTCATGAAAATGTAGAAGTTCCTGCTTCTAAGATGAAAATGGAAATCGTGAAGATCCTTAAGAATGAAGGATACATCAAGAATTTCAAGAAAGTGCAGGACAAGAATACACACAGTGTAATTAAGATCGTATTGAAGTATGATGATAACAACAATTCTGTAATCCACGGAATGAAGAAGATCTCTACTCCAGGTCGTCGTGTATATTCGGGATACAAGGAATTACCACGCGTTTATAACGGATATGGTACATTGATCGTTTCAACATCAAGCGGTGTTACAACTGGCAAGAAGGCATCTGAAAAGATGGTTGGCGGCGAGTTGATCTGCACAGTATGGTAATAGGGGGAAAGTATGGCATCTAAGATCGGAAAACTTCCTGTTGCTATTCCTGCAGGAGTAACTGTAACTGTTGCTGATGGCGTTGTAACTGTAAAGGGACCTAAGGGTGAACTTAAGCAGGATTACAATGACCTCGTAACTGTTGAAGTAAAGGGAGCAGAAGTAATTGTAAATCCTGCTCCAAAGACAAAGGCTGAAACAAAGGCTGCAAGTGCAGCACACGGCCTTTATCGTAACCTTATCAACAACATGGTTATCGGTGTTACAAAGGGATATTCAAAGACTTTGGTTCTTACAGGTACTGGTTATGGTGCTGAACCAAACGGTAACAAGATTGTTATGAAGCTTGGATATTCTAATGAGTTCATTGTAATGATTCCTGAAGGACTTTCTGTTGAAAAGTCAAAGGACGGAAAGATTACAATCTCTGGTATCGATAAGCAGAAGGTTGGCGAATTCAGCGCACAGGTTCGTAAATTGAGAGGCCCAGAACCATATAAGGGTAAGGGTATTCGCTATGACGACGAAGTTATCAGACGTAAAGTCGGAAAAACTGGTGTAAAATAAGGTGATTTGAAATGGTTAGAAAACTTACTGATAAACAGAGAAAACGCCTGCACAGAAAGATTCACATTCGTAAGTCAGTTTACGGAACTGCAGAACGCCCTCGCTTGACAGTGTTCAAGTCAGGACGCAACCTTTATGCACAGGTTATCAACGATGATGAAGGCAAGACTCTTGCTGCCATCTCGACTTTGGAAAAAGATTTTATTGCACTTAAGGCTAATGTTGAAAGTGCAACAAAACTTGGTGAAGCTTTGGGTTCACGCCTTAAGGAAAAGAATATTACTACTGTAGTATTCGACCGCAATGGTTATCTTTATCATGGTGTTGTTAAGGCCCTTGCTGACGCTACCCGCGCTGCCGGGATTGTATTCTAGGAGAGGCTATGGAACACCAGAAAAATTTTGATAGAAAGCCTGCTGAAGAATTCGTAGAAAAGCTTGTTAAGCTTAACCGCACTGCAAAGACTGTAAAAGGTGGACGCAGGATGTCTTTCTCTGCACTTACTGTTGTAGGTGACAGAAAGGGACGCATCGGTTTCGGATTTGGAAAGGCCAATGATGTTACTGAAGCAATCAGAAAGAGTCTTGACAAGGCTAAGTCTAGCCTTATCACTCTTCCAATGAAGAACGGTACTATCCCTCACGACATGATCGGAAAGTACAAGAGCTCAGAAGTTCTTCTTAAGCCTGCATGTCCTGGTACTGGTATTATCGCTGGTGGTGCAGTTCGTGCAGTTATGGATGCAGCTGGTATCACAGATGTTATCTCTAAGTCACAGGGTTCACGCACAGCAGTTAACGTTGTACGTGCTACATTTGATGCAGCAATGCAGCTTATGGATGCTAAGGCTGTTGCTCAGGCTCGTGGTAAGTCAATCAACGATTTGTGGGGTTAATTATGGCAAAGATTCGTATTACTCTCGTAAAAAGCGTTATTGGACAGAAGCCTGCTAAGAGAGCAACTGTAAAGGCTCTTGGTCTTGGTAAGATCAGTTCATCTGTAGAAAAGGAAGCAAACGACTCTATCAAGGGAATGGTTGCTTCTATTGCACACCTTGTAAAAGTAGAGGAGATCTAAAATGGCAGAAATGAACGAATTTGAATTGCATGCTCCTCGTGGTGCAAACAAGAATCCTAAGCGTGTTGGTCGTGGTTCTTCTTCTGGTCTCGGTTCAACAGCCGGTAAGGGTAACAAGGGTCAGCAGTCACGCTCAGGTTCAGCTGTACCATACGTAGGATTCGAAGGTGGACAGATGCCTCTTTTCAGGCGCATCGCTCGCCGCGGATTCTCTAACGCTCGCTTCATGAAGGATTTCGCTGTTGTAAATCTTTGTGATCTCGAAGCTAAGTTTGCAGATGGGGAAACAGTAAACGCTGAATCTCTCAAGGCAAAGGGCCTCGTAGGAAAGGTTGTAGACGGTGTTAAGATTCTTGGTGATGGTGACGTTACAAAGAAGCTCTCTGTAGAAGTTGCTAAGATTTCTGCTTCTGCAAAGGAAAAGATTGAAAAAGCTGGCGGATCAGTAAAAATTATTGAAAAAACAGCTAAAGAAACAAAGTAAAAGTTGGAGTGACTAAATGGCAAACAATCCAGTTGTAAATATGTTCAAGGTAAAGGATTTGCGTTCAAAGCTTCTTTTTACGTTGCTCATTCTCGCTGTAGTTCGCTTCGGAAGTATTCTCACAATTCCGGGGATCAATGCCACTTTACTTCTGCAGTACTTTGACAGTTTGGCTAGTGGTGCAGAAAGTGCGTTTGCCAGTTACATGGACTTTTTTGCGGGTGGAGCCTTTGAAAGATTCTCTGTATTCATGCTTGGTGTAATGCCATACATCTCAACACAGATTATCCTTCAGCTCGCCCTTGTTATCTTCCCGTCTTTGAAAAGAGTTGCTCAGGAAGATGGAGGACAGCAGAAAATTCAGAGTTGGACAAGGGTTGGTACAATTTTTGTTTGTATCTTCCAGTCTATCGCTCTTACAGTTTATGCTTCCTCTATCAACCAGCAGGTTCCGGGTGCGATAATCTTTGAAAATAAAGTCTATTTTAATCTTCTTGCCATCCTTACAGTAACAACAGGTTCCATGATTACTGTTTGGCTCGGTGACCAGATTACTGCTCACGGTATTGGACAGGGTATCTCAATGATCATCTTTGCCGGTATCGTCGCACGTCTTCCAAGTGCAGTATATGAATTGGTTAAAAGCGTTCAGAACGGAGACATCAACGTTGTATTCGTTGTTGTTGCATTGTTCCTGTTCCTTGTAATCATCGGTCTTGTTGTTTTTGAACAGTCTGGTGTTCGCAAGATTTCTGTACACTATGCAAAGCGCGTTGTAGGACGCAAAATGTATGGCGGACAGAGTACATACATTCCGTTCAAGATCAATCCGTCGGGAGTTATTCCTATCATCTTTGCTTCAGCATTCCTTACATTCCCGCTCCAGATTGCAAACAGCCTTTCAACCAAGGCAACATGGTTAAGCAAGGTTGCTACCATTTTGAACCCACTTGGTTTTTGGTATAATTTCATTGAAGTTTTGTTGATTATTTTCTTTGCATACTTCTACACACAGGTAACCCTGAACCCCATTGAGATTGCAAAAAATATCCGTGAAAACGGCGGTTCCATTCCTGGAATCAGAACTGACAAAACTGAGGAATATCTTCAGAAGGTTTTGAACCGTCTGATCCTTCCTGGTTCATTGTATCTTGCAGCAATTGCTCTGCTGCCTACAATCATTCAGATTCTTTTCAAGTTCCCTGCATCAATTTCTATGTTGATGGGTGGTACTTCGCTCTTGATTCTGGTTGGTGTTGACATTGACACAATGTCTCAGGTTGAAGCTCTTCTTAAGATGCACCATCACGATGGTCTTACAAAGAAGGGATTAAAAACACGTGGTCTCTAAAAGAGATTTCATGTTTGGACTAGATTAAATATTGAGAATTTGTTATAGTATTGCACCGTTGTTTTTTAACAGCGGTGTTGTCAGATTGTAATTCATGGTGATAGTTTCACTTCGAATTGCCATGATCTGACAGTAACATGTTTTCCAAGGGGACTTTTATGAAAGTACGAACTAGCGTAAAGCCCATCTGCGACAAATGTAAGGTAATCAAGAGAAACGGCATTGTCCGCATTATCTGTGAAAACCCAAAGCACAAGCAGAGACAGGGTTGAGGAGTAACTGATGGCACGTATTGCAGGAGTTGATCTCCCGAACAAGCATGTCAATATTGCATTGACATATGTATATGGAATTGGCCGCTCATCAGCAAACAAGATTTGTGAAGCTACAAAGGTAAATCCTGATGTTCTTTTGAACGAACTTTCAGAAGACGATCTTAACAAGCTCCGCAAGTACATTGATGAAAACTTTAAGACTGAAGGACGTCTCCGTTCAGAAATCGGTCTTAATATCAAGCGCCTTATGGATATCGGTAGCTACCGTGGTCTTCGCCACCGCAAGGGACTTCCTTGCCGTGGACAGCGTACACGCACTAATTCTCGCACACGCAAGGGTAAGAAGAAGACCGTTGCTAACAAGAAGAAGGCATAAGCGGGGGTTAATCGATGGCAGTAACAACAAGTAAGAAGAGAAAAGAAAAAAAGAGTGTATTTGAAGGAAATGTCTACATTCAGGCAACTTTCAATAACACTATTGTTACAATCACTGATCTTAGAGGAAACGCAATTTCTTGGGCTTCTTCTGGTGGTCTTGGATTCCGCGGAGCAAAGAAATCTACTCCATTTGCAGCACAGTCTGTAGCAGAAACTGCAGTACAGCGCGCAGCAAGCTATGGTCTTCGTGAAGTACACGTATTCGTAAAGGGACCTGGAATGGGACGTGAAAACGCCATCCGTATCCTTGGTACTCTTGGATTGAAGGTAAAGTCAATTTCTGATGTTACACCAATTCCACACAACGGATGCCGCCCACGCAAGACACGCCGTATGTAGTTTGAAAGCCGGCAGATTCTGCTGGTTTTGATTAACAGAAAAGCCCGGATAGCTGCATGTCATCTTTCCGGGTAACAATTAAGGAGTTCAGATTGGCTCGCAAAAATCTGCTTAAGGGTTTTAAACAACCAAAGGGAATTACATTTGAACACATCGAAAACAATCCGAATTACGGAAAGTTTACAGCATTTCCTTTTGAACCTGGATTTGGTACAACGGTAGGTAACACACTTCGCCGCGTACTCCTTTCTTCGATTCAAGGTTATGCCATTTCTTCAGTTCGTATTAGCTCATACGATGCTGATGGTGTTCCACATGTTATTTCCAGTGAATTTGAAACAATCCCGAATATCTCTGAAGATACTCTGGAAGTTTTGAACAGCTTGAAACAGATTCGCTTGCGTCTGCCGCGGGATGTTGAACAGGACAGTTTCACTTTCGAATTTAAGGGACCTGGAACTGTAAAAAGTGACGATCTTGCAAAAGAAGGTCAGCTTGAAATCATGACTAAGGGTCTTGAGATCTTTACAATGATGGAAGGTGCTCATCTGGAAATCGAATTCCAGGTTGACCTTGGAAGAGGATACGTTTCTGCAGATGTAAATGAACACTACATTGAAATTGTTGGTACAATTGCAATGGACTGTATCTTTACTCCTGTACCAAAGGTTAAATATTCTATTGAACCTTGTCGCGTAGGTCAGCGCAATGATTATGACAAATTGATTCTTGAGATTTGGACGGACGGTTCCATCACTCCGGAAGATGCTCTTGCTGAAGCAGCAAAAATTGCAAAGGATTATTTTGCAATCTTCGTTAACTTCAATGAAAGCGATTATCCTACGACAGTAGGACCGGATGAAGGCGACGAAAAAGTTAAGGAATTCCTTAAGCGTCCAGTTGAAGAACTTGAACTTACAGTTCGCAGTTCTAACTGTCTTAAGAATGCAAACATTAAGAATATCGGTGAATTGACAAGAAAGACCGAAGATGAACTTACAAAAACAAGAAACTTCGGTAAAAAGAGCCTTGAAGAAATCAAGACAAAACTTGCAGATCTTGGCTTGGCACTTGGCATGACTGATTTTAGTCACTTAAAAGACGTTTATTTAGGTAAACAGAAGGACACAGAAGAATGAACCACAAAACTGGATTTAATCCGCTTTCACGTACAACAGCACACCGCCGTGCAATGTCACGCAACATGGTAACTTCTCTCTTCAGATATGAAAGAATTACTACAACAGAACCAAAGGCTAAAGAAGTACGTAAAGCTGCAGAAAAATTGATTACACGTGCAAAGGTTGACAGTGTACACAACAGAAGAATTGCTGCAAAGTACATTTCTGATAACAAGATTCTGAAGAAGCTTTTCGAAGAAATCGGCCCTCGCATGAAGGATCGCAATGGCGGTTATACTCGCATTCTCAAGATGGGATTCCGTCAGGGTGATGCAGCAGAAACTGTTATTTTCGAATTGGTAGACTACAAGTTACCAGAAGCTGAAGATTCAACTGAATCTAAAAAGGCTTAAGCAAAAGGAGTAGGCAATGTCAAAAGCACATCGTGGAACTGGAATCCGTAAGGAAGCAAATCATGGACGTGGGACATGTCCAGTATGCAATAAGTCTGGCGTAAAGGTACTTTACGATCAGGAAGTAGACGGAAAGAAAGTAAAGATTTGCAAGGTTTGTAAAGCTGCTCTTAAGAACAAGGCACAGAAAGATGCAAGACTTGCTAAGAAGGCCGCTGCAGCTGAAGCACCAGCAGCAGAAGCACCAGCAGAAGCATAAGATTATATCTTAGCTATGCTCAAGCCGCTCTTTGTATAAGGGCGGCTGTATTTTTTTAAATTCATTGTGAAAGAGCCGGAATGTGAATTTGTAATTAAAGGCAATAGGTGTGGTTCGTGAGCATAAAATGCCATGGGATTTCTTTACACTTATGTTAATTTTTATTAAAATGTCGGCAAAACAGTAATTAATAGGAGAATACTATGAAATTTTCAAGAGTATTTACTTCAGGAGTTATGGCTCTTGCTGCAGCCCTTTCATTTGCTGCAGCTCCAAAGGGAGTTAAGATTGGTGGTGTAGCACCTCTTTCTGGCGCTGTAGCTGTATACGGTGCAGAATGCAAGAAGGGTATTGATCTTGCTGTAGAAGAAATCAACGCAGCAGGCGGTGTTCTTGGCCAGCAGATTACATTCGTATGTGAAGATGATGAAGGTGATGCAGCAAAGTCTGTTAATGCATTCACAAAGCTCTGCACAAGGGACAGGGTTCGCATCGTTGTTGGTTCACTTACATCTGGATGTACACTTGCAATTACCCAGCAGGCTCAGGCAAGAAAGGTTCTTCAGATTGCACCTGCTGCAACAGCTGTAAACATCACTGATGCAGGTAACTATATTTTCAGAACTTGTTTCATTGACCCATTCCAGGGACGCGTTGGCGGTAAGTTTGCTGCTGCAAACCTTGGATGCAAGAATGCTGCAATTCTCTATGACATTGGAAACGACTATTCAGCAGGCCTTGCAGAAAACTTTGAAAATGAATTCAAGGCCCAGGGTGGAACAATCGTTTCAAAGCAGTCTTACGGAACTGGAGACAAGGACTTTAACGCACAGCTTACAAAAATCAAGGCTGCCAACCCGGATGTAGTATACCTTCCAGATTACTACGGAACAGTTGCCCTTATTGCAAAGCAGCTTCGTGCACAGGGAATCAACACACCAATCATCGGTGCTGATGGATGGGACGGACTTACGGAAAATGCAGGTGATGAAGTTCTTAACGGATACTATTCAAACCACTATGCAGAAGATTCAACAAGCCCAGCCGTACAGAAGTTTGTTAAGTCTTTCAAGGCAAAGTACAACAAGGCTCCTAATTCATTTGCAGCCCTCGGTTATGACTCAATTTACATGATCAAGGATGCAATGGAAAAGGCAGGAACTACAACTGATGTTGTTAAGATTCGCGATGCTTATGAAAAGACAAACGGTGACTACGTAACAGGTCACATCGTGTTTGATGCAAAGCGCAACCCAATCAAGTCTGCAGTTATGATCAAGCTTGTAAAGGATGGAAGCAAGCTTTCTACAGCATACGCAGCTACAGTTGATATCCGCTAATTGATTTTGAGATTCCGGGTCGGTGCCCGGAATGACAGTTATTTTGAACAAAGGGGTTCATTCCGTATGGGAGTGGACCCTTTTTTTTGTGTCGTGGAGTGCGGGAGGGAAAAACTGCGGTTTCCTTTGGGAGCGCTAACCGCGGGAAGGATTGTAGGACCTTTAGTCCTGGAGCTTGCGGAAGGATGAGCCGCGGTAGACGGCGAAGTCCGGAAAGCCTGACCCCATGGCAGCTGGGCTGCCATGGGGGGCCGCCCTTACTTTAGACATTAGAAAATTGATAAAAATTCAGTTTTCCTGTATAATTAAATGCTTTTGTTTAATTTTGGCACTTTAAATTTTGGAGGATACTGTGGATACTTTTTTGAAGCAGTTTGTCAACGGTCTTTCCCTTGGTAGCATTTACGCGCTGATTGCCCTTGGCTACACTATGGTTTATGGAATTGTAAAGCTCATTAACTTTGCACATGGCGATGTTATGATGGTTGGTGCCTTTACCGGCTACTTTATCCTTACATGGCTTGGTGCAAATCCCTTTGGTTTGGTTATGGCTTTTATCGGTGCCATGGTTGTCTGTGCACTCCTGAGCCTGGTCATTGAGCGTCTTGCATACAGACCCCTGAGGAATGCCCCCCGTCTTAATTCCCTGATTACGGCCATTGCCGTGGAACTGATCCTGCAGAATGCCATGCGCGTCATTCCTTTTGTTGGCCCGAATCCGCGCCAGTTTCCTACCATGGAGACAAAGATGCTTTCTCTTGGCATTCTGAGTTTTTCCAATATTCAGCTTATCGTGATTATTTCTTCTGCAGTGCTGATGCTTATTCTGAACTATATCATTAACTATACCAAGACTGGCCGTGCCATGAGGGCTGTCAGCTATGACATGGGTGCTGCAAGTCTGATGGGCGTTAACGTTAACAGGATTATTGCCATCACTTTTGTTATCGGTTCGGTTCTTGCAGGGGCTGGCGGTGTTCTTTATGCTACGGCCTACCCACAGGTTGACCCTTTCATGGGATACATTCCGGGCCTTAAGGCTTTTGTTGCAGCGGTTCTTGGTGGAATCGGCAGCGTGCCTGGTGCCATGGTGGGTGGTGTCATTCTTGGCATTGTTGAGACCATGACCAAGGCATACATTTCTTCGCAGTATGCAGATGCAATTTCCTATTCCATCCTGATATTGATTCTTCTTGTTAAGCCGGCGGGACTTCTTGGTAAGAAGACCGTGGTTAAGGTGTGAGGTGCCCCATGAAAGATAAGTTTTTAAGAAACAGCATGATTCTTCTGGCAATCGCACTTTTTGTAGTGATTGTCCCCGGTCTATTGATGGACCTTATGATTTTTGAGGACGCCGACGGTTATCAGGTTCCCCTCATTGATGCCTATACGGCACAGGTTATTACACTTGGTGGCGTCAATGCCATCATGGCCCTGAGCGTTAACATGATCTGCGGAATTACGGGACAGCTTTCCCTTGGGCAGGCCGGGTTCCAGGCAATTGGTGCATATTCAGTCATTCTTCTTTCTACAAGCTGCCATATTCCCCTTCCGGTCAGCATCATTCTTGGCGGTCTTGTTGCAGCCTTCTTTGGTTTCCTTATTGGCTTTCCGACACTGAAACTTGAAGGTGACTATCTTGCCATCGTTACCCTGGCTTTTGGTGAAATCATCAGGATTGTCCTGATTAACCTGAAGTCGATTACAGGTGGTCCAAACGGAATGCAGTTTACGACAGTGTTTACTACTTCCCTTGACCATGGCCCAATGATTTCCTACGTTTCGATTATCGGTACCCTGGTTCTTATTGTTGTCCTCATGCAGAATTTCTTGCGCTCTACCTATGGACGTGCAATTCTTGCAGTGCGCGAGGATGAAGTTGCGGCCAACAGCAGTGGTGTTGGAGTCTTTAAGTATAAGATGACGGGCTTTGTCATCGCTTCCTTTGTTGCAGGTATTGCCGGCGCCCTTTATGCTCCTTTCATCGGGTTCATCAAGCCGGATCTTGCTTCCTTTAACAATTCCATCAACGACCTGATTTTTGTTGTTCTTGGTGGAATGGGTAGCGTTACAGGCGGTATTGTTGCAGCCTTTGTCCTTACGATTCTTCAGGAAGTATTGAGGTTCCTCCAGGACTACAGGCTTTTGATTTACCCTGTAATCCTGATTTTTGTAATGCTCTTTAGGCCCCAGGGGCTTTTGGGTACAAAGGAACTTAGCTTTATCAAGGTTTACGACGGCATTCCAGGCCTTGTCAGAAAAATCCTTAAAAAGAACGTTAAGAAAGGGGAGGCAGAATAATGGAAAACAAAAAGGAACTGCTTCTTCGTGCAAAAGACATTTCCATCGTGTTTGGAGGCCTTAGGGCTGTAAGCGACTTTAACCTTGAGCTTTATGAAGGAGAACTCATTGGCCTTATCGGTCCAAACGGAGCCGGCAAGACGACTGTGTTCAACATGCTTTCCGGCGTGTATAAGCCTACGGAAGGAACAATTACCTTTGTAGACCGTAACGGAAACCTGCTGGTGGCAAGCGGTAAGACTCCTGCCGATCTGAACAGGATGGGAATTGCCCGTACTTTCCAGAACATCCGCCTGTTTAGCAATCTTACGGTTGCGGAAAACATAAAGATTGCCCTTCACCAGGTGAGGGGAGTAAGTCCCATTGATGTTCTTTTCAGGACAAAGAAATTCCGTAATGATGAAGTTGCCATGCAGACAAAGACTGAGCACCTGCTTTCCCTGTTCCACATGGAAGGAAAGATCAACGAAACGGCAAAAAACCTGCCTTACGGTGAACAGAGAAAGCTTGAAATCTGCCGTGCCCTTGCTTCCGGGCCAAAGCTTCTTTTGCTTGATGAACCGGCTGCAGGCATGAACGAGCAGGAAACCCACGAGCTTATGGAAATGATCGCCTTCATCAGGAAGGAATTCAACCTTACGGTTCTCCTTATTGAACACGACATGAAGCTTGTCATGGGAATCTGCGAGCGTCTTCTCGTCCTGAATTATGGCCGTGTCATTGCAGAGGGAAAGCCTGAAGAAATCCGCAGTAATGAAGAAGTCGTCAAGGCTTATCTTGGTAACAATTAGGAGGGCGTGAAAAATGGCAATGCTTGAAGTAAAGGATCTTGTGGTTTCTTACGGTGCTATCAATGCCCTTAAGGGAATTTCATTTTCTGTTGAACAAGGGGAAGTTGTTACTCTCATCGGTTCCAATGGTGCAGGAAAGACGACAACCCTTCATTCCGTAAGCAACCTGATCAAGAAGGTTGGCGGTTCAATTTGCTTTGAAGGTGAGGACATTACGACTGTCGGTGCAGATAAAATCGTAAGCCGTGGCCTTATTCAGGTTCCGGAGGGACGCCGCGTTTTTGCAAACATGACTGTACGTGAAAACATCGAGATGGGTGCCTTTCTGAGAAAGGATAAGGAACAGATAAAGAAGGACATGGATTGGTGCTACGAGCTTTTTCCGCGACTTAAGGAACGCCTTGGGCAGCTGGCAGGAACCCTGTCTGGTGGAGAGCAGCAGATGCTTGCCATGGCACGTGCCCTCATGTCTAAGCCAAGGCTCCTTTTGCTTGATGAACCGAGCATGGGACTGGCACCGATTCTTGTTGATGAGATCTTTAACATCATCAGGAAAATTTCCAGCGCAGGCACGACGATTCTTCTTGTTGAACAGAATGCATACAAGGCCCTTGCAATTGCGAACCATGCATATGTCCTTGAAACAGGTTCGATTTCAAAAAGGTGGGATGCAAAGGAACTTATGAATGATGAAACGGTCAAGAAGGCATATCTTGGCGGCTGAAATTTGTTGAATTGCAAATTCAGTGTTATAATAAAGGCATGGAGACCCAGAGAATGGTTTTCCGTGCCTTTTTTTATTTGCAGTTTCATGGAGGTAAGATATGCTGGTTAAAGATGTCATGAGTTCAAATCCCGTAGTGGTAGGACCTGAAGCTTCTGTTCTTGAAGCAAAGGAAATGATGAAGAAAAACAAGGTGAACATTCTTCCCGTAGTTGATAAGAGAGGAATGCTTGCAGGCATCCTGAGCAAGGGTGACCTGGAAAAGGCTAGCCCAAGTGAAGCCACGACACTGGACATGTTTGAGCTTGGATACCTTTTGAGCAAGCTGTCCGTTGAAAAGACCATGGTCAAGAACGTTAAGACTACGACGGAAAACCAGACTGTTGAGGAAACGGCTCGCTTGATGAAGGATTATGGAATCTCCTGTCTGCCCGTGGTGAATAACAACGTTCTTGTGGGGCTTGTAACCCAGTCGGATCTGTTTTCCTGCTTCATTGACATGTTCAGCACCAAGTCTGCAGGAATAAGGGCAGTTGCAGTCTGTGATGAAAAGCCAGGCGTTCTTGCAGGAATCGTTGCAGCCATTGCAGAAAAGAATGCAAACATTGTTTCTGTTGTAACCAATGATGTTGAGGATTCTTCTCGGAAGAAGATTACGCTTAAGGTTGAAAAACTTTCCATCGATGAGCTTAAGACAATCCTGGAAAATCATGGCGGCCTGGTGGAAGACATAAGAAGCGTCTGAGCATTTGACCAAATGAATGATTTCTGATACAGTAAGGGGGTAATCGGGGGTGTAGCTCACCTGGCTAGAGCGCTAGCATGGCATGCTAGAGGTAACGGGTTCAAGTCCCGTCATCTCCAATATGTTAAAGACAATAAGACCGGAAGCACTTGCAGACAATCCGTTCAAGATGATCGGCAAAGACTGGATGCTTGTAACTGCCTGCACCACAAAGGAAAGCGAAGACGGTTCTATCATTACAGGTCGTCCAAACACAATGACCGCCAGCTGGGGTGGTGTTGGAATCATGTGGAACAAGCCTGTTGCCACAATCTACCTTAGGCCTTCAAGATACACAAAGGAAATCATTGATCAGTCGGAAACTTTTTCCCTGAGCGTACTCCCTGAAAAATTCAGGACGGCCTTGGATTATTGCGGTTCCCATTCCGGACGCGATGAAGATAAGTTCCAGAAGGCGAAGCTTGATGTTGAATACATGAACAATACTCCATGGATCAAGCAGGCTCGCGTTGTTCTTTTCTGCAGGAAGATTTATGCACAGGAAATCGATCCCTACGGATTTGCTGATGAAAAGGTCTGCAACCAGAATTACAAGAAGGATGACTTCCATACAATGTATATTGCGGAGATTACAAAGGTTCTTGTAGAATCCAGGGACATCAAGAAGTAAGCATTCTGATTTTGCTGCATGAACAGATGATGCAGCTTATAGGCTGAAGTTTTTAGTTCAGCATGAAAAAAGCCAGGCATTCCTGAAGGGCTTTATGCTCCAAGGTTAACCTGGCTTTATCTTTTAGCGCTGGATTGTTGCGTCGTGAATCTTTTTGCTCATCTCGTCGCCGCACATGATCCTGATGAGTTCCATGGCAAACTGCTCTGCACAGCCGGCACCACGAGAAGTTACGAGGTTTCCGTCGGTTACAAAAGGAACGTCCTTTACGTGGGTTGATTCATGGCCGCTGGATTCAGCTTCCATGCCGGGATAGCAGGTCCATTTTTTTCCATCCAGAACTTTTGTCTTTGAAAGAACTACGGCCGGGGCTGCACAGATGGCAGCTACAAGTTTCCCTTCTGCATTCATTCTGTCTATGAGGGAAAGGGCCTGGGTGCACCTGCTTATGTTTTCTGATCCAAGGCTACCACCTGGAACAAACACAGCATCAGGAAGTTCCGAGCATGCGGAAAGGTATGTTTCAAGGGTCATGTCAGCGATGACCGGAATGTTGTGTCCGCCTTCAACGGTTCTAGCTTGGGTGGCAGTTGCCACTGTCGTTACCTTGATTCCGGCGCGGCGAAGGTAGTCTACGGGAGTAAGTGCTTCCACTTCTTCAAATCCATTGGCAAGGAAAACAAGTATGTCTTTCATAATTCCTCCAGAAAAATGGTAATCGGTCCCATAATGGGGATCCAATATTGAGGCATCACTAAAAATTGCAATTTTTAGAGACTCCATTGAAATTATACAAGGAAAGTCGTATTATTTACAGTATGAAATCGGTTCTTCTTATCGACGGTTCTTCACTTTTTAAGGATTTTCTCCATGATAAATTCTCTACGGAGCAGGTGACCCTGGAATATGCATCGAACAGGGAAGCCTATACGAAAATGCTTTCCGTAATGCCGGACTTGATAATCATCGAGCTTCAGGACAACCAGATTTCTGAGATTGATTCCCTTCTTGAAAAAAAGCATCGTGATCCAAATGCAAGGAAGATTCCTGTTTTCATGACGGGTCCTTCCCTTGATCGACTGATCATTTCGCGCTTTGTTGAATTCGGTGTCGTCAAGTTCTTTACCAAGCCGATAAAATTTGAAGTGTTCTTTGAGTCCCTCGGAAAAGTTCTTGCAACTCCATTCTTCATGGATTCAACGCCCTGCATCCTTGACCTTCACTTGAACGGAAGCATCATCTTTGTTGAAATTGCACAGGGCCTTAACAGGGAAAAGCTCATGCTGCTCAAGTACAGGCTTTCCGAGATCATTACAAAGTACAGGATCAATGTTCCCAAAGTCATCCTCATGCTTACCAACCTTGAGCTTTCCTTTGTTGACGGTTCCAACCTGGAGCTGCTGCTTAACAACATTACGGCCGGCGGAAAGGTTGCAAATAAATTCGTCAAGATTCTTTCCTTTGATGAATTTGTAAAGCAGCTGGTAAAGGGACATCCTGAATACCACGGCATGACCGTTTCCCAGAACCTGCAGTACGTAATTTCTTCCCTCATGAACCAGGATGCAGATTTTGCTTCCAACGAATTTATCTACGATAACATTCTCAATGCTGACCGGCCAACGGATGATACGGCCCTGGGATTTTCTGCACCAAGAAATTCCAGCATAGAGGAATCCAATGCACCAAAGAAGATTGCAATCATTGACGATGATGTTGTAATCAGGAAGCTTCTTGAGAATACATTCAGCCAGTCAAGTTTTGAGACTGTCCTTTATGCCAATGCAACGGACTTTATCAATGCAGTGAATGACGGAAAGGAATACGACCTTCTGATTCTTGACCTGTACCTGCCGGACATGGACGGAATTACGGTATTGAATTCCCTGAAACACAAGAATTACAATGCCCCGATTCTTGTTTATTCAAAGGCAGCTGCAAAGGAATTTGTCGTTCAGTGCCTGACCCTTGGGGCAAAGGCATATCTTGTTAAGCCGCAGAAGCCGGATGTCATTAAGGCAAAGGCGCTGGAAATAATCAATTCGTCAAGATAGTTTTTTTGAGGTGCGAGTGTGAGTTCTTCTCCAGTTGAAGTAGGCAGCCGTTTTATTGCAAGCACGATGCACGAGGTAAGGACACCTCTTCAGACAATCATTGGTACCCTTGAACTTTTGGAGGACACGAAACTTACGAAAGAACAGAGGGAATACATTCACCAGATTTCCTTTAGTGCAAACGCACTTCTTGGCCTTGCCAACGACGTCCTGGATTTTACGAAAATTTCTTCCAGCCACTTTAAGCTGGAAATTGCTCCCTTTAACCTTATTGAACTTGCGGAACGGGTTGTTGACCTTGTTACCGTTGAGTCATTTACAAGGGGCCTTGAGATAGTTACGGACATTGATTACAGCATTCCCCGGCTTGTTTCCGGTGATGCAAAGCGCGTCCAGCAGATAATCCTGAATCTTGTGAAGAATGCGGTCAAGTTTACGGAAAAGGGATTCATTTACGTCCGCATTTCCCTGAGGCAGAATACCATTCTTTTTGAAATCATCGACAGCGGTATTGGGGTTCCCGAGGACAAGAAGGAACTGATCTTTTCCGATTACTATCAGGTTGATTCTTCTTCCGTAAGGAAATCCGGGGGAACGGGTCTTGGCCTTTCCATCTCCAAGAATCTTGTTGACGTAATGAAGGGCAGGATAGGGGTTCTTTCCAATCCAAGCGGCGGATCGAATTTCTGGTTTACAATTCCATTGGTTAGTGAATCTGCCACTGAAGCTGACTTCAATAGTGAGGCTCCAAAATTTACGGTTCCTGAAAATACGCGGGTTCTTGTAGTTGACGATAATGTGCTTTCCCTTAAGTCCTTTAGGAAAAAGCTTGAGTTTTACGGCATCAGGAACATCATCTGCGTTGACAGTGGCGAAAAGGCTCTTGACGCCATCCAGAAGGCAAGGAATGAAGGATTTCCTATATCCATGGTGTTTACGGACATGGGCATGTTCCCAATGGATGGATGGCGTTTTGCCTCTGAAGTGCGTTCCCTTGAGCATGGCAGGGACATAAAGATGTACATGCTCGTGCCGGAAGGACAGCTGCGTCAGGATGCCAAGATGAAGATGCTTGACTGGTTTGACGGATACATATACAAGCCCGTAAAGCAGAAGATGCTTGTTGAAGTTCTTTGCGAGATTTTCAATTCAGATAGTGGAATGGAAGAAGTCAACCTTCAGCCAATGGCAGTTGTGGAGACTGAAAAAATTGCCCAGGGCCTTAACATTCTTGTAGCCGAAGATACAAAGGTCAATCAGCTTCTGCTTGAAAAATTCCTGGATAAGTTTGGTGCTAATGTTTATCTTGCTGATAACGGCCAGATGGTCATGGATCAGGTTAAGGAGCATCCGGACATTGACCTGATTTTCATGGACATTTTCATGCCCATCAAGAGCGGTATTGACGCCACAGTGGAACTTCGCAACAACGGATACAAGGGAATCATTGTTGCATGTACGGCCAACAATGACCAGGATGACTTTGACATGTACAAGCAGGTAGGCATGAATGACATTATCGTAAAGCCATTCAAGAGGTCCACCATTCGGGAAGTTCTTGAAAAATGGGGAACAGTCCTTATCGTGCCTGATGCCAAGAACATCATCAACCTTTCCTACATTGAGAACCAGTCCAGTGAAGTCTGGAACATTGACGACTTTATGGACACCACAGGAAACAATGTTGAATTTGCCATTTCCCTCATGGACGAATACATGGAACAGTCCAAGTCCCTTATGGAACGCCTGAAGGAAGAACTTAAGAATCCTCAGCCCGACATAGAAAAGGTCAAGCTTTACACCCACACCATGAAGGGTTCCAGTGCCAGCGTAAGTGCCGTAAGGTTTGCAGAACTTGGTCGCCAGATGAACGATGCTGCGAAGGCCGGGGATCTTACGACACTGGAGTCGGCTCGCATCAACTACGAAATTGACTTCATTTCATTCATTAACATTGTGGAAAACTGGAAGAATACAATATGATCAAGACAAATTATCATACTCACTGTGAATTCTGTGACGGAAAGAATACTGCGCAGGAAATGATAGGAACTGCGGTTGAAAAGGGGTTTGACATCCTTGGATTCAGCAGTCACAGCATGTATCCCTATTCCAGCGACTGGCATGTTGCATCGAGGGAGCACCTTAAGTATGTTCAGGAGATAAGGTGGCTTTCTCAGGAGAATGCCGACCGCATTAAGGTTTATGCAGGTTTTGAGGCGGACTATATTCCCGGATTCTGCTGTCCTTCCTTTTCCAACTATGATGAATTCAAGCCGGATTACCTGATCGGTTCCGTGCATTTTGTGTATGGGAACAAGGGATTTTTTGAGGCAGATGGAAATCCAAAGGTAACTCGTGAAAATATAGATGCATATTTTGGTGGTGACGTGCGTCGTGCAGTCTGCGAGTATTTCTGTCTTGAAAGGGAAATGCTTGAGAAAGGCAATTTTACCTTCTTGGGCCATCCGGATCTTATCAGGAAGCAGAACATTCATTCAGTACTTTTTGATGAATCGGAAAGCTGGTACAGGGATGAACTGGTGCTGCTTGCAAAGGCTGTGGCTCGCTCCGGTGTTTGTGCTGAAATTAATACGGGGGGAACCATACGCTACGGCATGAAGGAACCGTATCCTTCGGTGCAGCTGCTGGAACTTTTTAAGGAGAACAATGTTCCCGTGACCATAAATTCTGATGCCCATAGCGGCGATGGACTTGATGCCTGGTTTGACAGGGCTGTTGGGTACGTAAAAAAGGCCGGCTACACAGAACTGATGTACTATGAAGACGGCCGTTTGAAGCTTCAGAAAATATGATGACTGATGAACTGGAGAGTGCCCGGGTCTAGCGGTTCTTCCTTTCTTCTGCCATCTGGCAGTTGATGCAGAGAACTGCATAAGGAATTGCCTCAAGCCTTGCTTCCGGGATTTCCTTTCCGCATCCGAGACAGATTCCGTAGGTGTTGAGCCTGATTCTGTCCATGGCACGGTCAATCATTGTGAGGCGGCGCTGGTCTGCTTCTCCAAGGGAATTGAGGAGGGTCCTGTCTATAGTATCTGATGCAATGTCGGCGTCGTCACCTGATTCCATTGTTTCGGCAAGTTTTGAATACTGTTCATTGCGACCCATCAATGAATCGATGATTTCATTGCGTTCTGCAGTGAGCTTTTTCTTCTGCTTGTCTAAAAAATCTTTTTTCATTTTTCATCCTGTTTTAGGCTGCCTTTGGTTTTTTATGTTGACAGCCATATTTTTTTTAGTCATAATAGTATACAATATTTTTACATAAAGGCAAACATTTTTTGGAGGAATCGTGGCTAACAAAGACGAAGCTATCGAAGTTGAAGGTATCGTAAAAGAAGCATTGCCAAATACAATGTTCCGTGTTGAATTGAAGAATGGCCATATCATTCTGGGCCACCTCAGCGGCAAGATGAGAAAGCACTACATCAGGATCGTTCCAGGTGACAGTGTAAAAGTTGAACTTTCACCTTATGATCTTAACCGCGGACGCATTATTTTCCGCGAGCGCTAGAAAAAAAAGAGGGCTGTTCTTTTGGAACGGCCCTTTGACATTTTAAACACCATGGAAAAATCCGGATGATGCCTTTTTTCCCAGGATGCACCTTATTTTGTCAGCATCCACTTTAGGCTGCGGTATGCACCCTTGATTCCCTTGATGAAGTAAACAAGGCAGATTATCCAGATAAGCAGGCTGAATCGTCCGATGGTGGACATGCCGAACATGCTGAGGAGAATCTGTATGATGCTGTTCCTGAAGTATGGAACTGCCCCGCGACCCCTTGGATTTTCCGTCTGCTGCGTCGTATAAGTGTAGGTGTAACGGTTTGTTCCGCCGCTTGAATATGCATTCCTGAAGAATTCTTCAAAAGGATCACCGTAGTTGCCATAGGCTCCCGTTGAACTTTGGTAGTAAGAAGACTGCTGGCTTGAATTGGGGTTGAATCCATAGCTGTCGTACTGGCGGCGCTTTTCGTCATCCCCAAGGATCTGGTAGGCGTTGTTGATTTCCTTGAATTTTTCCTCGCAGGCCTTGTCCCCGTTGTTGCGGTCCGGATGATACTTGAATGCGAGGTTCCTGTAGGCTTTTTTTATTTCATCTTTTGTGGCAGTTTTTTCAACGCCAAGGGTCTTGTATAAGTCTTCCATGTTCTACACCCTTAAATCTAATAAAAGACCGGGAAAAATGCAAGTTTTGGCCGATGCAGTTTATAGGGGTTCCTTTTTATTTGTTCTTGAGGAGAACCCAGGTTGCTCCGTTGCCGCCGTGGTTTCTGTCCGGATGGCCTGAAGTTCCAAGGCGCTTGTCCTGCTCGATGAATAGGCGCACCATGGGTCCCAGGACTGGGTCACTTCCGTTGGAATGGATTCCCTTTCCGTGGACGATGAGGATTTTTCTGCATCCACGGCGCCAGCAGTCGTTGACAAAGGATGTAAGTTGGGTCCAGGCTTCGTCTCGGGTAAGCTGGTGAAGGTCGATGGTTGCATCGGGAGGAATGGACTTAAGGTATTCAAGGTTGTTCATGCGCTCGTTTTTTTCCACTTCTTCCTGAACCTTATCCTTATCCACAGTGCCGTACCTGTTGAGCCACATGTCCATGGGATTGATGCGGCGGTTCCTTTCCTGTTCCATGATCTGCTCATAGGTATATCCCTGTTTCATGGCAAGCTTTTCTTCCCTTGTGGGAGCATTGGCCTTTTTGTGGGAAACCTGGGGACCCTTTTTCTGGTTCCTGCTTTTTTTCTGGGAATCGTCCCACTGGTTCAAAATGTCGCCGAAATCCATAATCCCTACCTTATCAAGTAAACGTTTTGGGTGAGAACCCATCCGTAGCTTTCATTGTATTTTATGTACGACCAGTCGCCTGCATTCTTGATTATGAAGACAACGCTTCCTGCAGGAATTGTTACGCCTGATGAAATTGTACGTTCCGGTATGGCCCTCATTTCTCCGCCTGAGAAGACGGCCCGCCTTTGGTTTACCTGGGCCATGTATATTCCGGCCATTACAAGCCCAACGGCAAAGATGGTAGAAAGGATGCCTGCAATGTTGCGCCTGCCTATGACCGCAAAAAATATGAGCAGGGATAGGATGACTGCCATGGTTACCAGGAGAAGGACCAGGAGGGTTGCGCTTGGTTCGTTCTGGTTGTCCGGGAGCCCCAGTGACTGTTCGGCTGCCTTGCGTTCCCTTGTGGCATTGGAAACAAAAGGAAGACTGTGGCGTTCCCTTGTCCTAAGCTGGATGATGTTAAGCACATCCTGGGAAGTGGTGGCTCCATCGTCTCCAGAATTCTTTCTCACTTCCGTGTCAATGAATGCATAGGCGTAAGGATTTGTCTTTGATTCGGCCTTAGTGGTGACAGGCCGCGGTTCAATCGAGAAAAGGTTCTGTGGAACCTTGATTTCTTCCTGGACTCCGCCGTAGGAAACTGCGCTAATGAAAATTTCCGGAAGGTTTGTCCTGCCGGTTTTCAGGGGCTGCCACTCAAACACTGCAATGCTCTGTGGCTTGGATGCAAAGGATGTTCCTGCCTCGGATTTTTCCAGCTCGATTTTCTTCACCATCTTGAAAAGGGAATCTTCCGGAATGTTCCAGTAGATGTCGTTTATGTGAAGTGCGTACTTTATCTTTACGGTGAAGATGATTTTTTCCGAGCATCCGGATTCATGGACGGTTTTTCCAGGTGTTCCCGAATTGAATTCAGGCCTTGAGTACAGGACTGAAAGTTCAGGATGGATGAAGCGCGGGTTTTCGAAGATTTCTATGGGTTCAAAGGGAATCTGGTAGAATCCGCCGTCGACTGTAAGGTCAATGGGTCTGATCTTGTACAAGCCGGTCTGCGTAAAGCGCATCCACAGGATGATTCTGGTTCCCGTGACATAGACCTCCCCGGCCTCCGTGTTCTTCATGATGAGGACAGTTTCTTTTTTTGAAGAGATGAAGCTTACGTTTGGCGGCAGGGAATTTACGGAAATCTGCACGCTGTCAGGAGTTACGTTTTCAATCTCGACTGCAAAGGAATTGTCATTGTCCGTAAACAGAGTGTCCTGTGTCTGCCTGAATCTAAGGTTATACATGTAGGACCAGGACAGGGTCTTTGCGTAAAGGGGAGAAGTTAAGAATATGAGTGAAAGAATCAGTAGTCCCTTGCAGATTTTTCCGATTCCTGTTCCATGCTTTTCCATTGTTTGGTTTCGCCTTCTTTTATGAGAGAGTAAAGGGCTGATTCAAGGGCCTGTTCTTCCGGGTTTTCCGAAATGGCAGTCAGCTCTCGTGCAGCCTTCTGTGCCTTGGATGATTCTTCCCTAAGGGACAGTTCAAGGTTTATTTTTGCATTGATGTTTGTTCCGTCTATGGAAAGTGCGCGCCTGAAGTAGTCTGCTGCATTTTCGTAGTCTCCGTTCCTGTGGGCAATGATTCCGCAGTTGTAGAGGATGGCAAACCGGATTTTGTCCGGGGAATTTTCATAGATTTCCATGAAGCGCATTACGGCAGCATCCGTTTCCCCCTGCTGGAGGTATGTGGTGCCCAGGTTGTAGACAGCATACTGTCTTGTTGACTCGTCACCACGCAAGGCGGAATTTTCTGCAGCTTCAAGGTAGTAGGCTGTTGCCTGTTGGTATTTTTCCTTGTTCCATTCAAGCTTTCCCTGGAGGATTTTTGCTCCGTCGTTGAACCGTGGGGAACATGAGGTGAACATTAGGAGCACCATGGATGCTTGGACCACGGAATGCAGGATCCGTTTTTTTCCGCTCTTGATGTCCAGTTCCCCAAAGACGATTGATGCAAGGTAGAAAACGATGGCAAGGGTGATGAACAGCGGATATTTTTTTACCGACTGGTTTTCGTATGTGATTACGGTTCCTTCCGTTTCACTGGAAATGGCCTTGAGGATTCTTGATGCTGAACCAAGTTCCGATGCATCGATGTACTGCACCTGTGACCTGGTGTTCTTTGAGGAAAGGGATGCAATGACTTTTTCCATGTCTGAAGAGCGGAGGGCTGTCTTTACAACTGATCCGTCGCCTGAAAAAATTTCGCTTTCACGTTCCGAGCCAAAACCGATTACTATGACAGGCATTCCGTATTTTGAGGATTCTGCCAGGGCTGACTGAAGTGAGTTGTCGGTTTCCTCGCAGTCGGTAAAAAGCAGGATGCATGAAGCTTCTGCCGACTGTTCCGGGAAGGAAGAGATGGCAGCCTTGATTCCATTGCCAAGGCTTGAGCCCTTTTGGGTCATGAGCTTTGGTGAAAGGCAGTCGATGAGGCTGTTGACTGACTGCAGGTCTTCCGTAAGGGGGATTGCAACTACACCGTCACCCTTTGCAAGGACTACGGAAACCTTTGTTCCGTTCATGTGTTCAAGGAGCTCTCTTGCATAACTTGCGCTGGCCTTGAGCCGTGAGATTCCCCCGGGGGCATCCTTTGCTTCCATGCTGTATGAAATGTCAAAGACCATGGATACTGCGTGGCCGTTTTTCTGCACTGGAATGGAATCAGTTCCCCAGGAAATTCCTGCAAGGGCCGCAATGACCATCATTCCGCTCAGGACCCGGAAAAGTGTCTTGAAGAAAAAGCAGATTATGAGCCGGCCTCCAAGTGCCCCGCTCTTGATGACAAATTTCTTTTCGGAAAGGAGCCTGTGGGTGCGAATGAATTTTATGGAAACGTAGGTTACGGCAAGGAGCAGCGGAATCAGCAGGTAGAATATTGCCGGATGTTCAATTGAGATTATCACAGTACCTCCAATAGAATGATTCTTCTGATGATCCATGCCAGGATGATGCATATTATGGCTGCCATGAGAAAATGCCTGTAATAGCACACGGCCTGCTTTTTTACATGGTAGCTTTGGATTACGGTTTCGTTCCTGTTTATCTGGGATAATGCCTGTGAAAGGGACTGGAGGGATTCAACTTCAAAGAAGAGGCCGTTTCCTTCTGCCGCAGTTTTTGAAAGGCTTGAGGTGTCAAAGTTTGATTCAAGGTAGCCTGAATAGAATTTTCCCGTTTTGGGGTCGGTGTATTCCAGTGGAACTGAACCCTTTGTTCCTATTCCGACTACGTAAAGTGAAATGTCCTTTTTGCCTGCAAGGCGGGCTGCGGTGTATGGATGGATGGTTCCCGCGTTGTTTTCACCGTCCGTAATGAGGACGATGGATTTTTTTGCAGCTGAGATGGATTCAAGATGGTAGACTGCAAGGCTGATTCCGTTGCCGATGGCCGTTCCGTCTCCAAGTTCCCCGGCCGTAATGGAGTCAAGTCGCTGGAAGAAAATCTTGCGGTCCATGGTTGGTGGAATTATGACGGAGGCTGTCTGGGCCATTTCTATGAGGCCAATGTCTGCGCCATCGTTTACTGCAGCAAGGGTGCGGATTGCATTCTTTGAAGATTCAAGCCTGTTTACGTCTCCGATGTCTTTTGCTGCCATGGAAGGGCTTACGTCCAGGACAAAGAAAATTGTTGCACCGCGTGATGAATAAATTTTCTGCTGGGTGTGGTGCAGTGGATTTGCCAGAGCCGTTACGAGATTTACATAGAATAGTATGCACAGGACCCGCGTGATTCCCGACAGGATCTTTCGTGGTTTTGTGTTCCAGATGAAGTTGGCGCCGTTCCAGTCGCTCAGGTTAAGGTCAAAGGATATTCGCGAAAGTAGCCTGAGGTTTCGCATGATGTACAGGATGGGAATAAGGAGCAGCAGGAGAAATGCTGAAGGGTTTTCAAATTCGAACATTCATTCAACTCCTTTTTCCAGTGTGTTTATTATGGAAACAGTGGATTCAACAATGGCGTTTTTTTCGCTGTTCAGGAATTTTGTCGCATGGTCTTCTGCAGGCAAAAGTTTGGAATCAATGGATCCTGAGGCAAAGCGTATGTAGTTTGTCCTGATGAAGTGGGATTCAAGTTTTCCAAGGCATTCATCAATGGTGTCGCTGCAAAGGTTGCCGGTGATGTCCTCAATTTTATCTCGGATTTTCCTGTCAGTTGTGGAAGCAAAGGAAGTTCCAAATCTGAAGGTAAGGTACTGCCGCATGGCTTGCTGCCATTTTTCTGCAAAGATCTTGTCTTCCGTTTCCTTTTTCAGGAGGGAATTCAATGCAAACCTTGTCTTCATGGAATTCTTGTGGTAGCTGATCTTCTTCCTGAAATTCCTGAGCCAGCGCAGGATGACCGGAAGCTTTATGAGCACGATGAACAGGAGTGACAGGAGGCCTGTAGCAAGAAAAAGGAAAAGAAGAAGAACATAGTTTGTCTTTGGAAGAATCAGAGGTTCCTTTGGAGGCCTGAGGGTTGTGGTGTTAAGCTTTTCCGTCAATGACAGAATTGTCACGTTTTCCAGTGAAATGGGAAAGAGGTTTTCTTCTGCCGTCGTTTCCGGTTTTCCGCCGCGGGCCAGTATTTTTTCAAGGTAGAAGTTCTTGAATCTTATTGTTCCCGTAGTCCATGGAATGAAGGTTATGCACAGGTTGTAGTTTACGCCGTTACGGATGAGGACTGCGCTCTTTAGGTAGCATTCCTGCGGGTTTTCAAGGAAGTCCTGGGTTTCTAGGTTCAGCTGTATGGTTTCGTCCTTTATGAGACTTTGGTCTGCAAAGGCAAAAATGTCAACCGGATTCCTGAAGGAAAACTGAATCTGTCCGGAGTCGCCGATGAATACGTCGCGTGGAACCATGACCTGCATGGACATTTCCTTTTCTGGAGATTCTGATTGTGAGAATGCAGAAATTGACAGGGCAAGAAGAAGGGCTGCAAGAAGATTTTTTTTCATCTTGAATACTGCTCCTTCCTGCTGAAAAAATTTATGAGGGCCTGGACTGGATCCTGGCTTGTGCTAATGGAAAGTGGAATTCCTCCGTGGCGAAGGCAGTCCCTAGTCCAGTTTTCCGTCCTCTTGTTAAAGTCGTCGCGCCAGACTTTCTGGAGTTTTTGTGCCGATGTTGGAAGAACGCATTCCCATCCGGTTTCCGGGTCGCGGAATGTTACGGCTCCAACTTCCGGAAGCTTGTCGTCCATGGGGTCGGTGATCCTAAGGGCTATGACGTCGTTCTTCTGGCAAAGGCGTGCAAAGGGAGTCTGCCAAAGGGAAGTCCTGAAATCCGATATTACAAAAACAAGGGTGCGTTTTTTCAGCAGCTTTTCGGCACCACGCAGGGCACTGTCCAGGGCTGAACCTGTTGCCTCGGAATCCGCAATCCTGTCAAAGTGGGACAGGAGCAGTAGGGCCTGGTTTTTCCCTGCCTTTGGGGAACATGAAAATTCAATCTGGCCGTCAAAAATAACGGCACCTACGGGACTTGCATTGTGGAGGGATGCCATGGTGATGAGGGATGCGCAGTCTGATGCTGTTTCTATTCTTGAATGGCGTCCAGAGCCTGTCCTCATGGAAAGGGATTTGTCTACGATGATGAAAATGTCCAGGTCTCTTTCTTCGTCAAAAACCTTTATGTAAGGCTTTCCCATTCGTGCCGTTACGTTCCAGTCTATGGATCTTACGTCATCTCCCCGGAGGTATTCGCGGACTCCATTGAATTCAATTCCCTGGCCGCGGTAAAGGGACTTGAAGGTTCCGCTTTTCATTCCAGTGGCGAGGGAAAGTGATGACAGATGGAGCAGTGCTGCCCGGCGTGAAGTATTTTTCTTCATTATGCGTCCTGAATGAAAATGTTACGGGAGCGGCATAAAGTCGATGATCTTTTCGATGAGATCGTCGGTTGTTACATTGTCTGCCGCAGCTTCATAGTTGAGGACAAGGCGGTGCCTGAGCACTGGTTTTGCTACGGCCTGAATGTCTTCTGCAAGGACGAAGCTCCTGTTTTCAAAAAGGGCGTGAACCTTGGCACACCTTAGGAGGGCGATTCCTGCACGAGGTGAAGCACCAAAGGAAATGTAGTGCTGGATGTCGTTCTTTCTTGAAGCCTGTCCGTTCTGTGTCCTTGTGGCGTTTATTATTGAAACAATGTATGCAAGCATCTTGTCATCGGCGGTAACGGCATCAACTGCGCTTCGGCATTTTTGCAGGGCAAAGCTTGAGAATACTTTTGCCACCGGAATTTCTTCTGCTTTTCCTTCTGACTTTACAATCTGGATTTCTTCTTCTGGTGTGGGATATGGAACGATGAGCTTAAGTAGAAAGCGGTCAAGTTCTGCTTCCGGCAGGCTGTATGTTCCTTCCTGTTCGATGGGGTTCTGTGTTGCGAGAACAAAGAATGGTTCGTTGAGCTTGTATGTATTTTCCCCGATGGTCACCTGGTGTTCTGCCATGGCTTCAAGAAGTGCGGACTGAACCTTGGCTGGTGCACGGTTGATTTCATCTGCAAGAACGAGGTTTGAGAATACCGGTCCCTTGCGCACGTTGAACCTGCCTGTGGACTGTTCGTAGATGAGGGTTCCGCTTACGTCTGCCGGAAGAAGGTCCGGGGTAAACTGGATGCGCTTGCATTCAAGTCCTGATATTTCTGCAAAGGTCTTTACTGCAAGGGTTTTTGCAAGTCCAGGAACGCCTTCAAGAAGTACGTGACCGCCTGCAATAAGTGCCATTATGATTCCGTCAATGACTTCCTTCTGTCCAACAACGCGCTTTGCAACTTCGGTGCGGCAGTTTTTTATGTAGTTTGAGCATTCTTCAAGTTCTGTCTTTGTAACAACAAGCATATCATTCCCCTGTTTTTTTAATGATTTTCTTCTATATTAAATTGGGTTTATCCTACCCATTATATTGATATTGGAACTGTTTTTCAAATGTAGGGCTGATGACCTTTATTCATCCTGGTAAACTTCGTTGTATGTGTGGAATCCGGATTCGATGATGATGTCCTCCATGTTTTCCTTTTTTACGACCTTGGTGTCAAGCATGATGGCCGGTATCGGCGAGTCTCCGTTGTGGATGGTGCTGCCAGGGGCTACAAGGTTTTCGACCTTTTCACCGGAGGCAATCCTTACGGCATATTGGGCTGCTGTCTGGGCAAGAAGGGTGATGGGCTTGTAGATGGTAAAGTCCTGGTAGCCGCGCACGATGTTCTGGCAAGCTGCTATGTCTGCATCCTGGCCGCAGATTGGAATGTGCTTTCCGGGGCGGTAGATCTTGAGGACAGAAAGAACGCTGTCTGCAACGGCATCGTTCCCACAAATGATGGCATCGGGAATTTTTCCGCTTGTCATGATGTCGATCATTTTCTTTTTTGAAAGGTCATAGTCCCATCCTTCAGTAAAGAAAACTTCGCTGATGATTTTCTTGGGATTTACCAGGGCACTGTAGATTCCGTTCTGGATGAGGGTCATGTTGTAGTCTTCCTGGGGACCAAGCATAAGGAGCCAGTTTTTTGTTCCGGCGATTTTCTGCATTTCCTGGGCCATCATTTTTCCAACAAGGGTGGAGTTGATGGTTATGTAAAGGTCAACCTTTGTATTGCGGACGAGGCGGTCGTAGGAGATTACGGGAATGTTCTTTGAGCGGATCTTTTCTATTTCTTCCGTAAGGGATTCGGCGTTTTTTGGAAGAACCACGATGATGTCCACGTTCCTGTTTGCAAGATACATGAGCTGCCTTTTCTGTTCCTCGATGCTGTTTCCTGCATTCTGTACTATTACATCTGCATCGTTGTCGCGAACGCTGGCCATGAAAACATCCAGGTCTCGCTGCCACCGTTCTATTGCAAGGGTGTCGATGGAAAAGCCTACCGTAAGCCTTTTTTCAGTTTCCTGCGGCTTTGGGGAAGAATATGGTGTCTTTGCCTTTTTCCGGCAGCCTGAAGTCATGAGGATCAGGGCAGTCGTGAACAGTACAGCGGTCAGTTTTGCAGCTTTGGTTCGGTTCATTTTAGACCTCCGAATTCCTGAAGTCAGAAGGTGAGATGCCAAACTTGTTCTTGAACAGTCGGCTGAAGTAGTTCTGGTCGTTGTATCCCGTCTGGCCAGTGATTTCCTTGATGGAAAGGTCCGTTTCAAGAAGCATCTGCTTGGCTTTTTCCAGTCTTCTGTCGGTTACGTAGTTGATGAAGGTTTCTCCCGTTTCTTCCTTGAAGAGCTTGCTCAGGTAGAAGGAACTTACGCCTGCTGCCTGGGCTGCATCGTCCAGTGAAAAGTTGTTCCTCATGTTTTCTGCAACAAAGAGGCATGCTTTTTTTATGACAGGGTTTTCCTTGTGTTCCTTTTTTGAGGAGACTGCTGCAGAACATTCGCTCAGGCGGTCGCATAAAAAATCCCGGATTACGTTTATGTCATTGGTTTCCGAGAGAACTGAGAATGCCGTGTCAAAGCTGCTGCCCTCAAAGGTTTCGTTTATTGACCTGGTGATGTTCCGGGCATTTACGAGGAGTTCAAAGACGCTGCTCTTGATCCTGTTGATTTCTATGTTTGCGTTGGTCTGTTCCTTGCAGAAAAGGTCCGACAGAAACCTGACTCCTGCTGAATCTCCGATTTTGAGGCGGTTGAAAAGGCGTTCTGCAATTTCCGGAATCTTGTCCTGGCTGCCGGTTTTTTTTACGTTGTCTTCTGCAAAAAGGAGTTCGCCGTTGGGTGAAGTATTGTTGAGGGCAAAGAGGGCATCATTGTAGCAGACGGTCACGTTCTTGAGTTCGTCACTAAGGCGGCTGATTCCTGTGCGTACTCCCTGGCCTATGTTCATGCTGAGGGTCATGTAGATGTTCTTTGCCATGGAATGGAATGTCTCAAGGATGTCGGAATCGGATTCAGATTTGTCCACGCAGAAGAAAAGTACCAGGCGGTTTGCCATGAAGGAACCGATGATGCACTTGTATTTTTCCGTCATTAGGTTTCGTATCTTCGTAAGGGTTTCAAACTGGTTCTTGGAATCTACATGGGGAACTTCGATGCATGCAAAGAAAAAGTTTGTCACCTTCAGGTTGAAGTATTCAAGATAGCTTGAAAGGTCTTCCTTTTTTTCCGAATTGAAGATGCACGAATAGATGAAGTCGCTTTCTACCATTGGGGAAACTATGTCCAGCTTTTTCTGAAGTTCCGTGTCCTCGCTGTCCTTTCCGCGGCGGTCATCCACGGAGTTCATTGCGTTGCGGACAGTCTGGATTACGATGTTGCGGTTTACGGGCTTTGTAATGTACTTGTAGGCACCAAGGTTCATGGCTTCCTGGGCATACTGGAATTTGTCAAAGGCACTGAGCATTATGATGACGGTTTGGGGTTTTAAGTTCAGGATGCAGTTGATGGTTTCAAGTCCCGTCATTCCTGGCATGTTTATGTCCATGAATATGATGTCGATGTTCTCCTTGCTTACGATCTGAATTGCCTCGCTTCCGGAGAGGGCGGAAAAAAGATTTACCTGACCTTCAAAATTCTTCTTGATGATAAACTGGAGTGAGTCGATTACAATCTGTTCGTCGTCGCAAGTTAAAATATTATACATTTTCCGGTATCCTGATTATGAAAGTTGTTCCCTGACCTTCAGGGTTTTCTGTTATGTCAAAAATATCGTCTCTGTGGAAGTAAAGCCTGAGCCGCGAGAAAACGTTTATGAGGCCGATTCCCGTATGGGTTTCATGGCCTGCTTTTTCCTGCTGGTCATGCACTGTCTGCTGCCTGCTGTCTGCACTTCCACGGCGGGCGCTCTCAAGAATCTGCTGTCTTGTTTCCCTGTTGAATCCGGTTCCGTTGTCGCTTACGCTGATGTTTACAAAACCGTCGGTTCGCCTTACGGAAAGGGTTACCTTGCCTTTTGCATTCTGAAGCCCGTGCTGAATGCAGTTTTCCACCAGGGGCTGCAATGTCATGACAGGAAGTTTTTCTGAATAGAATTCTTCTTCAACGTTCTTCTCGAATTCCAGCCTCTGCCCGAACCTTACTTTCATGATGTAGACAAAGTTGTCCGTAAGCCCCAGTTCGTCGCTTATGGAAACATCCTGTTGCTGCTGCTGGATGTTGTAGCGGAAGAAGTCGGATGTCTGTTCAATAAAGTAGCAGGTCTTGTCGGCTCCTTCCATCATGGCAAGCTGGGCACCTGTGTTGAGTGTGTTGAAAAGAAAGTGTGGGTTGATCTGGCTTTGGAATGCCTTGAGCTGGGCGTCGGCATAAAGGGCCTGCATTTCCATTTCCTTTTCCCGCAGTTCGTTTTCCGTGCGGGCCTTTTCCCAGATGGTGTCGATGTATTCCCTGATGCTTATGATCATCCTGTCAAAGGCGCGGCAGATGTTTCCGATTTCATCCCTTGTTTTCTTGTTGAAAAGTGGAACGTCAAAGTCACGTTCTGCAACCCTGGAGGCAACGGTGGAAATTTCCTTGAGTGGATGGGTGATCTTTCCAATGAAAAAGTAGAGGCCGTACAGAAGCAGGAAGAAGAAAATTGCAAAGAAGCCAAGGTAGATTCTCAGGATGAACATTACGTTCTTGGTGTCCTTATTGTAGACGAGGGTGTTCCTGTTCATGTAAAGGACGTTCAGGTTTGAAACTTCCTCAAGGAGGAATTTGTAGCAGTCCAGGCTTTTCCTGTACCATTCGCTGTAATTACTGTTTGCACGGCGTGAAGAAACGGCCTTTGAACTGTAAAAGAGGAATGAAAGGGCAAGCTGGTTTACGATGTATTCCTTCTGCTTTACTACGTCTGTCGAAGGAAATTCCTGCTTTGAGGAACAGAATTCTTCCAGCTTGTTGGATGCGTTGAAGTAAATGTTGATGCTTTCAAAGGACCTGTAGGCCATGTAATTTTCAAGGGCTTTTTCTGCAATGGCAAGTTCGTTTGTAAATGCGTTGAGTTCCTCATTGGACTTGAATGAGCCGCCGATGATGGAAATTGCATAGTGGTCAATCCTGATGGTAAACAGGAGGCTTGTCGTCATGATGAGGAATGCGGTCACTACAATGACCATGAGTTTCCAGCGGATGCTTTTGTTTCGGATCTTGCGGCCTATTTTTTTCAGCATCATTTTTGGGCACCCCCTGTTGAGGCTCGGGTGCGGAATTCTGCGCCGATGTAGCTGTTAGCATATCCCGTGTTTCTGTATTCAAAAAGTTCCGTCATGGCACGCACGCCAATCTTTAATGCGTCCAATGAGATGAGTTTTGAAAGGAATCCTTTTTCAAGGTATATGCTGATTGTTTCGTTGTCTCCAAAGCCAAGTATCTTTGTCCGTCCCGGAATGGAGGAAGCGCCTGCTATTTGCAGTACCATCATGGAGTCGTCTTCCGTAAGGCAAATGATGGAATCCCTTGCTGCATTTTCTCCAGTAAAGATTTCCCGGATGCGTTCCTCATTTTCTGCAGGTGATTTGTCCAGCAGCTCATAGTTCGTAATTCCTTCATTCCTATAGAAGGATGAAATTGAATTTATCAGGTTGCCCGTATTGGGGTTGGAATTGTTTGAACTGATGACAATGTAATTGGTTCCTTCCGTAGACAGGATGGACTTGGATTCCATGGCAATCTTTCTTCCAAGGGATGAATAGTTGATGCCGATGAATGACACCTGTGAAATGTCCGGCATGTAGTGGCCGATGGTGATGAGGGGGATTTCCGTTCCGTCGATGCGGCTTACGGGGCTGATGGATTTTGACTGCGGCGTAACAAAAGCAATGATTCCGTCCGCGTTTACATATTGTGCGTAGTCTATGAGGCTCTGGAGGGAAAGGTCCTGTGCCAGGGAGTCAGGGGATTTAAGTTCAACAATGGCCTTGTAACGGGAGCTTTGGCTGTTTACGCCCTCAAATACCTGGTTTACGAAGTCTGCGCGTTCCGACTGGCCCACTACGAGAACATGATAGTTTTTGTCTACAGGTTCCTCTGCGAACACTGATCTTGCGGAACTGGTTTTTGAAAAAAGGAAGACGATGAAGAATACCAGGAAAACCAGAACAACTGCAGTGGAAGCTGCCGCGATTTTAAGCGCTAACCCTTTATCTTTTTGCATTATATAGAGAATACCATGAATGAGGGGTTTTTGTAAAACATCAGTCCTGGAATTGAATTAGGGTTCAGAAATTCTGGAAGCTGCTTGTGGAATCCTAAGAATTTTATAAATTTCTGGATTATTTTTTAAACATGACATATAGTTGTCGTGTTTGACATGATATTCTATGAAAGGAAGAAAAGCCATGAAAGTTGACAGGCTCATTGGAATACTTTCCATATTAATCCAGAAGCAGAGGGTGACGGCACCGGAGCTTGCAGAGAGGTTTGAGGTATCGCGGAGAACCATAAGCCGGGACATTGAATCTTTGTGCAAGGCAGGAATTCCCATTTGCACGACCCAGGGGAATGGAGGCGGAATAGAAATTCTTGACGGCTATAAAGTGGACAGGACTGTTCTGACTTCAAGGGAAATGCAGATGATCATTGCAGGACTCAGGAGCCTTGACAGCGTAAGTGGAAGCAATTTTTACGGCCGCCTCATGGAAAAATTGAAAGTCGGATCCTCGGATTTCCTAAGCGGAAATGAATCCATCCTGATAGACCTTTCTGCATGGAGCAGGGAAAGCCTGTCGCCAAAAATTGAACTTATTCAGGATGCCATGGAAAAACACAGGGCCATCGCCTTTGGATATTTTTCTCCTGCCGGGGAAACAAAAAGAAAGATGGATCCCTTTTATCTGGTTTTCAAATGGCACGGTTGGTACGTATGGGGATGGTGCAGGCTCAGGAAGGAATTCAGGCTGTTCAAGCTTTCGCGCATGGTTGACCTTAAAATGACAGGGCTTGAGACAAAGGTAAAAAAAGTCCAGATTCCTGATTTTTCTACTCTGGAAAAAGACCGGGAACCTTTTCATCTGGTTGTGGAATTTGATCCTTCCATGAAATACCAGCTGATAGAAGAGTACGGTCCTGAATCTTTTACCATTCTGAAAAACGGGAGGCTTTTGTTTCAAAGGGATTTGCGGGACAGGGAATATGCAGTCAACTGGATTCTTTCCTGTCGTGAAAAGGCAAGGGTTCTTGAACCCCGGATGATTGTTGATGAACTGAAAAAAACTGCCATGTTCATATTGAAAAAATATGGAGGTGGAAAAAGGAGATAGCAGGTGAAAAAAATTTTTGTCTATGTCATGGAAACAATGGCGGACTGGGAAATTGCAAATATAACGGCGGAATTAAAGTCGCGCCGCTATTTTAAAAAGGATGCGGAAAAACTTGAACTTTGCTATGTGGCGTCAATAAAAGAGACTGTACATTCCATGGGAGGACTTTCCATTATGCCGGATTATACTGCTGATGAAATTGAAGTTGCCCCTGGGAATTTTCTGATTCTTCCCGGTTCCAATACTTGGGACCAGGAATCAAATAAAGTGATCTTGCAAAAGGCAAGGGAATTTATTGAGCGAGGTTATGGAGTTGCTGCAATCTGTGGTGCAACTGTGGCCCTGGCAAATATTGGCCTGCTTGATGAAAGAAAGCATACGAGCAATGGAGTCGGCTTCCTTGACTATATGAGTCCGTCATACAGGGGAAAAAATAATTATGTTGCGGAAAGTACCGTCAGGGATAATAATCTTATTACGGCTGCGGCAACAGGAAGTTTGCAGATGGCAAAACTTATTCTTGAGTATCTTGGCGTCATGACAAAAGAAAAACTTGATGCATGGCATGATTATTTTTCCACCGGAAATGCGGCATCTTTTTTTGCCCTCATGGGGAATTAAAATTTAGGGAGATATGAAAACATGAAAAATGTTTATGATGAATGTCCGGAGTTTGAAAGTGAAAATTTCATTTTCAGGTTTCCAAAAAACGAGGACTGTGAAGGCCTGCAGAAAATTTATGGTGACAAAAATGCCCTTCCATTTTTTAACAGCGACAACTGCCACGGCGACAACTTTTATTATCCAACTGTTGAAAAAATGAAAAAGGCAATGGACTTCTGGTTTGAATCCTACAAGTCCAAGTGGTTTGTCCGCTGGAGCGTCATCGAAAAGAAAAGCAATAAAATCATTGGAAGTGTTGAAATGTTCAACCGCACGGGCAACGATGATTTTAACGGTGTTGGACTTTTAAGGATTGACCTTGCAACTGCTTATGAAAATTGCGCCGTGATAAAGGAAATCCTTTCTGCCCTGGTGCCTTCCTTCTTTGGTCTTTTTGATTGCAGCAGGATAATTACAAAAGGTCACCTGTTTGCAGTGGATCGCCTTGAAGCCCTTGAATCCTATGGTTTTAGGAAGTCGGAATCATTCCTTGTTGGCACCATGGACAATTATTCCTACAAGGACTATTGGGAAATAGGGAAGCTGTAAAATTGATATTTTTTTGCAATACCGCTATAATGTGCCATTATGAGTGAAAACAAAGATTTATGTCCGTGCGGCAGCGGCAAGAACTATTCAGACTGCTGCGAACCAATCATTAAGGGAACATCAAAGGCAGCTACAGCAGAAGCATTGATGAGGGCCCGCTACACATCTTACGTAAAGCATGAAATTGACTTCATCATCGACAGCTGCGAAAAGGGCGAGAAGATTGCAGAAATCGACCGCAAGGCTACAGAAGACTGGAGCAAGAACAGCACATGGCATGGCCTCAAGATCATCCGTACAGAAAAGGGTACGGAATCTGATGAAGAAGGTCTTGTTGAATTTGAAGCAACATATACTTCTGGCGGAATGCGTGATGTTCACCACGAAATCGGCGGCTTCAAGAAAGTAAACGGCGAATGGCTTTATAGCGAAGGTCTCATGCGCCCGACAACAGTTGTGCGTGAAGGCAAGAAAATCGGCCGTAACGAACCATGTCCTTGTGGCAGCGGAAAGAAATACAAGCAGTGTTGTGGAAAGAATTAGAATTAATAAAAATTAATTCTAATTCTTTCCAGCGAGTTTCGCTTTGCGAAACTCGTGGATGTGTTTTTTACAGCAGCAAGGGCTTTTGTTTTAAGTGTACCCCGGGACTTTGAGCAGTTTTCTGGCGGTGCACTTTTTTTTATATGGGAAAACTTATGGCACAGAATTTATACACGGGATTTCATGGTGTTGAAGAAAAAGTGCGCAGCTATTCGGGGGACGGTTCCGTAAAGCTGCATGTCTATTATTCAAAGCCAGGTCCCAGAATCAAGAAAATCATTGCCCAGGCTAAGGAAAAGGGAATTGAAGTTTCCACCTGTGATGAAAAGGAACTTGACCGCATGGCTTCAAGGCTTCCGGAGCAGTCCCGCGACCATCGTGGAATCATTCTTGTTAGCGATGGTGAAAAGGAAAATGCCCGTAATCTTGTAAGCCTTGAGGAATGGCTCAATGTGTGTCCTGAAAATGCTACGGTCGTTGTTCTTGACAGCGTTACCGATCCACATAACGTGGGTGCCATCATCCGCTCATGCGACCAGTTTGGTGCAGACCTTGTTGTCATACCGGATCACAGGAGTGCCAGTGACGTACGCGAAAATGAAATAATTGCACGTACTAGTGCAGGTTCTTCTGCATGGGTCAACGTGTCCCGTGTTTCAAATCTCGTGCGTTCCGTGCAGATGCTCAAGCAGTGCGGTTTTTGGGTTTACGGTGCCGATGCAGGCGGCCAGACATTGCAGAATCTTTCCTTTGACAGGAAGTCATGCATCGTCATGGGCAGTGAAGGAACAGGCATAAGCCGTCTTCTTGAAGAGCAGTGTGATACGGTTGTTTCAATTCCGACATGCGGAAAAATTGACAGCCTTAATGTTTCTGTTGCAGCCGGTGTTCTTCTTTATGAACGCTACAGGCAGAAACTGTAGGGCATCATTTTTGGGTAAGACATTTAAAAGAAATAAGGGTGCACCGGATCATGACTGGTGCACCCTTTTGTATTTTACGCCGCAAGTTACAGATTAGAATGGTTTTACTGTTACACCAAATGCCAGCATTGTGACATTCTTTGAAAGCGTCATGTCAAAGTCCGAGAATTTTTCATCAAAGTACTTGCAGTACATGAGTGAACCGGTTCCCGTTACGTACCTTGTGAACTTGTATTCAACACCTGCACCAACGACAAAGCTGTCGAGAACCGGACTGAAAATGTTGTTTTCAGATTTAGAGGTTCCGTTGTGGCCGTAGGAAATTCCTGTGGATGCAAGGAACCTGTCAGTAAACTGCCAGTCTGCTCCAAGGGCGATTTCCCATGAATCCTTGTAGTCGTATTCTGCTCCTGAAACCGGATTCTCGATGGTTGCAAATTTATTGAAGTAGTAGTTGAAGCTTGTGCTTACGTAAAGCGGTTCCAGAACCTGATAGCCGGCTCCAAGGTTTATTACAGCAGGAAGGTCGTTGGCAAAGTTTGATTTTTTGTTGGTTATGATTCCACTGATTACGGAATCGGTTCCCGTGTAGGAATGGTACCTGTAGTTGAGTCTTGTGATGGACTGGTATTGAACTGCAAGGTCGAGGCCGTCAATAGGCTTAAAGTGGAATCCGAAGAGTCCGCCGATGCTGTAGCCGTCTGCCTTGTATCCGATTTCGTCTCCATCATTTCCGATCATCGAAAGAAGTGGGGAACTCAGGGAGATGGTCTGGGTTCCGTGCATGAAGCGGCCTGCAACTGCAACCGACATCCAGTCTGTCACCTGTGTTGAGATTCCAACGATTTCTCCAAGCTGAACAGAATATACTGACAGCTCGTGGTCGCGGGAGATGGTGCTCAATACCTGGGCTGCGTCTCCTGCCTGCTTTGCTGCTGCTGCGTATTTTGCCGCATTGGTTGCATCTCCTGCAGCCTTGTATTTAAGTGCAGCTGCCTGTGCTTCCATGGCCTTGGACTTGTAGGAATTTGCCTGGTCAAGGAAAGCGAGGGCTGTCATTGCAGTTCCGTTCTTGTAGTCAAGATTTCCGCCTCCGCCAAAAACACCGAATCCAAAGAAGAGGGCAGTGTTTCCCTTCTTCCATACGAGTTCTGCATTTGGATAGAGATATACAAGCCGTTTGTCGTCATAGCTGCCGTTGATTCCAAAGGGTTCCGTAAGGGAATTGTCCAGTTTGTTTGTATACTTCTTGAAAACAATCTGGTCGCCGACTTCTGCATAGAGGCCGTCATCCATGAATGAAAGTCCGCCTATGTTGTAGAAAACGGCTTCCGGCCGCTTGCATTCAGTGTTGCGGCTTGGGTTTCTTTCGTAGCCTGCATTAAGGTTTGTTTTGTTGTCTACTCCACCTGCAAAAGCTGCCGGGGCGATTGATGCTGCAACTACCATGGCAAGTGCAGCTGAAAATAGTTTTTTCATAATGTCCTCTCTTTGTGTGACATTATTGTGATTTTTGTCATAATGTCAATAAGAGGGTTATGGGGCAGTGGTCGCTTCCCATTACGTCGCTGTTAATCGTGCAGGATTCAACCTTTGGCAGCAGGCGTTCGTTTACGTTGGCATAGTCTATGCGCCACCCTACGTTTTTTTCACGGGCATGAAAACGGTAACTCCACCATGAATACATTTTTGGTTCCTGGCAAAAGTGGCGGAAGGTGTCAACATAACCGCTTGAAGTAAACTTATCCATCCAGGCGCGTTCTTCAGGAAGATAGCCGGCATTGCCTTCGTTTGTCTTTGGATTTGCAAGATCGATGGCTTTGTGGGCAATGTTGTAGTCTCCGCAGAGAACTATGTCAAAACCGTCTGCCACAAGGAAATCAAGTTTTTTTAGCATTGCATCGCAGAAGGCAAGCTTGTAGTCAAGACGAGCTCCCTTGTCCTGGCTGTTAGGAAAGTATGCACTGATGACAACAAGTTTTCCGTAGTATGCCATGAGTACGCGGCCTTCACTGTCAAATCGTTCGTCCCCCATAGTCTCAACTTTATCCGGTTGTGTTTTTGAATAGATGGCGGTTCCACTGTAGCCAGGTTTAACTGCGCTTGCCCAAAATGACTTATAGCCTTCCGGGGCCGTAAGGTTTTCACTAAGCTGTTCCGGCTTTGCCTTTGTTTCCTGAATGCAGACTACATCTGCACTGCAATTTGCAAGCCAGCTGCAGAAATCCTTTTTTTCCACGGCACGAATGCCGTTTACGTTCCATGTGATGATTTTCATGGGGAATATTATAGCAGTATATCAGCTTGCATTGCAATTTTTACGGGGATCGTCTTTGAGTAGCTTAAGGGATCTTAAGCTATAATAAGCTGCCGGATTTCTTCAGGTGAAAGTCCCGAGATGGCAATAACCTGCTGCTCTGAAAGTCCAAGAGAAATCGCATTTTTTGCCGATTCTACTTTTTGTTGGTGACGGCCGGTCTCCAATCCCTCAGCTAGGCCTTTGGCTCTTCCTTCTGCCAATCCGATTTCACGGGCCTCTTCCTTTTCGTCTTCCAATATGTCACTGAAATACATGTATTCGTCCTCCAGATCGGATTTCTGCTTTGCCAGGGAAGCTGCTTCGTCCATTTCAAGAGCAAGTCCAGAATCAGGCTTGAGTCCATAGATGAATTTCAACACACCTCGGACTTCTGGATCCATTTCCTTTTCCCACGCAGAACAATTGTAAAATACATTGCGGCTTTTGTCATCATAGGGGATTCTATCCGTCTCAAGGAACTTTGAGATTTTTGTGTATCGTGGAATTCCCTCTCCAAAAGGATCGTCCTTGCAAATGAATAGAATGTAGGTTTCCCTGATATCCTTGAATTTTGTACGCCTTTTTGTTGTTGCCACATCAGAAGACGATAAATAGTAACGCGCCCTAAGCAGCATGTCATCGTAGTTACCCGTTTGCATCTCGATGTTGAAAATCCTGTCTGAATCCTTTACATAAACATCGAGCCTGATCCCACGGGATTCGTAGAAATTTTCCAGGGATTTTTCCGTTCTAAGATATTCAATGTGTCCGACTTTGATTCCAAGAAGTGTTTCAAGGACCCCCTTGCATATCCTTTCATTTTCCATCACCTTGCAGAAAATGAAATTGTCGGCAATAGTCAGTTCTTCCCATGGCTTTGAAAACTGTCCCATGTTTTCCTCCGAAAATAAATTCACCTGAAATGCTTTAGGTGTTACCATTTATATAATCGAAAAAAAATAAAAAATGACATTCATCAAGGGAAAAATTTGGAAAATTTATATTTTTGAGGAAAGAATGAAGGACATGAAATTAGTGAGGACAGTACCCTGATTTTACAATTATATATATTTAAAAAACTTTATTTCTTCAACAGGATTTTCAATATCACCCTTTCTTTTTTTCCTATCCACCAACCATGAACTTTTGAGTGTTCTTCTTGAAAATTCTATAAACTCTTAGCCATCTTCTGCCATGGAAAACTGGTTTGAATGATTGGAAAAAAAAATCCCCCCGAACAAAGTCCAGGGGGATTGAATAATCAACTAGGAATTAATTAAACGGATTTTCTGTTGGGTACAGTGTTCCCTTTGGCTGGTTGTATGCAACATCAGCAATCTTGAGGTACTGGAACAATGTGAACAATGCCTTTCCGAAGTGTCCGAATGCAACTGCACCGTGGTGTGGGTAGTTCTTCTGGATGAGAACGTGGCGGTAGAATCTTCCCATTTCTGGAATTGCGAATACACCGATACCACCGAATGAGCGTGTTGCAACTGGGAGGATTTCACCCTGTGCAATGTATGCCTGGAGCTTTGTATCTGGAGTTGTCTGCAATCTGAAGAATGTGATTGGACCTGCCATGATGTCTCCTTCGAGGGTACCACGTGTAAAGTCTGGTGTACCACCGTTTTCGAGGAGGCGGTTCTGGATGAGCTGGAACTTAACGCCAGGGTTGCAAGCCTTGTTCATGCAGC
>JAZLGN010000040.1:0-30083 GCA_045616325.1 Treponema sp.
CATCCAACAGTGCTAGTGTTCCCTGGCCTTGCTTTCAAACTTGGTAAAGCTTGAAAGGAATACAAGTTCCACATCACCAATAGGACCGTTACGCTGCTTTGCAACAATGAGCTTTCTGTCCTGCACGGGATCATAGCCTTCATTGGTTTCCTTGTTGGCGTTTCTGTTTCCGTGGATGAACATTACCATGTCCGCATCCTGTTCAATGGAACCCGATCCGCGCAACTGGGCAAGGTTTGGTTCTTCACCTTCCGCAGTACGTGCAAGCTGGCATAGAACCACGATTGGAATCTCAAGTTCACGGGCAAGGCTCTTGAGGGACTTGGAAATTGCCGACTGCTGTTCATGCATGGGCAAATCAGGCGTCTCGGAAGTAATGAGGCCGATGTAGTCTATGAAAATTATCTGGACCTTGTTCTCCACCTTCATGCGTCTTGCCATGGCGCGAAGGTCAAGAAGCTTCATGTTTGGAACATCCACAATGTAAAGTGGCGCGTTAAAGAGGTCTCCAGCTGCATCCTGTAGTTTCCTGAAGTCCTCAACCTTAAGGAGGCCGCTCCTGAGCTTCTGTCCCTGAATGCGTGCAACCTGGGAAACAAGACGCTGTCCAATCTGGTCGGCAGACATTTCAAGACTGAAGAATCCGCATGGAATTCCCTTGTCAAGGACAATGTGCTGCATCATGGAAAGTGCAAGGGCAGTCTTACCCATGGAAGGACGGGCACCAACGATGATCATTTCACTGTTCTGGAAGCCGCTCGTCATGGTGTCAAGGTCATTAAAACCTGAAGGAATTCCTGAGAAGGAATCCTTGTTCTTGTATCTTGTATCAATGATCTGGATCGTCTTTGGCATGACTTCCTTCATTGACATTACGTTCACTGTTGAATTGGAATCTGCAAGGCGGAAAATCTTCTGTTCCGCATCCTCAAGGATCAGCCGGCTATCCTTTGTCTCGTCAAAGCTGTCTGCCTTCATCTCCTGCGAAAGCCCGATGAGCTTGCGCCTGACGGAAGCATCGAGAACCATCTTTGCATAGTATTCGACGTTGGCACTGGTAGGCACCACGTCCGTAAGGCTTGAAATGTACGAAACTCCCCCGGCCTTTTCAAGGGAATTATTCTTTGTAAGGTTGTCAATGACCGTAAGAAGGTCACCGCGAATGCCGTTGGTATTCAGCTCAAGAAAAGCCCTGAAGATAAGCTGGTTCTGCTGGCTGTAAAAATCTTCCGCCCTAAGGTAGTTGATTACGTAGCTCAATGCTGACCAGTCAAGAAGAACTGCACCTAAAGTGGCCTGCTCTGCCTCACTGTTATGGGGCGGTATCTTGTCCTTAAATTCCACAGCTTCCTCCAGTAAACCAAATGCAAACGGAAAACTCAAGAAACTGCAATTTCCAGAGGCTTCCATAAAAATAAAACCCGGAAAAACATGCTTTCCGGGCTAAAAAAGTCTTAGAAAAATCAGGAAATCCTGGATTCAAAAAGAACACCAAGACCCCTGGGAAAAAATTATTCAGCAGCTTCTGCCTTTGTTTCTTCTTCCTTCTTTTCTGCAGCCTTCTTAATCTTAGCTTCCTGCTTCTTTGTTTCTTCTGAAACCTGGCCCTTAACAGTAACCTTTACTTCTGCATAAGTAGATTCATAGAGGTGAATCTTTGCAACGTAGCTACCGATGAGCTTGATTGTGTTGCCTGGAACTTCAATCTTCTTGCGTTCAATTTCGAAACCGTTCTGAGAGTAGAAGTTAACGAGTGTTGTGTTAGAAACAGCACCAAAGAGCTTTCCGTTGCTAGCTGCTGGCATTTCGAGAACAACTTCGAGAGCTTCAAGCTTGTCCTTGAGGCTTGCGCTGTCCTTTCTCTTCTGTTCCTTGCGTGCTTCGATTTCTGCCTTCTTTGATTCAAAGTAAGCAGCTGTTTCCTTGTTGTAAGGTACAGCAAATCCACGTGGGAAAAGATAGTTGCGGAAGTAACCCATTGCAACGTTCTTTACATCACCCATTTCACCAAGGTGTTTTACATCATCATTAAGAATAACTTTCATTTTACAAGCTCCTGAAAATATTAAGTTTTAGGCAGCACCACCAGGAGTTGGCGGCCTGCCATGTTGAATTTAGTCTGCTACGTATGGAAGAAGACAGATGGCACGTGCGCGCTTGATTGCTACTGCAACCTGCTTCTGGTGCTTTGCACAAGTACCAGTGATGCGACGTGGAAGAATCTTACCGCGTTCTGTTGTAAAGCGGCGGAGACCTTCTGCATCCTTGTAATCAATCTTTCCCTTGTTAGCACAGAAACGGCAAACCTTCTTGTGGAAGAAAGCCTTTCCCTTTCCGCGTGCACCACGAACTTCGTCTTCGCGGCCAGAATCCTGAAGCTGTTCAGCTGTGTTTTCGTTTACATTTTCTACGTTTTCGTCTGCCATAGTAATTTGCTCCTATAAGAGTATTGGGAAGCCCCAACCAGTGGAACTTCCGGAAGGTACTGCAACCAGAACCTTCATTTCCCGATTAGAACGGGATGTCTTCAGGGAACTGGGATGAAGAATCCCCGACAAAGCTGTCTTCTGCAAATCCATTTCCAGAATCTGCCGCCATCGGTGCCCCGGAATAATTCTGCTGTGAATATCCCTGAGGTGCATCAAAATCATTGCGCTTCTGGAATCCCCCATACGATCCCATTCCGCTTTCACCTGCACCGAATCCAGAAGAGCCGCCGGCTCCATTGCCACTCAAAAGCTGAACGCTGTCTGCAAGAATCGTCACCCTGCTGCGTGTTTCACCAGAGTTCTTGTCCTGCCAGCGGTCCTGCCTAAGTGACCCCTGAACTGCAATCTGCTTACCTTTGGTCAAATATGGTTTTATGGCCTCTGCACCCTTGCCAAAATATGTGACGTCAAAGAAGTTGCCTTCGCTTATCCATCTGTCACCTTCCCTTCTGCTGCGGTTTACAGCAATGGAAATGTTGGCTACTGCAGTACCGGTGCCCAAATATCTTACTTCAGCATCTCTTGTAAGACGTCCAACGATTACAACTGAATTAATATCTGAACTAGCCATATTCTCCCCCGGTTTAATTTATGCGTTCTTTTCGTCTACAAGAACAAACAGATACTTAAGAAGATTTGTGTTAAACTTGAACTGTGCGTCCATTTCTGCAATCTTTGCAGGATTAGACTTGATTGTGAGAAGAACGAATCTTCCCCTCTTCTGGCGCTTTACTTCATAAGTAAGATCGCGGTCACCGAATGGTTCTTCCTTTTCGATCTCTACGCCGAATTTTGCAAGGTCTGCCTTAAGAGCTTCAAGACCAGCCTTGTACTTATCCTCTTCCAAAGGATAAATTGTCATAAGTTCATACTTTCTCATTTGTATGTTCTCCTTATGGTCTAAAATGGGAACTGCATACGCAATTCCAAGGGGTACAATATAATATCATTTTCCACTTTCTTGGTCAACGGAATTCTTCCTGTATTCGCTGGGAGACATGGCCATGGCCTTGTGGAATGCCCTGGAAAAATAAAGGCTGCTTTCAAATCCCAGGGAATTGGCAATTGCAGTTATATTGAAGGAAGTGTTTTCAAGCATGATGCAAGCCTGCTTTATCCTGTAGTCGGTAAGGTATTCCTTTGGGGAAGTCCCAAGAACGGAATTAAAGTACCTGAACATCTGGCTCCGGCTTATTCCCACATAGGACGCCACATCCTCTATGCTTATGGGATAGGAATAGTTTTCCATCATGTAGTCCACTGCAACCCGGACATATTCCCTTGCTGCTGAATTATGGGTTTTTCTGTCAGAAGACTCGTCAACAAGGCAGGCCAGGAGTTCATGCAAAAGCCCCGTCATCCTTATGGAATTGGAAAAGCCCCTGCCCCTTGCATCATATATTTCGCGGATTTTTTTCCGTATTTCATTTCCATTGGCAACGGAGCGAATGAAAGGCGCATCCCTGGTAAAATCCGTTGAATTCAGTATGACTGGAGCGTCGGCCCCGGTAAAGCCAACCCATTCGTATTCCCATGGGTCGCTGGCATCGGCACAGTACATTATCTGGGTGTTTGGGTAGCAGATGAAGCAGTCGCCTTCCCTAAGGGTGAACTCCTTGTCCAGGGTCTCGATTCTCCCGCACCCGGAAACCACATAGTGAATTACGTAATGGTCCCTTACCCCCGGCCCCCACTGGTAGTTGCCCTCACACTTCTGGAAGCCCACGTTGTACACGGAAAGGGACATGAGTTCTCGGGCGGCAACCTTGTATGAAAACCGAGAAGGTTCCCTTGCTCCAAAAACATGGCTTGAAACCATAAAATCCAGGTGTATGAGGGTTTTCCCGTTGGAAAGGGAAAATTCATTGCGGCTGAAAAGATTGTAGGATTTCTGGAAAAGACGAGCAGAAAGGCTTTCTTCCGTAATTCCACTGGAATTTTCCATATAGAAGCTGCAGCATACAAACTGGGGTCTTACCCTTTCGATGACATTGGCAAAAAAATCGCAGCCCATTTTTTCCAGGATCAGGTTGACGACAAGCAGATCTGAAGGTTCAAGCCGCGGAATCACCACAGGCTGAATCCTGGTATCGACAATCCTGACGGAACTGAATTTTTCCCATGGAACTGCAGGAGACGGATCTCCCTCCCCAAGGATGGTGACTATAGAAGCAGGATATTTTCCAAGCTGGGTGACCAGCATTTCAAGCAGGACCTTTTCTGTAGAAATCATGACTCCATTATGCAACATTTTTACATATCGAGTAAACATAAAACGATGTACAAACCCAAAATTCAGCAGTATCATTTAACCATAAGATCACGAAGACAGGAGAATCCAGTATGGCAATTTTAGTTACAGGTGGTGCAGGTTTCATCGGAAGCCACACAGTTGTTGAACTTCAGAATGCAGGTTACGACGTAGTTGTTCTTGACAACCTTTCAAACTCAAGCGAAAAATCGCTGGAAAGAGTTGAAAAGCTTACGGGCAAGAAGGCCAGGTTCTACAAGGCCGACATCCTCGACCGCGACGGGCTGAACAAGGTTTTCGACGCAGAAAAAATCGATTCCGTAATCCACTTTGCAGGCCTCAAGGCTGTTGGCGAATCGGTTGCAAAGCCATGGGAATACTACGAGAACAACATTTCAGGCACCCTTACCCTTGTGGATGTAATGAGAAAGCATGGCTGCAAGAACATCATCTTCTCTTCTTCTGCAACAGTATACGGTGACCCGGCATTCATCCCGATTACGGAAGAATGCCCGAAGGGACAGTGCACAAACCCATACGGCTGGACAAAATCCATGCTGGAACAGATCCTGAGCGACATGCAGAAGGCAGATCCTGAATGGAACGTAATCCTCCTGCGCTACTTCAACCCAATCGGCGCCCACAAGTCAGGAACCATGGGAGAAAACCCTAACGGAATTCCAAACAACCTTATGCCTTACGTAACACAGGTAGCAGTCGGAAAGCTTAAGGAACTTGGAGTATTTGGAAACGACTACGATACACCGGACGGAACAGGAGTGCGCGACTACATCCACGTAGTTGACCTTGCCAACGGCCACGTAAAGGCACTCAAGAAAATTGAGGAAAAGGCAGGACTTTGCATCTACAACCTGGGAACAGGCCACGGATATTCAGTCCTTGACATCGTGCATAACTTTGAGGAAGCAACTGGCGTAAAGGTTCCATACACGATCAAGCCACGCCGCCCTGGTGACATTGCCACATGCTATGCCGACCCTGCAAAGGCAGAACGGGAACTTGGATGGAAGGCCCAGTACGGAATCAAGGAAATGTGCGAGGATTCATGGAGATGGCAGTCAAACAACCCTAACGGTTACGACGCATAAACCAGGCCAATCACCCGTTAACCAGAACGTACATTTCTTCAAGTTCATTGCGGCAATCGATAAAGAGACGGCCCAGTTCAGGGTCAAAATGAGATCCGAGGGATTCCCCGATGATTTCAAAGGCCCTGTCATAGGTAAATCTGTCCTTGTAGCATCTCTTGCTTACGAGGGCATCGAAAACGTCGGCAAGGGCCATGATCCTGGCCTCAAGGGGGATGTCCTCTCCAGACAGTCCGGAAGGATACCCTTGCCCGTTCCACTTTTCATGGTGATAGTGAGCAACGTTTACTGCAACTTTCTTGAATTCCTCATCATCTACAGCCGAAAGGACATTTTCAACTATCCTTGCCCCTTCCTGGGAATGCATCTTCATCTTTTCATATTCTTCATCAGTGAATTTTCCAGGCTTCCTGAGGACGGCATCATCAACGGCAATTTTCCCAAGGTCGTGCATAGGGGCAGCCTTTATTATGCAGGAATAGAAAGACTCAGGCAGGGAAGCATACCTTTCTTCCCTCTTGATCCGGTTTACAAAAACCTTTACGCAGTCGCTGGTGCGCTTGATGTGGCCGCCAGTACTGTTATCGCGGCTTTCGACCATTGTAGCCATGCCGGTAATGATTGAATCCTGAATCTCCATGATCCTGCAGGTCTTTTCATCGATGGAATCAGTCATTTCATTGAAGATGTCCCCAAGTTCCCCAAAGGAATCGTTTGTAACTATGGAAATCTTTGACTTGTAATCACCGGCCTTGATGCGGTTAATCCTATCCTTGAGTTTTGCAAGGGGACGCTCAAAATACCTTTCAAATGATATGTAAATGACAAAGCCAACGACAAGAATAACGGGAAAAGCATAGTAAAGCTTTACGTCAATGGCCTGGTTCCTATTGTGGCCATAGGACATGAATGCAAGTGAAAGATAATAGATGGGAAAGAATGTGACGGCTATGTAGATTGCAAAAAACAGGAGCCTGGTACCCGGCTTAATGACGCCCCTGATTTTTGAAATCTGGCCATTGGGAAAAATCCTTGGTAGAAAAACCTTTCTGTGAAGGGATTCCATTATGAAGTAGGACATGGTGAATGTGGTTATGGATTCAAGGGAAGCAGACAGGGTGCTGCAGAAAAAGACGCTTCCTGCATTAAAATCATAGCCCTGCGTTTTTGCTATGACAATCATCACCATTACCTGGACAAAATAAGTCAGCCATCCTGAAATTCCCACGGCAGAGTACACTATTGGAAGGTTTATGAGCCGGCTGTCGATCTTTTTTTCGGGGCAACATGTATACAAGAAGCAGATTACACTGGGAACGACGAAAGTCATGTATTCAAACCGGTGGATTACACGGCAATAGTCATCAATAAACCTGGGCCATTGGTTTTCCGCACCATTAAGAAGGAATGAAACAATGAACTCGTCTGGAATCAGAAGGCCGCAAATATTGGCAAAGCATACGATGATACCAAAGAACACTGCAATAAAAACGAACCTCTTTCTATTTTCTGTCATAGTGACAATTATATCACAATGAGGGAATTATGAAAGTCATGTCAGCCTGGCAAATAGGCATCTTGCCGGGATAAAAGCTCCAGTTTTTGACTGAAGCTTTTCATTATTATCGGGACACACATCCGTAGCAGGGGCGTGCGGATGTGCTTCTGCTATACTGCAAGCTTAACCCTGGATTCGCCCTACTTTCGCAGACCTCCTGTCTGCTCTCTCCGGGCCGGCCTCAGTCGCTGACGCGGGCTTCCTGCCCGCTCTTCCTCGCACCTGCTCGGCGCTTCCTCGGCTTCGAATCCTGTTGTCCCAATTTTTTCTGATTAAATTTGATTGGTTTTAAAACAAAAAAAGCTCCAGTTTTTGACTGAAGCTTTTCATTATCGGGACAACAGGATTCGAACCTGCGACCCTCTGGTCCCAAACCAGATGCGCTACCAGCTGCGCTATGTCCCGTTGGATGGAGGATGAGGGGATCGAACCCCCGACATTCTGGGTGTAAACCAGACGCTCGTACCAGCTGAGCTAATCCTCCAAGCAAGTGATAAGACTATACTTCTTTAACTATTTTATGTCAAGGGCGTTTTCAAAAAAATCTAAAAAAAATCACTTTTTTTTCAAAATATTTTTTCTGAAGCCCATCAAGAATGCAGTTGCCTGATTCAGTCTGACCCTGCCTTCTTCAATTCAGCCTGAAAAAAATAAAAAAAAACCGGTCGCTGATTACGGCCGGCTTAAATCATTCATGCAGCATGAAAATGCATTACTTCTTGTTTACGAGATCCTTGAGAGCCTTTCCCGGCTTGAACTTTGGAGTCTTTGAAGCTGCAATCTTGATCTTTTCCTTTGTAAGAGGGTTAATGCCTTCGCGTGCAGCCCTCTTTGCAACTGTAAATGTTCCAAATCCGATAAGCTGAACGTCATTTGACTTTGCAAGTTCCTTTGAAACGATTGTTGTAAATGCAGCAAGTGCCTTTTCTGTGTCCTTCTTTGTAAGACCAGTTTCCTTTGCCATCTTGTCAATCAATTCTGCCTTGTTCATTTAATTCTCCATGATACATTATTTTTTTAGGTAACGTCTTTTACAGACAATATGCAGAACATTATAAATTACAAAACACTAAAAATCTAGTAAAAAATCAAAATTCCAGGAAAAAACATGACTAAAAGGTGATTTTTTTTGCCCGAATGCCCCAAATGATTAGATGTACAAGGCAAAACTTGTAAAGCACCTCTTTTGAGGTTACAATTATGCCATGGAAATACTTACACCACCATTCATCAAGCCGGGTGACACCATCGGCATCACTGCCCCATCCTTTGGATGCACTATAGAACCTTACGCCACGAAATTCCGCAATGGCTGCCTGAAAATTGAATCCATGGGCTGCAGGACAGAAGCCGGAAAAACGGTTTTCATGAATGACGGCAAGGGAATCTCCACAAAGCCCCTCACCTGCGCACGGGAACTTGAAGAATTCTACTGCAACGACCGGCATCAGGCCATAATTTCTGCAGGCGGTGGGGAAATGATGTGCGAAACTGCAGGCCTTGTGGACTTTGAAAAAATCTGCGGTTCCAAGCCAAAATGGTTCTGCGGATATTCTGACAACACCAATTTCATCCATCCACTTGTCACCAGGGTCCACGTAAAGGCAATCTACGGTCCATGCATCAGCGGTTTTGGTAAATTCTGGGAGCAAAGTGAAAATGACACCTGGGACATCCTGACTGGAAAAAAAAGCCATGTGGAAGGCTACCAGTTGTTCCAGCTGCCGGAAAACGACACTGATAACGGCCGGGCGGATGCAAGATTCAACCTGACGGAAAGAAAAACGCTAAGATCCTTTGTACCGGACGAAAAAACACCCGGAAAGCTGAGGGAAGCAGGTCCTGCAGAAGAAATAAAATTAGAAGGCATACTGTTAGGCGGATGCCTTGACGTCCTTGCAAACATCTGCGGTACGGGTCTGGACAATACGGCTGATTTTACACGTGAAGCACTGAGGGACGGAAAAGGGATAATCTGGGTGCTGGAAGGCTGCGACGGGAACCCCATGGAAATGAGGCGGCAGGTGTGGCACCTTAAGAACTGCGGATGGCTTGACACGGCCTCGGGCTTTCTTGTGGGACGCCCCCTTGCTTCCTTCCGGCAGGAAATGATGGGAGTGGACCAGTACAATGCATTTACGGACATTCTTGGGGAACTGAAGGTGCCTGTAATCTGCGACTGCGACATAGGCCACATTGACCCGGCAATGCCATTGGTAATGGGTGCATTTTCTAGGGTTCGGATCCTGAGCAACGATTTGCGCATAGACTTTCAGCTTTAGTACAGGAAATGAAAATAATTCCAAAAAAATTGATATACGGAAAAAACGGGTTATAATTATAATGAAATAGGCTACATAAAAGGCATATCGACCGGTCATTTTTATGGAAAAAAACTATTCGTTTTTACGGGACAACACCCAGAAGGTAAACAAAACTGTCCTCAAGATCAGTTTCAGCGTCCTCTTTCTGCCCCTGGCACTATACGGGGGAAATCTTGGCCATGTATGGCAGCTGCCCGTATCCTACCTGCTTCTTCTGCAGGCCATACTTACGGCATCCTTTGGCATCAACCTGCTGATCTACAAAAAAGTGCAGAACCCGGAATACCTTAAGTACATAATGGTAATATCCATTACGGCAATAATCGGGTTTGTTTCCGCCAACGGCCGTGTTGGAATCTACATTTCCTACGGATTCTTCCCCTTTCTTGCAAGCCTTTACTACAGCAAGAAGTACACAACCTTCATTGCCATATTCTCCTGGCTTTCGATGATGATTTCCCTTTACGTCAGGTCAAGGCTCGTATACATGTGCGACCCAATTGATGCAGAAATATACAGTCCGGACCTGTTCTTTGCAAGATTTTCCATAGGCTTTTCAATCGAAATGGCATTCACCTACCTTCTTGCAATGCTCATGACAAGGCAGGGACAGAAGACCCTCTTTACCCTGGTAAAAAATATCGATACCCAGAACAACATGTACATAGCCCTGGCCGAAAAGAATTCGGAACTTGAGGAAACCCAGAACAAGATCATCCAGTTCATTTCAAAGATCCTTGGAAGCCACGACCTTTTTACGGGAAACCATGTAGTCCACACCAGAACCTACATAGGAATAATCGTGCGCGAATTACAGCAAAAGGGTCTGTATCCTGCAGAACTTACGAAGGAAAACATTGTCATGATGGAAAGTGCAGCCCTATTGCACGACATCGGTAAGATCCATGTTCCGGAAGGAATCCTCAACAAGCCTGGTAAATTCACGCCGCAGGAATTTGAAATAATGAAGAGCCACCCGGAAGAAGGCAAGAAGATCCTGAGCTACCTGCCTCCAATTAACGGTGGAAAATTCAACAAGATTGCGGAAAACATGTGCCTGTACCACCATGAAAAATGGGACGGAACAGGATACCCAATGGGCCTTTCAAAGGACGAAATACCCCTTGAGGCAAGAATCATGGCTGCAGCAGACGTTCTTGACGCACTCTTGAGCCAGCGCCTGTACAAGGCCCCCATGTCCATAGAACAGGCAATATCCCTCTTCAAGTCTCTGAGCGGAGTACAGTTTGAGCCATGCATTTCGGCTGCAATCATTGCAAGGCAGGATGAAATCTCTTCATGTGACAAATACTTTAAGCAGGAAGAAGAAAAGAACAATGTCACTGAACTTGAATGGTGGAAGCGTTACCACGAATACATGGAAAGCCAGTCCTCAGATAAATAATTGGCTGATTAAAAGCATGAAACATGAACCAACGGCAGTCTAAACCGCGGCAAAAAAGAAAAAGGGCAGCTGAATCATTTCAGCAGCCCTTTTCCTTTCTGGCTTATACAGGATGATTATACCTTAAACTGGTCAATCTGCTTGCCGATTTCCATGATGCTGTCCTTCATGTGCCTTGAAATGTCTTCAAGGGACTGCTCCGTCTCATTTATCTTTGAAGCACCGTTGGACATTTCTTCCATGGAAGCCTTCATCTCTCCTGTCGTATCCTGGAGAATGCGCACTTCCTCAAGAATGACCTTGTTTCCTTCCGCCATTTCCTTTGACGCCGTCTTTACCTCAATGGTACTGTCGTTCATGGAATGGAGGGCATCGCTAATCTGCTTGGAACCGACAGTCTGCTCTTCCATGGCAGCCTTTATCTGGCGCACAAGTTCATCCGTCTCCGAAATCTTTACGGTTACATTCTGGAATGCCTTGCTTGAATTAAGGGATGCGTCTACAACACTCTGGATAAGCTCGCTGATGCTTGTAAGCTGGCTTCCGATGGTCTTTGACTGTTCGCTGGAAGTTTCAGAAAGCTTACGGATTTCATCGGCAACAACACTGAATCCCTTTCCTGCTTCACCGGCATGAGCGGCCTCAATGGCTGCATTCATGGCAAGCAGGTTTGTCTGTTCTGCAATGGATGCAATGGCCTGGTTTGCTTCCTGAAGGGTCTCGCTCTGAATCCTGATTTGCTCAATCCTTTCGTTTGCCTCATAGTGAATCTTGCTTCCACTTTCTGCCTCACTGGCAAGGACTTCAAAGGAATTTGCCATGGCATCCATGGACTTGTTTACGGAAACTATATTGCCGATCATCTGCTCAACGGCAGAACTTGCCTGGGAAACGCCGAGACTCTGGGTTTCAATCATGCGCTCAAGGGATTCAATGTTGGAAGCAATCTCGTTGACTGCCCCTACGGTCTGGGAAACGCAATTTCCCTGGTCATTGATCTGACTGTGGACAGTATCAATGGTTTCAAGGATTCCCCTGATGGAATCAGCAGTATCCTGCATGCTGTCATTGAGTGTATCGCCTGCAGTTTCAAGCTCGCTATTGGAAGACTTGATTCCCTTTACAATGTCTTGGAGCTTTTCCGTAAAGCTGTTGAAACCAACAACCACGTCACCTATTTCATCATCTGAAGTCTGTGGCAGCCTTCTCGTAAGGTCTGCATTACCGCTTGCAATTTCCGTAATGGAATCCTTGACATAGCCAAGAGGCCTAATGAGTGCCCTGATGACAATGTTGCAGATGATGAATGCCACAACAATTGAACACAGGATGCCAATGACAATCGTATGCTGCATGACCTTAAGCTTGCTGTAGAAGAAGGAATGGGGTGCAACACAGAATACGGACCATGGAACCTTGTTACCAATAGGCCTGTAGCTTACGCACATCTTCATGCCGATGCTAGGATCATCAAAAGTCGTGGTAGCAGTACTGCCTGACATGACACCGTTAATGACGCGTCCAAGTGAAGAATTTGGATCCAGGTCTGCCACATTGTTACCGGCTTCATCGGTACCGGCGTTGGCATTGGCAATGGTTTCACCGGTGGAACGGTTCATGACGGCAGGATGGAAGCCACCACCAATGTCGATGCTTTCGATGACCTTCTGAAGCCTGTCGCCGTAAAGGATTCCGGTTACAACACCGTTTATCTGGTTGTTCCGGTCATAAACAGGAACTGCATAAATCTGGAGCCATTTCTTGCCGACATCGCTGTAGAATGGATCGCATACAAATTCCTTTCCGCTGATGGCAGCCTGGAAATAGTTCTTTTCCCTTGAACTGTGATAGACGCCATCGCGGCTATAGCTGAACCCTTCCTTGTTGTAATAGCTGATGTTTTCATATTTTTTCAAGTCAACCTTAACAATCTGCTTAAGCTGCTCTGTCTTTTCTAGCAGGGGTACATCATCGTCCATTATGAACGGGAGGGCTGCCAGTGACTTGAGGAGATTGAACTCCTGCTCGTTCATGGCCTCTATTTCTTCGGCAACTTTTTCCGAAACGAGAGTGAGATTCTGGTTAACGGAATTGGTCAGTGCCGAGCTGGATGTTCTGTAAGAAATTACGCCAATGATAATATTCACTGCAATGATAATCAGCGCAACCATTAAAATGAGTTTTGCCTTTAAATTGACACGCATAAAATTCTCCTATACACATACAATTATAAAACAAAAATCCAATAATGCACGCTTTTTTTTAATAAAATACCACACTAACCCCATGGGATTTGTTTTCAATCCTAAAAAAAGATGTTATATTGAAGGAAAAAGGTGAATTAGGAAGAAAGCATTTCCCTTCAACTACATTCATCAATGACTTTACATGTGGAGAAAAAAAAATGATTGAAAAAAAGCCTCTTGTAACAGACCTGTACACAGCCGACCCATCGGCCCATGTCTTCAATGGGAAGATCTATATCTACCCTTCCCACGACCGCGATGTTGATGTTGAAAACAACGACAACGGCGACCAGTATGACATGACGGACTACCATGTCTATGAAATGAAGGATGCAGAAACACTTCCACGGGACTGCGGAAAAGTTCTTGACCTTGCAGACATTCCATGGGCATCAAAGCAGGTTTGGGCCCCAGACTGCGCAGAAAAAGACGGAAAATACTATTTCTTCTTCCCGGCAAGGGATAAGGAAGGCTTTTTCAGGATCGGTGTAGCCGTAGGTGACAAGCCTGAGGGACCATTCAAGGCAGAACCTGAGCCAATCAAGGGAACATTCAGCATTGACCCGTGCATCTTCCCGGACACGGACAAGAACTATTACCTGACTTTCGGTGGAATCTGGGGCGGCCAGCTGGACAAGTACCGTAACAACAAGTATGACGAGGCAAACCTTGAACCAAAGGGTGACGAAATCGCCATGTGCCCAAAAATCGCAAAGATGAACCCGGACATGAAGACATTGAGCGAAGAACCAAAGGACCTGGTAATCCTCGATGAAAACGGTAAGCCACTTACAGGCGGGGATGAAGAACGCCGCTATTTTGAAGACCCATGGCTTTTCAAGAAGGGCGACACTTATTATTTTACCTATTCAACAGGAACAACCCACCTCCTGTGCTATTCAACAAGCAAGAATGTTTACGGCCCATACACATACGGCGGAGTAATCCTCACACCCGTGCTTGGATGGACGACACACCATTCAATCCTTGAATACCAGGGAAAATGGTACCTCTTCTATCATGACTGCGAACTTTCAAATGGAGTCAACCAGAAGCGCAACGTAAAGTTCCGCGAGCTTAAGTTTGACGACAAGGGCGGAATCATCACCATGAACGGTGAAGACCGCTAAAAACAACAGCCTCTGGAACAATCTCCAGAGGCTTTCCTGTTTTAAAGAACCAATCCTAGAACCTAATCTTCTTGTCGGTTCCAGCGTAGTATTCCTTGCGCAGTGACTTGACCTGCTCGTCCTTAAGGTAGTCGTCAAAAGGCATCATGCGGTCGATGATTCCCTTAGGCGTGATTTCGATGATTCTGTTTGCAATGGTCGAAATGAATTCGTGGTCATGGCTTGAGAACATAACTACACCAGGGAATTTTACAAGGCCTTCGTTCAAGCTTTCGATGGATTCAAGGTCAAGATGGTTTGTCGGGTCGTCAAGAATGAGGACATTGGCACCGCTGAGCATCATCTTTGAAAGCATGCAACGCACCTTCTCTCCTCCGGAAAGAACCTTAACCTTCTTGAGGGATTCGTCGCCGGTAAAAAGCATGCGACCGAGGAATCCGCGCACGTAGGCATCGTCCTGGTCTGGAGAATACTGCTTGAGCCAGTCGGTAATGTTAAGCTCGTTGTTGAAGTAAGAGCTGTTGTCGCGGCCCATGTATGTCTGCTTTGTAGTCTGGCCCCAGTTGACCGTAGCCCCCTCGCACTTCTTTGTTCCGCTGATGATGTCGAAGAATGAAGAAATGGAATTGTGCTCCATGCCGACAAAGGCAACCTTCTCGCCAGGGTGAATGGTGATTTCAAAATTGTTGAGGAGAACGGTTCCGTCAGAATCCTTTGAGTTAAGGTGTTCCGCAGTGAGGACGAAGTTTCCAATCTGGCGTTCGCTCTGGAAGTGAACATAAGGGAACTTGCGGCTTGTAACTGGAAGTTCTTCAAGCTGCATCTTTTCCAGCATCTTCTTGCGTGAAGAAGCCTGGCCTGACTTTGAAACATTTGATGCAAAGCGCTGGATGAACTGCTTAAGGTCTGCCATCTTGTCCTCGCGCTTTTTCTGCTGGTCCTTTGCCTGCTTCTGGAGGATCTGGCTCATCTGGTACCAGAAGTCGTAGTTGCCCGTAAACTGTGTGATCTTTCCGTAATCGATGTCGCATGTGTAAGTACAGACGGCATTAAGGAAGTGGCGGTCATGGGAAACGACGATTACGCAGTTTTCAAATTCCAGGAGGAAGTTTTCAAGCCACGCAATGGATTCAAGGTCAAGACCGTTGGTAGGTTCGTCCAGGATAAGGTAGTCAGGGTTTCCAAAAAGTGCCTGTGCAAGGAGAACGCGAACCTTCTGGCTTTCGTCCAGGTCGCTCATCATCTTGTCATGGTTTTCCTCTTCAAGCCCAAGGCCGGAAAGCATCTGCTCAATCTGGTTTTCTGCCTCGTATCCGCCAAGCTCGCCAAATTCTGCCTGCATGTCGGCGGCCTTCATTCCGTCTTCGTCTGAAAAATCTTCCTTTGCATAGATGGCATCAATGTCCTTTTCCAGCTTGTAGAGCTTTGGATAGCCCATCTTTACAGTTTCCTTTACGGAATATTCGTCATACTTAAAGTGGTCCTGACTCAATACTGCCATGCGCTCGCCCGGAGTGATGCTGATGTCGCCTGTATCGTGCTCAAGTTCCCCGGAAAGGAGCTTAAGGAATGTGGACTTGCCTGCACCCTTGCCACCGATGATGCCGTAGCAGTTGCCCTTCATGAATTTTATGTTTACATCCTTAAAAAGGGGCTTTTCGCTGAATTTAAGGCTTACGTCTGTAACTGTGATCATTTCTTTCCTCCAAAAATTGCCTTGATTCTGCCAAAGAGGGTCTTCTTTTCCTGCTTTTTAGGGGCCTGGTTCTGCACCTGGCGATTGTTTCCTGTTCCCTTGCCCTTCTTTGAAGAATTGCCTGCATAAGGCTTTGCACCCTTGCCGCCCTGCCTTGAAGAATTTGGTTTTTGTGAGCCTGAATTCTTCCTTGGGCTTCCGGAAGAAGATGCATTGGCCTTAGAGCCGTACATTTCCTTGTAGTACTTCATGCGTTCTTCCGTAGTCATTGAAGCAAGCTTCTGGTCGTCTGCGGAATTATATACGCGCCTGTCGCGCCTGTATTCGTTCTTTGCCTCTTCATTGCGTCCTGAATACCTTCCGCTGCCCTTTCTTGCCCTGCCATTAGACCTTGAGCCATTGCGGCTTTCGTATTCCTCGCGCCTCTTGCGGCCGAATTCGCTCCTGTCGTTGCGTTCCTCGTGATGACTGTCAAGCTTGATGTAGACATCGGCGCTCTTGTCCTCCCCATAGGATTCAGGGTCTGCAACACGGGATGGAATCTGCTTTTCGATGTAGCGTTCAATTGGTGGCAGGGAATAAACGTCCTGCTCGCTGCAGAATGTGTATGCCTTTCCAGACTTTCCGGCACGGGCTGTACGTCCTATGCGGTGCACGTAATTTTCTGCCTCGTTTGGAAGGTCGTAGTTGATTACCATGGCAAGGTCATTTACATCTATTCCGCGGGCGGCAACGTCTGTGGCTACAAGGCACTTAACCGTTCCGGCCTTGAACCTGTCCATGATCTGGAGGCGCTTTTTCTGCGGAAGGTCGCCGATGATGTATTCAGCCTCGATTCCATTAAGGCGCAGCCTCTTTGCCACAACCTCGCAGCTCCTTTTTGTGTTTGAGAAGATGATGAGGCTTTCTGGATTTTCCTTCTGGATTATGCCGATCAGGAGCTTCATCTTGTCATTGCTTGCAACATGGAGAAGTTCCTGGTCAATTTCGTCAACGGTAATGTTTTCTGCCGCAATGGTGATTTCCTCAGGATTGCGTGTGTATTCCCATGCCAGGTTCTTTACATAGGTGTTCAATGTAGCACTGAAAAGCATTGTCTGCCTTTTTGAGCTTTCCGGAAGAACCTTGATCAGCGTCCTTAAGTCCGGATAAAAGCCCATGTCAAACATGCGGTCTGCCTCGTCAACAACGAGGAATGCAACATCACTCATGTCAAGCTGGTTTCCCTGGTTAAGGTCGATGACGCGTCCAGGGGTGCCGATCATGATGTCGATGCCCCTCTTGATTGCAGCAATCTGCTTGTCATAGCCTACGCCACCGTAGAAGCTTGAACACTTGAGCTGTGAAGATGCGCAAAGCTTTTCTGCCTCTTCCTGAACCTGAACCGTAAGCTCGCGTGTTGGAACAAGGATAAGAGCTTTCTTGCCCCTTACCTCTGGGCGAACAAGAAGCTGCTGGATGATGCTTGTAAGATATGCCGCAGTTTTTCCCGTACCTGTCTGCGACTGAACATAAAGGTCACGGCCTTCAAGGGAGGCCTTAAGAACATTTTCCTGAACCGGCGTACATTCAACGTAACCTGCACCGGCAATTCCACCAAGAAGTTCTTCGTGCAAAGAAAATTCTGTAAATTTCATGGAATAGAATATATCAATTATTTTCTATTAAGTATAGGGTTTCTGCAGGAAGCATGAGAAAATTGCGGTTTTTATGAAGCCATGTCCACATGTTGAACCAAGCCTAGCCCCGATAGAAGCGGAATGCGCGGAGCCCTGGCGAGCACATTGGAGCGGATAGCGGGTTAAGCTGACAAAGTCTGCTCCAAATTGAAATTTTCCCCCTTTTGCAATATCATGGGGCCATGGAAAACAAGAATGCATATCAGGCCCAGCTTTTTTCAAACAGACTGGCAAAAAATTACAGGCAGCTTAAGAAATGGGCAAGGAAGAACCGTATTTCCTGCTGGCGGCTTTACGACCGGGACATTCCGGAAGTTCCACTGGCAGTGGACATGTATACTTTTCTTCCGGATGAAATAGATTCCAAGATTGAGGCTGCAAGGTACTACCAGGAACTTAATGCCGCCATAAGTGAAAACAGTCCCCAGGCGGAGCTTATGGTCAGGGAGGAACTTGAGCGCACCTTTATCCACATGTATCTTTACGAACGCCCCTACGACAAACCCGAGGAAGAGGAAGAGCTTTGGCTTGAGGAAATGCGCAAGACAGCCGCAGAAGTTCTTTCGGTCAGGGCGGAAAACATCATTGTCAAGAGAAGGCGCCACCAGACGGAAAACAAGACGCGTTCCCAGTACACCAAGATGGAAGCCCCGCAGTCGATTACGGGTACGGTTATGGAACAAGGCCAGCTTTTTAGCGTAAACCTTACGGACTACATTGATTCAGGGCTTTTTTTTGACCACAGGCCATTGAGGTCCACTGTCAGGAGCCAGTGCGGTGCGAAGCGTGTGCTGAACCTTTTTTGCTACACGGGGGCCTTTTCCGTATACGCTGCTGAAGGCGGTGCTTCCTACGTGGAAAGCGTTGACATGAGCAACACCTACATGGACTGGGCAAGGCGCAACATGGAACTAAACGGCTTCTGCGACAGAAAGAAATATGCCTATACGGCAGGCGACGCAGTTAAATTCCTTTCCGAACGGGAGAAGGAACTTAAGGATAAGGGCGAGGAAAAATTCGACATAATAATCCTGGATCCGCCAACCTTCAGCAACTCAAAGAAAACGGACACGCTCCTGGACATTAACAGGGACTGGCCCATGCTTGCAGGAAAATGCACCTCCCTTCTTTCTGACAGGGGAATCCTGTACTTTAGCACCAACAGCCGGAAACTTGTCTTTGACGAAAAAAAACTCCCGGAAGGATATGCTGCAAGGGAAATCACGGCCCAGACAATTCCGGAAGACTACAGGAATGCAAAAATTCACCGGGCCTGGGAAATCAAGGCAAGATAGCGCCGGTTAAACAGCGAGGCGCATCGGTAAACCGCGGGATGACTGTATAACTGGGGTGACATCAGTTTACCGAGGGTGGATTGGTAACCGCGGGCGGAACCAGTTAACCGCGGGCAGCCTGTGGAAACAAAAGTTCCACCGGGCAACAGCGGCGCCCAAGGTGCCCTCCACCATAACCTACTTCAAAAAGTTGAATCTTGCGTACAGGTTCACTGCATTATATATGGAAAAGATATTGTCAACTTTGTCATAGCCCGTGGTCTTAAAGTACAGCTCGTCAGAAATTCCCACGTAAACTCCCTTTGTTACAGGAAGCTCAAGTGAAATGTCAGAGAAAGTAAGCCATTCTACGCCGGAATCGTCTATGTCATCCTGAACCTGGTACGGGTACTTCCAGAAAAGGTAATTGTGCACTGTCCAGTCAAACCTGATGCCGTCGGTCTTGGCAGCGGCAAGCTTTGCCACAAGCTCTCCACCCGTAGTATATCCGTAATCCCTGTATGTTCCATCAGGCTTTGGAAATACGTCACGCCTAAGGTAGTAAAAGTCTGAGGTTCCCATGCCAACTGCAGAAAGGCGCAGCTGATATGCAAGCCATCCATCATCACGATTTATGCGCTGCTTGAATGCAAATCCAGGTGCAATAGAAGAAAATTCCATGAATGAATTCCAAACGAAATCATATTCCATTACCATACCGATTGTAGTATCACGGTCTTCTCCAAGGTCAGGAGCGCGTGCAAAAAGCATTCCGTCGGAGAAAATATGGACGTCATACATCAGCTTGGTTTCCCAGTCTTCCACACCTTCCCCGGAGCCGGACCCTGCCCCGCCACCAAATTCAAAGAAGAACTGGCTGTAAGGCGTGTTGGAATCATGGCCATAAGGATCACCGTATTTTGCAGTAAGCTCAAGATTTCCGTTGAAAGGGAACAGCTCAAAAAGGTTGTCATACGGTTCCTTGGTCCAGGTGTTTGCAAAGGACATGCCCATGCCCGTCCTGATGGAAAGCTCTTCAAGAAGGCCTGTAGGCCCCTGAGGTCTCTGGCGCAAGATTGGGTCTGTAAAAAGCCTGTCAGGGTTTGCAAGGAATGAAAGAACCGTCTTATTGCGCCCCTGTGCCTCAAGGGAAAGCCTGTAGAGCATTTCACCCGTAATAACGCCGCCAACCATGGTATAATAAAAGTCGTTGGCCGAAGGAGAATTGGTTTCAAAGCCGTATTCCCAGATGAGGGAACCTGCAGCAGTATAAAGGAAACTTTCGTAAAGATTCAGGTTGCTGTTTCTGGCTGCAAGATAGTAAAGGCCACCCTGATATGGATGAAGGACGAAATTTGTCCAGTACCAGTCCTTGTCAAACTTAACTTCCTTGTCCTGGGGGTTCTTTATGTCATCCCACCAGACCTGTGCCCATGGAGCGCGGCTGACAAACCTGTTGTAGGAGCCGATGATGCCGTTTACTAGGACAACGCCGCCGGCAGCAATAAAGTAGTGCTTTGCAGTGTCTTCCTCAAGATTTTCCCTGTAGAAAGTGGCGCCTTCCCTGGCAAAGGAAGTAAAGGCAATGGAAAAAAGAACTGCTAGAAGTATAAGATTTTTTTTAATGTTTTTCATTTTATGTTCCGCAAAAAAAATACCGGCCCATAAAGCCGGTACTGAATTTAGCTTAGAATACAAATTACTTTGATTCTGCAGCCTTAACGCCGTAACGCTTGTTAAAGCGATCAATACGACCTGCTGTGTCAACAAGCTTCTGCTTTCCTGTGTAGAATGGGTGACATGCAGAACAAATTTCAACGTGGATGTTTTCAACTGTTGAAGCTGTTTCGATAACGTTACCGCATACACAAGTAATCTTTGTAAGTTTGTAGTCTGGGTGAATTCCCTTCTTCATAAAAAAACTCCTGTATCTTGCCCGATATCAAAGAAAGACCGGTCAGCTTTCGTCGTTTCTTCCCCTCACCGTTATCAATCAAGTTAATATCACAAGAAAAATATTGATGTGCTATACTAGCGCATATAAAAATTTAAATCAAGGCCGAACTGAAAATCTACAATTCAGCCTGAAAGCAAACCTCAAGGTTAATGGTGCCCTCCAGGACTTAGCCAGACCGGCAATGGCAATAATACGGCCATAGCCAAACACCGCCAGTCAAACTGAAGCTCCATCGGGCACTACTCAAGGGCTGCCATGCCAGGATTCATGGAATTAAGGAATCCCGTGTTGTCCTTTGTCTTTCTCATCTTGTCCATGACAAGCTCAAGCATGTCGGCATCTTCCATAGGGTTGAGAACCTTGCGGAGAACCCACATTCTCTGGAGCTCGCCTTCCGTAAGTAGAAGCTCTTCGCGTCTTGTACCTGACTTCTTGATGTTGATGGCCGGGAAAAGCCTGCGTTCTGCAAGCTTGCGGTCAAGGTCAATTTCACTGTTTCCTGTTCCCTTGAATTCCTCAAAGATGACTTCATCCATGCGGCTTCCTGTCTCAACAAGGGAAGTAGAGATGATTGTAAGCGAACCGCCTTCTTCTATATTACGTGCTGCACCAAAGAAGCGCTTAGGCTTGTGAAGGGCATTTGAGTCAACACCACCGGAAAGAACCTTGCCTGATGTAGGAACAGTAACGTTATATGCACGGGCAAGACGGGTTATGGAATCAAGAAGAATTACAACGTCGCGCTTATGTTCAACAAGGCGCTTTGCCTTCTCAAGAACCATTTCTGCAACCTGTACGTGGCGTGTTGCCTGCTCGTCGAATGTTGAGGAAATGACTTCACCCTGAATGGCGCGTTCCATTTCTGTAACTTCCTCAGGACGTTCATCGATAAGAAGGACAATAAGATAGACTTCAGGATTGTTTGCCGTAATGGCATTGGCAACCTTCTGCATCAATGTTGTCTTACCTGCCTTTGGTGGAGCCACGATAAGCAGACGCTGCCCCTTTCCGATAGGTGCAAAAAGGTCCACAATGCGCGTGCTGAGTTCAGTGGAAGTCGTTTCAAGGCGAAGCTTCTCGTTTGGATAGAGAGGCGTAAGGTTTTCGAATGGAACACGAGTCTGGGCAACGCTTGGATCTTCAAAGTTGACAGTTTCTATGCGAAGAAGAGCAAAGAATTTTTCACCATCCTTTGGACTTCGTGTCTGACCGTAAATGGTATCGCCAGTCTTAAGGTTGAAAAGCCTGATCTGGCTTGGGCTGATGTAAATGTCGTCAGGACCCGGAAGATAATTGTTCTGCGGGCTTCTGAGGAATCCATATCCATCAGGAAGAATTTCAAGGGCACCAGAAGCAAATATGATTCCACCGTGTTCAGTATGGGCCTTGAGAATGCAGAAAATAAGGTCCTGCTTTTTCATTGAAGGAAGGTCTTCGCCAGAAAGTCCGTACTGGGCAGCAAGCTCTCTAAGCTGAGGCATGCTCATTTTTGTAAGATCATTGATGACAAGGCGTGGCTTTGACTCATATTCCTCAGGATTTTCAATTTCCTGGGCCTTTCTTACGGCTTCTAGACGAGCCTGAAGGTTCTTTTCATAATTATTGCGGCGGTTATTGTTGAATCTGTTGTTGTTGCGGTTATTATTGAAGCGATTGTTTCCACCATTGTTGCGGTAATTGTTTCCATAACGGTTGCCATTGTACTTATGCTGGCCATCCTGACCACCATCCTGTCCCTGACTTTCCTGTGACTGATTTTCTGATGAATCTGAAGATGTATCTGACTGTGCTGAATTTTCTGAAGTGCCAGTGGAAGATGGTATGTCTGCAGAAGCAGAACTTTCTGAAGAATTTTCCGAAGGATCTGAAGAAGTTTTTTCCGAAGAAGAATCTGAAACCGGGCTTTCAGAAGCCGTCTCAGCCTTTTCTGCCGAAGCCTTTCTAACAACACGCTTTCTCTTGGGCTTAACTTCCTCTTCGGAAGCTGCCTGCTCTGATTGCACCTGAACCTGTTCTGAAGCCATTTCTGCTTCCTGTTCAGAATCAGTGTCTGACGATTTACGGCGTCCAATAATTGCCATAGTCACACCTCAAATGAAAATAGGATGGGAAAAATAAATTGTACGGAAGAATCCGCTGTATTTGAAACGAAGCCTAGTGAGCTTCATTTGTTCTCATAATAAGGGAATTTTTAAATTCTTCTGACGCAGTAGAAAAGAAATCCTTTTCAGGAACTGCATCAATCATGGAAACCTGACCTTCAAATTCAACATTGTCAGAAATGCGGAGCTTTACGGCCTTAAGGTCACCCTTTACATTACTGCCGGAACAAAGTTCAATATGGTTCTTGGCTTCAATGTCACCCTTCACCTGACCGGAAATAATTACTGAATCAGCAAGAATTTTATCAACGTCACAAACAGCCGACTTTTCGACTTCAAGATCTCCGGTAGCATTGATTGTACCATGAAACTTGCCTGTGATAACGAGACTGTCTGTAAATTCCAGGACACCGTCGAATTCAGTTTCCTGTCCAAAAACCGTAAGATTTTTGCCGGCCTTAGCTGCCATTTTTACTCTCCGCTACTCTGCTGGTCAGATTCGTCACTTACAGGAAGATTCCAGACGGCATTCTTAAGATCCTGTCCTGCCCTGAATGCAACAACATAATGTGGAGCCACATAAAGGGTTTTTCCTGTCTTTGGATTGCGTGCATTGTTTTTTGCACTCCTGAGTCGTGGCTCAAAAGTACCAAAGCCCCGCAATTCAATTGTATCACCTTTTTCAAGGGATAACTTAACCTGTTCAATTATTTTTTCAAAAACATCCTGAACGATACATTTTTCATAATCTGAATTTTTATAAACTTCTTCAAGCAAATCTGCTTTTGTAATTTTATTTGAAATCAAGATTTAACACTCTGACTGGTAATGAAAAATATGAAAATCCGAAAATCGGAAGCCGGATATTTATAAAACAGATATTAAAGTAGGTAAAAAATTTGATTTTATATGGGAGGTTCATCCAGTTCACCTGCCATATAAAACCATATTAAAGGCATTTACCCTGATTATTTTGCTGCTGCAAATGTAACGTTGAAGAGATGTGCCATGCGGCTCTTCTTGCGTGAACATGCATTTGGCTTAATAACACCCTTGCTCTTTGCAGAATCAAGTTCAGCCTGAAGTGCCTTGTAAGCTTCTGAAGCTACAGCCTGATCTTTCTTCTGTACTGCTTCTTCAAACTTTCTTGCAAATGTGTGAATCTGAGACTTAACTCTTCTGTTGTGCATACGGCGAACTTCGCTCTGTGCATGTCTCTTATCTGCAGATGATTTTACTGACATAAAAATACCTCAATTAAATATTATTTGAAATCTTTTGGTCTGCGTTCTGTGCGGTTGCACTTATTACATACAGCCTGATTCTTAAGCTTACCATTATTGAAGAATGTCTTCATTTCAATTTCACCACCACAAGGGCATGTAAACTTCTGTGTTGCTACTGATGTACGAGAGTTTTTACTGGCTCCAGCCATTGCTTTCCTCCATAACTAAAATTATTAATAAGTTCAAAAACTATACAAAATTTTCAATGGGGATGTCAAGGGAAAATCCTCAAACTAGCCCATTTTATACTAACAAGGACCCTTCCGGCAGCTTTCTCCATTGATCAAGCTGAGCCTGGATAAGCTCCCGTGATTCTTCAAGTATGACCTTTTCATCTTCCTTGCCCTTAGGAGGATCATACACTTTCAGAACCTTAACCCTGTAGGCACCCTTATGCAAATAGCGGAATATGCTGTCCAGGCTTGAAATCTTCCATCCGCCATCCAGAGCACACACCACAACCGGAATTGACGCCCCTTGAACAAGACGCCTAAAACCTGCCGAATAAAACTGACCCAAATTTCCATCACGGCTTCTTGTACCTTCAGGAAAAATTACGGGACACTCGTTCTTAGATTCTGCGGATCGTGAAAAAGCATCTATGGACTTCATGGCAACAGAAGGACTGCCCTTCCTTGGAATCATGCAGTGCCCCTGGCTCTTAAGCATCTTTCCCACCATTGGAACCTTACCAAGAGAATCCTTTGCCACAAAACGAGCCTTAAGTCCCCCAAAATACTTGAGGTAGCATACAATATCAAAGAGACTCTGATGGTTTGAAATCACGACAAAGCGTTCCGGCAAGGCATCAAGATTCTCTGTACTCCCAAGAAAACTGAAGCTACGGTAAGTCTTTAATATGGCAAACATCGTCCTGGCACAGGTACAGGTGATATAATTTGAAATACATACCGAGGCCCTTTTGCTGAAAGGATAGACAATGCACAAAAGCACCGTAGGAGGAATCAACAGGGACAGGCACAAAACAAGGGTAAATATGGTCAACATAATTCCAAGTATATCTCCAATAAACCTATTTAGCAAGGGAACAGCCCTCTTACAATACAAATATAGCACGACATTTTTGCAAATGCAAGTAAAAAAATCAATATTTATCTAAATTTATTTTAATTTACTTGACATTTAGAAAATTCATTCATATATTTATATCGTATGAATCATATTTTATTACTTTTTATCACGATTTTATCCATATTTCTTTCAAGTTCGCTCCATGCACAGGAAATCAAGTCCATGGAGTTCATAAACCAACCCATAAAGGACATTCTTTTCATCTTGGCAAAAGAAAATGACATTTCCATAAACACGGATGAGACTGTCAATGGGAATGCAAGTTTTTATTATACGAAAATGACAGCCAGACAGGCTCTGGAGAACTTTCTTGAATCAAACTCCCTATATATGGAAGAAAAAAACGGAAGCGTTAAAGTTTCTGCCGTTTACTGCAAAACAGACCCTTCAACTGGATTTCTAAACCTAAAAGCAAAAAACTGCAGCCTAAAGTCCATACTTGAAAGAATATCTGAAACATGCGGAAAAACTATAATATGGGACAACATTCCTGATACCCTCATCTCAATAAGCACAGAAAATCTGTCAGTAAAGAAAACAGTAGAAATCGTCATAAAAAAACTCAAAGGATTTCAAACCGAAGAAAACCTGGAATACATATACATAAGCCGAGAACCTACGGATCAGGCAAAGAAAAGCATCCGTACTGAAAAGGGATCCATATCCAGATATGGAGATTTATATTCCATTCACCTTCAAAAAGACAACCTCGAAAACGTCATAACGGAACTTTTTAACAAGGGGGAAAAAGAGTATTCCCTTTTTTTAGAGCATGAAACAACCATTGAAAATGTCCACTTTGACAACAAAACCTTTGATCAGCTTCTCCAGCTAATTCTGGAACAAGGAAATGCCGGCTTCATAGAAAGAAACGGAATAACATACATTCTATCCACGCAAAAAAAGAATTCATCCACTCGATTGAAAAACATCGAGATATATAACTTAAAACGAATGTCAGTTCAGGAAGCCATATCACTGATTCCACAAGAGATGGCAAATTCTGTTGTCCATGGCGACAAAAACTCTGGAAGAATTCTGCTTACAGGTACAAGGGAAGAAATAGAACCGGTAAAAAAATTTCTTGCCATAATAGATACAGAAAATGACAATGAAAACTACAGAAAAGTGGATCTCAAGTACATAAAGGCAAAGGATGCCGTCCAAATAATCCCACAAGAAATACTACAGTTTCCTCCTCAAATTCTTCCGAAAAGCAATTCCATGATCATCATGGGATCCAGAGAAAACATGGAAGAAATGCAAAAATTTATCAATGAAATTGATTCACCCTCTCCACAAGAACCAATTCACCTCAAATACATAAAGACCGAAGAATTGATGAAAAACCTTCCCCCTTCCGTTGAAAAGGACATGATAGCAGATTCAGGGTATCCCAACATTATCTTTTTTACAGGAAGTGAAGAAAGCAAAATCAACTTTTTACGGGATCTTGCCCTTATTGACAAGCCAAAGCCGCAGATAAAATATCAGCTACTCGTTATTCAATACAATAAAAACAATGGCAAAAACATTAAGCCGGGAGCAACGGTAAAGAAAACAGAAGACGATTCAGGTTACATATTTTCAGGCGATATGTCAGGAATACTGGGACTAAACTTCGATGTTATTTCAAAATTCGGCTATCAATTTGCAACATCCTTGAATGCCCAGCTGGCAAACAACACTGCAAATGTTTTCACTGACACTACACTAACTGGCATTACAGGCCAGGAAATCAAATTTCAAAACACCGATACATACCGCTACATGGAATACGAATATGACAAAAACACAGGCAACACCACAACCAGTACAACCCAACAGATTACATCAGGTCTCATAGTATCCTTAAATGGATGGATATCAGGTGACAACATGATAACAATGAATGTAAACGCAACAATCTCAAAGCAAAATGGAGAAACATCATCAATAAATGAATCAAAATCCCTCACATCATTACCATCAACCTCAGAACGTATTGTTACAACAAGAATTCGAACGCCATCTGGTGAACCGGTAGTCATCAGTGGCCTAATAAAGGAAGATGAATCCGTCACTGAAAAGAGAATTCCTTTACTGTCTAAAATCCCACTTCTAGGAAAACTATTTACACAGACAAGTACAGCAAAAGAAAAAACAGAAATTGTTATTTATATAGTTCCTCACCTGATTAGAGAAAAAGACGTAAAAAATAGAAATAAATATGAAGAAGCATACATGAAAATTGCAGGAATAAGCAATGAAAAAAATAAAGTCAATTAATGAAGTATCCACGGAAATCAGGCAATATCCTAAGGAATTCTGCAGAATAAACCAAGCCATAATTATTGAATCAACAAATGATAAAATAGTTATAGGCATAACGACCAAAACCCCAGAAAGATTAAAGAAAACACTAAATTTAATTCATCATGGCAAAAATGTTATTTATAGGGAAATAAGCATATCCGAATTTCAATCGCTTTTCACAAAACTGGAGACAACAGATTTTGACTCCGATAATTCTACAAAAATCGAAAATATCGACTCCGTTGAAAACGATGCTCCGGTAATAAACATTGTCAATTCAATATGTTTTGAAGCCATAGAACAAAATGCATCTGATATTCATATCGAGGCCTGCGAGAAGGTAACAAAAGTACGATACAGGATCGATGGAAAATTAGTAACGGCAAGAATAATTCAAAAATCGAAATTTCAACAGATTAGTTCGAGAATTAAAGTTCTTGCAAATTTAAATATTCTGGAAAACAGGCAACCCCAAGATGGACGAATCACAGTATCCTCCAATGACAGGAAAATTGATCTTCGTGTATCAATATTACCTACAACCAACGGAGAATCTATAGTTATGCGTATTTTAGGAAGAAAAAATAACAATATGGCAAGCCTTCAAAACTTAAACGACCTTGGTTTTTCCAAAGAAAACTTAATCAAAATCAAGAAAATAATTAATTGTCCCCACGGACTTTTTCTCATAACAGGGCCAACAGGAAGCGGAAAAACAACAACCTTGAATGCCATTTTACAATACATCAAAAATGACGAAGAAAAAATAATAACCATCGAAGATCCGGTGGAAGTTTTAGTCGACGGTATAAATCAAATACAAATAAATGAACAAATTGGACTTGGGTTTGATACAATTTTAAGGAGAGTTTTAAGACAAGATCCAAATGTAATCCTAATAGGTGAAATAAGAGATTCCGAAACAGCAAAACTAGCAGTCCGAGCGGCATTAACCGGTCATCTTGTTTTATCCACACTGCATACAAATGATGCAATTGGAACTATTTCAAGATTGGAAAATATGGGAATTGAACCATATATTCTAGCAGACGTACTAAAAGGTGCATTGGCACAACGACTTATTAGGAAGAAACACATGTCAAACGGCCATGTTGGAAGAATAGTGATTTCTGAAGTTTTCGATACGGATGAACCGTTATCAGAACTAATATCATCCCATGCAAAGGAATCAGTAATACGAAATCATCTTCTAAAAAAAGGGTTGAAACCAATGTCAGAAGATGCCATGGATAAGATTAATCAAGGTTTAATATCTATCGAGGATTTAAGAAGAGAAATAAAGATATGAAAAAAATAAAAATAAATGACTTGTTAGAATTCACATCCATGATGAAACAAATGGTTTCGTCTGGAATGAATGTAAGAGAATCCATTGAAGCAATATCAAAAATTAAATCCAATAAGATAATTCAATATATATCAGGCCAAATATTATATAATATACAAAGGGGTATTCCTTTTTCTCAATCCATAAAAATCATAAAACCTTATTTTCCACCCTATTACTGCAGCTTAATAAGTATTTGTGAAAACATGGGAAAATCAAAAGATACATTTTCATTTCTGGAAAAAATGATAGAGCGAAAATCCAAAAATAGGGACAAATTACTGTCAATTCTGATTTATCCAATAATTGTCATTTTTAGTGCTGGAATAATGGGACTAATAGTAACAACCTTCGTTTTGCCACATCTAATTGAAATGTTTAGCACTTTTAGTGGAAATTCAGTTAATGAATTAGTGGCTAAAATGGAAGAATCACGAAAGTTCATGTCATATATGGTTTATTCCTTAATCATTGTACCTTTATTCCTACGGTATACTCTAATTCTTTACACCAAAAACAATGCCATCAAAGAAAAAATTGACAAAATCTGCATTTCCATTCCAATGGTTAAAAAAGTAATAGAAATTATTGAAATTAGAAATTTCTCATACATCATGGAAATTTTATATTCTGAAAATATACCCATAGAAAGCATCCTATCAGAAGCCTTAAAATCATTTAAAAACAATGAATACAAACTAAGTATATCAAGAGTAAAATATAACATAAAAAGAGGTATGTCATTATCACAAAGTTTTTCCAATGAAAAAATCTTTCCATCCGTATTCAAGGATTGGCTTGAAATATCAGAAAAAACAGGGAATGGATCTTATGCCTTTCAT
>JAZLGN010000041.1:0-42126 GCA_045616325.1 Treponema sp.
TCAATGCGTTCTTTACTAAAACCATAACTTCTCTGAAGAGGCTGCATCACTGCATATTCACGATACATAAAGTCTTCATTTTCAAAAATCTTTACAAATTCACCTGGAGTAAAATCGTTATAGAGTTTTGTAATCTGTTCACGGTCTTCTTTTGTGATTTCATTACTCTTGTTGCCAAGTGCTTTTCTAAGTTTATGACAGATAGAAGTTGCATCAATAAGCTGAACTTTTCCCTGGCGTTCCTTTCTCTTATTCTTACTCAAAACCCAAATATAAGTTGCAATACCAGTGTTATAGAAAAGGTCTGTTGGAAGAGCAATAATAGCTTCAATCAAATCATGTTCCAGAAGATAACGGCGAATCTGACTTTCACCACTTGATGTTCCACCAGAGAACAAAGGACTTCCGTTTTCAATAATTGCAGCACGTCCATTATCATCGTTCATCTTGTTTACTGCACTCTGCATAAACAAAAGCTGCATGTCACCACTACCAGGTGTTCCTGCCGGGAATCGACCATTTTCTTTTTTCTTTGCTTCTTCAAGAACTGCATGTTCAACGCCTTCAGCAGCATCCTTTCCACCCCATGCTGTTCCAAAAGGAGGATTTTCAATTACAAAACGCATCTTCTTTGTTGGGAAGCAATCAGATTTCATTGTGTCCATTTTGCGAAGATTAGAAACATCCTGCCCACGGATAAGCATTTCTGCCATACACATAGCATAAGATTCAGGGTTGATTTCCTGTCCATAAAGACGAATCTTTGCAGTTGGATTGAAAACACTTAAAAAGTTATAGCTTGTGCTAAGCATACCGCCAGTTCCACAAGCCTGGTCCAAAATTGTAATTTCTTTCTGAGGTTCCTTAAGGTCTTCGCAGCCTTCACTCAAAAGAATGCTGACCATACATTTAATGATGTCACGTCCAGTGTAGTGATCACCTGCTTCTGCATTTTCAGAGAACTTTCTGATGAGTTCTTCAAAAATGTATCCCATCTTGATGTTATCAATAGTCTTAGGGCTAAGATCAATTTCACTGAAAGCCTGAACTACAGAGAAAAGACGGTTGTTTGTTGCCATCTTGTCGATCTGCTTTTTAAATTCCAGGTTGTTGATAATATCCTGGGCATTTGGAGAAAAACCTTCAAGATAGCTTTCAAAATTAGTCTTGATTTTTGGACTGTCATTACAGAGTTCTTTTAATGTATATTTGCTTTTATTGTAGAACTGATAGCCAGCAATTTTCTGATAAATCTGATCTGGAGTTTCGTCACCGCTCTTTTCATCTTCTTCAACTTGGGCAATGACCTTATCCTTTGTGTCTTCCAAAGCACATTCAAAACGTCGAATAATTGTCATTGGAATAATTACATCTTTATATTTGTCACTCTGATAAGTTCCACGTAATTTGTTTGCAATAGACCAAATAAAGTTTACCTCAGTTGATACAGCTACTGGTGTGTCATCGATTACAATATTTTCAGCCATTTATATATTCTCCAAATACTTATATTCTAATACGCCAAGGTGTCAAGGAATGACACTGTATTTATTTTTCTGCAGAAATTTCTATTTTTCCCGGATTATAAAGTACACACAATTCGCCAACATCACGATCAAGTGCCTTACAGATTTTCTGCATACTATCCATAGAAATAAACTCTCCTTTACTGAGTTTAGCCAGAATGTTAGTAGAAATACCTGCCATTGGAATAAGTTCTGTTTTGTTCTTTATTCCCATCTCAGCAAGACGGTCCCAAAGTTTCTTATAATCTACATCCATAATAAAAATACCCTATCTTCCATTATATCACGAAAACATGAAAAAGTATGCAATTCCAGGCCTCTAGAATTTACCAATTTATAAGATGACCAGTTTTGGGCCACTCCCCGCAGTAAGGATTGGAGCGGTTGCCGCAAGGCAAATGCGAAAGCATCGGAGGCGCGTTGACGCCGGAGCCGCGGAAAGCCTGGTGGAAGGGGGAAATCCCCGGAGGGGATTTTTCCTTTCCAACTGCCCATAATAATATAGATAATAATATAGAAGAAAACCACTATTTTGAAACGGAAAAATTCTGTATACTGAAACAATGGCAGACTATTCAAGCATGAAACTCCCGGATGCCCCAGAGGGTACGCCGGTTTCCAATTTTGTTCATCTTCACGTTCACTCGGATTATTCCATTCTTGACGGCTTAAGCAAGATTGAAAAGCTTGTGGCAAAGGCTAAGGAATTCAACATGCCTGCCATTGCCCTCACCGACCACGGCAACATGTACGGCGTCCTGAACTTTGAGCACCTGTGCCATGCCAACGGAATCAACCCTGTTGTAGGCGAGGAATTTTATGTTGCATACGGCAGCCACAAGGAGCACACTGCGGTTCCATACGGACGCAACGGAAGGAACGCAAAGTATTTTCACCTGATTCTTCTTTGCAAGAACGACCAGGGCTACAGGAACATGAGCTGGCTTTCGTCCATTGCATTTACCGACGGTTTCTGGTCCAGGCCTCGCATTGACTTTGAGCTGCTTGAAAAATATCACGAGGGACTCATCTGCTGTTCCGCTTGCATTGCCGGAGAAATTCCCCAGCTTCTGCTTAACGGCCGCACTGAGGAAGCATACCAGGTTGCAAAAAAATACCAGGACCTTTTTGGAAAGGATAACTACTACATCGAGATCCAGAACCACGGCCTTGAAGACCAGATTGAAATTGCACCAAAGCTGGTCAAGCTTGCCCATGACCTGGACATTCCACTTGTGCTTACCAACGACGTCCACTATGCAAACAAGGATGACGCTGAGGCACAGAATGCACTGAAGGCCATCGGCTTTGGAAAGAAGCTTGAGGATACGGTTCCCATGGGCGGCCCGGAATTCTACATGAAGAACGAGGCTGAGATGGCAAAGGTTCTAAAGGGAATTCCAGGCATTGACGACGCCACCATTAAGGAGGCCATGGACAACACCGTCAAGATTGCTTCCATGTGCGACCTGCACATTCACCAGTACAAGACACAGGAGCTTAAGGGAACGCTGCCTCGCTTTGAGCTGCCAAAGGAATTCCAGACCCACGGCGACGACTACCAGGCAAACCAGAACGACTACGTGCGCCACATTGTGGAACAGGGATTACGCAAGCGGTACCCGGAGATAACGCCTGAAATCCGCACCCGTGCCGAGTACGAACTTGGAATCATTTTTTCCATGGGCTTTTCCGGCTACTTTCTCATCGTTTGGGAATTCATCAACTGGTCCAAGAGCACCTACGATAACGTAAACAACAGGCCAAAGAAATACATGCCCATCGGGCCGGGCCGAGGTTCCGGTGCAGGTTCCCTTGTTGCATACTGCATGGGTATCACCGACATTGACCCATTTAAATTCGGGCTCATCTTTGAACGATTCCTTAACCCTGAACGCGTCAGCATGCCTGACTTTGACGTTGACATGGACTTCGACTTTCGCGGAGACATCATCCAGCACACCCAGGACCTTTACCATCCCGAGAACGTTGGACACATCGTTACCTTTGGTACGCTCAAGCCAAAGAACTGCATCGCCGACGTATGCCGCATCCTGAACATTCCGCTTGATGAAGTAAAGGTTCTCAAGGCATGCGTTCCAGACAATCCAAAGGCAAAGCTTAAGGACTGCTTTAGCGAGCCTACGGAAAAAATGCCCGACGGCGGACAGCTGATTCCATACAAGGATGACCCTCGATACCAGAAGCTTTTTGAACTTGCATTCAAGCTTGAAGGCTGCATCCGAAACACGGGTCTACATGCTTCCGGAATGGTTATCGGACTTACGCCGCTGCCTGACTGGGCACCGATTTTTAAGGACCACAGGACCGGGGAAGTTGCCGTTCAGTACACCATGGACATCATCGAGCCATGCGGCCTTGTTAAGTTTGACTACCTTGGCCTCAAGACCCTTTCACTCATCCGTTATGCGGAAGACATCATCAACAAGCACCGTCCGGAAGGAAGCCCTGAATTCAGCGTTGCCGACATGCCGGACACTGACGAGGAAACATACAGGATGTTCTCACGCGGTGAGACTGTCGCCATCTTCCAGTTTGAATCCCCGGGAATGCAGAAGTGGATGCGCGCCCTGCAGCCACGGCAGATTACGGACCTTGTTGCCATGAACGCCCTTTACCGCCCGGGTCCAATGGACTACATCCAGACCTTCGTTGACGGAAAGAACGACCCAAGCACAGTTAAATATCCTGACCCATGCCTTGAAGGAATCCTTAAGGAAACCTACGGCGTCATGGTCTACCAGGAACAGATCATGCAGGTAAGCCAGCGCATCGCGGGATTCAGTCTTGGTGGTGCCGACATGCTGCGCCGTGCCATGGGTAAGAAAAAGCTGGACGTCCTCATGGGCAAGAAGGCTGAATTTGAAGAAGGTGCCGTAAAGGAAGGATTTACAAAGGAACACGCCGACGAGATTTTTGAAATCATGATTCCGTTTGCAAACTACGGTTTCAACAAATCCCATGCCGCAGCCTACACGGTTCTTGCATACCGCACGGGCTACCTTAAGTGCCACTACCCTGCCGAGTTCATGGCGGCAAACCTTACCAACGAAATCACTTCCACTGACGGTCTTCCAGCCTACATCGAGGAAGCAAAGAAAATGGGAATCCCCGTTGACGCACCTGACGTTAACCGCTCGGACATAAACTTTGACGTTGTTGACGGCCACATTGTCTTTGGCCTCAGGGGTATCAAGGGAATGGGAGAAGGAGCTGCCGCCGCCATCGTAAAGGAACGGGAAGAACACGGCCCATTTACAAGCTTCATGAATTTCATCGAGCGCTGCACTGCCATCCGCGTTGCAACAATTGACGAGGATACGGGAGAGAAGGGACTGCCAAAGGCTCCAATCAACAAGAAGGCCATTGAAGTCCTTATCAAGACCGGAGGCTTTGACCACCTTGACAAGAACCGGGCCACCTTGATTGCAAACTATGAGGCTGCAGTTGCCTACGAAGAGGACAAGCGCTCGGAATACAAGAACGGCCAGGCAAGCCTTTTTGGTTCCGTGGGAATCAAGGAATTCAACGACTTTGAATTTGAAGAATGCGAAGAGATGCCCAAGATGCAGATGCTCAACATGGAGAAGGAACTCATCGGCTGCTTTGTTTCCGGCCACCCTCTTGACGACTACAAGAAGATAATGGAAGCAAGCGCAACCTGCAATTCCGAAACCATTAAGAGATGCGCCGCAGTTTCAAAGGCGGAAGATGCAGCCCTTGCCGCAAGCGGAAGATCACGCTGGGCAAGCAAGGGAGCAAAGACCGTCTACACCGCAGTGGGCATGGTTCAGGAACTGAGGACCGTAATGACCAAGAAGGGAACCCAGATGGCCTTTGGAAAGCTTGCAGACTTTAAGGGAACCATCGACCTTACGTTCTTCCCCAAAACCTGGGAGCAGATTGGAAAGATGATACAGAAGGAAGAAGTCTATGCCTTCAAGGGAACAGTTGACGCAAGCCGTGACGAACCGTCCTTCATCGTTGATTCCGTGGAAGACATTTCCACCCTTGAACAGAAGGCCATTACCTCGCTGCACATCCAGCTCAATTCAAGCTTTACCTCCACAAAGGAAATTTCCGGATTAAGGGATTTCATATTTGGAGAAAACGGCAATTGTTTAGTATATTTTCATATGCAGGGTTCTGACGGAAAGCAGTACATCATCAGGGCCAATGCAGGACTTAGGGTTTCCCATAATGCTGACTTCATTCAGGAACTCAAGGACAGCCAGTATGTCGAGGACGTATGGACGGAATGATTTTATGCATGCTGAATAACGGCACTGCACTTTTCATTCATGGGCCATGCAACCCGCACGGTCACTGCAAGCCAGCATGTGCCGGCCATAACCTTGCAAGATAGATTACAGGAGATTTTATGACACCTTTAACGACAATATTCAGGATTCTTTCGGCAGCAGTTTCACTCTATTCAATGCTGTGCTTTTTCAGGATCATCCTTACATGGGTTCCAAGCTTTTCCTGGAGCAGGCCGGCCAGGTTTCTTTCTTCCCTCTGCGACCCCTACATGAACATGTTCCGCGGCATAAAGTGGCTACGCATGGGGAGCTTTGACTTTAGCCCAGCCCTGGCACTCTGTCTCCTGGGTGCCCTTTCCTCAATATTCACCATGCTTGGAAACGGCGGAACCATTTCCGTAGGCGTCCTCCTTGCTATGGCAGTGCAGGTCATTTTTTCCATTCTTTCCTCACTGGTTGTTTTTGCAATCATCCTTTTTGCAATCCGCCTCATTGCACTTCTCATGTCCGGGGACCAGGGATCAGGATTCATGCTGAACCAGCTTGACAGTTCCATTTCTCCCCTCGTCTACAGGATTGCGCGAACCTTTGCCTTTGGCCGCCACCTTACATACAGGGCAGCCCTCATAACTGCCATCGTCGTCCTGATCTTCCTGCAGATAGGGCTTCGCGTTGCCATTGCAATCGTCATGAACATCCTGCTGATGCTGCCCTTCTAGGCAAATGCTTTCTTACAGGGCGGAATTTGCAGAATGCTCCTTCGTGACTTTGGAACACAGATTGAAAGCCTCTCTGGCGTAGGTCCTGCAACGGCAAGGCATTTTGCAAGGCTGAACATATTTACGGTTGCAGATTTGCTTTCAACCTGGCCAAGAGACTACGACGACAGAACCAGGCCCATTTCCCTTAAGGAATCCCTCAATGAAGGTTCCAAGGCCCACACCATCTGCAGGGTTGTATCCCATTCGTGGTTTGGCTATGGCCGGATGAAGACGCTGAAGATCTTCATTACCGACGGCACCATGAACGCAAGCCTCCTTGCATTCAACAGGGCATTCCTTGAAAAATCCCTGCCAGTCGGAAGCATCATTGGCGTAACCGGAAGCTTCGAGGTAAAGTACGGAGAACTCCAGTCCTCAAGATTTGAAGCCACAAAAATTGCACCGTCCGGAAACCTTGAGGATTTTGCAGGCACGCCCATTCCAGGCTCGGGTCTTGGACCAATCTACCCACTTACGGAAGGACTCACCCAGAAAGCATTCCGTAAGGCAGTGGATGCAGCCCTTAAGCTTTACGGAAAAACCATCGACAATGAAATTCCAGAAGAACTTATCAGGGAACGCAACCTGCTTTCCAAAATCGATGCCCTTAACCTTATCCACAGGCCGGAAAATTTTGACCAGGTAAATGCCGCACGGCGGACGCTGATTTACGAGGAACTTTTTCATTTTGAATACAAGATGGGACTTCGCACCATTGAACACCGGGGTTCCCTTCCGACAATAATCCAGGCAGAAGTCTTTGACACTCCTGAACAAAAGGAACGCATGGCCGACGCCTCAAAAGAATTTGCAACTCCCAAGGCCCTTCCACAGACGGAACTTGAGCAGCTTACGGGACGATTTGAGGCAACCCTTTCCCCACGCCAGGTCAAGCTTTACAGGAGCCTTTCCTTTAGCCTTACTGCAGACCAGATGCAGGCCATCATGGATTTAAACGGGGACATAGACAAAAGCCAGGGCGAATTCAATTCCATGCTCAACAGTAGCCTTGAAGACAGGGTCAATGACACGGCAGACGGAAAGCAAGAACCTTTCAAAAAACGGCCACCTTTTAGCATGCAGAGGCTTTTGCAGGGAGACGTTGGATCTGGAAAAACCCTGGTCTCTTTTTTTGCAGCCCTAAGGACCATAGACTACGGCGGACAGGCAGCCCTCCTTGCACCGACGGAACTTCTTGCAAGGCAGCACGCAGAAAACGCAGCAAGACTCTTGGAACCCACAGGCGTAAGCACCGCATTCCTTACGGGCAACCTTAAGGCAAAGGGACGGGACAACCTTGTCAATGCACTCCGCGACGGAAGGATAAACCTTGTTGTGGGAACCCACGCCCTCTTTAGCCGCAACATCCAGTACAAGAAGCTTCAGCTTGCAGTCATCGACGAGCAGCACAGGTTTGGGGTTGCCCAGAGGGAATCAATCATAGACAAGGGACGCGTAAATTTTGGTGGACTGTCCCACAGCCCGGACCTTTTAATGATGAGTGCGACACCGATTCCACAGACCCTTGCCCTTACGGCATTTGGAGACCTTGACGTAAGCGTGATCCGCACCATGCCCCAGGGAAGAAAACCAATCAAGACTTACCTTACGGTCATGGGAAACGAGGCAAACGTTTACGAAGCCGTCCGCAGGGAACTTAAGGCAGGCCACCAGGCATATTTTGTATATCCCCGGATCGGAGAAAACCAGGGGGAAGAAGCTGGCGGGGCCATGGAAGAATCAGCCGGTGGGCTCAAGAGTGCGGAAGAAATGTTTGACTTTCTTTCAAACCAGGTATACCCGGAATTCAGCTGCGCCCTTGTTCACGGAAAAATCGACGAGGAAAACCAGAATAAGATTCTTGATGACTTTAAGGATGGAAGAACAAGAATACTTGTGGCAACAACTGTCGTTGAAGTAGGAGTGGATGTTGCCAACGCCACATGCATCGTAATCGAGCACGCCGACAGGTTTGGACTTGCGGAACTGCACCAGCTGCGTGGCCGAGTCGGACGATCTGCACTCCAGTCATTCTGCTTTCTGACTTACGGAAAGAACATTACGGAAACAGGAATCGCAAGGCTCAAGGCCCTGCACGAAAGCACCGACGGATTTTACATTGCAGAAGAAGACCTGCGCCTGAGAGGCCCCGGGGAACTTTCCGGCACCAGCCAGTCAGGCTACCTGGCCCTCAGCATAGCAGACCTTGCCCGCGACAAGGAACTCCTGAAGCTTGCAAGATACGACGCTTTCAGGCTAATTGAGTCTAGGCACCTGCATTGCCCTTCTTAAGCTCCATCTTGTTTTCATACATGCGATGGTCTGCAATCTTAAAGACCTCGTCAAAGTTAAGGCCATCATCCTGGTAGGAAGCCATTCCACAGGCAATGCATACGTCCTTCCAGTAATTGCTGTCCTTAACACAATCCATCTGTTTCTTAAAGGAAGCCACAAGATTTTCCCTATCGTCAAAATCGCCTGAATCAATAATGCATACAAATTCATCGCCACCAACCCTGAATATGGGGCTGTGTGCAAATGTCCGGCAAATGAACTTGCTTGCTTCAACAATAAGCTCGTCCCCATGCTCATGGCCAAGATTGTCATTTGTCTTCTTAAGGTTATTGACATCAAAAACAACAACGGAAAAAGGACGCTTTTCCCTAATGTATTCAGAATTAATCTTTTCCACATACAGAAGGTAGTCGGTCTTGTTCCTAAGGCCTGTCAGGGCATCCTTCCTGGCCATGTCATTGATATAGCCTATGTAGTCCTTGGTTTTTGCAGCCATTATTGAAATGCTGTCGCTTAATTCCTTAAGCTCATCATTCGTTGTGCATTCAACCTTTGTTTCCCAGTTTCCGTGGGCATAGTCCCTGGCAGCCCTGATGATCTCCTTGATAGAATTAGTCATCTGCCTTGAAAACCTCATGGCAACTGCAAGGTCAAAGACTGCAACACCAATCAGAATAATTATGCTGATGATGATGGAATATGCGGACTGACTGTTTATATCCTTCATCTTTGCATAGACCAGGAGCTTTCTTCCATCATCAAGAGTTTCAAAATGAAATCCATACAGATCCTTTCCATTGTTGTAAGAAACAATGGAATCGGAGCTTTCAGACATCTTGAGGACATCCATTATCTGTTCAGGCATGTTTTTTCCAAAGGCACTGCACCTGTTATAATAAATTTCGCCATCTGGAAAATTGCAGAGAACTGCGCCGCTGCTTTTATATATGTTCACGTTCTCCGTTATGGAAATCAGGCGCTCAAAATCCACGTCCATTCCGACAACACCGATAAGCCTTGAATTATCATAGATTGGAACAACATAGGAAATCATCAGCACGTTGATGTTTGCATTGTAATAGGGATTCATCCACACGGGTCTTCCCATCTGGACGGGAATGTAATACCAGCCTACATGCTGCACATCGCTTTCATCATACTTAAGGATGTCCGTGGCATGGGTTTCCTGGAACATGCCGGTATAGGGCGACTTAACATAGAAGAAACCCTGGGTTCCGCTTGCATTCAGTTCAGGATTAATCCTGTAATAAACAGCAACTGCTCCAGCCGTATTATCTGCAATGGTAATGGCAAGATGCTGGAAATTCTGGATGAAGCCATCAGTCTTGCCCTTAACCTTAAGTTCTTCCAGTGAAGGCCTAAGCTGTTCCGAAATGCCATATATGTTCCTCACCGACTGCTCTACAAGCTTAAGCTGGTTATTCAGCTGCAATGCCTGGGCAGTGCAGGTTTTTTTCATCATGATTTCAGAAGACCTTTTAGTATACTTTTTTACGACAACCAGGTTTATGGCAACCATAAAACCAAAAAGCATTAGAATTGTTGAAATTATGAGGAGATTTATTTTCGTATGTATCGAATTCTTAAAATTTAAAATCATTTTCAGTGTTCCTTCCTGTAATCTTCAGGCACGGACAGCTTAAGGAAAATCTTCACCAGATCGGGATCAAATGACTTTCCACTTTCCCGGTTCATCAGTTCAATAACATCTTCATAAGGAAAAGAATCCTTATATGCGCGCTTTGACAGAAGTGCATCATAAACATCAGCAATGCTCATGATCCTTGCACAAAGGGGGATTCCTGTTTCCCTAAGTTTTTCCGGATAGCCCGTACCATTCCATTTTTCATGATGGTACTTTACCGTATCATAAGTTACCTTTACGAGACGCTCATCACTGGAATTCCTGAAGATGGTCTCAATTACGTCTCCACCGTAATCAGCATGCTTTTTCATGATTTCATATTCTGCATCAGTAAAGCGTGCATTCTTGTTCAATATGGAATCCTGAATATGAATCTTTCCGACATCATGCAGTGTTGCAGCATTACCGATTACTTCAACAAACTTGTCGTCAATTTCATCCGCATACATGCCTTTCTCATAAAGATAGTTTACAAGACGCAGGACATATTTCTTTGAATTCCTGACGTGCTCACCTGTCGAACCATCCCTACTTTCAATAAGCTGGGCAACACCTTCAATTACGCTCTGCTGGAAATCAAGGAGTTCCTTGGTCTGGTTCACGATTTTCCGTGTCTGCTCCTCTATGGTCCTGTTCAGGGATTCCTGGTGTTCTTCAAGAAGTTCTGCAAGTTTTTTTGAACGCATCTTGTTCACCAGGGAAACCGTACAGAAGTAGGCAATGATAAGGAAAATCAGGAGGGAAAGGACAATGTTCCTCATGAGGTTTATCTTTACCTTTGAAAACAACTTTGATTCATTAACTACCTCAACAACAAACCAGTCCTCCAGAACCTGCTGGCTAAAGACAATGCATTTTTCATCATCGATGACAATCCTGTCAGATTTTGTAACCTTCTCCGGACGTGAATATATTGAACGCACCAGCTGCATGGCATAGGTGGACTTCTTTTCATTCCTTTCTTCCAGAATATTGCGCCCAATCTGGTTCTTGTCTGAATGGGCAACCACCAGGCCCGACCGGTCGATTATGAAACTGGAGCCGGTAAAATTCATGTTCTCGATGAAAGTCTGGAGCTCATCAAGCTGAATGTCCATGGACAATATGCTCCAGTCATGAAGAAGCCTTGCAACGGAAATAATTATCTTCCCTGTCTTTATGTCAAGATATGGGCGGATGATTGCAGTCTTGCAGGGCTTCCACCATGCACCCACATACCACTCCCGTTCCTCCGGATTAAAGCCTGCATCAGGAATCCAGCCGTCGCCATCAACATATTTTCCGCGCACCACTCCATAGATTCCCGTAAACACATCGCTTGATTCATTCTTATAGCTTTGGTTTGCATGCCTGAGATATCCTTCAATTTCATCGGCACTAGCCCCGCTGTCCAGCATGAACTCGACGGTCTGGCTGGCGACGGTCATCATTTCTATTCCCTTAAGAAGAAAATTATTCAGGTGCTCGCCTGTCTCGTAAATTGCCTTTTCACCGATGGAGACGGCATCATTTTTTGCAAGCCTGTAGAAAGAAAAGAAGGTTGAAGAAACACTAAGGACAAGGACAAAAATCGTAATGATGATGGTGAATATAAAGAACCTGTAGCCGTGGTCCCTTATCCTGATTCTGGACTTTTTCATTGCAATTCCTCGTCTACGCCCCTGACAAACCAGGTCATGTTCTTGATCTCTTCGTCAGTCATCCTTTCCCCGGCAGAAACCCTGAGGTTGCCATCCACATCATAAAGCTCGCCTTCAAAAACATAAAGTTCCCCATTAATGATCCTGCTTTTTGCATCATTGACCTTTTCTGCAGTCCCCGGGGCGCACAGGTCAGTCAGCTCTGCAAGGGCAACAATTCCCGTTTCAAGGCCTTCCCAATAGGAGCGGCTTTTCCAGGTACCGTCAAGGATTCTCCTTACGTCATCAACAATGAAAACGTCCCAGTTAAACACGGGGGCAGTAAGAAAGGATCTTGGAGCTGCAAGTTTTTTTGGAATGAAGTTATATCCTATGCAAAAAGCCCCTGCCTTCTGGGCTGCAAGCTGGGCGGCCGGAGTATCCTGGTGCTGGGCAATAACGTCGCATCCCCTTGCAAGAACCATGTCGGCACCTTCCTTTTCAACCTTTGGATCATACCAGGTGTTTGTCCACTGAACCTCAATAACTGCTTCAGGATTCACCGACTGAACCCCAAGGGTAAAGGCATTGATTCCCCTTATGCACTCCGGAATCCTGTAGGCCGCCACATAGCCGATCCTGTTATTCCTGGTCTTGAGTCCTGCTACGATTCCAGAAAGATACCTGGCCTGGTACATCTTTCCAAAATAGTTGCTCAGGTTCTCAGTCTGAACGATTCCGGAACAATGGCCGAAAATCACGTCGGGGTGCTGCTGGCTGGAAAGAACTATTGAATCCATGAAGCCATAGCTGCATGCATATATGACGTTGCACCCTTCCGCAATCAGGTCTTCTATAAAAGGATAGGCCGTCAGGTTTCCATCAGTAACGTTTTCAACATACATGGTCGGAATGCCGCTTTTAACCAGGGCACGTCTTCCGGCATCCTGGCACTGGGTGTAACCCTCATCCGTAATGAGGCCATTATAAACAAAGCCAACCTTTATGTTCTCCCTGGTAATCCTGTATCCTTTCTTTTCACATCCGCCTAAAACGAAGGCAGTCACAATCAACAGCAGTGGAAAAAAAACGCGCAATACCCTTAATTTTTTTTTCATTTTCACCAACCAGATGCATTTTAAACCAAAAAAAGACCATTTGCAACAAAAGGGACTCCCTTCAAAATAAAAAAAAGCCTGCTTCCCCGTGCCGAATCTTAATCCAGCAGGAAGAGCAGGCTTAGCTTGGGCGTGCGGCTGTCCGCAGGACAGCCACCGCCGCTTCCGGGTTCCCCTACGGTCAGTCCTTCGGACCGCCTTCGGCGCCCTCCAGTGGCTCACGCTTTTCATCCCAGCGATTGTATATGTTTGCAAGTATTGCACCTGAGATGTTATGCCATACGGAGAAGATTGCACCAGGAACCGTTGCCATTGGAAGGGCTTCAAATGCAGTCTTTGCAAGGGAAGTTGCAAGACCGGAATTCTGCATTCCGATTTCAACGGAAAGGGCCTTTGTCTTTGCAGGTGTAAGGCGCAAGATTTTTCCAAGTCCGAATCCGCATGCATATCCAAGAAGGTTATGAAGGATGACTACAACAAAGATGATTGCACCTGTAGTGAGGATCTTTTCCGCATTGTGAGAGACAACGCATGCAACGATGAGACAGATGGCAATTACGGAAACGCAAGGCAAAAGCCCCGTAATCTTCTGGGTGAACTTTCCAAAGAATTTGTTGATGATGAATCCAAGGACGATTGGAACAATTACAACCTTGACGATGCTCAGGAACATGGCCATCATGTTTACCTGAACCGTTGTCTTAAGAAGAAGGTATGTGATTGCAGGAGTAATGACCGGTGCAAGCAACGTGTTGATGCTTGTCATTCCAACAGAAAGGGGAACGTCTCCCTTTGAAAGGTACGTGATGACGTTGCTTGAAGTTCCACCAGGACAAGTACCTACAAGAACAACGCCTGCCAAAAGCTCGGCAGGAAGGTTGAAGATCTTTCCAAGGGCAAATGCAATGAGCGGCATGATGGTAAACTGTGCCACGCAGCCGATGAGCACATCCCTTGGCCTAGAAAACACAACGGCAAAGTCGCTGAGCCTAAGCGTTAGTCCCATTCCGAACATGACAATCATCAAAAGCCAGTTGATCCAGCTGGTCTGAATCCACAGGCATGATGAAGGAACAAAAAGTGCAAGCACCGTCACTGCAAGGACAATGACAGCCATGAACTTGCCAAAGAAACTGCTGATCTTTTCAATGATGCTCATATATTCATATTCTCCAAAAAAAATTATTCGTGGTCTTCCTGCCATGCCTGGGCAATGGAAAGAACCTTTGGCTCACTGAACATTGGGCCTGCAAACTGGATTCCGATAGGCATTCCGTCCTTGTTCCTGCCGGCTGGAACACTAAGGCTTGTGCAGCGTGCAAGGTTTACGAATACGGTGTACAGGTCGCTAAGGTACATTTCAAGCGGGTCGTCAACTTTCTGGCCAAGCTTGAATGCTGCTGTAGGACATGTCGGGCAGAGGATAAGGTCGTAGCTTTCATAAAGCTTTGCAACTTCCTTCTGGATGCGGGCGCGAACGCTCATGCCCTTCTTGTATGTTGTGCCTGAGAACTGCTCGGAAAGAACGTAGTTACCGATGATGATGCGGCGCTTTACTTCAGGTCCAAATCCGTTGGAACGTGTCTCAACGTAAAGTTCATCATATCCCTTTCCTGCATCAACCCTGTTTCCGTAGCGGATTCCGTCAAAACGGCTGAGGTTTGAGGCAGCTTCAGAAAGGGCGATTACATAGTATGAGGCGATCGATGCGTCAAGAATCGGGAGGTCAACGGTTTCAATCTTTGCACCCTTTGATGTGAACCATGCCTTTGTTTCTTCAAAGACCTTTGCAACATCAGCATCAAGGCCCTTTGCTTCCTCAAACTGCTTAGGAACTGCAATCTTGAGTGAAGAAAAATCCTTGTATGCTTCAAGATTCTTGAGTGCATCCTTTCCAGGAAGGTCTGCAGAAGTGTCATCGTAAAAGTCAACGCCGCTCATGGCATAAAGCGGAAGGGCAATGTCCCTTGGAGTATGGCCAAGGATGCCCACCTGGTCCAATGAAGAACCGTAGGCAACGATACCCCAGCGCGAAAGGACGCCGTAAGTTGTCTTAAGGCCGTAGATTCCACAGTAGGAAGCCGGGAGACGGACGGAACCGCCAGTTTCAGTACCAATGCCAAAGACTGCCTGGTTTGCTGCAACTGCTGCTGCACTACCGCCGGAAGATCCACCTGAAACATACTCGCGGTTTACAGGGTTGCGTGTAGGTCCATAGCTTGAATATTCAGTAGAAGAACCCATGGCAAATTCATCCTGGTTGCATCGACCAAGTGGAATGGCACCAGAAGCTTCAAGGCGGTTGATTACGGTTGCATTATATGGTGCAACATAGCCGTCAAGAATTTTTGATCCGCATGTAAGCTTGTGGCCGCGGACGCTTGTGTTATCCTTTACTGCAAAAGGAATTCCAAGAAGGGGCTTGTCTTCATAAAGTTTCTCCAAGGTTCCTGCAGCCTTTGCCTCTGCAATTTCCCTGTCAGCAGCTTCTGCCTTTGCAACTGCATCGTCAAACATTTCAAGGAAAGCATTGAGGGGAAGTTCTGAATTCTTATCAGCCTCGTACCCCGCCATAAGTTCCTTTACAAGAGCAGCAGAAGTTGTCTCGCCGTTCTTAAGTTTATTTACTGTTTCGTTAATTGTCATTTTCTAAATCCTATGTAGCGCCATGGACGGCGCGTCATCTGTTAAGCAATCCAGCATGGCAGTTTTCGTAAGAAAAGTGCCGGCTCAGAATCGTCCACGATTCCAATTGCCACGGAGGGCAATTTTACGCCCCTTCGCCCAACACCTTTGGAACTTCAAAGTATCCGTCCTTGAAGTTTGGCTCGTTGATTTTCTTTACGTCACGCATTTCAAGGCCGCTTACAATTTCATCACCGCGAAGCTGTTCCGCAGTTGTCGTAGGATATGCATCATAAGGGTTTTCACTGTCATCGTACTTTGAAAGGATGTCAAAATATCCAACGATGTCATCAACCTGCTTCTTGAGGGTTTCCATGTCCGTGCTCTCAGGAGAAAGGCGGGAAAGATACAAAAGATTTTCTAAAGTTGTTTCGTCAACTGTACGCTTTGTTTCACTCATAGAGAAGTATTATATAGAAAAGAAAGATAAAGTTCAATTTCAGCAGGAATCGCGACTGACTATGTTTGCAGGCAGCATGATTCGGATGGCATTTTCTCCACGGCCACAGGTGTTGTTTACGATCATTTCCACGGCACGGCGGCCCATGTTCTTTTTTGGGACGTTCATGGTGGTAAGAGCCGGGCTTGTGTATTCAGACATTTCTATGTTATCCATGCCGATGACTGCAACTTCCTGGGGAACCCTGACTCCACGGCGGTTAAGTGCGCTCAGGACACCGATGGCAACTTCATCAGAACCGCATACGATTCCACGGGGAAGGTTTTCCGCAGAAGGAATTGCATTGATTGCAGCAGACCCGCCACGCATGTCAAAGGCCTGCGCAATGTAAAAATCCTTTGGGTCAGAGTTAAGATCATGAAGGGAAAGAATCTGTGCCACTCCCTGAACGCGCTCGTCATCCTGGCCAATGTACACGATGTCCGTTATTCCCTGGCGATAAAGGTATTCGGTAGCCTTGGTTGCAGTTTCGCGGCGGTCATACATTACGCAGCTTAAGTCATCATACTGCCATTCAACACAGACGATTTTTGAAAGGCGGGACTTTATTTTCTCCAGCAGTTCCCTGTCTTCCGGCCCCCTCATGGCCTGGTCAACGGAAAGCATGATGAGACCGCCAATTTGCTCCTCGTGGATCAGGGTGTTAAACAGGACCGGATCGCGGAAGTCTTCAAAAAACCTGATGAAGTCAATGTGGTAGTTCTGGTCGTGGGCCGCAGTGTGAATGCCTGCAATAATTTCCGCATAATATGGCCTTAAGAAAACATCCGCATTGCACAGAATCACCCCAATCCTGTTGGAGGCAAAGGCCACGTCTCCCTGCTGAAGGGCCTGGGCTGCCTTGTTGGGCCTGTAGCCAAGTTTTTCTATGGCATCAAGAATCCTCTGGCGTGTCTCCGGTGCAACGGAACGGTCAGAATTTCCGCTGATGACATAGCTGACCATGCTTCGCGTAACGCCTGCTTCTTTTGCAACATCATTCTGTGTAACTGTGGATTTCATAACAAGTGATTCAGTTTACCACAGGAAGGGGCAAAAATCAAACTGAAGGAATTGCCCCCAGGGCAACAGGAAGCATTGAACCTGACCAGCCGGCATGGTTCCGCCGTGCCTTAAAACAGGTCCAGGGTGTTGTCCAGGTAGATTTTCTCGCGAACCTGCAGGTGGAACTGGGGCCTTGTCATGTAATGCAGGATGAATTCCAGCAAAAGTGCGCTGCCAAGGCTCCGACCTTCAATCTTGAAATTCGTAAACCCCATGGGAAGGTAAATGTCCCTTATGTCGTCTGCAGAAATGAATGCAGGACTTTTCATGGCCCGGGAAAACAGGTAGCCATCGCTGCTGCCTGGGGAACTGCATGTCCAGTCTTCGCACTTCTGCCCCAGAGATTTTCGGCTTACGTTTTCGTAGCACTGCCTACGCGAATTGCATCCAACCCAGCAGCACTCGTTGCATAGGAATTCAACCTTGTCCTTCTGGACTTTGGAAAGGGTCTTAAGGTCATCAAAATTCCTGTTCAGCCTGAAGTCTGGAACCACAAAGGAAAATTCATCGCGCATAAGTTCCCTGCGAAGGTCTCCAAATTCCGTGAGCACCTTTGTTGTGGATGAGACAAAATAGAAATCGGGAAAGCGGTCCCTAAGGTATTCAAGCAGAAGGTCTGAATGGATTATGATGCCGTTTCTTTTTCCTGAAAAAATCTCGCACAGCCTGTTGCACCTTCTGTCATCAAGGTGACTTTGTTCCACAAGGGAATTGCTGAAGGTAAGGCGCGAAGATATTCCGTATTCTGCCATGAAGCTGGCAACTTCCTGTTCGATACCATCCTGGCCAAAGCCTACCCTGCCCCCACCCCAGATGCAGGATGAAGGAGCCCCATAAATGGAACCAATGTCACACCAGTCATAAAAGAATTCCCTGTGTTCATGAAAAAGGGGGAGGAATATCCTGTAAAAATCGTAGAATTCAAAAAGCCCGGGCAAATGTACCCGGGCATAACTTTTACCTGACTTAGTCAATGCAGGTCATGTCTGTAACTTCCTTTTCGTAGTCAACGCCTTCAATGTCAAAGCCGTTGATTGCAAGGAAGTCGTGGCGGATTGCTGCCATGTCAACAAGTTCGTTTACGTTTTCTTCCGTAACCTGTGGCATGATCTTGTCAACTTCTGCCTGAACAGCAGGATCCATTTCCCAGTCGTCCATGCGGATTCTTCCCTCTTCATCAAGGGCAACCTTCTTGTCTGCAGTGTAAAGGCGTTCTGCAAAAAGGCGTTCCATTTGTTCGATGCAGCCTTCGTGTGTTCCCTTTGCCTTCATGATCTTGAAGAGTACGCCAATGTACTGGCAGATGATAGGGATAACGGAAGAAGAACGTGTAATGAGAGCCTTGTTTACAGAAACATAAGCGGCACCACCTGTTGCCTTGAGGGCAGCATCGATGTTCTTTGCACGGGCTTCAAGATCCTTCTTTGCAGCGCCGATTGTTCCGTCGCGGTAAATTGGATGTGAAAGTGAAGGCCCGATGTATGAATATGCAACCGTGCGGCATCCTTCTGCAAGAACGCCTGCTTCTGAAAGCTGCTTGATCCAGCGTTCCCAGTCTTCCCCGCCCATAACCTTTACCGTGTTTGGAATGTCATCGCCTTCTGCAGGCTGTGCTTCCATGTGGCCGATCTTTCCTGTCATCATGTCGAGGCTTGGACCGCCGTATACCTTGTCTACAGGCTTGATTACCGACTTGTAGAGAACCTTTGTATCAGGGTCTGTGCGTACAGGGCTTGCGAGGGAATAAACAACCAGGTCAAACTTTGCGCCCCACTTCTTTACTTCTTCGATTACTGTTGCACGGCATTCATCACTGAAAGCGTCTGCGTTGAATGTAACAGACTTAAGTCCTTCTGCAGCTGCTGCGCGGTCAAATGCCTTGTTGTTGTAAAAACCAGGAGTTCCACCCTTTACCTGTGTTGCTTCCTTTTCAAAACTTACACCGATTGTGTCTGCGCCAAATTCAAAGGCTGCGGCAATTCTTGAAGCAAGTCCGTATCCTGTTGAACATCCAAGAACGAGAACCGTCTTAGGAGCGTATGCACCTTCCTTTGCAGTCTTTGTTCCACGCTTTGCCTTCTGTGACTTTACGTAAGCAATCTGATTTTCTGTTTCCTTTGCGCATCCAGCCGGGTGTGCATTGATGCAGATATTTGAGCGAATCATTGGTTTGATAACAGCCATTTCATTCTCCTGTTTTGTGTGTGCTTTGTAGATTACACCTACAGTTTATTCATTTTGACAAAATATTTCAATATGTCAAAATAAAAACCCAACGGGTACGTACAGCAATTCAAATTATACCACAGATTATTGCACAAGTAACCCTTTGCATGTAAATTTGTTTACATGAGCAGAATGAACAGATTCAAATTCTTTTACACTTTCTTCTATTTAATATTCCTCATGGCCTTTACCGGATGCACCATGAACATCAAGGTTGCCCCGAAAAAAAACGGCGACACAAGGATAGAGATGAGCTTTGACTACAAGAGCCTGGATGCCCTGCTCAGGGAAGCAACATCAGGCATCAATGCCATTGCCGGTTCTGCAGCTGGAGATTCTTCCGGCGAACTTGAAGCCATGCAGCTCATTACGGAAGAAGCCATGAAGCAGTCCCTGGAAGAAGCAGGATTTTCTGACGTGAGGGTAAAGTCCACGGGGCCTTGCAGGATTGAAGCTTCCTTTACGGGAAAATTTGAAAATGCCTTTGCCGACGACAGTTCATCCAGGTTTACCATTTCCAGCAGTTCCATGGCACAAACCGCAAGCCAGATGGGGGATGAATTTTCCAGCATGACAGACCTTCTGATGATTCCGTCCCTCACGGGGGAAGATGTCACTGCCGACGAATACACTGCACTTCTTTCAATAATTTACGGAGCCACCTTTGCAAGGGAACTTGCAGATTCAAAGGTTACATTTACCCTTGTTTCGCCTAAAGGAAAGGAGAAAAAAACTACGGTGTCACTTCTTGAACTGCTTGTCCTTGAAGAAGACATCGTACTTGAATGCAAATAAGGGGTAACCCTAAGGAATCTTACGGGAGGGGTGCGGAAGACCCTTCATATTGAACCATCCTGGAATCCGCGCTTTCGTCCAGGATCAACTTTTCTTCAAGGATTGGACTGTCCGGCATTATGGGGTCTTCCCAAATCACCTCATTTGGAATGAACCACACGTTCATGTCGCAGGGCGTTTCCACCCCTTCAATCTGGCTTGCGCCTGAATACTGCCAGAAGGTAAACTTGTAGGGAGACGTGGGCTTTTTTGAATACTGGGCAAACCAGATGTCGTTCCTGCTAAGGATTTCCGGAGTGAACACGAAGAATTCCCACATGAGGTTTGCATAGATCATGGTCTTGAATCCTGCAGCTTCCACCGCATCGAGGAACAGCTGGGTGTTGCGGCAGAAAACCTCCTCCGCAACCATGTCCGTGCGTGCCTCGTCGTAGAAGACAAATTCCGGGTCGTATACAACGGGAAGGTCAAGCATGTAGGGCTTAAGGTTGTCAATGACAATCCTTGCCTCTTCCAGAGCTTCCTCATCGTTTATGGCCTGGCTGTATACGTAGACGCCTATCTTTAATCCGGCCTTTCTTGCATCCTCGTAATAACGGTCAAAATTTTCATCCTTTACAAGATTTCCGCTTTCGTACCCGTACCGCCTGTATGCAAGGCGCAGGAAGACAAATTCATATCCGTTCTGCCTGAGAAGGTCAAAGTCAACGATGCCCTGATGCCGGCTGATGTCAACTCCGTTTACAACGCGGTATGGGGCACCTTTTTTTGTGTAATAGAATTCCCCCTTCTTCTTTAGCCACTTTGTATTGAATGCATTTTTCTGCACGGAAGGATCCGGATGAACGTGCTGTTTTTCTATCTGGCGGTTGTATACAGTGCGGCAGTCCCTGTGGTCACAGGATGTGCATGAAAAAAACAGGATGGCCGCCACGGCAAGGCATGAAACAACACATGCCTTGGGACTGAATCTTCTTAAGCCGGATAAAAAAAATGGAACTCTCATGATAGGATTATACCATGAAAATTCCATTTCAATGAAATTTGATTTCAGTTTTTTTTGAAACCCAGACTATGCCGAAGCCATTACGGCCTTTGCCAGCTGGTCTGCGCAGCTTGTTCCCTTGGCGCCACAAAGGTTACCCAGGAGCTTTGCAGAAATTTCTTCCGCAGTCATTCCCTCGCAGAGCCTTGAAATGGCCTTAAGGTTTCCGTTGCATCCGCCTTCAAAGGAGATGCCGTGAATTCTGTTTTCTTCGTCCCTTTCAAAAGTGATGGAACGGGCGCAGGTTCCGGTTGTATTGTACTTGATCTTTTCCATAATTATATTCCGTTGTAGTGGGTGTTAATCTTGTCAAGGACATATTCCTTAAACTCTTCAATGCTAAAGGTTCTCTGTGGAATCTTTGAGCTGAAGCGGAAGCGGCATGTAACAGTGTTTTCTGCCTTTTCCTTTTCTCCCACAACAAGAATGTATGGAGTGCGGTGGGCAGTTGAAATGTCCTTAATCTTGTTCTTCATGTTTTCGTCTTCAAGATAGGCGTTTACCTTGATGCCTGCAGCCTTAAGCTCTTCATAAACCTTGAGGGCATAGTCATTGAAGTCCGGTGCAACTGGAACGACAGCTACCTGCTCAAAGCAAAGCCAGGCCGGGAATACGCCTGCGTAGTTTTCGATGAGGATGCCCATGAAGCGTTCCAATGAACCGAGAACTGCACGGTGGAGCATTACAGGATGGTGCTTCTGGTTGTCTGCACCGATGTACTGTGCATTAAGGCGTTCTGCAGAAGGAAGCTGGTAGTCAAGCTGGATTGTACCGCACTGCCACTGGCGGCCGAGGGCATCGATGAGGGTGAACTCAAGCTTTGGTCCGTAGAATGCACCTTCGCCAGGCTGAATCTCATACTGCATTCCTGCGGCATTACATGCAGCCCCAAGCTTTGCCTCTGCCTGCTGCCATGTCTCGATTGTACCAACATGGTCTTCCGGCATTGTGGAAAGCTTTACGAGAAGGTTCTTGTCAAAGCCAAAGTCCTTGTATACGTCGAGCAAAAGCTTGCAGAACTTTTCTACTTCACTTTCAATCTGGTCTTCCGTACAGATGATGTGTGCGTCATCCTGAACGAATCCACGCACGCGCATGATTCCGTGAAGGGTTCCGCTTGGCTCATTGCGTACACAGTGACCGAATTCCGCGATGCGCATCGGAAGGTCCTTGTATGAACGGATGCGGCTGTTGAAGATTTCAAGGTGACCTGGGCAGTTCATAGGCTTGATGGCAAACTGCTTCTTTTCTGATTCAGTAGTGAACATGTTCTTCTGGTAGTGTGACCAGTGGCCTGACTTTTCCCAGAGAACCTTTGGCATTACGGCTGGAGTGTTTACTTCCAGGTAACCGTCCTTAACGATCTTTTCGCGCATGTAGTCCTGGAGTGTTACATACATTGACCATCCGTTTGGATGCCAGAATACCTGACCCGGATCTTCAGGTTCAAGGTGGAAGAGGTCAAGGGCAACGCCAAGCTTTCTGTGGTCGCGCTTTTCTGCTTCCTCAAGCATTGTAAGGTAGTCCTTAAGGTCGTTAGGCTTGTAGAAGCATACTGCATAGACGCGTGTAAGCATTGCCTTTGTGCTGTCTCCGCGCCAGTATGCACCTGCAACAGACATGAGCTTGAATGACTGCTGGTTGATTTCCTTTGTGCTTTCAACATGAGGGCCGCGGCAAAGGTCAATGTAGCCGTCCTGCTCATAAGTTGAAATCGTCTCTCCGTCTGGAAGGTCATTGATGAGCTCGATCTTGTAAGGCTGATCCTTGAAAAGTTCCAGGGCTTCTGCCTTTGAAACTTCCTTGCGGATGAATTCGTGGTTGCCTGCAAGAATCTTGCGCATTTCCTTTTCTACTGCAGGGAAATCTGTTTCTGTAAGTTTTTTATCCGTTGGAAAGTCAAAGTCGTAATAGAATCCGTTGTCGATTGCCGGGCCGATTGCAATTTTTGTTCCCGGAAAGAGTCTGAGCACTGCCTCTGCCATTACATGGGCACAGCTGTGACGTACTGTCTGCAATTTTTCATCAACTGCCATAAGTGTCTCCATTTCTGCAAAAAATGATTTTGAATTCTGTATAGAATAGTATTTTTTAAAATAAAATTCAAACAAAAAGAGGTATAATATAGAAGAAAGCTCAAAATATCGATTTTTATGTGCGACCGGGTCTTATGATGCAATTACTGGTCGATGGTCCACTTTTCAAGAAGGTCCTTTTCGCTGATAAGGCCAAGTCCTGCATCAACATCGGAAACCAGGTACTGGATCCTGTCCTTGGCATCCTTCTTTACGGCAAGAATCATTCCTGTCTTGCAGAATTCCTTTGAGTGGCACACCTTGCCCACAAGCTTTTCGTATTCAAATGTAGCTGTAGGCTTGTCAGAAGAAGCCTCGGATTTTTCGCCCTTTCCGGGGAATTTAAGGATTGTTGCCATCTTTATGACCTCCAGAAAAAATATGCCCTAATTTTACCCCTGTAGAATTAATATAGTCAATGACAAAATACAGTAATATAATGGAAGAATGAATGATAAGTCAAACAGGGCCAGGGGCGCACTTAAGGTTTTGCGGACGGTTTTTTACATGCTGATTCTTGGAGCAGTTACCGGGGCATGCGGATTTTTTTACGCCAAGTACACAAAGCTCATGAAGGTCAGGACGGAATCCGTGCATCAGGCGGTGTCCAGGCAGATTCTTAAGGTTGCAGAACTTACGGCCATCAAGAGCAAATACAGCGACATTGTATGCATCAAGAAATCATCTGCATTTGCAAAAGCCTATGCCATCGTAAAGTATTCGGCGGTAATGCGCATCGGCATTGAAGACGCTTCTGCCATCACCTTTGAAATCACCGGCATGACGGACGGAAGTCAGCAGCTGACGGTAAGAGTTCCCCACTGCGAGATTCTGGAAAATTCACTTTTAAAGCAGGAAGTTTTTGACGAAAAGACCAGCATCTTTGTTCCGATTTCAACCCAGGAAATTTTTGAGGAAATTGAACTTTCCATGGCGGACTTTGCACTGGACGCAGAAAGATCAGGACTTGCAGCTCAGGCAGAAGACCACCTTGAGGAACTGGTCAAAATGACCTTTGGCAGCCTTGGCTTTGAATCCATCAGTGTTGAATTCCTTGACTGAACGAACTAGGCCAGTTCTGAAAGTTCCTCCCAGCGCAGGCAGACATTGGTAAGTTCTTCGTCAACCTTCTTATATTCCTCGCCGGCTTTCTGGGCCACGGTGTAGTCCGGGTCGGCCATTTTTGATTCCAGGTCGTTCTTGAGTTCTTCAAGTTCCATCATGCGCACTTCAAGCCCTTCCAGTTCCTTCTGTTCCTTGAAGGACAGCCTGCGCTTTTTTGCAGGTGCCGTGGTAGATGCAGAGGCATCTGGCGTCACTGCGGCATTGTTTTTTTCTTCACTTGCAGCCGATGATTCCACTGCCTTGGCTGCGGCAGTACGTGCCTTCACTGCTTCCTTTTCTTCCGCAAGCTTTTCCTCTCGGTAGTCAAGGTATTCGGAACACTTGCCGACAAAGCCAGACACGCTTCCGTCGTTTTCCAGGACGAACATGGTGTCTGCAATCTTATCCATGAAATAGCGGTCATGGCTTACGATGAGAAGGCAGCCCTTAAAGTCCAGCAGAAACTTTTCAAGGATGTTCATGGTAAAGATGTCAAAGTCGTTGGTTGGCTCGTCAAGGATTATGAAATTCGGGTTGCTTATCAAAAGACGCACGAGATACAGCCTCTTGCGCTCGCCACCGGACAGTGTGCTTACGGCGCTGTGCTGGATTCTTCCCTCAAAGCCAAACTGCTCTAGGAACAGTCCAGCGCTCAAGACATTTCCCTCTGCGGTCTTCATTACGTCGGCTGCTTCCTTTATGTATTCCAGGACTGTAAGGCTTGTGTCTTCAAAGACGGGATTCTGCTCGTAGTAGGCCACAAAGGTGTTCTCGCCCTTCACCACCTGGCCTGCATCGGCCTGAATCTTTCCAGTGATGATGTTCAGTAGGGTTGTCTTGCCGCTGCCGTTGTCACCAAAGACGCCGATTTTTTCTCCCTTGTTGAAGGTGTATGAAAAATCCCGGAGAACCGGATGGGAAGATTCTGGTGACGTGTTCGGTGAGTTGCTGAACCCCTTCTCAAAATTCTTTGTTATGTTGTGAAGTTCAAGGACTTTTCCGCCAAGACGGCGGCCTTCTACATGGAAGGTGAATCCCTTGTCTTCCTGGAATTTCTCGCGGTTAATCAATGCCATGTCGCGCTGGATCCTTGCCTTTGCCTTTGTTCCGCGGGCGCATGGTCCACGGCGGAGCCAGTCGCGCTCAAAGCGGAGTACCGATTCTATGCGGCGTTCCGTGTTGGCCTCGATTTCTGCTTCCGTCTCCTTTTTTTCAAGGTATGTTGAATAGTTGCCAACGTAAAGCTTTACGCGGTTCCGGTCCAGCTCGTAGATGTTATTGCACACTGCATCGAGAAAGTAGCGGTCATGGGTTACCATGAGGACGCTGCGCTTTGTTTCTGCAAGATAATTCTGGAGCCACCAGATTGTGCTGATGTCCAGGTGGTTTGTAGGTTCGTCAAGTAGAAGAAGTTTTGTGTCTTCAACGAGTACCTGGGCAAGGGCAACCTTCTTTATCATGCCGCCGGAAAGTTCCCCCATTCTGCGGTCCATGTCGTTGATTCCCAGTGTGCTCAGGATTGACTTTACCTGGGCCTCGTAATTCCACAGGTCGCCTGCATTCATCTTAAGGGTAAGCTCGTCGAATTTTTTCTGGATTCCCTCGGACATGGAATTTTCAAGCTTGAGGCAGATTTCCTCGTAGTCTCGGATGGTGCGGAGCTTTGGACTGTCGGACTTGAACACGTGGTCCCGGATGGTGTCGTTCCTGTCATAGACGGGATTTTGCGGCAGGAATGAAACGCCTGCTTCCTTGTTAATGACCACCTGGCCTTCATCAGGTTCCAGGACTCCTGCAATTGTATTTAAAAGTGTTGATTTTCCGGTTCCGTTGCGGCCGATGAGGGCAGCCTTGTCCCCTTCGTTAAGGCCGAAGGTAACGCCTGTAAAAAGATAGTTTTCGCGGCTGATTTTTGCAACGTTGCTGATAGAAAGAAGGTTCATGAAATGAATTCTATCGATTGTCGCAATTTTTTCAAGGGGGGAACAAAAAAAGCTGTCCCCGGAAATGAGGACAGCCTTCTACTAACTGACGGTACTAGTCGTCAAGACATGCGTCAAGTTCTGCGCTTATCTTTGCCTTGTCAAGGTTCTGGCCGATGACGCAGAGCTTTACCATCCTGTCGCCAACAGTCTTGTCCCATTCTTCCTTGATCTTTGGATTTGCATCAAGAATCTTCTTCTGTTCCTTTTCCGGACATGCGGCAACCCACTGTCCGCTGTAGCCGGCAGAAATCTGGCGGCCTGAAGTTTCAAAAACCCATGCCATTTCAGGTTCATCGCTGAACCACATGAGGCCCTTGCAGCGGATGATGTTGCGGGGCCACTTGTTTGCATATTCATCAAGTTTCTGGCGGTTGAAAGGCTTGCGGCGGTAGTAGATGAATGTTCCGATTCCGTATTCGTCTTCGCTTTCGCCTTCGTGCTTATGCTCGTGGTGATGATGATGGTGACAGTGCTCATCGCAGTGATGGCCTTCTTCCCCATGGGCTGGATTATGATCATGGTCATCGTCGTCATCGTGGTGATGGTGTTCGTGATGGTGATCATGGTCATGCTCTTCATGGTCGTGGTCATGATGGTGATGTTCATGGTCATGTTCCTCATGATCGTGGTCATCTTCCACTTCATCTTCCTCAAGATGCTTGCACCATCCGGCACTTGCATATACGGTGTCAAATTCAAATGAACCTGTTGCCATGATCTTTGAAACTTCAACGTTACCGTGGTCTGTCTCGATGATGTTCACTCCAGGGTGAAGGACTTCAATAACCTTGCGTACCTTCTTAAAGTCGTCTTCTGAAACAAGGTCCTTCTTGTTGATTACGAGTGTGGAACAGAATTCAATCTGCTGGACGAGAAGGCTTTCAATGTCTTCTTCTCCCATTGCTTCCTTTGCAAGAAGCTTGTCACCGCCTGCAAATTCATCAACGAGGCGTGCAGCGTCTACAACTCCTACAACGTTATCCAGCTTGCCGTTCTTGATGAGTTCAAGTTCCTGGGCGATGGGAAGAGGTTCGCAAACACCGGAAGCCTCGATCATGATGTAGTCAAATTTTCCACTCTTAATGATGTTCTCGATATTCTTAACCATGTCAGACTTGAGGGTGCAGCAAAGGCATCCGTTTGTCATTGGAACGATGCTTGATGTATCTGTAATCTTTGCCCCGTCTGCAATAAGCTTTGCATCAACATTTACTTCGCCGATATCATTTACGATTACAGCAACCTTGTATCCTTCCTGATTTGAAAGAATCCTGTTCATGAGCGTAGTCTTGCCGGCACCGAGGTAACCGCAGAGCAATGTAATTGGTGTTAATTTCTTTGACATATAAACCTCTTAATATGGGGCATCTTCAAAAATTGCAATTTCTAGATGTTCCATATAAAAGATACTAAATTTTCAATCTTTTTGCAAAATGCAATTTTATGGTGACCGTTTGCGGTTGAATTCCTTTTGAATTTTCCATGACAGGTGATAAATTCTATTCCAGAAAATCAACATTCGGAGGCGCACATGAAATTCTTCAAGTGTAAAATTTGCGGAAAAGTCATCGAAGTGCTGGAAGACACAGGACTTCCAACTGTCTGCTGCGGACAGGAAATGATGGAGCTGGTTCCCTGCTCCACCGACGGTGCCCATGAAAAACATGTTCCAGTGTTCACGCAGAATGGAAACACGGTTCACGTAAAGGTTGGGGAGGACGACCATCCCATGACCCAGGAACACTACATCCAGTGGATTGCCATCGAAAGCGACAGGGGATTCCAGAGGAAGAACCTTATGCCGGGACAAAAGCCAATGGCTAATTTCGTTCTCCTGCAGGGAGAAGAGGTCAAGGCCGTCTATGCCTACTGCAACCTGCACCTTCTTTGGATGCTTAGCGTAGACCAGTCCTGCTGCTAGAATCCAATGCCATACTGGAGTGGTCAAAATGAGGGTTCCAGTATGGCTTTTTGTTCACCAATCTATTATCATTCTTGGACTAAAGGATAATAGAGTTTATGTCAGAAAACACAAAGAACATGACGGAAGGAAAGACCCTTCCAATCCTCATTAAATTTGCATTGCCCCTCGTTGCAGGAAACGTTTTCCAGCTGATGTACACCTTCTTTGACACTGCAATCGTGGGAAAATACCTTGGGGTCCAGTCCCTTGCCGCCCTGGGTGCCGTTGAATACCTGATCTGGCTTTTGTACGGAATGGTCCAGGGAATAACCCAGGGATTCAGCATAAAGATGTCCCAAGACTTTGGCGCCGGTGACACAAAAAGCCTAAAGAAAGTCGTGGGAAATTCCATAATCCTTTCGGTAATCACTTCCATCATTCTTCTTGCCTTTGGAATTGCAACGTCAAGGCCAATACTTCTTTTGCTTCATACCCCGAAGGAAATCCTGCCCCTTTCAACACTTTACATAAACATCCTCTTTCTTGGACTGCCTGTAATCTTTGCATACAACCTTCTCGCAGGACTTCTGCGTTCCCTTGGGAACAGCAAGACACCACTGCATGCAGTAATCGTTTCTTCCATAATAAACATCAGCCTTGACCTTCTTTTTGTCCTTGTCTTCAAGTGGGGAATTGCAGGAGCTGCCATCGCAACACTCATTGCACAGGTGGTGGCTTCGTTCCTCTGCCTTGCAAAGCTTGCAAGAATCCCGGACGTAAGGATTTCCATGTCAGACCTAAAGGCGGACACCATTCTTTGCAAAAAGCTCTACATGCTTGGCCTTCCACTGGCAGTGCAGGGTTCCATCATTGCCATCGGAGGAATGATTGTTGAATTCGTGGTCAATTCCTTTGGAGTTGCATTCATTGCAGCCTATGTTGCAGTCACAAAACTTTACGGTCTGCTAGACATTGCGGCTACTTCCTTTGGTTTTGCACTCATGACCTTTGTGGGACAGAACCACGGTGCAAAGCTTTACGGCAGGATCAAGTCGGGAACAAAAAGCGGAATGGCATTGAGCCTTACATGTTCCGTTATAATTTCGACAGTCATGATGATTTTTGGCAGGAGCGTCCTGAGCCTCTTTGTTTCAAAAGGAGACGCCAACGGGGAACTGGTCATGGAAACGGCCTACGGTTATCTTAGGCTCATGAGCATCTACCTGCCGACCCTTTACCTTCTTTGGCTTACGCGAAGCATAATCCAGGGACTTGGCAACACCTTCGTTCCAATGCTTTCTGGAATCATGGAATTTGTCATGCGCACAGGAAGCGCCCTCATCCTTCCGATTTTCATCGGCTCAAGGGGAATCCTGTATGCAGAAGTCCTGGCATGGATTGGTGCAGACCTCATACTTCTTCCGGTGTTCTTCCATACCTTCAGGAAAATGGGAAAGGAACGGCTGTAGGCTGGGAAGAAACAGACTTAACGAACCAAGCTCGACCGGTATTTTCTCCTTACAGTCAGGACGCAGATGACCAGCACAATGGGGAATCCGATGCCGGCAAGGACGCCTGCCTGGATGTTCTCCCCGGCTTTCTGTGAAACATTGCCAACTATGGCAGGACCCAAGGCTCCACCAAGATCTCCTGCAAGTGCAAGCAGGGCAAACATGGCAGTTCCCCCCTTGGGAAGAATCCTTGAAGAAATGCTGATGGATCCCGGCCACATGATGCCGACGGAAAAACCGCACAGGGCACAGCCAATAAGACCAAGTGCTGGCATGGCTGCAAGGGATGCAAGAAGATAGCAGCCAAGACACAGGATTCCTGAACCCATCATGAAGAGGGAAAGGTCAACCTTCTGTCCATACTTTCCATAAAGTACGCGGCTTATTCCCATGCACACGGCAAAACCGCAAGGCCCTGCAAGATCACCCACGGTCTTTGAAACATGAAGGGCCGACTCTGCAAAGGCAGAAGCCCACTGGGCCATGGAAAGTTCAGAAGCACCTGCGCATACCATGAGGACAATGAAAAGCCAGAAAAGCCGCGTCCTGAAAAGTCCTCCCATGGTCATGCCCTCACCGTCTTCCACAAGGCGTTCAATTGGACAGGTGGCAAAATTGAAAATGTTATAAATGGGAACAATGGACCAGATGACCGCAAGTATTTTCCAGCTGCCGATTCCAAAGAGCGCAAAGAAAACCGTGGATCCAAGGATAACACCCACGCAACCCCAGCAGTAAAATGAATGGAGCAGGCTCATGGTTCCTTCCTTGTTTTCAAAGGGACAGGCCTCGACTATCGGACTTACAAGAACTTCCGCAAGGCCGCTTCCTATGGCATAGATGATTACGCTAAGGATTATTCCGGCAAAGGGCGTCCACATGAGCTCGGGCAAAAGTGCAAGTCCTAAAAGTCCCATGGCAGAAGTTACTTCCGCGGCAACGACGCATATCCTGTAGCCTATGCGGTCAACGATTTTTGCACAGATTAGGTCCACCACAAGCTGGGTAAAGAAGAATACGGTTGATATCAATGCAAGGCTTGCAAAAGAGATTCCGTAATTTTTGTGAAAGGTGATGAACAGCAGTGGGGCAAAATTTGCACAGATGGCCTGGGTGACAAACCCAAGGTAACATGCCATTAAAGTTTTCCTGTAATTCTTTTTCTTTTCCATAATAAAGCATTCTCCAATAAATTTTACAGGCAGTGGTACTGGGTACTGCCATTTTTTTCCGGCCTAGCACTGTGCAGGGCGCCGGACATTCCCCTAAGTCATGCACTTCATTATAATTCATTTCATCATGAAAACACAGACTTCTTTTAAAGGCATATTCCTGCTTTTACTCACCGCCCTCGTTTGGGGTACTTCTTTCGTGGCACAAAGCGAAGGAATGGAATCGGTTGACGCTTTTACCTTCCAGGGAATCAGGACCCTGCTCGGTTCACTGGTTCTTGTTCCTGTCATCCTGTTTAAAAGCCGCGTGGAAAGAAAAAAGCTTTCTGCCGAAGAAAAAATTGAACGCAGCGCCCAGAACAAAAAGACCTGGGTCTACGGCACCATGCTTGGAATTGCACTTTGCATCGCCACCAACTTCCAGCAGTTTGCATTCTACCATTCGACGGCAGGAAAAATCGCATTCATCACGGCGACCTACATGTTTTTTGTTCCACTGGTTGGACTGTTTTTTAGAAAACGCATTCCACTTGTAACCTGGCTGTGCATCGGCCTTGGATTCCTTGGACTGTACTTCCTTAGCTTTGCAAAAGGAACCGGTTTTGATTCCCTCAACAGGGGCGACATACAGGCATTCATCTGCGCAATTTTCTTTACCGTCCAGATCCTGATGATAGAAAAATTCGGACCTGAATGCGACGGCGTAAAGCTTAGCTGCGTTCAGTTCTTTGTATCCGGTGCAATTTCTTCAATATTAATGTTCATTTTTGAGACGCCACAGCTTGCCACCATCAGGGCAGCAGCCCTTCCAATCCTCTACTCTGGATTCATGAGCTGCGGTGTTGCATATACGCTGCAGATCATCGGGCAGAAATACTGCGAGGCAACCATTGCTTCACTCCTCATGTGCATGGAAAGCGTCTTTGCCGCCATCTCTGCAGCCATCATCATCAACGAAAAGCTTACGCCACGGGAAATCCTTGGATGCGCCATCATGTTCACGGCAATACTGATTACACAGGGCGCCGACATCATCAAGGCAAGACGGACAGAGCAAAGGGCAGGTAACTGACCTGCCAGCTGCCCTGGTTAGCCGGCTGCAGGCATTCATCCGTAGTGCATCCCAAACCTGGCGTCGGATGGGTAATCTGGCGTCGGATGGGTAACCTGGCGCCATCTTATTTTACAAAGATTTAACACATGCGCAGTTGATTCTACCCGCCACTTGAATATAACCTATAGCCATGATCTACATTCTTGAAGATGACGTTAACATCCGAAAGCTCATAACCTACACGCTTAAAAGCCAGGGCTACGATTGCGCGGATTTTGAAAAACCGTCGGACTTCTGGTCAGCCATAAAAAGGCAGCGACCAAACCTGCTCCTCCTGGACATAATGCTCCCGGAAGAAGACGGAATATCCATACTCAGAAAACTCAGGCAGAATCAGGAACTGAATTCCATTCCGGTCATAATGCTCACTGCAAAGGACACGGAACTTGATGTGGTAACGGGTCTTGATGCAGGTGCCGACGATTACGTAACAAAACCCTTTGGAATGATGAGCCTGGTCTCAAGGATCAAGGCCGTCCTCAGGCGGTATGAAAAACTAAAGTCTGGTGACCAGGTGCTTGAACTTGGTGACCTCAAGGTCGATGTTTCAGGCCATACTGTATTTGTTGGGCAAACCCAGGTTTTCCTTACCGTCAAGGAATTCGACCTGCTTGTGCTGCTACTTAAAAACCGGGGAACAGTCATTTCCCGTGAACTGCTTCTCGACGCCGTCTGGAAAATTGATGCCGACATTGAAAGCCGTACGGTTGACGTCCACATAAGAACCCTCAGGCAGAAACTTGAAAAAACCGGTGAAATAATCGAAACCATCCGTGGCGTAGGTTACTGCATAAAATAGGAAGTTCCCGCCTGCCTTCGGCATCCGGTCGCTACATCCTGCCCTTTACTCTCCAGTCACTGACTGCTATAGAAGGGAGTTTGCCTGCAGACTCGGTAGTGAAGCTAAAGCTGAACGAAAGACTTCCATCGCTAACTCCCCTGAATAAGGGAATAAATACGGAGGCATGATAAAATGAAACCAAAGTCACTTACATTCAAAATCTTCCTCTCGACATTTTCAGTCGGAGTACTGGTGTATTTTCTGTGCGCATTCATATTCATCTCCAACATGTACGGCTACTTTGAAAAGCAGATCTTCAAGGAACTGGAGACGGAAAGTTCCATTCTTGAAGGATACGATCTTTCAGAAACTTCCGGGGACCTTGAAACCGTCCTTGGCCTAAGGACAAAAAACAGGATTACGCTCATACGGGCAGACGGCAGGGTATATTTTGACAACAGCGTTGACGTATCCACAATGGAAAACCACGCCCTGCGAACGGAATTCCTCAAGGCAAAGGAAAACGGGGTAAGCACCGTGGGAAGATATTCTTCCACCATGCTGGAAAAGACCCTGTACTTTGCAAAGCAGCTTGATGACGAAAGCATACTCCGCATTTCCTGCGACCAGCATTCCGTAGGCGTCCTTGTCCTTGGAATGAGCCAGATTCTACTTGTCATGCTTGTAATCGCAATGATAATTTCCGGAATCACGGCTTCCATCCTTTCAAGAAAAATCGTCGAGCCCTTTAACCTCATCGACCTGGAAAACCCGGAGGCAACGGAAGTCTACGACGAACTCAAGCCATTCACCAGGAGAATCTCCGAGGAAAATTTTGAAAAATCCCAGAGGGAAGAATTAAGGCAGCAGTTTACGGCAAACGTAAGCCACGAACTCAAGACTCCCCTTACAAGCATCAGCGGTTTTGCAGAAATCTTAAAACAGGGGGGCATCGACGAAAAGACAACCCGGGACTTTGCCGGAACAATCTATGACGAAAGCCAGAGAATGATTTCCCTTGTAAACGACATCATAAAGCTTTCCAAGCTTGACGAAAAATCCATCTCACTGGAAAAGGAAGGACTCAGCCTTAGGGAAGTTGCACGCGAAGCCCTTGAAGTCATCTCTCCCATGGCAGAAAAAAAGAACATCTCCATGAACCTTTCCGGTGATTCAGGATTCCTTAATGGAGTGCGACCCGTCATCTACGAAATGGTCTACAACCTTATGGACAACGCCGTAAAGTACAACCGCAACGGGGGAATCGTAAACATAAAGATTGAAAGCATCATGGACAGTCACAAGGTAATCCTTACGGTGCAGGACAACGGCATCGGAATTCCAGAACACGAGACGGAACGCATATTCGAGCGTTTTTACCGTGTGGACAAAAGCAGGTCCCGCCAGCTTGGAGGAACGGGGCTTGGACTTAGCATCGTAAAGCATGCGGCAAAATACCACAATGCAGCAATAATGGTAAACAGCAGGGAAGGAGAAGGCAGCACCTTTACGGTGATTTTCTCACTGTAAAAAATTTACATAAATTTTACAAAAAAGCAATTTTCAAATTCCTCGTAAAAAACTATGGTTTATGTAGTTCTTGGTTCCGACATGGAATGAAAATCCAACGGTCAATTTCACAGGCTTCCTATTGGAAAACTTACGGCCCCTGGAGGTGAATTATGGTTTTTGGAATTCTCGGACAGGCCCTGGGATTTGCAGGATCCCTCTGCCTGCTTCTCTTTGGAATGAACATGCTTTCTGACGGCATTCAGAAAGGCGCCGGCAGTAACCTCCAGAAAATGCTGGGCAAGATTACCGGAAACAGGTTTACGGCAGTCCTGACTGGAATCGGGGTTACCGCCGTAATCCAGTCCTCCGGGGCAACAACGGTCATGGTAGTCAGCTTTGTAAATGCCGAAATCCTGACCCTGCCCCAGGCCATCGGGGTGATTTTTGGAGCCAACATCGGAACAACTGTTACAGCATGGATTGTTTCCCTTTTTGGCTTTTCCTTTTCTATTTCTGCAGCAGCCATTCCCCTCTTTGGCATCGGATTCATCCTAAAGTATTTCAAGCACCTTAAGATACATAACTTTGCAGACTGCTTCATGGGTTTTGCCCTGCTGTTCATGGGCTTGGGACTTCTAAAGGACTGTCTTTCACTGGGTCCGTCTTCCATCGCATTCCTAAAGAACTTTGATTCCCTGGGACTCATGGGATTGGTGCTCGGGGTCTTTATCGGCGCCTTTGTAACCGCCCTCATTCACTCTTCATCAGCAATGACTGCCATCGTCCTGACCATGGCGGCAAACAGAAGCCTTTCCTGGGAGCTGTCCGCAGCCATCATTCTTGGCAGCAACATCGGATCCACCATTGACGCCGTAATGTCAAGCCTTGGTGCTACGGTCAATGCAAGGCGCACTGCCCTGGTTCATGTTGGATTCAATCTTGCAGGAACCCTAATCGCTCTTCTTGTCTTCAAGCCTTTTCTTGCATTCATCGACTTCATAATTCCCGGAGTGCCGGCAGACAACATCACAACCCACATCGCCATGCTCCACACGGTTTTCAACATCTGTGCAACATTAGCCTTCATTCCCTTTGTGGACCAGATTGCATCCCTTGCAACAAAAATCATCAGGGACGACAAACCGAAAGAAGACGAGCACTACAAGTTTCCTGCAATTCTGCCTTTCTCCCATGTAAGTGCCGACCTTTATTCATTCCAAGTCCAGAAGGAAATCGTAAGGATGTCAATTAAGGTGATGGAAATGTTCGACTCCATTACAAACACCATCACCAACCGCAGGAACATGGAAGAGGAAAATGAATCCATAAACAGGGCGGAAAGCTACATTGACGAAATGAACGATGCCATCACCAACTTCCTGCAGAAATGCTCAAGGCTTCCGACGGCAAACTCATTTGACAGGCATCACTTTACCCAGCTCATACAGGTAACCGACAACCTGGAAAACCTGAGCGATGAATGTACATCCATCATGCATACCATGGTGAAATTCTTTTCAGCCTACGAGGACACGGACCAGGCAGACAGACCGGTGCGAGCAAAAGAAATATCCGGCTACCTTGAAACAGTTCGGTTCTTCTACGAGCAGGTTTGCATCTACCTTACAACAGGAATCTCAGATGATGAAAGGATGCGTGCCGAATCCCTTGAACAGAAAATCGATGAAAAGAAAAAGGAACTGCGCCGGTTCTCACGCAAGCGCATAGAAAACGGCGGAAACGTAAAGACGGAACTTAACTACATAGACCTTGTGCGCAAGATAGAAAAAGCCGGCGACTGCGTATTTGCCATAGTGCAGGCAAGCTAAAAAAATTGAAGAAAATTTAAAAAAAAATATTTTTTCCCGTGGATTTTTTAGCCTCCATTCGTATATATAAGTGAAAGGCAAAAACAAAAGCCTGATGAAACTTTAAAAAAGCGGCCTGAAAACCGCAGGAGGCCATACAATGACAAAGCAGAATTATACAAAACAGGTTGAAGAGACAAAGATGAAGCTTGAGGCAATCTTTGCTGATGAAGAAGAAGTTAAGCGCTTCCTTAGCTTTGAAGAACCGGAAGATGTTCAGTCTTACCTTAAGGAAAAGGACATAGAAATGACAGTCGACCAGATCAAGGCCATGAAGGAACTTTTTGAGGCATGTGCTGAAGGAAAGGTTTCCATGGAAGACATGCAGCTTCTTGAAAAGGGGGAAATCCCTGAAAGCATGCTGGCAGATGTAAATGGCGACAATATGTTTTTCGACAATGATGAAACCACGGACAACATCCTTACAGGTGCAACTGGTGCACTTGGTGGAGCGGTTACAGCCATAGCTACATGCTGCATGGTTGCAACAGACCCGGTCGGAGTTGGCGTAGTTGCCTGTCTCGCTGTCGGGGCAGCAGGAGCAATTGCCACAAAGTATGTAATGAGGGGTGCATTCGCCTTGTGGAATAAGATCAACAAGTGGTAAATCGAAAGAAGAATATTATAGAGGATAGGATCATGAACAATACAGATAACAAGGCAGTAGAAACATTGAAGGCAAAGGTGCAGGAACTGTGCAAGAATGAGGATTTCCTGAAGGAACTTTTTGAATGTGAAGAACTTGAAGACGCAAGGGATTTTTTTAAGAAGAACGGAATCGAGTTAACCCGTGAGGAAGTCAAGGTTCTGGCAGTCTTGCTGAATCTCCGTGCACAGGATAAGATTACTGATGAAGACCTTGCAAAGCTTGAGAGGGGAGAAATCCCTGAAGTCATGATGGCAGATGTCAACGGTGGAGTTTCAGAAGTGGCACAGTCATTCATCGACTGGGGAGTTGCAATTGCAGGCGGAGCGGCAATGGGTGCAGCTTCAGGAGCAATCTTTGGGGGAGTTGGAGCAGGTCCTGGAGCCATCTGCGGAGCCATCGGAGGTTTCTGCAAGGGAATGGTTTGCTCAATCGTAAACTTGAAGTGGTAAAATCCCATCCAGGGGGCCATGGGTTCTACTGATGATATGTTCATCCATGGCTCCCAACTAACGCGGGGTTTTTAGGAGGCATGATAAAACAGTAAACGAGCATGCGGTATTGTGATACGCTGAAGAGATTCAGCGGAACCTAGGCATCAGTTCGCCACTTTTAGTAAGGACGAAGATCCTTGTAAAGGAGAATGAAGAGCTTTTGCCGCATCATACGATAGTCCAAGAGACTGAATGGGAGATTGGAACACATTACCGATTAGACTTTCCGCAAAAGAATCAAACGGAGGTTCATCATGACATGCTATTTTGGAGTTGATTTGCACAAGACGCAGTTTACGGTTCACGCACGAACTGAAAACAGGGTCGAAACAATGGATCAGATTATTCAGTATCCTGTAACGAACGAGGGATATGCGAACTTCCTGAAAAGGATACGCAACCTGAAGACAAGGGGATATGAAGTTAAGGTTGGCGTTGAGTCGACCGGCAACACCAGGTATTTCAAGACGCAGGTTGAAAAGGCCGGAGCAGAAGTAACCGTAATCAACACATTGAAATTCAAGATTATAAATGAATCGACAAAGAAAACAGACAGGCATGATGCTTCTACAATTTCCGAGTTTCTTTCAAAGGATATGCTTCCAGAAAGCCATCTTTGCAGCAAGGAAACGGAAAACCTGAGAAGACTTCTGAAGTCAAGGGAAAGGCTTGTTCGTTCCATAGTTGGACAGAAGAATGAAATCCATACACTGCTTGTAAGCATGGGGTTGCCGGATGAATTGAGATGCCTGCAAAGCAAAAAAGGGCGCCAGAAGATTCTGGACACCCTTGAGTCGAATGACGACTACGTGCTCGAGGCACAATCAGTAAAACTGATGTTCTTAATTATAGAACAGATGGAAAGCAGCGTAAAGACTGTTGAGAAGCAGCTTGCCGAACTGACAAGGAATGATGAGATGGTGAACCGCCTGATGACAATCCGAGGCTGTGGGAAAATCACGGCATGGACAATCAGGGCTTACACGGAGGACATAGGCAGATTTGCATCTGCAAAGAAGTATGCGGCTTTCTGTGGATTAGTTCCCTGGGTTCAGGATTCAAACGAAACCATTCGTCACGGAAAAATAACAAAACGCGGGCCCCAGGAATTGAGGACGAGTTTTGTGCAATTGGTATTAGGGATTCGTCGCTGCAAGGACACTTCGGGATGGAGAATGATTCAGCGTTATGAATATATGAAGAAAAACAAGGGCAGCGGCAAATCCATTGTAGCCACTGCCAGAAAAATGGCTGAGATAGTCTGGACAATGCTGTCAGAGAAAAAAGACTTTGACGGCACAAAGATGATTGGAACTTACAAAAGACCAAATCTTGCTGAACAGGCTCTCTCAGATTGAAAAATTAATATTAAGTCGACATGCTCGTTGACTTTTTATGGGAGATTTTTTATGATCAGCATTATTGCAAAGGGACTGTTAATTCCATTTCTAGGAACTGCCCTGGGTTCTGCCTGTGTTTTCTTCATGAAAAAGGAAATGAGTCCAAAACTCCAGAAGGCTCTTTCCGGATTTGCCGCAGGAGTCATGATTGCAGCAGGCGTCTGGAGTTTGCTTATTCCTTCCATCGAGCAGGCCAGTGAACAAGGAATGGGAAAGCTCGGCTTTATTCCAGCTGTTATTGGATTCTGTCTTGGCATGCTTTTTCTTCTTTTGCTTGATGTTGTTACTCCCCACATGCATATGAACGAAACAGTGGAAGGTCCTAAAAGCAGTCTGTCTAAAACCGCAATGATGGTTCTTGCAGTTACCCTGCACAATATTCCGGAAGGAATGGCTGTAGGAATTTTGTATGCAGGATGGTATACGGGAACAGTTCATGTTTCTTCATCTGCAGCCCTTGCCCTGGCAATTGGTATTGCGATCCAGAATTTCCCGGAAGGAGCAATTATTTCCATGCCGCTCCACAGCAAGGGTCTTTCAAAAGGCAAAGCCTGCTGGTACGGTGTTCTTACGGGAGTCGTAGAACCAATTGCAGGTCTGATTACAATTCTTCTTGCTCAATTTGTTATTCCGGTTTTACCATACCTGCTCAGTTTTGCTGCAGGTGCAATGCTTTACGTTGTAATAGAAGAACTTGTACCAGAGATGGCTGCGGAAGAAGATAACAACCATTCCAATTTAGGCACAATTCTATTTATGATCGGCTTCTCATTAATGATGGTGCTGGACGTTGCTTTAGGCTAAGACAATCTCAGGAGCCCCCTTTTCAAGAACCTTACGTCACATGCATCGATTTTAAAATTCAACATGTCTTCTGCTGAATAGATTTTACCGGAAAGCATGTCTTCATATTCTGCAGCATCTTTATTTAATTGAACCTTTGCAGGCCCCAAGTCACTGTTGCAGACTACAAGAATTTTTTCACCATGATAATTCCTGCTGAATGCAAACTGCATGTTTGAAACATATTCCTCCTTGTAGCTGCCGAATTTCAGGGCATCGGAATTTTTTCTTAATTCTGCAAAAGTCCTGATGGCCTGGGGTAAAAAAGAAAAATCATAATCAGGCCTTGCAAATTCTGGAATTGCTGAAAATGGCAGCAAGCTGGGCCTAAGTTCAAAATCATCCCACTGGCCTCTTTTTCCCTTAAGAGCATATTCACTACCGTAATAAATCGACGGAATTCCTGGAATCGCAAAAAGCAATACATAAATCATGTAAAGGTGCCTCTTGGGATTTTTAATGACGGAAGCAACTCTGTTTACATCATGATTGTCTAGAAAATTGTAAAGAGGAGCATGTTTGTACAATCCATTTTCTTCAAACTCCCTGTTCAGGTTGAATGAAAGCTCGTAAAAATTGGAATTATCAACGGAAGAATACAGCGCGGAATAAATCTGATAGTTTGTTACGGAATCGATTTTCCGTGAATTACACCAGCCGTTGTAGTCGCCATGAACAACTTCGCCCATGAGCCAAAAATCCTTTTTTATTGAGCGGCAAAAAGTTCCAAGGCATTCAAGAAATTTTCCTTCGAGAACATCTGCTGCATCAAGCCTGAGACCGTCAATCTTGAATTCTTCAATCCAGAATTTTATTGCATCAAAAATATGTTTCTGAACATCTTCATTCAAAAGATTCAGCTTTACAAGATCCTTGCATCCAGCCCACCCATCGTAGTCAAAGCAGTCGCCGTAATTGCTCTGGCGCTCAAAGTTCAGGTTCAAGTACCAGTCCTTGTGCTGGGAATTTCTTCCATTTTCCTGAATATCCCTGAATGCAAAGAATTCCCGGCCTGTATGGTTGAACACTCCGTCCAAAACAATTGCAAATCCCTTTTCATGGGCAAGATTGCAAAAATCCATGAACTTTTGATTGTTTCCCAGGCGGCGGTCAATGTGATAATAATCCAATGTATCGTACCCGTGGCGGCTTGATTCAAAAATCGGACCAAGATAAATTGCATTGCACCCAAGATTTTTTATGCGATCAAGATCGTCTGCAAAAATTTCAAAGAAATTTCCAGCTTCCTGATGAAAGTCATTTTCCCTGGGACAATTTCCAAGCCCCAATGGATAAACATGATAGAAAACCCTGTCAGCAAAAAGATCCTTCGTAAATAGCATTTTGAATTCCCTGTTAATTTGCCATTCCGTAAACCTGGCTGTGGATAATCTGATAGACAATTTCTTCTGAATATTTCAAGTGTCCCTTTGCAACAAGAATGGCAGTGGAAACTACATTGTTATGGAAAAGTTTTGAATACAGGATTTCCTTGCCGTATGCTTTCTGCTTTTTCCAGTTTTCAGAATCTTCTGTAGTACTTGAAAAATCTGTACGGAGTTCACTGCGGTTTGGTTTATAAGAAGAAACAATTGCGCAGTTCTTAAAGTTCTTTTCCTGGAAGATTTCGTAATAGCGACAGGCTTCTGCAATGCTACCGGCAACTAAAAGAGCAGTTCCTCGACCATCACACAAGCGAGGTTTTGTTTCAAAATCAAAAATGATATCTACAGCAATATTATCAAGTCGGTCTTTTGAACTGTAAAGCTGCTGCAAGGTTGCCCATTTTTCTTTTAATGCTGCAGCCGCTTTTGGCATAAGACCTTTTGTTTTTGCTTCAAACCAGGCATCAATTTTATCTTTGCTGCTTGCTTCCTGTGGGACATATCGGGCTTCGTAACGCAAATCAAGAACAACGCCATCACTTACAGCCTGATAAAATTTGTAAGTGTGAATAAATCCACCAAACAAAGTTGCGGTAGTTTTGTGTTCTTTATCAACTTCCAGAAGCGGTGTACCTGTAAATCCTATGAAAACAGAATCAGGCATAATTGATTTCATTGCCAGATGCAATTTTCCTGAGTTTGTTCTGTGACATTCATCAACAAAAACAAAAACCTTATCTTTTACGCTAAAACCTTCCGGCATTGTCTTTTTAAGTTCTTCTACATATTTTTCATAATCAAGATCGCTTA
>JAZLGN010000042.1:0-64988 GCA_045616325.1 Treponema sp.
ACGTCCCATTTTAATCCTCCGCCGGTTAGACCGGACTAATTATCTTCAGTTTTTTCCCGCAACTGTACATGAGCAGGATACTGTTCCGAAAGTGAACGAAGTCCGCTTTTAAGGAACTCTGCCACGCACTTTAATCGCTCCGTGGATCCGGAGTCTTTTACTTCCACACTGAATGCGAGATTTCCGCGGGAAGCAGTGTCAGTTTTCAGAACGATTCCTTCTGTATGACCAAGAAGGTCAAGGACAGTGTTGAACAGAATCGATTCTGCCGAACAAACGATATCCTTTCCTTTGTGACCGAAAGAAGCATGGCCCTTTGCAGAGCAACCCTTGATTCTTCCGTAACCGTCACAAATCAAATCTATCTTTGTCACCAGTTACCTTATGCCTGAACTTCCTTTACAGTAACTTCTGTATACTGTTCGCGGTGTCCGTGGAAACGGTGATAGTCTTTCTTTGACTTGTACTTGAAAACAAGAACCTTGTCATCCTTAACCATTGGCTTTGTTACCTGGAGAACAACCTTTGCACCATTTACATAAGGAGCTCCAACTGTAACCTTTTCTCCGTCACTTACAAGAAGAACTGTGTCTACTGTAACCGAGTCGCCATCTTTAGCATCCATGTGAGGCACTTTAAGAACTGCGTCCTTTTCTGCCTTGTACTGATTGCCTTTGAATTCAACAATTGCGTACATTTTAAACCTCTATAAATAAGATTTTATTTGCCCCCAGGGAGTAGCGTTCCCCCGGAAAGCCATCAATAAGTTCAATATATTATCAAATTTGAAAACCAAATTCAAGGGTAAATTCGGAAAACAGGCATATTTTATTCTTCCAAGGAGCCGTGGAAGGAGTATGGAGTACCACCGAAGGTGCCGACCGCAGGAGGGGGACTGCACGGCAGCCACCCGACGAGGACGGTGAGGGTTACCGAAGTACGTAACACTCCGGTTTTTGCACCCGCCGGGTGCAAAAATCCACCCAATGCAGCCTGCCCCTAAGCATCAAGGCTTTCGATGAACCTTACAAAGGCCTCCTGACCTTCTGCAGTGCGCTTGAAAACTCCGGCATCCTCAAGAACCCTTGAAAAGACGATTCCCACCTCATCCTGAAGGATTTTTTCCACATTATGCTTATTAATAGAAGAATATTTTGCCCTGAATGAGTCAACCCAGTCGGCGTGCTTTGCCAGGGTTTCGTCTGCCCTCAGGTCCCGGTTTTCGACGATGGCAGTTCCAAGGTCAGCAAGTTCCGTCTTCAGTCGCCCCGGAAGAATTGCAAGTCCCATTACCTCGATAAGGCCGATGTTTTCCTTCTTGATGTGATGAAGCTGGGCATGGGGATGATAGACCCCAAGAGGGTGCTCCGGTGTGGTTATGTTGTTTCTAAGGACAATGTCAAGTTCAAAATCCTGTCCACGGCGGCGGACAATCGGGTTCAGGGTGTTGTGTTTTGTTCCATCAGTCTCTGCAAATATGAATGCACTTTCGTCCGTATAGCCTCGCCATGCGCTGTGTATCCTGTCTGCAAGAAGGGCAACCCTCTCGCTGTCCGGTGAACTGATGCGGATTACGCTCATTGGCCACCTTACGATTCCGCACTTTACGTCCTCAAAGCCCTTTACCGTAAATTCCCTTTCTACAGGAGCCTTGGCCATGGCAAAGTCGTAATTACCGCCCTGGAAGTGGTTATGGGTCAGGATCGATCCGCCTACAATTGGAAGGTCGGCGTTGGAACCGATTACGTAATGGGGGAATATCTTTACAAAGTCCAGGAGGTAACGCCATGTTTTTTCCGTTATGGCCATCGGTACGTGTTCCATGGCAAAGACAATGCAGTGCTCGTTATAGTATACGTATGGTGAATACTGGAGGCCGAATTTTTCTCCCTGAAGTTCAAAGGGAATTATGCGGTGGTTTCCGCGGGCCGGATGGTTTACGCGACCTGCATACCCTTCGTTTTCCCGGCACAGGAGGCACTGTGGATATCCGCCCTTTGGTGCGTTCAAGGCTGCGGCTATGGCCTTTGGATCCTTTTCCGGCTTTGACAGGTTGATGGTAATGTCCATGTCGCCGAATTCAGTCTTTGCCTGCCACTTTACGTCCTTGCATACGCGGTAACGGCGGATGTAGTCCGTGTCCTGGCTGAATTTGTAGTACCAGTCCGTAGCTTCCCTTGGGGATGAGGCATATTTTTCCCTGTAGGTGCGGCGGATTTCTGAAGGCCTGCTTACAAGGCAGCTCATTAGCTTTGTGTCAAACAGGTCACGGTACACCACGCTGTTGTTTTCAAGGATTCCATTCTGGGCGGCGTAGTCTAAAAGACCGCAGAGGATTTTTTCCAGGTCCTGGGTTTTTACGCAGGGAATCTTTTCCGCTTCTTCCTGGGTTGGAAAGCCGTCAAGGCCCAGGGTTTCGAGAAGGCGGTTCTGGGTATAAATAACGTCGTCTTCTTCTATGAGTCCAGTAACAAGGCCGTAGCCGACAAGTGAATTGATGCTTTCGTAAACTGTCATGTTTTTATTCTATCGCCTTTCGGGCAAAAAGCAACACGATGGACTGCTGCTCCCTTAAGGCTTGAGCAAACAGTTGCGCATTCACGGAGGAGAATCAACCGAAAACCACATCCAGCACCATCATCAGGCAAAATCCCACGGCAAAGGCCACCACGCCCTTGTTGGAATGTTCCCCCTGGCTCATTTCCGGAATCAATTCTTCAACCACCACGTACATCATGGCTCCTGCGGCAAAGCCAAGGAAATAGGGCATGACCGGCACAAGAAGGGATGACATGAGCATGACGAGGACAGTGCCAATGGGTTCCACTATGCCTGACAGCAGGCCAAACAAGAATGCCCTGGCCTTGGACATTCCATTTTCCGCCGAATGCAGTGGAATTGACACAATGGCGCCCTCGGGAAAATTCTGGATTGCAATTCCCACTGCCAGCGCCAGGGCAGCCCCCAGGGTTATGCCGGATTCACCGTTCATCATGGCGGAAAAAATCACCCCAACCGCCATTCCCTCCGGGATGTTGTGGATGGTCACGGCAAGAAGCATCATGGCATGCCTTGAAAGCCCTGACCTGACCCCTTCCGGTTTTTGCGCATTCATGTGCAGGTGTGGAACAATGCCGTCTATCAGAAGCAGGAAACAGATTCCAAGCATAAAGCCTGCAACGGCTGGAACAAATGAGAGGCACGGGCTCCTGCTGCTGGCTGCAGACTGGTTCAGGGCCGGAATCAGAAGGCTCCATACGGAAGCTGCAATCATCACGCCGGAAGCAAATCCCGTAAGCATCCTGTTCTGGTTTTGACCGACGCTTCTGAAAAAGAAAACGCAGGCGGCACCAAGAATGGTTCCGGCAAAGGGAATGAAAATGGCAAACAGCATGGCTTAAACCTCCCGAATAAAGACTTAACTCGTTCACTTAAAATATAGTAAGTTTTTTCCGACATAACAACTGAATGCCAATTTTTTACGGTCACCAACCAGTGACGAATTCCCCTTTATGATCCTTTACAAAATTGACTTAAGGCTTGACTGCTTTTATAATTCCATGCAACAGATGTACAAACATTCAATATAAAGGAGATGAACACCATGGCAAACAAGTACGCAGGAACAAAAACAGAAAAAAACCTTGAGGCAGCTTTTGCAGGCGAGTCACAGGCACGCAACAAGTACACATACTTTGCTTCAAGGGCCAAGAAAGAAGGATTTGAACAGATAGCAGCCCTTTTCCTAAAGACTGCTGACAATGAAAAGGAACATGCAAAACTGTGGTTCAAGGAACTGGGCGGAATCGGCGACACGGCGGCAAACCTGAAGACAGCTGCAGACGGTGAAAATTTTGAATGGACGGACATGTATGACAGCTTTGCCCAGACAGCAGAGGAAGAAGGATTTGCAGAACTTGCAGCCAAATTCCGCCTGGTGGCATCCATCGAAAAGCACCACGAGGAACGCTACCGCGCACTCCTCAAGAATGTTGAAATGCAGGAAGTCTTTAAGAAGAGCGTAGTGAAGGTTTGGGAATGCCGCAACTGCGGACACATTGTTGTCGGTGAAAAAGCTCCGGAAGTCTGCCCTACCTGCGCCCATCCTCAAAGCTACTTTGAGATTAACTCGGAAAACTACTAGACACTATGAATGAAAAAGCTTTGTTTAAATTGTCTTACGGCATCTTTGTACTTACGTCAAAATCCGGGGGCAAGGCAAACGGCTGCATCATAAACACCTGCAACCAGGTAGCCTCATCTCCGGCAAGACTTGCAATTTCCGTCATAAACGGCAACTATACCTGTGACCTGATAAGGGAAAGCGGCATCTTTACCCTTAGCGTCCTTGACGAAACAACCACCTTTGAAACCATCAGGCACTGGGGAATGCAGTCTGGCAGGACAGTGGACAAGATGAAGGGTATTGAACTTCCGACGGACATAAACGGTATTCCCTACCTTTCCAGGTCCACATGTGCAGTCTTCAGCTGCCGCGTTACAGAAAGAATGGATCTTGGAAGCCACACCCTATTTATCGGTGAGATTGTGGATTCAAGGATTACGGGCGACGGAAATGCCGTAACTTACGCTGACTACCATGCAAGGATAAAACCAAGGGCCGAAGTTCCAGAAGCCGGAAGGAAGATCAAGGCATGGCGATGCAGAATCTGCGGATTCATTTATGAAGGGGCCATACTGCCGGAAGAATATGAATGCCCTCTGTGCGGTCACCCGAAAGAAGATTTTGAACCGATTTACGAAGATTAACCTGAACAGGAGAGGAAATGCTTTATTTTGTAAACGACTATTGCGAAGGCGCCCACCCAAAAATTCTTGAAAAACTTGTTGAAACAAACATGGAAAAGCTTTCAGGATATGGAACGGACAAATACACGGAAAGTGCAAAGGAAAAAATCCGCAGTGCATGCGGCTGCCCGGAGGCAGAAATTGTTTTTGTCACGGGGGGAACCCAGACAAACCAGCTTGTAATCGATTCCATGCTTGAGGACTACGAAGGTGTCGTGTCTGCAACAACAGGCCACGTTACATGCCACGAGGCAGGTGCCATTGAATTTTCAGGCCACAAGGTTCTTACCTGCAAGACCGAAAATGCAAAGATCATTCCAGCAGGCCTTAAGTCAATGCTTGAAGATTTCTTTGCAGACGAGAATCACGAGCAGATGGTTTTTCCTGGAATGTGCTACATAAGCCAGCCTACGGAATACGGAACCCTCTATTCAAGGAAGGAGCTTGAAGAGATTTCTTCCATCTGCCACCAGTTTGACATTCCCCTGTTCCTGGACGGAGCCCGCCTTGGATATGGACTTGCTGCAAAGGAAAATGATGCTTCAATGGAAGACATTGCACGCCTTTGCGACGTCTTTTACATCGGGGGAACAAAAGTCGGTGCCCTGTGCGGAGAGGCCATCGTATTCACAAAGAAGAACATGCCCAAGCACTACACTGCTGTCGTAAAGCAGCATGGGGCACTTTGTGCAAAGGGACGCCTTCACGGAATCCAGTTTGACGTGCTGTTTACAGACAACCTTTACTGCGAGATTGCACGCAATGCCATCCAGTGTGCCGACAGGATTAAGGCAGCCCTTGCAGAAAAAGGCTACAGGTTCTACATAGACTCGCCTACAAACCAGATTTTTGTTGTCCTTGAAAACTCACAGTACAGGGAACTTCAGAAAAAGGTTGAGGTCAGCTTCTGGGAAAAGCTTGATGACAGCCACACTGTAATAAGAATCGCAACAAGCTGGGCAACGACAGGGGAAGATGTGGACGAACTCTGCAGGATCCTGTAGTGGATGAGGTGGCAGTGACAATACGAGCCACCATTAATTTTTCATGAATGGAAGCGGATTAACCTCCGCTTCTATTTTATCCTCTATTTCATCGCTTAGTGCTGAAAACAGATCAAAGCCGCAGCGATTTTCAACTTCATCAGTTGTCACCATGTAATCCCAGATGGTTCCATCACATTTTGCATTTGGCATTATGAAGCTTATGGCAATCCATGATCCGTCACTTTCCCTTGCAAGAATGGACTTGAAGAAATATTCCGGGACTGCAACCCTGTTCTGCCCGATGGATGGATATTCCGCGGAAGTTTTTTCAAGGACTGGTCCCGTTACAACCATTATGCGGCCAAAGATCTGGGCCCACTTTCGAACCTGGCTTTCAAGCTGCTGCCACATGCCACGGTTAAAGGCTGGAGCCTGGGGCGTCATGTTGCTCATGTAAAAGCTTTCGCTTACAGACTCCTCGCTCCACTCCATGTCAGCAGCCGGTGCAAGATGGCCCCGGTCATATCCGCTTGCCTTGTAGTCTGAAAGCTGGGAACTGCCGGTTGATATTGACGGGTCTGGACGGAAATTGTTGGTGCGGCCGGTGACTGCATTCAGTTCTTCTCGGGTGAGAATGTATGCAACCCATTCTGCATCCTCATAGCTTTCTCGGTAGCAAAGGCTGAATCCCCTATAGGCATGGATTTCATGGTCGACTGCCGTACCGCCTGAAGAATTTCCTGCACACACTGGAATTGCATATTCTTCATGGTCAAAGAAATCCTCGGCGTATAGTGGGGAAAAAATTCCTGCAAGAACTAAAAGTCCTAGAACTGCAACCGCATTTTTAACTGATGTCTTCATTTTATTCTCCTGCATGTTTTAATGACGGGCCTGTGATTTGAGTTTTTGCCAATCCAATATTATAATATAATCATGAAAGATTCATTTGCAGAAGTTAGATGTGACGAAAAAAATCCCAAGTGGGAGCAGTGCATCAAGAGGGACAGTTCCCTTTACAGCAGGAACGGCATCCGCTCTGAGTTTGAACGGGACTACACGCGAATCCTGCACTGCGAGGCATACCGCAGGCTTAAGCACAAGACCCAGGTTTTCTATGCTCCTCAAAATGACCACATTTGCACAAGGATTGAGCATGTAAACCACGTTGCAAGCGTAAGCACCACCATCTCCAAGTACCTAGGACTGAACACGGAACTTACAAACGCAATTGCCATCGGACACGACATGGGACACGCCCCCTTTGGCCACACGGGGGAAGACATACTGAACACTCTCATCAAGAACCAGAAGGAAGGAATCAACGCTCCAAAAAAATTCTGGCATGAACGAAACAGCCTTTTCTTTGCCGACTTTATAGAAACCCTGCAGGATCCTGAAGGTGCAGAAAAGAACCTTGACCTGACCTATGCAGTAAGGGACGGCCTTGTATGCCACTGCGGTGAAGTTGACCAGCAGGGACTCAAGCCACGGGACGAAGCCATCGAGCTTTATTCAATCAAGCGCCCGGGGATCGTTTCTCCCTTTACCTGGGAAGGATGCATAGTAAAAATTGCAGACAAGGTTTCATTCCTTGGACGCGACATTGAAGACGCAAGAAGCTACCACATCCTTGACATGGGAGCCTACCGCCAGCTTAGGGAAATAGTCGGAGCAACCCTTGGATTTGGACCCAACAGGAAATTCTCTTCCCATACGACAAACGGTGTCTACAGGTCTGGGCGAGCTGTAAACACCACGGTCCTGATAAACGACATGATCGTGGACCTGTGCGAGCAGAGTTCACCGGAAAAGGGACTGTGCTTTAGCGAGCCATACTATAAGTTCATTTCCGAACTCAAGCGGTTCAGTTACGCCAACATCTACAAGAACTGGCGCCTTGAAGAATTTGCAAGGTATGCGGAAAACGTCCTTGGTACAATTTACCGCACCCTGATGAAACTCCAGATATACGCACAGAACAAACGCATTGAACAGGCCCTTCGCTACATGCCAAGGCTCCAGTCTTCCTTTTCCGCCTGGCTGGTCAAGTACACAAAGTACGACACGGAAAAAAAGGCAGTCATGAGGATAAACACGCCGGAAGTATTCGACATCAATGACAACGAAAGCTGGGAAAAATGCATCATCGAATTCATCAGCGGAATGACGGACCAGTTTGCCATTAGTGTTTTTGATGAGATTGTAAGTTTTTAAAAACTGTGGTATCATGTAAAGTATGGCAAAACCTAAGACAGAATTTTCAGTTAACCAGAAGGTTGTATACCCAAGCCAGGGTCTTGGTAAAATCACAGACGTCTTCAAGCGTGAATTCAAGGGTGAACAGGTTTATCACTACAAGATTTTCATTGAAGTTTCTGATATGTACGTTATTGTGCCGGTAGAAAATGCCCACATGTTTGGAATCCGTGCTGTAGTATCTAAGGATGAAGCCCAGAAGGCCCTTGATTCAATCAGCGAAGAATTTGAGCCGCCAACATCAGACTGGAAGCTCAGGTACCAGCAGAACCTTGAACTCCAGAAGAAGGGAACAATCCTCGACATAGCAGCAATTGTACGCTGCCTTTACCACCGTTCCAAGGTAAAGGAACTTCCAATTCTTGAGCGCAAGCTTTACGACAACGCAAAGAAACTTCTTGAAGACGAAATTGCAGAAGCCTTTGGAATTTCTTCAAAGGAAGTTGAAGTCATGCTCCATGAAAAGCTTGAACCTCTCGGACTCCGCGTAGAAAAGAAGCAGACCTTCGTTGAAGATGAGGATGAAGAGGATGAATTCGAAGAAGACACATCATCAAAGAGAAACGATGATGACGACGACGATGACGATTAATCCATGGGTTTGGTTCTAGTCATATGTGCTGCCGGTTCCTCTAGCAGGATGGGTGGCACAATAAAAAAAGAATACCTTCCATTAAAAAGCGGTACAGTTCTTTCCTGCGCCGCTTTATCTTTTCTTAAGACTGCAGTTTTCGACGCTGTTGCAGTCACCATTCCCCAGGGACATGAAACACAGGCGAGACAAGCACTTTATGCAGATCCGCAGGTGCGCTCTCTGCTGCCTGAATCAACTCTCCTTCTTGTTACCGGGGGATCCACAAGGCAAAAGTCGGTGTACAACGCCATACAGAAACTTTGTGACCATGTTGAAGCCCAGGGAATAGATCCGGAAGACACCATAGTTTTAATCCACGACGGCGCACGGCCATACGTTTCCTGCAAGGTCATAGGAGACACCATAGATGCTGCAGGCAAATACGGGGCTTCAGTCCCAGGCCTTACTCCGGTTGACACCCAGAAGGAAATGGATGGCGAAGGATACATTAAGACCCACCTTGTCAGAAGCCGGCTTGCTGCAGTCCAGACGCCACAGGCCTTCAACATGAAAAAACTGCTTGCCTGCCACCAGAGGGCTGACGCTGAACACCCGGACTGCACCGATGACACCGAGGTCTGGGACCTGTATCCGCAGATTACTGGCGGACAAAGGGTGAAGGTTGTTGAAGGAAGCGTTGAAAACATAAAGATTACATATCCCGGTGACATTACGACAGAAGCATCCGGCACAGGCAGGAAAACCATGACAAGAATCGGAATTGGAACAGACATGCACCGCCTTACGGAAGGCAGAAAGCTTTGGCTCGGGGGAATTGAAATTCCTTCAGAAAAAGGGGAACTTGGACACTCAGACGGAGACGCCCTGCTCCACGCCATAAGCGATGCCCTTCTTGGAGCTTCAGGACTTGGAGACATCGGCTCATACTTTCCGCCGGAAGAACCCCAGTGGAAGGATGCTGATTCCAAGGTCCTGCTGAAAAAAATCTGGGATGACGTAAGGAATGCCGGATGGCAGCTGAACAACCTTGACTGCGTTGTTGAAATGGAAAAGCCAAAATTTCTTCCATGGAGGCAAAAGGTAATCCAGTCCATTGCATCGGTCCTCGATGTCAATGAAGACCAGGTTTTTGTAAAGGCCAAGACCAACGAAAAGCTTGACAGCGTGGGTCAATGGAATGCCGTAAAGACCATCTGCATCTGCATGCTGGTAAGATAGTTTTTATTATAAAGGGAAAGGGGCGCCAAGTCTGGCGCCCCTTTCCTTTGTCACTTCCATCAATCCTTAAATTCACAAATCAATGAAACAAGATTTTCTTCGATGTGAAGGCTTCTTGCAATTTCACCGTATTCCCATCCACTCTGGCGGAGCTTAAGGACGTTTTCCCTAAGCTGCGGTGAAAGGGCGGAACCTCCCGTGGCCTTTGTCTTTCCGGAAGATGCCTTTGCAATGGAATGAAGGACGTCAAGCTTGCTTTCAGCATCAGAATAAAGCTGCTGGATCCTAAGCTCTGTCTGGTTGATTCCAGTCTGGCTTGTCTGGATCTGCTCAAGCCTTCTGTCTGCATCATCCATAAGCTTCTGGAGCTTTTCAACCTTGCCGACGGCATCATTAATCTTACCGTCGTTCTTAAGGATCTTGTCGATGTTCTTCGTAAGCTTATCCACCTGGTCAGGCAAAACCTTCACGCGGCCAGTGCATTCTTCAATCTGCTTTTCAAGGGCATTAAGGTTTTCAAATGACTTGTTTACTTCTTCTGCAACGCGGTCAACGGTTTCACTTTTCTTGTCAATGCGATTGATCTTTGTCTCCATGCCGGCAAGGGATTCCGTAAACTGGCTCATCTTTGACTGCATGTTTATGAAGTCATCATTCATTGACTGGAGTTCCTGAATCTTTGCATCCATTCCGCTTGAAAGCTTTGTAAGGGTGTCAAACTTGTACTGGATGTTGTCAAGACGGGACTTGTCTGCACTATAGGCATTAAGCTTCTGGTTGACTTCATCGCCGAATTTTTCCAGCTGCCTCATCTGGGAACCAAGCTCATTAAGCTTTGCATCAAAATTCTTTACGGAAGCAATTTCCCTCCTTAAGTTTTCAATGCTGTCGCCAAGCTGCTTCTTGAGGATGTCGGCCTGATCAAATACGGAAGAATCAGACACGAACTTTGCAATGCTCTTGTTGATTTCATCAATCTTGACCTGCATGTTGTTTGTGTCATCGTTAAGCTTGTCTGTTGCACTCTGGTATGCAGCCTTGTATTCTTCCGCCTTTTCCGTAAATGTCCTGCGCAAGTCCTTGATTTTCTGCTCTGCACTTGCAGTCTGGTCATCGGTATAGGATTTTACCTTTGTAAACATTTCGTTGAACTGGCTTTCAAACTGATCCAGGTACTTCTTGCTGTTTCCTTCAAATCCACTAAGGATGTCCCCTGCTCGCTTGGCAGCCTGACCAAAGTCCTTTTGCAGCTCAGTAATCTTCTGGTCGTTGGTTTCTGAAAGAACCTTCAGCTGCTCCTCAATCTTAAGGTAGGAATCCTCATACTGGTTGTTAAGCTTTTTCTTCCATTCATTGAATTCCTGGACTGCAGCATCAATGGTTGCATTCTGGTTTTCCTGCTTGGTCGAAAGTATGTTCTTGAATTCATCAATCTTTGAATTCAAGTCTCGCTCACTGCGGTCAAAGGTTTCTGCAACGCGCTGCTTGTATCCGTCTGTCTCACTCTTAAGTTCGCCGTCAACGCTTTCAATTGCCTTCTTGATTTCAGAACGGTACTGTTCAATGAAGTCATGGATGCGCTGGTTTACGCTGTTGATCTGTTCCTGAATCGTAGCCTGCCCTGCAAGGAGAGCCGACTGGAATTTCTTTTCCTGGTCCTGGGTCTTCTTCTGCAATTCCTGGATGCGCTGGGCAAGAGTCGTGTCATAATGGTCTTCAAGAGCCTGTCGCCTTTCCTCATATTCCTGGGTAAAGCCGTCAAACTGGGAGTCGAATTTATTCTTCCATGAAACAAGCTTTGACTCGATGTCGTTTTCACGCTTTACAAGATCCTGCTCAAAGGAATCCTCAAAGAGCTTTACCTTGGCACTGAGCTTTGCCTGTGAATCCCTCTTTATCTCATCAAGGTTTGTCTGGACTGATTCCAGCTCATCCTTAAGCTTCTCGTACTTTTCCTTGATGGAGTCACTGAATGCATTCTGGGCCTTAAGGGCTGCCTCGGAGAATTTCTCAAAGTCACCGGCAACCTTCTTCTGGCTCTGGTCCATCACCTTCCTAAGGGAAGCTTCAAGCTTATCCACATCGGCACCGGCAGTGTTAAGCTTCTTGAAGCGGTACTCCATTTCCTTCTTGTAGGCTTCAAGCTGGCTGTCAAGGTCTGCAAGATACTTGGTCTGGCGGGCATCAGTCTCCTGGGAGATGTTCTTTGTAGCCGTAAGCATCTGGGCATTGAGTTCCTTAATCTGGGAATCAATTCCTTCTGAAAGGCTGCGGATCTTTTCCTCGCTTTCCCTTGTTTCCTGCTCGATCTTTCCGATTACCGAGTCGGAGCGTTCTTCAAGGGACTGGAACTTATTCTGGATGTTTGCAAGGGAAGCCGAAATGTTATCCGTAAGGTCATTGGCCTTTACATCCAGGGCACCTATGTTTGCCTTTATGTCATCATTCATTGAAGTAAGCTGGGACTCATACTGACGCCTTAGGTCTTCAATATTTGAAGAAAGCAGGCGGTCAAGCTTACTCATGGTCTCTTCCTCTTCCTTGCTTGCCTTTTCAAGGATGGTGTTGAATATTCCGTCATAGCGGTCACGGAGTTCTTCCGCCTTGTCATCTATGGACTTCTGGACTTCCTTTATCCTTGTGGAATTATCCTGAAGGTCACGGTCGATTTCCTGAACCTGGAGGTTTGCATTGTCAACGGCCTGGGTTACGCGCTTGTTGAGTTCATCCACTGTGGAACGCGTATCCGATGCCGTCTGGTCAATGAGCTTTTCAAGCTCTGCCGTTCGTTCCGTAAGGCCATCCTGCAATGCCTTTGTATTCTGTTCAATCTGAAGGATGTATGCAGAAGTGGTTGCCTTGTACTTTTCCATGGCACCGCTTGTCTGGGATTCCACATTGTTGGAAAGTTCGTTGAGGCGCGATTCAATTTCCTGGGTGCGCTCCCGGATCATGCGGTCAAGGCCTTCAGTCCTGTCTGCAAGTTCCTTCCTGAGCATGTCGGTTCTTTCCTCAATATCCTGGTCGTAGGTTGAAGTAGTCGTCTTGTATTTTTCAATGGCCTGGCTTGTCTGGTCCTTGACTGATTCCGTAAGGGTGCTGAGTTTCTTGCGCACTTCATCCTCAAGGCCGTCGGTCTTGTTCTTGATTTCAGTAGAAATGGCAGAGGCACGGTTGTTAAGGTCCTCAAGCTTTTTCTTGAACATGGCCTCGATGCCGTCTGACTTGTCGGTAAAATTTGTCGTAAGGCCGGATGTCTTTGTCTTGATTTCCCCTTCCAGCTTGCTGACGGAATTTTCAAGGCTCGTGTTGACCTGCTTGATCTTTTCCTTGATCTTTGTGGAAATATCCTCAACATCCTTATCAAGATCCTGGTTCAGGTCAGAAATCTTCTGCTTTACCTTCTGGCCAAGTTCAGTAGACTTGTCGTTAAAGAGGGTAATGAGTCCCTTTGCCTTGTTCTTCATTTCCTGCTCGGCAGAATCCCTGCTTGAATCCAGGGTGTCCTTAAGGGACTTGGACTTCTGGGCGTATACATCCTCAAGCTCATGGGTCTTGTCCTCAAAAAGCTGTACAACGGAATGGGACTTGTCGTTAAAGCTCTGGTCCATTTCCTGGATTTTTTCGTCGTAATTCTTTGTAATTTCCTTAAGGCGGGAATCAACGGAATTGACCATCTCTGAATACTTGTCTTCCAGTGTTGAAACCAGCTCGCTTGTGCGCGAACCGTAATTGTTCTCAAGGTTTCTCGTGTGGTCACGGAAAAGTGAATCCAGCGACTGGGTCTTTTCATCAAGGCGCTGCGAAAGCTCTTCAATCTTTGAATTGAGCCTGTCCGTGAATTCCGTGGTGTCGTTTTCAAGGGTATAGTTAAAGCTGTCGGTGCGTTCCTTAACGGACTGCTCAAAGGCATTTGCCTTGGCCTCGAATTCATCGGTGCGCATGGCAAGGTTGCTGGATATTGCATCGATTTTTCCAAGGAATTTTTCTTCAAACTGGCTGACCTTTTCCTGGCACTGTTTTTCAACGGCCTCATTGTTGTCAGCTATCTTCTGGTGCAGTTCTTCAATGCGGTCGCTCAGGTCACGCTCGATTCCGAGTATGGAACTGTCCACCTTGTCCGAGATGGAATCCAATGTTCCGTTAACCCTGTCCTCAAAGGTATCAGTAAGAATGTTAACGGAAGATTCAAGGTCATCGACACGGGACTGAACCTGAGATTCAAAACCTTCCACACGTGTATTTATTGAAGATTCAATGCCATCCACGCGGCTTTCAATCTGGGACGCAAAGCCTTCCACACGGGAATTGACAGAAGATTCAAGTCCGTCAACACGGGAAACGACAGAAGACTCAATATCGCCCACGCGAGATGAAACCTTGGATTCAAGGTCTTCCACTCGGGAATTGACAGAGGATTCAAGTCCGTCAACACGGGAGCTAACTGAAGATTCAAGTTCATCCACCCGATTCCTTATCTGGCTTTCAAGCTGGTCAACGCGGGAACCTACCTGGGACTCAAGTCCGTCCGTAGCCTTGGCCACGTTTTCTTCCATAGCGGAAACCTTTGCATCAAGATTGGATTCAATGGCCTGTGTCCTTGAGCTTACATTTGATTCAATGAGATTAAGGCGAGAATCAACCACGCTGTTAAGCTTTTCCGTTCCCGTCTTAACCTTGTCTGCAAGTTCCGCAATCTTGTCCTTCAGGTCCGAATCAACATTATGCACTGCAGAATTTACATCTTCAGAAATGGAATTGATTCTTTCGCTGACGTTGCTTTCAAGTTCACCAAGCCTTTCGGAAAAACCTGACTCAAGGTTCTGTGACTGCGTCTTGACCGTTTCTTCAAGGCTTCCAATCTTTTCTGTCCATGCCGAAGAAAGAACATTGGTATGAGCGTCAAGCATTTCCTTAAGGTTGTTAGCCTTGTCGGTAAACTTGTCCTCAATGGCGGCAGACGTGTTCCTGAATTCTTCTGAAAGGGCTGTGGATTTTTCCTCCAGCTTGCCCTGAATGTCCGAGATGCGTGCATCAATGATGGCGTTTACCTGGTTTGCCTGGACTTCAATCTCGTTGCGGCAGGACTCAAGGCGTGCAAGGGAATCCTCTCGGAGGCGCTGGAATGATTCATCCTCAAGGCCCTTGGCATTTTCAACAGCCTGAGAATAGGCATTGCGGATGTCGTCCTCGATTTTCTGCATGATTGCTTCGTTCTGCTTCCTGGCCTTTTCCGTAGTGGCCTCTACCTGGGAAGCCCTTTCCTCGTACTGGTTCAACAGGTCATCGCCTATCTTCATGAGCTGGTCTGCATTCTTCTGGGCAAACTGCTTCGTGATTTCCTCTATCTTTGATTCCAGGAGTTCTGCAGTCTTCTGCTGCCTGTTAAGCTTCTGGGTAACCCTGTCTATGACTGCAGCTTCGTTCTTTACGGAAGCAAGGTTCTGTTCAACGGCAGCCGTCATCTCCATAAGGTTCTGCAGGACCCTGTCATAGCTGTCGATCCTGGCCTGAATATCCTTTACGGCCTGAACCGGACTGTCAAGGTTGCTGATCGTCTCGCGGCATTCATCTATCTGCTGCTGCATTCTCTTTACTGCAGCCTTTCCGAGTATATCCTTTTCATCAAGGGCACTGGCAAGCATCTTCTGGTTTTCTGCCTGCTTCTGAAAGTATTCGTCAAATTCCTCAATGCGGGCCTTGGTGTAGTTCTTGAGGCTTTCCTTCTGGTTGTCCTTCCTGTCAATCTGCCTAACAACAAGAGCAACAAATGAAGACAACAAAACTGATATTATAATTCCAACGGCAATCACTTTTTACTCCCACCACTTTTTTTCTATTTTATTGCTGAACCGTTCAACACAATATCCAGAAGCTCCCTGTAATTCCTGAAAGATATGTCAGCTTCCGGCAGTTTTTTATTGAACAGTTTTTTCATTCCCGTAAGGATATAGGCAGTTTTCATTCCTGCATTATGGGCGCCCCTTACATCGCAGAAGACGCTATTTCCAACGTAGAGAATTTTTTCCTCCGGAACGCCCAGCTTGTGAGCCAAAACTCCGAAAGGATATTTTGAAGGCTTTAATGCACCGGCTTCCTCAGAACCCATGCATACATCGGCAAGGGGACGTATTCCCCAAATGTCACCTTTCTGGTCAGGCGGAAAGTCCGAAAGAATTCCGATCTTAAGTCCGGCAGCCTTCATCTGGGCGATGGCTTCCCTTGCATGGGGAAATGGCCTGATTTTCTTGAAGAATCTTTCGAGGCCCCTGTAGCTTACCTGGTCAATATCCCTTCTTGCAGTCTCCAGGTCCACTCCTGAAGCTTCGGCATAGATTCTTGCCTGGTATTCATAAAAATCGGCAAGGGGGGCTGTCCTATGCATTACCTGCCTTACCTTCCTGAAATACCTGTAAAAGCCAAGGTTTTTCAAAATGTAGAAAGGCATCCTGATGTAAAGGGCCCACTGTGGATAAAGAGTTCCATCAATGTCAAATGCTACGGCTTCAATTCCTTCAAACATAACGATTAATTATACAGGAAGAATTAAAAAATTGCAATTTTAGCCACAGCATGGCCTCTGCGAGGAGATGGGAATGAAGAATCGGCTGAAAACAAAGGCTGCTTTCAACCGAATGATTTACAGGACTTGCAGGGTGTACTTGAACACCGCCTTGTTGGTTCCGCCCTTTGAAAAAAGCCAGTTCATAAGCTGGTTCCTTATTTCCTGCTGGATCGGGGACGGGAGGGCTGCTGCAGGTACAATCTCAATGGATCCATATGGAACTGTTCCATCAGGGTTCACGATGAATTCAATGGACACGTTCCTTGTGGTGTCAATGAGCCTTGCGTTTTCCTCGGAAATCCTTATGGCAGGCGTCTTTGGATTTAAAAGCTGCCTTGCCGAACCGTCGGACATCTTCATGGAAAATTCACCGGCAGATGATGATGACGTAGCCGTAATCTGGGTATGGCCTATGGTATTCCCTGCCCTTGCAAAATTAACCACCTCCTTGATTCCGGCAAGGGCCTGGGATGTGGATGAAGATGCGCCCTGGCTGCGGTCCGGAGAGTTTTCTGCTGAAGAGGAAGCTGCGGATGTATCGGCACTTTTTGAAGAAGCGGCGCTTCCGCTCAAGCCTGTTGATGAGGGAGTGCTTGATGCAGTGGCCACAGGTACTGCATCCCAGTCATCTGACTCGTAATCCTGCGTATGGTCATTTTCCTGTGACGGCTTTTTGGCAGTCATTTCCGCCATAAGCTCATCCATGCTCTTCTTTATCTTTGGTCCCTCAGGGGTAGCCTGGACAGGAGTTGCAGTCTTTGCAGGAGTTGGGGATGCCGGCTTTGTCTTTTGTGCAGGAGCAGGACTTTCCTTGGCCTTAGGAGGAGCCGGTTCCTTTTTTGGCTCTGGCCTTGATGCAGGTTTTGACACCGCTTTTTGCTCTGAGCTTGAATCCTTCTTTGGTTCAGGCTTGACTGGGGAAGGAGCTGGAGCTGGGGCCTGGGAAGATTCACTCGCCTTCTGAATGATGTCCGACTTTTCCGTCGTCTGCCTTGGCTCGTTTTTTACCACAGGCGTTGAGTCCAGCTGAATGTAGATGGTTTCAAAACTTTCCTTAGGCTTGAACTTAAGGCATAGAGAGAGAATTATGAATACTGCAAAAAGAACAGCAGTTCCTATGGAAGCAACCCTGTTCCCCCTTTTTTCAAGTTCTGTCATTTTTTACCCGGCCTGGATTTTCCCGTTGTCCTCAGGCTGACTGCGCTAAAGCCGTTGAACCTGATGGCATCAAAAAGTTCTACTATCGTACCATTGGTGACTTCCCTGTCAGCGGAAACGGAAACAGGAAATTCCTTTCGCTCGATTTTTCCAGTGTCATACTTTCCAAGCTCATCGTTCAGTTCCTTCATGGAAACCTTGGCATCATTAAACCACAGGGTTCCGTCTGCCTCTGCCGTAATGGTAATGCTGCCAGTTTCCTCTCCCTTTGCTGTAGTGCTCTGGGGAAGATTTACGGAAATTGCAGGAAGAACGGAAAAAGTCGTTGAAACAAGGAAAAACAGGATCAGCTGGAAGATTACGTCCAGCATTGGGGAAAGGTCTATTCCACCGGTTTTCTTTGCATTCTGTGAAACTTTCATTGGCTCCCCCTGAACTAGAGATTCTTTCCCGTAAGGCGGAACATGACCTTTGTAACCGTAAGTTCCATTCTCTTGATGCTGTGGGTAACCATTGAATTGAAGAAGTTCACGAAAATGATGGCAGGAATTGAAACCACAAGGCCTGCAACCGTCGTAACAAGGGCTTCTGCAATGGCATTGGCAAGTAAGGCCGGATCACCCATGGAACCGCCGTTACCCAGGACGCCGAATGCCTTGATGTTTCCGGTTACCGTTCCCAGGAGACCGAGAAGTGTTGCAATGTTTGAGATGGTGCTCAGGGCTGCAAGAAGGTGCTCGAATTTTGGAACGGCAAGATCCATTGTGGTCTGCACGTATTCCTTAAGGTCTGCTTCCGAAAGGTTCCTGTGGCTGATGGCATCCTTTACGACACGTGCGCATGGAGAGTCGGCCAGTACGCAGATGGATTCGGCCGTCTGGTAGTCTCCCTTTGCAAGAGGCTCGTCAATGTCTGCCATGAATTTTTCGTCGCGTTTCTTTATGGAAATGAAATAATGAAGGCGTTCAATGATTACAAAAAGTGCAATGAGTCCGCAAATGATGATTGGAATCATGAGGATTCCACCGTTTTTCAAAATCTGTAGCATAATTTTCTCCACTAATTTATATTTTTTTATAAAGCCTGAAGAGAGTCCAGCCGGACAATCCCAACTCCCATATAATTAAAAGAAGAATCTGGCCAATAAGGTTACACTTCCGGCACGAACAAGATATTCAGAATCAACAAAGCTCCTGTCCTTGCGGGTGAAAAGCTTTATGGCATCATCAAGTTCGCAGCTGATTCTCATCATGTCCTTGATGTTGAAGTAAAGGCTTGAGCTGATGATCGGGCACTTGTCGCTTCCGCTGTCGATGGCTTCCGCAATGCCTGCAGTTGCCCCCCACATTTCATCATCGTCATCGTAGGAAACGGACCCCCTTACCACATTCCTGTATTCGTTTGACGGAACATGCATCCAGTGGGTCTTTACGCCTGCATAGAAGGTAACGGGATCCACAAGAATTGAAAGTCCCCCTTCCGTTGAAACCAGGGTACGGTCAAGGCATTCAAACCCGTACACGCCCCTTTCCGATATTTCGCCGTAATCGGCTTCCCACACTCCGTTGCCAAAGGCAGTTTTCTTATAGTTACCCTTGGCATGAAGAATGAGGGTATCCGTCAATGGAAGAACCACATTTGTCTTTGCATACCAGTCGGATGTTTCAGGTGTCAGGGATTCAAGCTGGGCGTACTTGAATTTCTTTTCCAGGTCGTAGAATGTTTCGAAGCCGGATTCAAGACCACCACTCAGGCCGATGGAAAATGAATTTTCATTTGTTCCCATGTGGCCCTTGACTTCAACACCTGCACCAAAGACAGGAATAGCCCACTTGTCCCCTATTTCGTTTCCCCCTGCAATTCCTGCAGAACCAAAAAGGGTAAAGAAATCATTCTTGAATCCAACAAGGACATTTCCGTCCCCCCTGCATACCTTCTTGATTTCCATTTCGTTTTTCGGGCCGGCAACATTTTCCCACTGGAAGCCTCCGTCGATGCTGAGGGAAAGTTCATCGTGGGCCCAGGTGAATCCCATTTTTGGCTTTAAGTAGAATATGTCTGCATTTTCCTGGATGTCGGAAAGTTCGTATGTCTTGTCAATGATGCCGCCGTAGCGGTTGTACCATGTGCTGTCAAAGGAAGTCTTGAATGCAAGGCCGCTGTCTCCAAAGACATGGGAGAATTCAACTCCTCCATCCATCTTCTGGGAATTGGTGTCATAGAAAACAGTGCTTACGTCCTGGAGTCCGGTTCCAGTCTTTTCGTAGGTTCCGCGGAACGTAAGGTCGGAAGAATATACGCCGACGGTCTTTTCTGCAAAGAGCCTTGTTCCGTTATCAAAGAATCCGTTGCCTGCAGAATGCTTTCCGTAACCATTCCTGCTCAGGTGTGAAAATTCGATTTTAAATGGGTTGGCCCCGGAACTCTTGTATACGGAAAAATCTCCGATAAAGTCGCCAGGATATCCGCCTCCAATAAGTCCCTGCACGAAGATGTTCTTGTTCTCGCCAAAAGTAAAGTCGGCCAATGGTTCATCATCGGAATCATAATAGCTGCCGTCGCGTTTTTCAGGAAGCTTTGGCATGATGGAATTTCCGCTGCCATCATCGGGAACTATCTTTGAAAAATCAGGAACTGCATCCTTTCCGGCAACAACAGTATCACCGGAAACGGTTGTCGTAAGTTCCGGAAGCTGAATCTGGTCATCGTCCAGGATTCCCTGGGCATTGGTGATTGCTACAGAAGTGCAAACAGCAACGATAAAAGCAACAAGTTTCATCAATGTACTTCTCATAACTACCTCTCAATAAATTTTCGTGCGCCTGCAGAGTATGAACTGCGTGGATACAGCTCAAGGAGATTTTCTGCAGTCACCCTTGCATCCCCATACATGGAAGCAGCGTCAAAGGATTCTGCCGCACCGTAAAGGGATCTTTCTGCAAGACTGCTGTTTCCGGCCTGTCTTGCAAGCCTTGCAGTCTCAAGAAATTTTACTGCAGCTTCTGAACTGCGGTTTTGGCTGCGGTCCAGTTCTGCACATATTAAAAGGCATCGTGCGGCATTTGCGCATTCAGCCTCAATGTTCTCCTTTAAAACCTGAATTTCATAAAGCTTTTCTGCAAGGCCGGCTGCTTCCATCTTTGAAGCCTCGTCGGTCCACAGAAGCTCTGCAAGTTCCGTTCCTGCCTGTCTTCCAGCAGCCGTAGTTTCCCTGCCTTCCGTTTCAAACCTGTCGCGGAGAATGACAATCCTGCTGTCACCACCCTTTGCAAGTTTTTCCAGAAGCGCCTTTTCCTTCTGGATTTCATTTTTCTGGGATGCAGTCTCTGCCATTCCCTCAAGGAGTTCGATCTGGTCACGGGCCTCCCTGTATTTTTTCTGGCTCTTAAGAATGTCAACACATTTTCTTCTTGCATTGAATGCAAATCCCGATTCAGGGAAGGAGTCGGCAAGGGTCATGAACTGCAGCACGGCAGCCTGGAGCTTGTCACTTAGCCTGTAGGAATCACCAAGATAGTAGTAGGCGCTGTCAATGAATTTTCCACGGGGGAACCTTCTTACATATTCCTTGTAGCGCACTGCAGACTGAAGAAAATTTTCCTTGGAATAGTAAATCTCTCCGCGACGGTATGCGCTTTCATCGGCAAATGCAGAATCCTGGAATTTCGTGCATATCTCGCCAAAGGCCTTGTCACTGTCTGCAATACGGTCCATCTTTGCATAGATCAAGGCAGTCTGAAACCTGGCCCTTACTCCGAAATCCGAATTCTCGGAAGCATAAGGCGCAAGGACTGCAAGGGCCTTTTCATACATTCCGGAATCCTCATAAATTGTGGAAGAAAGAATCACAGCCCTTTCCTTTTCCCCACGGGTAGAGGCAAACTTTACAGCATTGGCAGCCTGCACCTGGGCAAGGTCATGGTTTCCGTCAAGAACGTAGGCATTGGCACAAGTGATGGCCGCATTAAAGCAAAGCGGATGGCCCGGGTTTTCCTGGGCAAAGTTCCTGAGCATGGACTCGCATACGGCATTGTTGCCCAGCCTGTAATATGCATATCCTGAATAAAAGATGCAGTATGGAAGGTTCTTCTTTTCAGGAGCTGATTTCATGTACCTGGAAAGTTCATCAATGCACACATCCCAGTTCTTAAGGTTAAATGCGCTTATGGCTCCAATGTAAAGTCCTTCCTTTGTTCCGCTTTCCTGGGCAATCTTTCTTGCAGAGGATGCATAGCCTGCAGAAAAAAGAACTTTTGCATAGTTGTTCTTTTCCTCCGCATCAAGAAGTCCTGCCCTGTAAAGGCTTTCATATTCCCTGAGGGATTCCTTTTCCCTTCCGTTTTCAGCAAGGCACCGTGCATAGAGGCACATTCCCGGCTTGTAGTATGGAACTCCCGAAACAAACTTTATGTCGGAGCCTGCCATAAGGTCCAGGGCTTCCTTCTTTCCCTTAGAGCAATAGAGTGCAAGGGCCTTGTAATAGAAGGCTTTCTGCAAGAGTCCACCGGTCAGGAGCTTTGCATGCATGGCATCAATGGCGTTCTGTGCATGAACAAGACTGTTTTCCCAGTCGCCGATTTTTGCATACTGCTCTGCAAAGGAAGCCTCGTAGTCTGCATAATAGGTGCTGTCTGCCTGAACGGAATTTTCTTCAGAATATGAATTCAAAAGTTCTATGGAATTATTGCCGCTCATCTTTGCACGGTACAGGCCGATGAGGGCAGCGTACTTCTTTTCCGTGTCAAATCCTTCGGCCCTTGCAAAGGCACTGTCGGCTCCGGTGTAGTCATTATGTTCAAACCTGTCCGTACCTGTACGGATCCAGATTTCTGCAAGAAGGGCTGGATTTGATTCCAGAATCTTTTCCTTCTCGCCTACAAAGTCAATTGGCGTTTCCTTTATCTGTGCCGGGAATCTTCCATACAGGGAATACATTTTTTCCACGGCAAAAACCTGGCGAGAAGGATCTTCCGACTCCAGAAGAATCTTGCAGCAGTCAAAGGCTTCCCTGCCCTTTCCGCTTTCCTCATAGGCTGCAACTGCATCCACGGTAAGGTCTTCGTAAAGGCTCCTGTAGGAATCCATGCTGTCCTTTGGAAACTGCTGGTAAACGCCTGCAAGTTCCCTGTACTTCTTAAGCTTCAGGTAGCAGTCAAACAACAGCCTGAATGCCTGTGCATAATCTTCGGAATCATAATCCGTGCCGTTGCTAACGACAGATTCAAAGACCGTGCATCCGTTCTTGTAGTCACCATCATCGTGATAAATCTGTCCTGCGTAAAACAGTGCCTTGCTGTACCAGCTCCTGTACTTGCCGCCCTTTTTTCCTGCAAGCTCACAGCACCTGTAGAAATACGAAAGTGCATCAGAATTCCTGGAAAGGGTCCTGCTGATCAGTCCAAGATAGAAATTCGCCTGAATCCTAACCTGCACGTCCGGGTAGCCGGATGCAACCTTAAGTTCATCCTCTGCCTCACTGTAACGGTCGAGAAAGTAAAGGCTCTGGCCCCTTGAAAGATGAACCTTTGGAACCAGGGTGGACTGGGGAAATTCGCCAAGAATCCTGTCTGCATATTCCACAGCAAGAGGATATGCCTGTGCAGAAAAAGCCGAATTCATTTCAGAAAAATACGACGAATCGCTGGCTTCCATTGCAAAAACCTGTCCCATGGCAAGGAGACATGCAAGGACCGCTGTTAAAATTCTATTTCTTTTCATAAGGGAAAAATGCCTCTGTAGATTTTACGCGCTCAAGGTGAACAAAGGATCCTTTGTATTTTTGTACAAACTCATCGATGGAAAGTTCCCTGCCCTGCTCAAATACGACACATGCAAACCTTGCATTCATGTCAAAGTAGGGGATTATTACGGCACAGTTATTGAACACAAGCTCGTCTTCGTCAATGTTGGTTCCCTGCCTGATGGCGGCAAGATAAAACCAGTCCGGTTCAGTGCAGCCAAGAAGGTAAAGGAGAGCCCTTACATTATCAACCTTGTATCCCGTGTTCTTTATGTAGCCTGTTGAATTTACGAATCTCCCGTTTTCAAAATCCTGGGCAAACCAGTTCCAGTTTACGTCAAGGCCTGCATTTGCATAGTTTGCACTGCGGCTGGAACGGACGTCATAGGCAACGGATGCAAGGTTACGGCACCAGTCCAGGGTGAATCCAAGGTTCCACTGCTGGGACATGACTCCATTCTTGCCCACTGACTTGTCTTCAACCGTAGGCTCCGTAAGGTCGCGGATGACGGCCCCTCTCCCGCATACTGGTTCAACAATGCCGTCGATTATCCACTTTACAAAGCCTGCGCCGCAAAGGTAGTGGGTCTTTCTTGTATCCATTTCCACTGGATCTCCGCTTTCATTGCGGAATATAAAAGGTTCCCCCGTAAGAATGGACCTGAGCTTTCCACGCTCGTCATAGCATGCATCCTCCATGAATTCCATGGTCGGAAGGTTCTGGCGCACTGTCGTAATAAGAACCTGATTGCCGTTATATTGATCCGGCCTTACCGTAACCCTGTTCCACGGAATGGACTTTCTGGTCATATCCTGGATTTCCTGTAAAGAAGCCGTATAGACCTTCTCAAAGGGCATACCCGTAAGAACTGATTTTGCCGCATAGGAACCCTTCACATAAAGGTCAGCATAAGTCTTCTGCCCCTCGTTCCTGAGCTGAATGTATACATCGGAATCCTGGTTGAAATGAATCTCAGCACGCTTGGCAAATCCCTTCTTCTTGTCGCGGTACAGGATCCAGCTTCCGATTCCCCCCTTTGGGAAAACCTCGGCTCTCATGATCCTTGAACTGTCTCCATTGATCATGTTGATGTCTATTTCACTGCGGGGAGCAATGATGATGCAGAATTCGTCATTGGATTCCTCCATGCGAACCTGAAACTTAAGCCCCGTCGGATCAAGTACGAATTCTTCCTTCTTTTCACGAAGAACGGAAACATCTTCCTTAAGCCATGAGTTTATTATTGATTTTCTGATTTCTGTTGAATCCGGAACCGAATTGCTATGATAGGCCGCAAATGCCGAGAACACAGAAAATGCAAGTGCTAATTTGAAAATTATCTTCTTCATCTCTTGCATTATCGGCATTTGATTTTGAGAATTTAGTCCCTGCTTACAGGAGCATCCTTCATTGCCACAGGCTCCGGATCCGTAAACTGGGCGGCACCCTCGGCAAGCATTATCTCAGGCTTGACCACCGTTTTGTCCGGCCCGTGAATCATGCCGTCATCCCATTCATCAGGATGCCTTCCCACAGGCGCATTTGAAAGCAGAAGCTTAAGGCGGTTAAGCTGGTTTACTTCGCTTGAACCCGGGTCATAGTCAACGGCAGAAATGTTTGCATCAGGATACCGTCTCCTGAGTTCCTTTATCATGCCCTTTCCCGTAACGTGGTTTGGAAGACATGCAAAAGGCTGGACGCAGGCAATTGACGGACAACCGCTATGGATCAGTTCCACCATCTCGGCAGTAAGGAACCAGCCTTCACCCGTAATGTTTCCAAGCTGAACGATGTCATCAACACCCTTCATCATGTCATAGATAAGGTGTGGCGGATCAAAACGCCGGCTCTTCCTAAGCTGCTTCTTCATGTACACGCGGAAAAGTTCCAGGACTGAAACCAGCCTGCGAGCATTCTTTTCCGTCTTCTTTGGGAATGCCAGTTCCTGATGGCGGAAGATTCCCGTAGAGAATGTATAGAAGAAAAAGTCCATAAGGTCCGGCATGACGCATTCTGCACCTTCCCTCTCGATGACGTTGACTATCTGGTTGTTTGCCGTCGGATGGAACTTGACGAGGATTTCTCCTACGACGCCAACGCGTGGCTTTTTAACCGGAAGCAACGGCAGGCGGTCAAAGTCACGGATGATGCCGCGGATAAGGGACTTGTACTTAAAGTGGCTCAATGACTTAAGCCCCATCTCGCACCTTGCATTCCATTTTTCGTAAAGGGCGTTTGCACTTCCACTTTCGGCTTCGTAAGGCCTTGTCCTGTAGAGAACCCTCATCAAAAGGTCCCCAAGAACCAGGGCACGCATGGCACGGATAAGCAGTGCAGGTCCCAGCTTGAATCCAGGGTTTGACTCAAATCCCTGGGCACTCAGGCTGATTACAGGAACCTGGGAGAATCCTGCATCCACGAGGGCACGGCGGATAAAGCCGATGTAGTTTGTTGCACGGCATCCACCACCAGTCTGGGTAACCATGAGGCTTGTATTGTTGACGTCATACTTTCCGCTCTGAAGGGCCGAAATCATCTGCCCCGCAACCAGAATCGACGGATAGCATGCATCGTTGTTTACATATTTAAGGCCTGTCTCAATTGCCGCAGGGTCAACGGCGTCAAGGATTACAAAATTGTATCCCGTATGCCTGAAAGCCTGCTGAACAAGGCGGAAGTGAATCGGGCTCATCTGAGGTGCAAGAATCGTATGCTTGTACTTCATTTCCTTGGTAAACACCTGCCTCTTGTAGGCGGCAGACTTAACCGTAAGCTTAACGCGGTTTCTCTCGCGTGCACGGACCGCTGCAATAAGGGAACGGATCCTGATTCTTACGGCACCAAGATTTGAACCTTCGTCAATCTTGATCAGGGTATACATGCGGCTCTTTGCCTTCATGATCTCATCAACCTGGTCTGCAGTAACGGCATCAAGGCCGCAACCAAAGGACGTAAGCTGGACAAGCTCAAGGTTTGCCATGCCGCTGACAAAGGCACCGGCCCTGTAAAGCCTGTTGTGGTACGTCCACTGGTCGATGATGCGAAGCGGACGTTCAATAGAACCAAGGTGTGCAACGGAATCTTCCGTAAATACAGCCATGCCAAGGCCATTGATCATCTCAGGGATTCCATGGTTGATTTCAGGGTCAAGATGGTATGGACGTCCCGCAAGGACAATGCCGTTACCGCCACGGGTAATGGTTTCTTCCAGGGCTTCCTCTCCCTTCTCCTGCACTTCCCTCTTGAATTTTTCCTGCTCGTCCCAGGCTGCATCAAGGGCATCGTTTACCTGCTTGCGCGAAATGTTTACAAAGCGCTTTGAAAGTTCCTCAAAAAGCCTTTCCTTGAGGCGCTCCTTGTCGTAAATCGGAAGGAATGGATTCATGAAGAAAATGTTCTCATCCTGGCGCAGGCGGTCCACATTGTTGCGCAGGACTTCAGGATAGCTTGTTACAATCGGACAGTTATAGTGGTTGCCTGCCCCGGAATCTTCAATCTTTTCATACGGAACGCAAGGATAGAAGATGAACCTGATTCCCTGCTGCAAAAGGCTTTCCACATGACCATGGCTTATTTTTCCAGGATAGCAGACGGATTCCGACGGAATGGTCTCAAGACCCTTCTCATAGATTGCACGGCTTGAACGCGGAGAAAGCTTTACGCGGAAACCAAGCCTGGTAAAGAAGGTGAACCACAGCGGATAGTTTTCATACATGTTGAGGACGCGTGGAATTCCAACGTCGCCCATGGGAGCATCCTCTGCCTTAAGAGGAACATAGCTGAAAAGCCTCTTGTACTTCCATTCAAAAAGGTTAGGAAGCTTTGCCCCATCTTCAGCACCCTTGGTATTGGCCTTGTTGCTTGCATCCACAAGCTTGGCTTTTGAAGATGCATCGTCTTCTATTTCTGCACCGCGCTCGCACCTGTTTCCGGTGATGAATTTTCTTGAAACCTTGTCATCCCCCTCACCTGTCGTAAAGGTGTTGATTGTAAGGAGACAGTTGTTCGAGCACTTTCCGCAGCGGCGAAGTTCAAGTTGAACGTTGAACTTTTCAAGCTGGTCAAGGGTTGCAATGTTTGACTTTACGAATTTAGGCGTCTGGTCAGGATCATCCGGCTTTGGACGGCGAAGGTCTTCCCACTGGTCCTGGGCAATGAGGGCACTTCCGTAAGCCCCCATAAGTCCTGCCACATCAGGACGGTATACGTTTACACCTGCAATCTTTTCAAAGGCACGGAGAACTGCATCGTTAAAGAAGGTTCCACCCTGAACCACAACCTTGGTGCCGATTTCGCTTGCACGGCGAAGCTTTATTACCTTGAAAAGGGCATTCTTGATTACTGAATATGAAAGGCCTGCAGAAATGTCTGCTACTTCCGCACCTTCCTTCTGGGCCTGCTTTACGCGGCTGTTCATGAAAACCGTACATCTGGTTCCAAGGTCCACAGGCTTCTTTGCCATGAGTGCAATCTTTGAAAACTCCTGTACGCTCATGCCCATGGTGCGTGCAAAATTGTCAAGGAAGGAACCGCATCCTGCAGAACATGCCTCGTTAAGCTGAATGGAAACAATGGCACCATTCTTCATGCGAAGGCACTTCATGTCCTGTCCGCCAATGTCCAGAAGGAATTCAACCCCGGGAACAAAAAAGTCAGCGGCACGGTAATGGGTGATGGTCTCAACTTCACCTGCATCAACCCCAAGGGCAGCCTGGAAAAGGGCCTCTCCGTAACCTGTGGAAACGGCACGTGCAATGTAGCACTTTGACGGAAGGATCGAATAAAGCTTCTTCAAGACCTTGACTGCAAGGTCAACAGGATTACCGGCGTTTACATCGTAGAAGCGCCAGAGGATCCGTCCCTGTGTGTCAGTAAGGACTGCCTTTGTAGTTGTGGAACCTGCATCAAGCCCCAGGAAAACAGGGCCTTCAGTCTTGTCCAGTTCCCCGACAAGAGCCTTCTCCGTCAGGTGCCTCTGGTTGAATTCATCAAGCTCATCCTGTGAAGTAAAGAGAGGCTCCAGGCGCTGGACTTCCTGCATCTCAGCCCCCACAAGGTTTGTAAGGCTTGCACGGAATTCCTTTATTGTCGGGAACACGGCAGGAGCATCTTCCCCCTTTGCATTGATCCACTTGATTTCACGTTCGGCAGAAAAGGCAGCTCCGGAAGCCACAAAAAGCTGGCTGTTTTCCGGAACAATCTGTTCATCATCCTTAAGCTTGAGTGTAACTACAAAGCGTTCGCGAAGCTGGTCAAGAAAGTGCAGCGGCCCACCCAAAAAGGCAACATTGCCGCGGATGGGCTTACCGCATGCAAGGCCGGAAATGGTCTGGCTTACGACAGCCTGGAAAATGGAAGCGGCAATATCCTCACGGCGGGCACCCTCGTTAATCAGGGGCTGTACGTCAGTCTTGGCAAAAACACCGCAACGGGCGGCAATAGGATAGATGGTCGTTGCACCCCGGGCAAGCTCGTTAAGGCCGGATGCATCCGTTTCAAGAAGGGCAGCCATCTGGTCGATGAAAGCCCCGGTACCTCCGGCACATGTACCGTTCATGCGCTGCTCAACGCCACCCTTAAAATATGTAATCTTGGCATCTTCACCGCCAAGTTCAATGACAACATCCGTCTGTGGAATTATCTTGCGTACGGCAGTGGTGGCGGCAACAACTTCCTGAATGAACGGAATGTTAAGCCACTGGGAAACAGAAAGTCCTCCGGACCCCGTAACCTTGACGCTGACAGTCTGGTTTTCTTTGGCCGGGAAAAGCCCCTCAAGAGTATCAAAGGCCTTGTTGACGACAGCAATGATGGTGTTCCTGATGTCAGCCCTATGCCTTTCATAAGCTCCGTATAAAAGTTCATCATTATCACCGAGCGCAACTACCTTAACAGTTGTAGAGCCAACGTCAATACCCATGCGGATAGGCTTAACGACCGGTTTCAAAGATGTAATGTTTCCCAAAGAATCAGCTACCATATAACCCTGCCTGATGCTTGTTTTGCGGAAAAACCGCTAATTCTACTATTATATATGCGAAAAAATAATTGTGCAACAAGCGGACGTTATCCATCGCTAACACAGGACAAAAAAAACAAAAAACATTATACTGGGTGGCACCATGAGTAACGAAACAATTCCTTTAAGAAAAGACGTCCCTGCTGAATACAAATGGGACCTGACACAGCTTTATAAAGACGAATCCGACTGGGAAGCAGACCTTAACCGCATTCCAGGCCTTACGGCAGAATTCACAGCCTTCAAGGGCCGCCTTGGGGAATCCAGCAGCATCCTTCTTGAAGCCCTCAAGGCCGATGACCGACTCAGCCTCCTGGTGGAAAAAGTTTACCACTATGCAAGCCTCATGAACGAGGCCGACCAAAGCGAAAGCGCCAACCAGGAACGCTACAACAGGGTCATGATGGCATACACCCAGATGAGCTCCCAGTGCAGCTTCTTTACTCCGGAACTCCTTGCCATTGACGACGAAAAGATCAACGCATGGTGCGACCTTCCGGAATTTGCAGACTACAGGATCAGCATCCAGAAAGCCCTCCATGCAAAGCCCCACATCCTTTCAGAAAAGGAAGAAAGGCTTCTTGCACTCCAGAGCGAATCGGGACAGACGGCATCCAACACATTCAGCCTGCTTAACGACGTGGACATGGATTTTGGCACCGTAACCGTTGACGGAAAGGAAAAGCCCCTTACCCACAGCACATGGAGCAACTTCCTTGAAAGCCAGGACCGCAGCGTACGCCAGGAAGCATACACAAAATTTTACGATGTATTCGAAAAGCACGCCAACACCCTGGCCGCCCTTTATTCAGGTTCCGTAAACAACGACATTTTCCACGCACGCGCCCGCGGATACAAGTCATCCCTCGACAGCGCCCTCTACGGAGACAAGGTACCGGAAAGCGTTTACAGAAACCTCATCGACACGGTTCACAAGAACCTCCCTGACCTTCACCGCTACTACAAGCTCCGCAAGAAGGTCCTTGGCGTGGAAGAACTCCGCCACTGGGACGTTTATGCCCCCCTTGTAAAGTCAGTAAAATCACACGTAACCTACGAGGAATCAGTTGAAATCTGCCGCAAGGCCATGGCTGTCCTCGGAAAAGAATACACCGATACCCTATGCGGAGGACTCCTTGGCGGATGGTGCGACCGGTTCGAAAACAAGGGAAAGCATTCCGGGGCATTCTCAAGCGGATGTTACGAGGGATACCCATACATTCTCCTGAACTATGACGAAGACACCCTTCGCGACGTATACACCATGGCCCACGAGGGCGGACACAGCATGCACTCATGGTACAGCGTAAGGAACAACCCTTTCAGCTGCTACGACTACACAATCTTCGAGGCAGAAGTTGCATCCACATTCAACGAGGAACTCGTATTCCAGCACCTGCTCAAGAATGCAAGGGACGACGAAATGAAGAAGTACCTTCTTGCCATGCGTGCAAGCGACATCCTGGCAACCCTCCACCGCCAAACCATGTTTGCAGAATTCGAGCTTAAGTGCCACGAAAGCGTTGAAAATGGAATTCCACTAAGCACCGACAGCATCCGCGAAATCTACCGTGGACTTCTCCAGCAGTACTTTGGCCCTGAAATGGTATTTGAAAAGTCAAGCGACATGGAAGGACTTCGCATTCCACACTTCTACAATGCATTCTATGTATACAAGTATGCAACCGGAATTTCTGCAGCCCTTGCCCTTGCAAAGCGCGTCACGGAAGGCGGAGACCAGGAACGTGAGGACTACTTCAAATTCCTCAAGAGCGGAGGCAGCCGTTATCCTATTGAAGCCCTTCGCGTTGCAGGCGTAGACATGGAAAGTTCAGAGCCAGTGCAGGCTGCATTGGACACATTCCGTGACCTTGTAGACCAGCTGGAAAAGCTCCTCTAGAAAAAAAATGATTCCGGGCCAATCCCGAACGCTACGATAAACGTCCTTGCTACGGATCAAGCTTCGGGACACCCGGTCACATCGAATCACATAATCCCATCCCGGCCTGAGGCCACAATGTCCTTTATGACTTCACCTGCAATTATCAGTCCCATTACGGACGGAACAAAGGAAATGCTTCCGGGCGCAGGATGGCCACCTGTACCCTTGGTCTGGCCAAGGCAGTCCGTCTTAACGGGCTGTTCCCTTGAATAGACAACCTTGAGTTTCCTGACACCGCGCTTCTTAAGCTCACTGCGCATGACGCGGGCCAAGGGACAGACCGATGTAGTGTAAATGTCCGAAACTTCAAACATGGTAGGGTCAAGCTTGTTGCCGGCTCCCATGGCACTTATGAGCCTTACGCCAAGGTCATCGCATCTTGAAGCAATGTCAATCTTTGCCTTTATCGTATCTATGGCATCCACTACGTAATCAAAGGAAGAAAAGTCAAAGTCACCGGCATTTTCCGGCAGGTAAAAGGACTTGATGGCTTCCACATTGCAGTCGGGGTTAATGTCTGCAATGCGCTCCTTCATGGCATGCACCTTTGCAGTTCCAACAGTCCCATGGGTTGCAATAATCTGGCGGTTTATGTTGGACAGGGCAACTTCATCATTATCCACCAGAACAAGATGTCCCACCCCCGCCCTGGCCAGGGCTTCAACGGTAAAACCGCCTACACCACCGATTCCAAAAACCAGCACCCTTGCCCTTGCAAGGGATGCAACAGAACCGGCACCAAGAATTGCCTCTGTACGAATAAACTGCTCTTTCATAGCGGCAATTGTAAATGCAATGGCCTAAAAATAAAAGAGCCCCCCGCCCAAAAAAAGAGCAGGAGGCACTTTGTCACGCGCCATGGACGGCGCAATTATTTTTAGCCATTATAATAGAGTTTCGCAAAAAAGCGAAACTCTAGGATAGGAATTGACATAGTCAATTCCTATCCCTATTTCTGAAGGATGAATTCAACGCGGCGGTTCTTCCAGTTAACGTCACTGTTCTTGTAGTCAGCAACAGGTTCCGTATCACCCTTACCGTCTGCAGAAAGCCTTTCAGCCTTGACGCCGTTCTTGATGATTTCGTTCATTACGAATTCAGCACGATCGCGTGAAAGAGGAATAGCCTCTGCATCGTTAGCCATGACGTAGTTAGAGTGTCCTACAACCGTTACCTTGTAAGAGGCAAACTTGTTAAGGATTTCAGAAACACGCTTGAGGATGCGCTTGTTGTTTGCAGCCTGTGCAGGTGTAATGCCCTTTTCGATTACATTGCCCTTTGCATCAGTCTTTACAAGTCCAAAGTCAGCATGGTTTGCACGGAAGATGATTGAAGGAATCATCATCTTAAGCTTGTCACCGTCGCGGATGATAAGAACGTCAACCTTTACGACGCCAGTAACCTTGCTAGACATGCCAAGGTCATCGTATGCAACAAGTTCATAAGGATAGTCTTCGGCAGACTGAACCAATTCACCATTGTTACCGCGGCCATCCCAGATGATCTTTTCCGTCATTACGTTCTTTCCGCCAATCTTCCAGAACGGCTTGAGAGGAGCATTTTCATCCTTAATCGGGTTAAAGATCGTAAATGTCCAGTTCTTGAGGTTTGCAAGGGTCTTGCATGAAAGCTGGATGATTTCTTCATCGTCAACGCCGTCATTATCCGGGCTAAAGTATTCAGGGGTTGTCTTTACGGCAAGTTCAGGAGCCTTTGAAGTACAGATGAATGAACCGGAAACTGAATCGGCAACATTACCCTTTGCATATTCAATGTGAAGCCTTGCAGAGAAAGTTCCTTCTGCAGTCTTGCCGGCAGCAGTTTCACCGGCCCATGTAATTGCTGCAGGAAGATCAGCCTGATCCTTTTCTGTAAAGCTCTTTACTGCCTTGCCCGAAGCAGAATCAACGATGTCAAACTTCCAGCTTGAAATTCCTTCATTTAAGGAAACCTTGATGTTAAATTTCTGTGCATCAAGTACTCTGTCGCCGTTTGGAGAAATTCCTGCAAAGTCAGCCGTAAGGAATGCTGAAACAGGTCTCGTGTCAACCACGATGTTCTGGATGCTTGCACTTCCACTGTTGCCTGCCCTGTCGGTTGAGGCAATCTTGAGGGAATAGGCGCCGTCAGCAGCCTTGTTGCCGTTGTCATCAGTTCCATCCCAGGCAAAATCCTTGGCCTTTCCGCTCCAGGTATATGATTTTACGATGGCATTCTTTACATTGCGGATTTCAGCAGTCCAAAGTTCCTCATCAGAGCAAGAATCAACCTTTACAGGAACAGTCTGCTTTGAGCTGATTCCATCAGGAGAGAACAATGTATACGGTGCAGAAACTGCAACCTGTGGAGCCGTTGTATCAACGATAAATTCAACAGGAAGAGAAGTGTCTTCAGTTCCAGAGTTTGCAACCGTCTTTATTGCAACGCTATAGCGTCCATCAGCAACCCTTGTTCCGCTGTCAGAAAGTCCGTCCCATGAAATCTGGGCAGGAACGCTGCCAGTGCCAGAGAAGGTCTTTACTGCCTTTCCCTTGAGGCTTACTGTAACTTCATACCTGTTGATTCCACTTGAAGCCTTTGCAACAGGTGTGATTGTCATCCTGTCGTTTACACCGTCACCATTTGGCGAGAAGGCTTCAGGACTGACAGAAACTGCAAGAACCGTCGTACTTGTATCAAGGGTGAAATTATCTGATGTAATAGTCCTTTTGTTTCCTGCAGGTTCCGTAACCTCAAGAACATACTTGTATGCGCCATCGGCAAACTGGCCGTCCTTGTTAAGACCGTTCCATTCAACCTTTGAAGGAAGTGAATTGCCAAATTCATATTCCCTTGCAACGGTTCCGTCTGCAGCAACAATCTTACCAGACCAGGTCTTAGGCCCCGTGTAGGATTCTTCCGCAACCGTCTGCTGTGCAATGGCAAAAAGCTTCTGGCCGTTGAAAATGCTTTCTGGAAGAACGACAGTGACATTAGGAGCCTCGTTGTCAATTACAAAGACAGGTGAATATACCGGCTCAGGTTCATAACCGTTAAGGTACCTTGCAGTAACCTTCGTGCGGTACTCACCGTCAGCAAGATAGGAACCCTTAGATCCCTTTCCGTCAAAGACAAAGGATGCAGGAGCCTTGTCCTTTCCTTCCATTGAATAGAGAACGCCGTCCCCATCCTTTGAAACAACCTGAATCTTCCAGTCAACAAGCTTGTTTACGCTTGCCTTTGGAGAAGGAATGGAAACATCAAACTTAATGTCCTTCCTTGACTCTGCAACTTCACCCTTTGGCTCAGGGGCAAAATATCTTGCACCGGAAATTGCAATGGAAGTCTGGGGCTTTTCTGCAGAGAAGAAGATGTTTGCAATTCCCGCCTTTTCGGAAGTGTTTCCTGCAAGGTCGGTTGACGTGATTTCATAATGATAGATGCCATCCTTAACGATGGCATTGCTGTCGTCGGTACCGTTCCATGTGATTTCATTTGGAGCAGCATCGTTCCACTTGTATGTGCGGATAACCTTTCCGTCAGAATCAGTAATCTTGGCTGTCCAAAGCTTTTCCTTTGAACCAGTCTGCCTGATTACGAGGATGGCCTTGTCGCCTTCACCAAAGTTCTTGTCATCACCCTGGAGCTTTACGACGTCAATGTCTGGAGCCGTATTGTCCACGATGAACTTGACCTTTGCAGAAGCCGATGCCTGACCGTTGGTCTTTACAGCATTAAACTGGTAGTAGTATTCCCCGTCTGGAGCAAGACTACCGTCATCGAGATAGCCGTTCCAGATGATTTCCGAAGGAACCTCTACATCATGCTTTGATGTCATGAGAGCTTTTGCAAATTTCTTTGCGCTCATGGAACCTTCATCAAAGTCAAAGACAACCTTGTTCTGGATTGTCCTGACAACATTTCCCTTTGCGTCAAAAATTACAAAGGCCCAGCTTTTAAGGTAACCGGCTTTCTTTGAAATCTGGAACTTTACGTCAAGATTATCCTGGATGCCGTCGTTGTTAGGCGAGATGTACTCGAGAGCCTTGTCGGCAAAAACTGCCGGGGCTGCAGCAAAAACCGCAGCCAAAACAAGAACTGCCTTTTTTGTCTTAAGGTTAAAAAGCATTACTTAGTCCTTTTTCTTCCATTAGAAAATTGTGATTTCAGCAGCACCTTCATCCTTTGGGCCAAGTTCAAACTTAACGCCAGTGGTAACTGCCTCTATGTTTTCATAAACGATCTGGGTTGCAAGACCTGGTGTAATGTCAGATCCGTTGAGCCTTGGGTTTGAAGCCTTGATTCCAAACTTGAATGTTGCACCCAAGGAAATTCCAAAGGTAGAAGCATCAATGCCGTCCTCGATGAATTCCCTTGTGTTGAACTGTGTGCTTGCATTAAGGCTAAGGCGGTCGTCATACATCATCTGGAATCCAGCCTCAATGATTGCATTCTGGAAGAATGGAACGCTTACGTCAGCGCTGGCAGAACCCATCCATTTGCCGACCGTAAAGATGTCAGCACCAAAACCTGCCCTTGCAGTAAGGATTGAAGGATACATTGTTGAATCCTCATCTTCATTAAAGCCGAGGGTCTTGGCCTTTGCAGGCTTACCGATGTTCACGAGGGAAAGACCAATCCTTGAATTCTTGAATGGTCCAATTTCCCCAACCTTGCACAAAATACCAAAGTCAGCACCAATGCCAAAATCAGAATCATCTGCAAGCTTGTCCGTATCAACCATTGTATAATAAAGACCTGCACCGACAGAAAGCCAGTCGTTAACTTCCTTTGAAATGCCGGCACGAGTATCAACCACGTTTCCTACAGGCATCCTGAGCATTTCGCTGAACACGCCGTTACATGCAAGCGTAAAGTTTGCAAATCTTGTTGGATAGATTACACCGGTGGAAAAACCAAAGGCATTATTCTTGTCCTTCATGATTACAACTTCTTCGCCCGTAATTGGATCCGTGTAAGTCTCGTCATCCTTGTCTGAATTGAGGAAAACAGTTCCGTCAAGGTTAACGCAGACACGGTCCTGAAGGGCTGGAATTGCAGGGTTAATCACTGTTGAAGTTGGAACGATTGTAAGTGACGGTCCACCAGAAGCAGAAGCGGCGGCTCCCCCAAGCATTTCCGGGCTTGTAAGGCGGTAAACCTGTTCCCCACCATGAGGCGGATTGTAAGCGAATGCAGAAGCTACAAGTGCGGCTGCAGCAAAAAGTGCAAGTGTTTTTTTCATAAGAGTATCCTCCATAAATTAAACAAATCCCTCCCAATGTCGTTACAGAGATTTGCAATGATTAGTAAATAAATGAAAATCCGCAGTAAAAAGCAAATTCCCAAAAAGTTTAGCAAAAATCTTCAAAAATATCAATTTTTACCGGTCACCAGGCTCTTTTCAATTTCTTCAATGACGGAATCAGGCGTACTGGCACCGGCAGTTATGGCTACGGTTTCAAGGTTCCTGAATTCTTCGGGAATGTCCTGGGGCTTTTCCACAAAGGCGCATTTGTCACAGATGGTACATGCCGTTTCGTAAAGTCGCCTGGTATTGGCAGAGCTGCTTCCGCCTGCAACAATTATTCCGTCTGCCTTGCCGCCAAGTTCCCTCAGTGCATTCTGCCTTTCCTTTGTCGCAGAGCAGATGGAATTGAACACCACCAGATCCGGATTTTTCCCCTTCAGGACAGCCTGAATCTTTTCATATTCTTCCATGCTGAATGTAGTCTGGGCCATGAGAACGGTCTTTTCCGGCAGCTTAAGTTCCATCGCCTCCAGTGCACTTTCGATGATAAGGCACCTTCCCCCTGCAAAGGAAGAAATGCTGACCACCTCCCCGTGATTCCTATCGCCTGCAAGGACAATGGCATATCCCATGGAGCTGTACTCAAAGGCCCTTTTCTGACTGACAACGACACGTGGACATGTTGCATTGATGACCTGGGCACCTGTTTGTTCCAGCCGGGCAAGGACTTGGCGCGTAGTTCCGTGGGCCCTGATGATTACGGTGGAATGAGAATCCACAGGGCCAAAGTCTTCCCCGTCAAGAACCCTGACTCCCCTTTCTTCAAGGGAATCCATTACAACGGGATTATGGATGAGGGGCCCCAGGGTGAATATCTGCCGCCCATGGGTGTTTTCGGCAATAGCCTTTTCAGCAGCATCTACGGCACGGCGGACTCCCATGCAGAAACCAAGAACAGAAGCACGGATAGTTTTCATATTGAAGATAATAGCGAAAAAAAAGACTGCCCGCAATTGGACAGTCTTAAAATAAGTCGGTCATAAAGAAACAAAGTTCCCTGAAGCTCCGTTTCTAGAAACCTTTTCCCTATTTATTGTGAGGCTTTACGTGGTATGCCCATTCACCAGGCTGCCAGTTGCGGCGTGCAAGGGAGATGAATCCCGAGCTGATGAACATTGATGAGTAACATCCAGAGATGAGACCTACCGTAAGAACCTGTGCAAAGTCACGGATGCTTCCTGATGTGAACACGAGAAGGGCAATGGAAGCAAAGAGGGTTGTAATTGTTGTAATTACAGAACGGCTCAATGTACCTGAAATTGCAGTATCAAGGATGTCCTTGAAGTCCTTTGTGTCAACAAGGCGGATGTTTTCACGAACGCGGTCAAGGATAACGACGGTTGCGTTAATCGAATAACCGAAGATTGTGAGAACAGCGGCAAAGGTTGTCGTTGAGAATTCAACCTGTGACCATGAAATGAATGCAAACATGATGAGACAGTCGTGAACGAGGGCGATGATGGCACCTGCGGCAAAGTCCCAGTGGAATCTTACTGTAGCATAGATCCAGATTGCAAGGAGTGTTACGATGGCAAGAACCACAGACTTTGCAGCATTGCTTGAAGAGAAGCTTGAACCTACAAAGTCAGTCTTAACGATGGCAATGTTTGTATCGCCAAAAGAAGACCTGAGGGAACCAGTAATTGCATTCTGAAGGGATTCTACGGAACTGTCGTCACCCTTTTCAATCTTTGCACGGATCTGGAAGCTGCGGTTTGCTGCATCACCAAGTTCCTTGACTGCAACACTCTGTGAAGCAAGGGCTGTGCGCACTTCTTCTACAGAAACGGAATTTGCCTCGTCTGCAACATAAAGGCGAACAGGCACGTCATAGGAAAGGCGTGAAGTAGATGCGCTGTCAGTGTAGATTCCGTATGAATCTGCAGAAGCTGAGCCTGTAACCCTGGCAGCTACACCGGCTACTCCATTGATTGCATCTGCCATGTCCTGAATCGTTGGATTCTGGCCGAATGTAAATGTCTTTGTCTCGTTTTCTGCACCCGTACCGGAAATAACCAGTTCAAGGGCTGTATTTGATGTTTCAACGCTTACGCTTGCCGAACCTGTATATGTAAGCTCCATTGCAGCAGGTGCAATGCGCACTTCTTCAACAAGACCAGGAACAAAGTCAATGCCGAAGTTAATTCCCCGTGTGAAGATTCCTACAAGGCCAAACACAATGACTGCGGCACTTGCAATTGCACAGGCAGGAAATGCTTTGCTGAAATTCTTAACTGTTTTCATTATTTAATCCCCCAGCCAATGCTGATATTCTTTTTACCGATGACTTCAGTCTGGAAGTCGAACATGAGGCGAGAAACTACGAGAGCTGTAAATACTGTAGAAACTACACCGATTGCAAGACTGACTGCAAATCCCTGAACTGCACCGGAACCAAGCTGAGACATGAACATGGCTGCAATGAATGTAGTGATGTTAGAGTCCATGATTGCCCAGAATGCATTGTTGAAACCAGCATTCATTGAAGAAGCCCTGTCCTTTCCAAGACGGCGTTCTTCCTTGATGCGTTCAAAGATGATTACGTTGGCATCGACAGCCATACCGATTGTAAGGATCATACCGGCAATTGTCGGAAGGGTGATCGTAAGGTTGAATGCCGAAAGAATAGAGAACATCATGTAGAGGTTGAGAACCTGTGCAACACATGCGTTTACACCTGCACCCTGATACCAGATGAGCATGAAGATCATGATTGCAACAAGGCCGATGGCAATGGCCATGATACCCTGACGGATAGCCTTTTCACCAAGGGATGCACCGATAACCTGCTGGCTTTCAACTGTCAGTGGAACATCAAGCCATGCTGTCTGAAGGACCTTGCGGAGGTTCTGGGCTTCCTGGATTCCAAATCCTGTGATTGCAACATGACCACCTGCAATGGCAGTCTGGATTCTTGCATTCGACTTAACCTTATCGTCGCTGATGATGCAAAGGTTCTTTCCCACGTTCTCGCCGGTAAACTTTGCAAAGATTTCTGCACCTTCACCGTCGAGGGCAAAGTTAACCTGAGGCTTGCCTGTAAGGTCTTCCTGTCCGACTTCTGCAGACTTGATGTGCTTACCGTCAAGGGCGATTTCCTTCTTTACGACAAGGTAACCGATCCTCTGGTCAAGGCCGTAAGCATCTGTTGTGTAGTATCCCATTACTTCACAGTCAGCAGGAATTACGGAAGGGTCGATAAGGCGTCCCTTGCTGTCGAAGGTGCTGTCCATGTGGTTATAATAGTAAGAAGAGAATGCATCTGTTGCTGCATCATCAACAAGGCGGAAGTTAAGGATACCGCGGCCCTGGATGATGGAATTGATCTGGTCAGCTTCTGCAGAACCAGGAAGTTCAATGTAGATGCGGTCTTCACCCTGCTGCCTGATTGTTGGAGAAGAAAGACCAAAGCGGTCAATGCGGCTTGTAAGTGTTTCCACAGCCTGTGCCATTGCTTCTGCCTTGAGTGTTTCCTCAACAAAAGCAGCATCACCCTGGTTTGCAATCACTGCATCAAGGTCTGCCTTTACGATAACATTCATACCGCCTGAAAGGTCAAGACCAAGCTTTACGGAATTCTTGTAGTAGTCCTTTGTCTTGAGGATGTTCTTGCGGTAGATTCCCTCGATGAAATTGGTAAGTTCAGCCTTTGAAGAGAATGAATCAAGGGCATCCTTAAGCTTGAGTGGTTCGGAATACTTCTTTCCGTCAAGCTTATAATTCTTCTTAACCTGGTCCTTGAGCCACTTCTGGTTTTCAGGAACAAGGGTCTCAGGGTCGGCCTTGAGGGCTGCCACCATGGCCTTTACTTCGCTAACTGCCTTGAAGCTTGAATAATCCTTGATGTTTTCAAGGGAACTCAGGGCAAGTGCCTGATCTTCTTTTGGTGTACGTGCATACCAGCTGATTGATGGCCACAGGAATGCAAAGCATACTGCGAGCACAGCGAGTATGAGCACAAGACGTGATTTTTTGCTCATTTATTTTTCCTCTGATTCAGAAGCTGCAGGTGTTTCTTCCTTTGCAGGTTCTGTTGTTGTTTCTTTTGCAGTTTCTGCTGCAGGAGCTTCCTTCTTCTTTCCGAAGAGGGACTTCTTTTCCTTTGGCTCTTCTGCGGCTGGCTTGTCTACGATAACTGTAGCAATTGCAGTCCTGTTGAATTCAATCTTTGTATTGTCATCAACCTTTACGATTACTGTCTTTTCCTTTGTAGAAGAAATTGTTCCGTGGATTCCACCGATGGTAACAACCTTGTCACCCTTCTTGAGGGCGTCGATCATCTTCTGAGTTTCCTTCTGCTTCTTGCTCTGAGGACGGATCATGAAGAAGTACATGATTCCCATGATGAGGACGAGTGGCATCAGCATGCCGAATCCGCCGGCTGCAGGTGCTGCAGCTGGTGCTGCCTGCAATAAAAGTGAATTAAACATATTAAATTCCCCTTAATTTTAAATGTAACAGAATTCAGCATGCGCAAAATCCTGTCAACTTCAATAAATTTAGTGCTCTATAATAGCATGAAAGCCCTTTTCTAGCAAGTTTTTTACGGCTTTTAGGGCTTCCTTTGCCATTCACCAGGTCAATCCCTTATGGCGTCGATGTTTGCCCTTCCCCCCGGAACGAAAGGAAGAACGTTTTCATCCGGCTTTATTTCAAGCTGAACAAAATGAGGCCCCTTGGTAAAGGCCTTGGCTGCCCAGTCGGCGTCCTCGTTGGCACTGACTGCATGGATTCCAAAACCTTCCGCAATCTTAAGGAGGTCCGGGTTCCTTATGAATTCACTGGCGCTGAAATTCCTTTCAAAAAGGTATTCCTGCTGCTGGTGAACCATTCCCAAGACGCCGTTCTTAAGGAGAACCACCGTTACGTTAAGCCCATGGTCTGCAAGGGTTGCAAGCTCCTGGATGTTCATGAGGATGCTTCCGTCTCCGGAAATGCAGACGATCCTCTTGTCAGGATTTGCAAGGGCAGCTCCTATGGCTGCAGGAAGCCCAAATCCCATTGTTCCCAGGGAACCGCTTGTAAGGAACTGGCGTGCATGCTCCACAGGATAATACTGGGCAGCCCACATCTGGTGCTGTCCAACGTCCGTCGTCACGATGATGTCACTTTCTGCAAGGCCTGCCTTTTTTGCTTCCTCAGGAATCCTGCTGATGAAAAGGCGTGGATTGGGGCACGATGCATCCTTTCCACGGCCAAGGTCAAAGCTTTCCGTCTCCCTGAAGATTTCTGCAAGGGATGAAACCCATTCCCTGCGGGCACTGGCACATTCATCCGAGGCAGACTCCTTAAGGGAGCAAACCCTGTCGCAGATCATCGGGAGTGCAAGTTCCACATCATATGCAAGGGATGTGGAAGTCTTCAGGATCTTGTTGATTTCTGCAGCATCGATGTCAATGTGAAGGATGTCGGCTTCCGGGCAGAACTTGGCAATTACGCCTGTTGCACGGTCATCGAAGCGTACACCGAGGGCAAGAACCAGGTCTGCATCATGCATTGCCTTGTTTGCCGCAAAGGAACCGTGCATTCCAACCATGCCGAAGTTGTTCCTGCTTGAACGCGGGGCAGCCCCTATTCCCATGAGGGATGTAACGTAGGCCACGTCAACCATTTCCATGAGTCTTGCCAGGGCTTCATGAGTTTTTTCCGAATTGCATCCTCCGCCGGCATAGATTACAGGCTTTCTTGAAGAAAGGAGCTTTTCTGCCATGGTGTTTATAATAGAAGGAATCTGGGATTCTTCCGTGCAGAATTTTCCGGCAAGAACGCGGGCCTTAGATTCCTGGACAGTACGGATTACCGGCCACTGTTCAAATTCAGCACTCTTAAGCTGAACGTCGCGAGGCACATCGATGAGGACAGGACCCGGACGGCCTGACACTGCGATTTCAAAGGCAAGTGGAATTGCCGTAAGAAGTTCTTCCGGAGTCTTGACCATCATGCTGTGCTTGGTTATTGGAAACGAAAGGCCGAAAGTATCCGCCTCCTGGAAGGCATCAGTTCCGATCATTGTTGTGTTTACCTGACCTGTGAATGCTACAATCGGAATGGAATCGCATTTTGCATCTGCAATTGCCGTAAGAAGGTTCATTGCGCCCGGACCGGAAGTTGCCATGCAGACGGCAGGAATTCCAGTGGAACGTGTCATTCCCTGGGCGATGAAGCCTGCAGCCTGTTCCTGGCGGACGAGAATGTGCTTTATGGAACTTTTGTTCAATTCATCATATAATGGAAGAATCTGGCCACCGGGGATTCCGGCAACTGTCTTTACGCCTTCCATTTCAAGAAGTTTTAAAATAATCTGAGAACCTGTAGCTTTTATCATTCCGTGAGTTTATATGTATTATTGAAAATTTTCAACAGATTTTTAGGAACCCCGGCAATAAAGGCTGAAATTCGACTTCTATCGACTAGAGCCGACATATATGAAATATTTTATGGAACAAAATCCACTTTACGCCAAGAATCGACTATTCTCTACTATACTTTGTCCATGGATTTTTGGACACGAGTAAAAGATACGGCAGAAAAGCGTGACATAAACCGAAAGACCCTTTCCGTACAAAGCGGAGTTCCAAAAACAACAATCGACAAGGGCATTGAAACCAACTCCGAAGTTAAGCTTTCCACTGCATACAAGATTGCCCATTCCCTGGACGTATCCCTGGATTTTCTTGCAGGACAGGCTTCCACCCCGGAACGCAGGGAAGTATCCGACATCAACCGGCGGCTGGAACTGGAAAGAAAATACCACGACCACATCCTTGCCCTGGAATCACTGGAAGAAAAGGAACGGAACTTTGTCATGGAGCGAATCAATGCCCTGATGGATGCCCTGGCACAATCAAGGATGTAGCCCTCCCCAATCCCGGTCCAACGGTTCCAAAAAAAATCCCACTGTGGTATGATTCTGGCATGTCACTCAACTGCAACGAGATAAATGAAATTCTTTCGGAACTCAGCCTTGAAGGGGCTTTCATACAGGAAATAATTCAGCCTGGCTTTGACACATTGTGCTTCCGCGCCATCAACAAGGGAAACCTTGAAAACATACTCATCTGCACTTCACCGCAGGCAACACGCATTAACCTTACGGATTACAAGCCGCCAAAAAATTCCAAGCCACTGCGATTCAATGAATTCCTTAAGTCACGGGTGCAGGGCATGAGGATCAATTCCATGGTTCAGCTTGGACTGGACCGCATCGTGCGCATTGACGTTTCCACATGGAAGGAGCGTCTCCTTGTCTATGTAAGGCTATGGTCCAATGCAGCAAACGTAATAGTCACCGATGAAAACGGAACAATTCTTGACTGCATGTTCCGCCGTCCAAAAAAAGGCGAGGTTACAGGCGGCACCTTCATTCCGGAAGTAAAGGAAGTTACGGAAGAAGAACGGGCTGCATCCCTTGAAAGGTTTCCGGTGCGCGATTTTTCTGATGCTGAATTCACGGAAGAGCAGAAAGCCCTTTCATTCAACAAGAAGATCGACATCTACTACAGCGAACACGCAAAGATTCTTTCCCGGGACAGCCTTCTTGAGCAGGCGGAAAAATGGTACAACGTGCGCCACAGCAAGATGGAAGCAGCACTGGAAAAGCTCCTTGAAAAGAAGGAACAGTTTGAAAATGCAGGCAGCCTTAAGCACACTGGCGACCTGATCCTTGCCTTTGGAAGCCAGGCGGAAGGAAACATCCTTACCTGCACGGACTACGACACTGGCAGGGAAGTCCACATCCGCATCGATTCAAGAAAGAGCATCCACGAAAACGCTGCCGACTACTACGACCAGTACAAGAAGGCAGTTTCCGGCCTTGAAGCCCTGGAGCACGACATTGAACTTTCAAAAAAGGCCATTGCCCAGCTGGACGCAGAATACGCAAGGATCCGGGAACAGAAAAACGTCCTCAAGATAGAACAGATGCTCCGCCACGACACCCAGCCAAAGCAGCAGACGGCAAAAGTGCACCCGGGCCTTCACTACGAAATCCAGGGATGGACTGTAATGGTTGGAAGAACGGCAAATGAAAACGACGAGCTACTGAGGCACTTTGTAAAGGGACAGGACATGTGGCTCCACACCAGGGACTATGCAGGCGGATACGTCTTCATCAAGGGAAAGAAGGACAAGACGGTTCCGCTGGAAATTCTCCTCTATGCAGGAACCCTGGCCGTATGGCATTCCAAGGGAAGGAAAAACATGCAGGCGGACCTTTACTACACCCAGGTAAAATACCTGCGACGTGCAAAGAACGGTCCAAAGGGTCTGGTTCTTCCGACAAATGAAAAAAACCTTTTTGTAAAGGTGGAAGAATCCCGCCTCAGGAAACTGGACGAATTTCTTGTAACATGAAAATGGCCCAGCCAGTCCATCCTTTCTGACGAAAAAAATTCAGCATTCAGGTTCATATCATGAAGAAAAAATTGGAATCAGTTTCAATAAACAAAATCAGCGTTGCAAAGGCCTACATTACGGTTTTTACCCACCCTGCCTCACTACCGGCCATCCTTTCATTCATTGTGGCAGTGGCATGGAAATTCTTTATCTTCCAGTACCTCCAGAAAATCCACATCCGGCACGTAAAGATTACAAGGGCAGACCACAGGCTTGATGCAACAATTCCCTTCCGCGAGGATACGGCAAGGACTTACCTGGACTTCATAAACTTCTGGATCAGGCCCCTTTCCCTTGCAGTTGAAAAATTCGGATGGCACAGGGGAGCCCTGATTTCACGCAGGTTCATTAAGAAGATTGCATTCGCATACAACGAAGCCTACAGGATCTATTCAAGAAACATAACCACCACTTCCCGCCCAAAGGCAACCACAAGGGCAGTGCGGAACATCCAGAAGGCCGACCCCCACTACTGCTGCGTTCCAAGCCTCCACATTGTCATTGTCCTCCTGGTGATTTTTTTCTGGAGGAAGAATTTTGCCGCAGAAAACTACGCTCCTGAAGAGATGGAAAGATGGAACATGGAACTTTACGACCATGGAATTGAAATCACCCAGTCTGTCCTGTACATGAAGCAGCACAGCGTAAACTGCCTCCCTGCCGCCATGTTCATGATCACCGCGACGGAAAAAGACCTCATATCCCCGGAAGACGTTTATACTTTTATCGATGAAATTTTCAGGAACTGCAATGACATAAAGCCCGAAGACGTTCAGGGCATCCGCAACCACATCAAGGAAACCTATTCCCAGTACCTAAAAAAATACGAAGCCTCTTCCACAAAAGAATCAGCAGGACCAGAAGACTGGGCACAGCTGATCCTGGACTGGATAAAGAATTATGAGCCATCGTAAGGAAAACCATGTACATGGTGGACAGCCTGAATGAACTGATTCCCAAAGTTACAAATGAATCCTACACACGGTAATTGACAACAAAGGTGAAAAAATATATATTGTAAATATCAGCAATGGCGCTGGAAATAGTAGGAGATACTGTTTCCAGCGCCTTTTTTTTGTTTAAAGCATTTTCTTTTTGGGGGTTACAATATGAAAGAAAACTGTTCCTACATCCAGACAATCCAGCCTTTTCTCATGCTAAACACGGAAAAAGGTGCATTCCATTCCTTTAAGGAAGAATCAAATGCAGAATACTTCGGATTCAAGGGAAAGCCCCAGAAGAACGATGACTACGCTCATGTAACATTCCTCCCGGACGGATGCACCTCACTGATTTTCTGCTACTCAAAGCACAGCTTCAGTTCCTTTGCAGTAGTCACAAACTCGGAAAGCGTCCTCTTCAAGATTGAAAGAAACACTGAATACTTTCAGGTAAAATACCAGCCGGGCCAGAACCCATTCCTTACAAACGAAGACGTAAAGAAAGCAGGCAACAAGATCATTCCCCTTGAGGAACTTGCAGGAACTGAAATCCTCTGCCTTGCCATGAAAGCCGCAGATTCCTTCGAAAGAAGAAAGGAATCCTTCTGCAAGATCATGGAAAGTTCAAAGCACGAAAACGAAGCCTCTACCCTTTCCCTGTTCCGCCAGCTCATGCAGATTGTGGTTCAGAAAAACGGACTCATCAAGATCAGCGAGCTTGAAAAGCTTTCAGGATATTCAGCAAGGTACATCAACCACCTTTTTGAAACCTACTGCGGAATCAGCGCAAAGCATTTTTCAAACATCGTCAAGTTCCAGCTGGTGCTTGGCGAAATCAACGGCAGCCAGGCTTCCTTCTCAAAGATTGCATCAAACTGGAAGTTCTACGACCAGAGCCACTTCATCCACGAATTCAAGTCATACACAGGCCTTACCCCAGGTGACTACAACACCATGTTCGGCATGGCTGTATGACACGTTACGCCGGACAATATGCCAGGTCCGGCACCATTAATCCTTTCCCCGGCTTCCGATGAATTCCCTGAGGATGATGCATCCAAGGATGATTGTTCCACCTGCAATTGAAAGAAGCCCCGGAACCTCACCTGCAAAAACCATTACCCATACAGGATTCATCAGCGGTTCGATCATGGTGATGATGCTTGCCCCGAGGGCCGTAACGCTGCCAATTCCCCTTGCAAAGAAAATGTTTGCCGCAGCCATCTGAACCGTTCCCAGGGCAAAGATGAAGACCATGCTCATCCAGTCGCCCGGTTCAATTCCCTGCGTAAAATAGAATGGAATGCACACCACGGCAGTAATGAGATGTGCAAGCATGAATGAGGAAGCGGAACCTGCACTCCGCTGCTTTCTCATGAAGATTGTCGTAAAGGCAAAGCAGACACCGGAAAGGGCTGCAAGAATGTTTCCAAGGAATTTCCCTGCATCAAGATCGCTATAGAAAAACAGGAGGACTCCTGCAAGAACACCGACAACCGTAAGGTAATCGGAAGCCCTGTTTTTTTCACCAAGAATTACAGGCCCAAAAAGAACGACATAAATCGGATACGAATACTGAAGGAGAACGGCATTGGCAGAAGTCGTCATTTTATTTGCCGCACAGAACAGGATCATGGTGGCACTGTAGGCAATTCCACCAAGCCAAAGATAAAGGGTTGAACTTGATGAAACCTTACCGTCCGCATCTTTTGCAGTAAAGGATGGAAACCTTCTATAGTAAATGATGAAAGTGGCAAAGGCGATGAGGCTCCTGAGTCCTGCAATGGTAAAGGACGAGGCATTCACCTTTTTTATGAATATTCCTGCCGTGCTCCAGAAAAGGCCGCACAATGCAAGGGAAATAACTCCGTTCAGCTTGTTCATAGTGTGGATAAAATACAACTATTCGGAAAAAAAATCCATAAGCCTAAATCCGTACCGTCAACTTCTACATGCAACTGACGGAACTTAAGGAATCCACAAAGCTGTCATGTGACACAAAGCCGATGATGATGTATAATACCAGCAGGTCCATGGCTGCGTTTTCCATAGGCTGAATTGAATGTTCAAAATGAAATTTACCAAGGCTCCATCAGATTTACCTAAGGCTTTTCTTTCTTCTCTCCTGCTTTTTCCAGTATGCATTTTCATTCTGTCTTCATGCCAGTCTTCACGAATCGATTCACGAAAGCAAAAAGAAATGACAGCAGCATTGCCTTCAATAAGAATGATTTTTGCCGGTGACATCATGTGCCACAAGGAAAATGCAGCTACTCCAGTTTCCGAGATTTACAGGGAAATTGAAGGTGACCTCCACAGAGCAGACCTATGCTTTGCAAATTTTGAATGCCCCGTAATTCCATCCAGGGACTACAGCTTTTACCCAACATTCAGCACAAGACCCGAATATGCACAGGCCGCCATAGATGCAGGATTCAACGTATTCAGCCTGGCAAACAACCACATCAATGACTTTCGCGCAGAAGGAATCATGGAAACTAAAAAATGGTTTGACTCTGCAAGCGGCATATATGCCAATGGAATAAGGAAAAGTCCCGGAGGCCGGATTGAATTCACCCTAATTGAAAAAAATGGATTCCGCATTCTTTTTGGTGCAGTTACGGAAGTATTGAATTTCAAGACCCAGACGGACATGTTCAATGTTGTGGGAACATCTGAGGATGAACGCAGAGACTTCCTTTCCTTCATAAAACAAAGCAGACAGAATTCCAACTGCAACCTGCTGGTCCTAAGCTTCCACACTTCAGAAGAAGAATACGAACTTTCCATTGATGAAAACAGCAAAAAATTTTACCATGATATGGTCGATGCCGGTGCAGACATTCTCTGGATCAACCATCCCCACGTTTCAAAAAACTGGGAAATCATGAGGGATGAAAGGGGACGGTGCCGTGGACTGATTTTCTATTCCGTAGGGAATACCATAAGCGGACAGCGCCGGAAATACAATTTCAAGGATCCCGCAGCACCAAGGGAATACACCGGGGACAGCTATCTGTTTACCGTCAACGCCACCATGGAAACGGACGGAACATTAAGCTTCACCATTGAACCGCAGCTTATTACAACATGCATTACGGAAAACAACTGGTTTGTAATAAAAAAATTTGACGAATGTTTTATTCAATCCCTGAAAGATAAGGGCAAGGAAAAGGAATACCTGTATTTTTCGGAAAGAAAAAAACTGATGGAAAAAATAATAGGAATTGAAAAATGGCAATAAACTACAAGCAGCTTCCTGTTTACGCACAGAAGGAACTCATACTGGAAAAGCTAAAGGAAAACCAGGTCATCGTCGTACAAAGCCCAACCGGGTCTGGAAAGACAACACAGATTCCTGTCATTCTTCATGAGGCAGGATACAGCGACAACGGTGTCATAGCAGTAACACAGCCACGAAGGATTGCAGCCCTCAGCGTAAGCGAATTCATCTCAAAACAGCTTAAGACAAAATACCCGGGACTTGTCGGATACAAGATGCGATTTGAAGACAAGACCGACTACAGCACAAAAATCAAGATCATGACAGACGGAATCCTTCTGCAGGAAATGAAGCTGGATCCCTACATGTCTAAATATTCAGTGGTCATGGTGGACGAAGCCCATGAACGAAGCCTCAACATTGACTTTGTACTGGGACTATTAAAGCGAGTTCTTGAAGCACGTCCCGACTTCAAGGTCATCGTAAGTTCTGCAACCATGAATGCAGAAAGCTTTTCCACATATTTTGGCGGATGCCCCATCGTTTCAATTGAAACCCAAACCTTCCCCGTTGCAATGATATATGACCCTCCCCTCATTGCCGCAACTACTGCTACGGAAAGCGGAACGGAAGCCCTTCTTTCAAAAATCGAGCATACCATAGAAAGGGTTCTTGACAACAAGGAAGACGGCGACATACTCGTGTTCCTTCCAGGGGAAAAAATCATCAAGGACTGCATGCAGCGCCTTTACGAAAGCCAGTTCCACAGCAAGATTCACATCGTTCCCCTTTACGGAAGGCTCCCAAAGGAAGAACAGGAAAAGGTTTTCGACAGGGCACCCTTCGGCAAGAAGAAGGTTGTCCTCAGCACAAACATTGCAGAAACATCGGTTACAATCAACGGCATTACGACAGTAATCGATTCGGGACTTGCAAAGCTTAATTTCTACAGCCCGCGCACCTTTACCTCAAGCCTCAACGAAACACCTGTCAGCCGTGCAAGCTGCAACCAGCGCCGTGGAAGAGCCGGACGAACCTGCGAGGGAACATGCTACAGGCTTTTTTCAAGAAAGGATTTTGATTCACGCCCGGAATACACGACGGAAGAAATCTACAGGACTGACCTGAGCGAAGTTGTTCTTCGCATGGCGGAACTCGGAATTACGGAATTCGACAAGTTTGACTTTATCTCTCCTCCTGCCCGCGAAGGACTTGCAGGAGCCGTAAACACCCTCAACATGCTCCATGCCCTTGAAAAGGACGGAACCCTGACAGGCACGGGAAAACTCATGGTTGAATTCCCCCTTGAACCTCGCATCTCAAGGATCATTGTCGAAAGCCTCATGCGCTACCCGGACGTCCTTGATGAAGTCCTTGTGGCAGCATCATTTTTAAGCGCACAAAGCCCCTTTGTTCTTCCCGTTGGACAGGAAATGGACGCACGCCAGGCACACCACGCATTCCGGGACATCCAGGGAGACTTTGTTTCCTATGTAAAGCTTTTCAGGAAATATACGGAAAGCCCCAATAAGGAAAAATTCTGCAAGCACAGCTTTCTTGACGAAAAGGTCATGGCAGAAATCGTGAACATCAAGGAACAGCTTGAAGAAATCGTCTCAAAGAAACTGCAGTTCCCTCTTACAGGCGGTGGAAGCATGGACAACTACCTTTGCTGCATTGCAGCCGGCATGATCCAGTTTGTATGCATCCGCGAAGGACGCGAAACCTACAGGAGCCTTACCCAGGACAGGATTTCAATTCACCCGGGTTCTTCCATGTTCAAGACAAATCCCCTTTTTGTCGTCGCAGGAGAAATCGTACGCACAAGCCGCATGTTTGCCATGAGCGTATCTCCGCTTACAAAAAAACTCCTTTCCCAAATCGACCCTCAGCTTGAACGGGAACTTACGGACAGCCGCGGTTCCAAATCAAAAAGCCTTACGGGAAACCTTGAATACAAGGGATCCACCTTTGCAGAAGAAAAGGAAAAGGCAAAGAGCAAGGACAAAAAATCAAAGAAGGAACTCAAGGCAGAAGAAAACACCATCACCCTTGGCGGTTCGGTCTTTGAATATAAAAAGGTCAAGGGAAAGAAAACGGCACAGCTTCCATGGAAGGAATTCAAGGCTGCCCTTGCCGCTGAAAAAAACGAAAACCTTCTTGCACAGATTGCCGGCATGAAGGGATGCATCCTGATGAAGGGCGGATTCAAGCTGCTTGACGGCGAAAAAATGGAAATCATCATGAAGGCTGCAAAAGTCCTCAACCTGGAACCGGTGGAAGAAAAATCATGGTCCCGCAAGATGAACATAAGCATCCACGAACAGGGAGGCCTTGATTCCCTCATAAAAAACATTTCATTCATCATGCGCGTTACCGTTGCAAAAAAGGCATCCAAGGAACTGGGATTCATCTGCCTCTTTACAGACGGAAACGGAACCTACTGGTTCAAGGTATCAAGGGGATTTGCAACTGCAATCAACGAAAGCATTTCGTCCCTGGAAAAACTCATGGATGATGCACAGGAAAAAAACATTTCCGAAAGCCAGAAGGAAAACATAAACATGATTTACCGTCTTCTCAACGGCATGTATGAATGAAGCGGCAGGGGTAATGTAAGATAAGAAATCTGGGCGTAGAGCACACCATGGCACCATCCAATTCCTGCAGGATTTCAGGATACCCCACCACAAAAAAAATGGCCGGCTGAAGCACAATCCCACAGGGGAAAACTTCACGTCGGCTGCATTGCTGCCTAGAAATCACCAGGCATCAGACTGCATTAGAATCTATAGGTGCAGAAAACTCCTGTAGACCAGGCATTGCGGTCTTCACCGTCGAAAGCCTTTCTCTTTTCAATGTTAATGTAACCATCAACAGAAAGAGCCTTGTTAATCATGTACTTAAGGGATGGACGGGCAGTTATGATATGGCCTCCATCATAATCGTCGGTTGCAGAAGAATCATCCCACCTCTTGTCCCTTGATCCCTGGGCAAAGGAACCCCAAACCCTGAATTCAAACACTTCGTTGAATGGCAGGCTAAAAAGAGCTCCCGTATACCAGGCAGGAGTGTATTCATCATACTGGAAGAAGTTGATTCCAAGTTCCGGCCTGAGAGTAATCTTTGTAGACGGAATGCCGAATGTAACTGCAACCCCTGTACCGTAAGCCTCATCATCATCAACATCAGTAAACAGGGAATCCATTGCAAGGTAAACATCAATAATGACATTTCCAGCTCCAATCGTTGCTCCAGTATAGAAGTTTGCAGCTTCTTCAAAGGCACCTTCCATGGTGGCACCAAACTTAAGCCAGTCACACGGAGCAAAGATTGCACCAAAGTTAATTGCAGGATCGCTTGTATTGAATCCATTTGGCAATGCAGAACCAATTTCAAGATAGAAATCCCCGTCTGTAACAAAGCGTACACCGGCTGCCTTTTTTGCATACTTGTTTGCATAGTGAACAAATCCAACTACATCAGAAGTTCCTGGAGCATCAACGCTGTACTGATAGCGTCCCGTAGCTTCCGACGAAGTCTGGCCAAAGACGCCACCACGTTCATCATAGGAAGTGCTGAATCCACCCTGGACGTTATGGGCATCAGCATCCCAAATCCATGCACCGTAACCAGGAGCCGGGCAGGAACCCCAGTTAAGCTTTGTACCGACACCAAGATCAAAATTATTATTCAGGTGACAGAAGAAATTCACATAGTATGAATCCTGAAGGGCATTAGTCGTGTTGATGGCGTTATTAAATCCGCTGCCGGCATACTTGTTGGTATTCCTTCCGGTGCTGTAACCGTTATTGTTATAACCTGCATGAATTGCAAGGGAATTCCTGTTTGTCGTTCCCCAAACAAAATTGTCCACATCACCTTCATTGTCATAGTTGGCAAGGAGGCTCCAGCTGAGCATTCCTTCCACGGTAACATTACCCCTGTTCAGCCTGGCCTGAAGGGTATCTGTAAGACCAAAATACTGTGTCTTTCCATCAAATGGATTACCGAATCCAGTCCAGGCAGTATTCTTCATGCCAGACTTTTCCATAACCTGAGCAAAGACAGAAACACTTGCAAATGCTGCAGTACAAATCACTGTAAGAATTTTCTTCATTAGTTGCCTCCAAAAACGGCTAATTCTCTCATTTTCCAACCAAAAAGACAAGAGATTACAGTTTTTATGCGCAACGCATTGAAAAGTCGGCAAACATTGATTACATTTAAAGCATGAAGAAAACATTATTTTATCTTACCGCAACTGCAGCAGCCATTTTGATTTCATCATGTGCAACGGCCCCAAAACAGGAAACGCAGGTTCCGTCAGCTGAGCCAGGACCAGAACAGGTTACACAGGAAGTCGAGCAGAAAAACCTTGTTCCAGATTCTTCCACCCTAAGAAAAGTTCCCTGCATAAACAATTCAATTCCCCAGGGATCCCTTGTTCTTCTTGACGGATTTGAGGAAGAACTGTACTGGGCCGCAGACGGGGAATACAAGACCGACGACTATTCATCATACGTCCAGATTTCGGAAGAATGGGCATCATACGGAAGCAACAGCCTGCAGGTTGAGCTCAATCCGGTACCACAAAGATCATTCGCTTCATTCTCATGCGAATCCCTCATAACAAAAAACTGGGCCAATGCAGAATTCATCATCTGCGACATAAACAACACAACCCAGAATCCGCTTTACGTAATTGCAGAAGTCCAGGGCGGAAGGGAACACAATGTATCGGTAACAAAGGAAGTTGCCATCGGAATCGGGGTAAACACAAACGTGTGCTTTGACTTGAGGCATCAGGTAAAGGATGCATCTGGAATGGAAATCCCCGGAATCCAGGACGACGACAGCATAAGGACCATAACCTTCAGGATTGCAGGAAAGTCTTCCGCAGGAACGGTTTACTTTGACAACATAAACATTTGCGGCAGGGACCTGTAACCAGCAATCAAACCTGGGTTGCCAGGCAAACATGGTGCCCTACTGTCTGCAGGACACAACTGAGCAGCCCTGCAGTCCTACTGTGAATCTGGAATCTTGACCAGAACCACGTTCTTCTGTTCAATGTCGGAAATTCCATCGGCCTGAATCTTGCATGGGACAAGGGTAACCATATTGTCCCTGGAATCCCCATCTTCTTCCACCCTGTAGAAGTTGTAGAAGAATTTGTGGGTCTTTTCCGAGACGGGTCTAAACTGCATGAACCTCTTGCCGCCAATGGTAGTGCAGGTATACATTCCCTCCTCAAAGGAAGCCTCTCCGCTTAAAATATACCTGCCGTTAAGGAATTTAATGGTGTTTCCGTCAGATGTCTTCCATGCATGAACCCTTTCAAATTCAGCAGAAAAATCATCAGCCCTTTCCAGTCCCTTGATCTGCTTAATGTATGCAGTCTGGTTTGTCTTCTTGTAGTCACCGTCCCACATGGTGCTTTCGCTGATAATCATGCGCACGTCATCCTGAAGACGCACGTGAACCTCATCAGTGCTCTTGAGGGAAATGTCGATGCGCCTCTTGAGGTTTTCAATTTCCTGGTTTGTCGTGGAAAGATATATTCCGTTTCTTCGGATGTTGCTGTGGGCCCATTTATAGACTTCTTCCGTGTCATCCTTAAGGAAGATGATCTCACCTGCATTGTAGTCAAAGAAAAGATATCTGGTACCGCCAGTGCTGTCGTTCATGTACCAAAGGCCATTGAGGAATCCTGCAAAAGTTGCCACGGTTCCATCCTGAATTCGTGCAAGTTCCTTTGCTGCAATGCGGCTTCCCCTTACACGAATGCTCTTTGTCTGAACGTACCGTCTTTCAGCATCACTCCATTCATACTGAACCTGCAGCTGGTCATTGCTGTTGGGATTTTCCGTGTCTGAAGTATAAACCCAGATTGGAAAGCTTGCACCGTTGGCATTGGACCTTTCATAGGCATCATAGCGGTCAACCTGCTGGATGAAAATCGTTCCATCTCCACGCAAGTCTGCAATGGTCCTGATGGAAAACCTGTCGTTACGGTTTGAAATGAAGAAAGCCTGAAGAATTGAATCCCCGTTGTCTGCAAACCCCTGGAAAACAAGGGCCGTCCTGTGCTCGCCGGTCAGGTCCATTCCCGTGTAGGAAAAAGTCTGGCTCTGGCTGATGCCGGTTTCAAGAAGACCCTTCCGCTCGTATGCTGACTTTTTCTGGTTGTACAAGCCTACGAGAAGAAAAATGTTGGGACTGGAAAGAGTCTTTACGGCATTAATCTGGTCATCAAAACCGTCGCCGTCAAAGTCCATGCTGACAATGCTTATAAGGGTTTCGTCAGGCCTAAGCTGAACAAGGGATACAAGGCCGGAATCCTCTTCTTCCATGGAGACTTCGGAATTATTCTGTGCAGTTTCCGAATTAGACTGAAGGACAACAACGGAAGACTCTACGCTGCCACCGGAACTTTTTTTTATGAATTTATTTGAAATGAACACCACTGCCACTGCGGCAAAAGCCACAATGAGCAGTGACAAGGTAATTTTCTTCTTCATCAGAACATTCTACATGTTCTTGCAGGACTTTACAACAGAAAGCCCGGAGACATTTCCAAAAAACAATTCATGGAAAATGCCCCCGAAAAATCACAGTTTACAGCCAGCCTAAGATTCAAGGACTTCCTTAAGGATTGCAAGTCCCCTGTCTATGTCAGACTTGGAAATGTTCAGTGGAGGAACAAAGCGGAGAACGTCATCACCTGCCGTAGAAAAGAGAAGCCCCTTTGCAAGGCATGCCTTCTCATATTCAACAGGATTTGACTTTACCTGAACCCCTACAACAAGCCCCATGCCGCGAACTTCAACTACGCAAGGAAGGTTCCAGCCCCTGATTGTGTCACGGATGTAGTCGCCCTTTTCATTTACGCTTTCCATGAAGCCAGGCTTTGTAAGTTCATCAAGAACGACATTTGCAGCAGCACATGCCAATGGATTTCCACCAAATGTTGACTGGTGGTCTCCGGCAGCAAACACATTGCCCTTTCCGCGCCACATGCATGCACCCATCGGCACACCGCCTGCAATGGCCTTTGCAAGGGTAACAACTTCCGGTTCCACACCGTAAATGTCAGAACACAAAAGGCTTCCGCACCTTCCCATGCCAGTCTGAACTTCATCACAGATCACGATGGCACCAGCTTCCCTGGCAGCCTTTGCACAAGCCAAAGCCCATTCCTTCTCGAGAGGAAGAACGCCGCCCTCGCACTGGACCGGTTCAAACATAACGGCTGCCGTCGTCTCATCAAAGGCAATCTTCAATGCATCCCAGTCATTTGGCTCAAGATACTTGAATCCTTCAACATAAGGCCCAAAGCATTCAGGATGGAACTTGTCCTGTCCCGTTGCAGTAAGGGTCGTAAGTGGTCTTCCGTGGAATGACTTCCTGAGCGTAACGATGGTTCTTCTTTTTGCACCACCATTGAGCCAGCCATATTTCCTTGCAAGCTTGATGGCACATTCGTTTGCCTCTGCCCCGGAATTTCCAAAGAACACGCCTTCAAAACCAGTTGCCTTCAATAGCTTTGCAGCATACTCGTTTCCAATGTCGCTTGTAAAATAGTTGCAGATGTGTATCTGCTTCTTTGCCTGCCTTGCAACAGCCTTTACAAGTGGTTTGTAACCATGACCAAGGCAGTTGACGGCAATACCTGCAAGAAAGTCAACATACTGCTTTCCGTTTACATCAGTAAGAATGGATCCCTTGCCCTTAACGAAGGTAACGTCAAAGGAACCGTAATTATTCAATATCTGTTTGTTTCCCATAAAAAACCTCAAATTACTCTTCCGCAGTTTACCAAGGCTGCGGCTGAATTGAAACTCGGTTGTTGAAAAAGCCATGAATGGCTTTTTCAACTAATAAATCATCGTACCGATACCACGGTCGCTGAACATTTCTATCAGCAGTGAATGTGGAACGCGGCCGTCAATGATATGAGTTCTTGGAACACCACCATTTCTTGCAAGAAGACAGCACTCAATCTTTGGAATCATTCCACCGGAAATAATTCCCTCATCAAAATAATTCTGCACTTCATTAAGCCTGATTCTCTGGATAAGGCTTGAAGAATCATTCATGTCCCTAAGCACGCCAGGAACATTTGTAAGCTGCACAAACTTTTCGGCACCAAGGGCAATGGCAATCTTTGCCGCAGCCGTGTCAGCATTGATATTGTAGCGCACGTTCTCTTCAGTCTCGCTCAAGGCAATTGTTGAAACAACTGGGATTGCACCTTCATTAAGAAGGCTCTGGATGATTTCAGGATTAATCTGAGTAACCTCACCGACAAAACCATAGTCAACTCCGTCTCCCTTATCAAGCTTCCTTGCACGGATAAGGCCACCGTCGGTACCGCTAAGCCCAACAGCCTTCCCCCCCTGCTGAACAAGCATTCCGACGATTCCCTTGTTAAGTTTTCCCGCAAGAACCATCTGAACAATTTCCATGGTCTCTTCATCAGTATAGCGAAGGCCGTTGATGAACTTTGATTCCTTGCCAACCTTTTCAAGCATTGCATTGATTTCAGGACCGCCGCCATGAACAAGAACAACCTTGATTCCAATTGTATTAAGAAGAACAATGTCTTCCATGACAAAGCGCTTAAGGTCTTCATTAAGCATTGCATTACCGCCGTACTTAACGACAACAGTCTTGCCAACCCAATGCCTGAAATACGGCAATGCCTGAACAAGAACACTTGACCACTGGTTGCTGTCCAATGGTGGATTTACATTTGCAATCATTTCATTAATCATTTCCGTTACCCTCAAAAAAATCCCTGCAGCCTAGCTTCTGTAGTCACCGTTAATCTTAACGTAATCATAGGTCAGGTCACAGCCCCAGGCAGTTCCCTCGGCAGTTCCATCCTGAAGTACAACCTCAATTTCAACAGCTTCCTCCGCAAGAATAGAAGTTGCCTTTTCTTCATCAAAGGAAAGACCTACGCCGTTATGAACAACCTCAATTCTTCCGCCGCACTTGTCGCAGCCATACACCTGGAACTTATCTTCTTCCGGAGTGTCAAAATATCTCCTTGAACCCTTCCTGCTTGAAAAATAAACGCATGTCCTGTCAGGGTCAAAGTCAAATCCGCTGTAACCCATAGCACACATGATTCTTCCGCAGTTGGCATCACGGCCAAACATGGCAGCCTTGACAAGGTTAGACTTAATGACAAACTTTGCAAGCCCACGTGCAGTCTCCACATCCTTTGCACCCTTTACGGTACATTCAACAAGATGGCTTGCACCTTCACCGTCAGCAGCAATCTTCATGGCCATCTGCGTATTAAGAACATTCAATGCCTTGAGGAATGCATCAAAGTCTGCACCTTCCGAAACGATCTCATCATTACCGGCAAGACCGTTGGCCATGATTGTCAGTGTATCGTTTGTAGACATGTCGCCGTCAATGGAAACGCAGTTGTATGTACACTTAACGGTTTCCTTCAATGCCTTGTCCAGCATCTGTGCAGAAATTGCGCAGTCAGTCGTAACAAAGGAAAGCATTGTACCCATGTTAATGTGAATCATTCCGCTGCCCTTGCACATGGCTCCAATGTGAACAGTCTTTCCGCCGATTTCAGTTTCAACGGCACATTCCTTGTACTTGGTGTCTGTTGTCATGATGGCAACACGGGCTTCCTTATGTCCTTCAACGCTAAGGCCTGCCTTGAGGGTATCAAAATTCTCCTCAATCTTCTCAACTGGAACATGCTGTCCGATGATGCCTGTAGAACAGACGATAACATTTTCAGGGGCAATGCCAAAACCCTTGGCTGTGAATTCGGCCATACGGAGTGCATTTTTATAGCCTTCTTCACCTGTACACGCATTGGCAAAACAAACGTTGCAGATGGCAGCCTGCATCTTACCGCCCGCAATGTTCTTCATGGTAAGCTTGACGCATTCAGCCTTAACACGGTTGCTTGTAAAAATTCCCGCAGCATTACACATAACCTCGCTGTAAACAAGAGCGGTATCATTGGTCTTTCTGGAAGCCTTCAGTCCGCAGTGAATTCCGTTTGCCGTAAAACCTTTTGGAGCACAAACTCCGCCGTCAATAAAATGCATAAATATACACTCCTTTTGCATAATTTTGCATAAATATACTGTTTTCAATTTTTTTATGCAACACTATTTTACAATATTATTGATTTTTATATAATAAGCGTACTATGAAATCAATCATCAACATACTTACCCGCGCCTTTCTCACAGGTCTTGCAATCGGCATCGGTGGAACCGTATTCCTCAGCTGCGAAAGCAAGGTTGTAGGAGCAGTCCTCTTCGGAACAGGACTCTTCACAATCCTCACCTTCGGATTTTACCTCTACACCGGAAAGGTTGGATACATCGTGGAAAACAAGCCAAAGTACATTGGCGACGTTGCACTCATCTGGCTTGGAAACCTCATTGGAACCTTTGTCTTTGCAAGGCTCATACTCCTGACCCGCATAGCAGGAATCTCTGCAAAAGCCGCAGCCATGTGCGCAGTAAAGATGAACGACAGCCTTCCAAGCCTCTTCATCCTTGCGATCTTCTGCGGAATGCTCATGTTCATCGCAGCAGACGGCTACAAGAAGATTGACCACGAAACCGGAAAATGCCTTGCCATATTCCTTCCTGTAGTTGCATTCATCTTAAGCGGCTTCGAGCACTGCATCGCCAACATGTTCTACTTCAGCCTTGCAAGCGCATGGACCGCAAAAAGCTTCGGCTACCTCATCATCATGTCCCTTGGAAACGCAGCAGGCGGAATGCTCATTCCCCTTTGCAGAAAGGCCATGACAAACTGAATTTCATCAATATGGGCGTTGTGGACGCTCAAAAAGAAAGCTGAAATCAGAAGGCCATAAGCCTGAACCAGCTTCAGCGACTCCCTCCCCCGGCCACAAGGAATCCTGCGGAACATCTTTTTGAGCATCCACCCAGGCTTTCCGCTGTTCCGGCGTCGGAGCGCCTGCATCCTTCCACAAGGCCACCTCCCAAGGCGGCCCCGTTCCAGGACGCCTTACGGCGCAGCTCCAATCCTTAACGCGTCATGAAATCCACAAAAAAAATGGCCCCTCCAAAAATCGGAAGGGCCACCAGCCTTTAATCTAAAAAAACTTCAAACCGGCATACAGCCAATCAGAAAGTTGCAAGGGTCTTTTCAACGCGGGCAACAGCTCTGTCCTTTCCAAGGATCCAGATCGAACCGATAAGCGGCGGAGAAACGCGGCTACCGGTAACTGCCATGCGCACAGGCATCATAAAGTCACCAAGCTTGATTCCAAGCTCTTCAGCATACTTCTTTGCAAGTTCCTCGGCTTCCTCATGAGACTTACCGAAAATCTCGGCAACATAATCCCTGGCCTTTACAAGAACTTCCCTTGTCTTTGCCTCGTCAAGCTTCTTTGGAATGATGTTCTCCTTTGCAGGAACAGCAGGTTCAGTAAACAGGAAGTGAACCATCTCGGCAGCATCCGTAAGGAAGTGGAGCCTTTCCTTAATGAGAGGCATCAAGGCCATAAGCTGCTTCTTGACTTCAGCACTGTCCATTCCCATGGCGGCATCAACGCAAACAGGCTCACCGTCTGCACCAAGGGCAACACCAGAAAATTCAGGTCCTACCTTTGGCTTAGGCTGAGGATTGTCAGGATTAATCTCAAGGGTGGCATCGCCAGTTCCAGTAATGAATGGAAGAACCCAGCTGTAAAGTTCCTCGTCAGAAAGGGCGCGGATGTACTGGCCGTTGTACCATTCAAGCTTCTTGTAGTCAAATACTGCAGGAGCCTTGTTCAGGTGTTCAAGGCGGAACTTCTGGCCAAGCTCTTCTAGGGTATACATGTCGCGTCCGTCATCATATGAACATCCAAGGAGGGCAACATAGTTCACGATGGCCTGTGGAAGATATCCGCGGGCACGGAACTCGTTCAACGAAGTGGAACCGTGGCGCTTTGAAAGCTTCTTGCCGTCGCTGCCGTTAACCATTGGAAGGTGGCAGAACTCAGGATGCTCCCATCCAAAGGAACGGTACATCTGAACGTGGAGCGGAGTCGAAGGAATCCATTCCTGTGCGCGCATAACGTGAGAAACCTTCATCAGGTGGTCGTCAACAATGTTTGCCAGATGATATGTAGGGAATCCGTCGCTCTTAAGCAAAACAGGATCCGGAGAAATGTCCTCATTCTTCCATACAATGTCGCCAAGAAGGTGGTCGGCAAATTTAGTCTCGCCCTCAAGAGGAACCTTCAATCTGATTACATAAGGCTTTCCTGCCTCAAGGTTAGCCTTAACCTCTTCTTCAGTAAGGTGGCGGCAGTTCCTGTCGTATCCAGGTGGAAGCTTGTTTTCAGTCTGAATCTTGCGGATGCGTTCAAGGCGTTCAGCATCACAGAAGCAGTAGTATGCCTCGCCGTTTTCAATAAGCTGCATGGCAAATTTCTTGTAAAGCTCAAAGCGCTCGCTCTGAACGTAAGGTCCATATTCACCACCCTTGGAACCGCCCTCATCCCAGTCAATTCCAAGCCATGCCATTGTATCGTAAAGATTCTGCACATACTTCTCATCGTAGCGGGTGCGGTCAGTATCCTCAAGGCGAAGAATGAACTTGCCACCCTGGGAACGTGCATACAAATAGTTAAAAAGCGCAGTGCGAACACCACCAATATGCTGCATGCCGGTCGGCGACGGAGCATACCTAACTCTAACTTCAGACATAAAAAACCTCTTTATAAAATATTACAAAAGCTAAAAAAACAGATAAACCATTCTACAGAAAAAAACAAAAACCTTCAATTACACAAAGGCTTCTTACCAGGCGGTCCTTTCCCAGCTACCGGGCGCGGCTTTCCCAGCTTGCCAAAAATTCCTTCAGCTCACCCGGACTTCCAGGGTTCGCCTCCCCCGGCTCATTGCTCCGCGGCCATGCCGCTGCGCAACTGCTCCCTTAAGGTCGCAACCCTTCCACCCCGGCGCCCATCGTCCCAGCCCCGTCACCCTGAGCTTGACTCAGGGCCTCATTCAAAAACGCTACTGACAGTAATGTCAATATAAGTTATAATGTCTTCCATAATTAACTGCATCAACAGCAGTCCTGTCTGCAGCTTTTTCAATTTTTACCATTTGTCCTTTACATTGAGGAGGCGTACATGCGCAAGACAAAATACATACCTATTCTGATTCCACTGTTTTTAATCCTTGCACTTTCCTCATGTTCCCTTTTGGTTTCATCAAATGAAGTCTCATCATCTTCCGTAACCGTAAACCTACCTTCAAGGTCCAGCAGGTTCTCCGGTTCGCGATCCAACGAAATAGGGACCATTGGATCTTCAGGCGACCCATCGGACACCCCAATGCATGGCACCAGTTCACCTTCTCAAACAACCAGCTCATCGGAAACCAGTTTGCAGGACTCCGTAAGCAGCTACAACCTGCAGCTAATGACGGAAGAAGACAGGATTTATGCGCGCATTGACTCCCATGAAAAAGGCCCTGCAGTTTTTGATGAAGTTGCAGAAGGAACCTATAAGGTTGCAGTACAGGCCCTGGACGTAAACGGCAACATTTTTGCCGCAGGCCAGAGCCAACTGTTCCAGGTATCCGGCGGAAAGGAATCAAGTGTAGACATACTCCTTAACCTCCTCAAATTCACCGTGAACTTCAATGCCAATGGAGGCCTCGGAGAATCGCCAGAGCCGTGGGTCATCATGGGAACAAATACAATCTTCCTGCCTTCTGCCAGTTCCTTTAATTTCATCCCGCCAACCCAAAACCTCATATTTAGCGGATGGGCTCTGTCCCCTGCTGCACAAAAACCAGACTGTCTTCCAGACCATATATTCCTTCTTTCAGAAGACGTAACGTTCTATGCCCTATGGACAGACATAAATGCCTCCGTAAGCTCCTTTACAGAACTAAAGGCAGCCATTGAATCAGGAAAGCGGAACATAACCCTGTGCAATGACATCAACATAGACGAAGACTTCTACATCACCGCTTCTGAAACTTTCCCTGTGAAAATAAACGGAGACTCAAGTTATCACCTGACATCATCAGGCAAAAACCTTTCCTTTACCTATGTGGAATTCAGTAACGGCTATTCAAACTCCGGCGCCGGCGGAATGATCGAAACCACCGGATCTAGTTGGCTAACCCTCACAGACTGCACTTTTGACAACTGTCGCACAACAGGCGGAAGCAACACTTCAGGTGGAACCATTTACGTGGAAGATTCAAGCCTATACGTCGATGGCTGCAGTTTCTATTATTCCAGTGAAGAACTAAAGGCAGCAGATAACGGAGGCTTCATATACATCGGATCAGGAGCCTACACCATAATCATAAATGCATCAACATTCTCTGGGGGCTATGCAACAAAAGGTGGATCCATATACACGCTGTCCAGTGCAGTCATAGGCGGATCTGGGAATTGGAACGGATGTACCTTCCAGAACAGCACTGCATCAGACAATGGAGGTGCCATCTACGCAGGAAATACATCAGCCATAGAAATAAATATAAACAACACATTCTTTGATTCAAACAGTTCTGCCGGTGATGAAAGCCATGACATATACAGCAATAAGGCAACCATTACAATCGACGAAAACAGCTTTTCATCTGGAGGAGAAATCGCACATATACATGTAAACTGATCCCCGTAATCCAAGCCTCAGTGCAAGTCCCCCGCTGTCCAGGGTTCGCCTCCCCCGGCTCATTGCTCCGCGGACAAGCCGCTACGCAACTGCTCCCTTAAGGTCGCAGCCCTTCCCATCGGGCCTAAGTTCCACTACTCTGGTCAACTAAAATTGTAACATCAACAACCGATTATTATGCTGCAAAGCGAACTTCATAAGGAGTTCTGTGATTGTTGTATGTATGCATGCGGTTCTGGTTGTACCAGATGTACGCAAAATCATTAATAGCTTTATAAAGATCTTTTTCCTTTGAATATTCGTGAACATTCAAAAGTTCAGTTTTTAATGTGTTGGATGTAAACTGACATCCCTGGTCAGTATGAATTATCAGTTTTGAAGTATCAATTTCATCCTGACTTTCTATTCCCTTAAGTGCAGTTATATCTGAATGTCCCGTCTTTCAGTGCAACATATGTAAAATCCATACACCATTTCTCATTTTTTCTTTCAGACTTGAAGTCTTGATTCAGGATATTTTCTAACACCTGATGATAATCCCCATGTTCATAAACTGGTTTTCTTTTTCTCTGGATTGATTTCAATCCAAGAAATTTATTCAGATATTTATGACATGTCGGATAGCTCATTGCAAGTCCATCCCTTTTCAGCTGATCACATACCTGTCTGTAACCTCTTTTGCCGTCAAGGTCGTGAAACTTTCTGCCTACTTTCTCAAGTCTGGATGCAAGTTTCTTTCTGCTGTTCCGCCAGCTGCTTCTTCAGCATTCGGTTCTGCTCCATAAAACTTAATTCATCTGTTGCTTCTTCATTTTCCGGGCATTCTTCACAATATTTCTTTTCCCCTAATTATAAATTATCGGTGTATGGTGTTACAACTTTGTTTTATCACAGTACACCCAGATTGCCAAAAGAAAAAAAGCACCCGTCCACCGGGTGCAACACCTGCATCATTTCACCCGTTGCGGTTCCCTTTCCCGTCATCATCCAGGTCAAGGATGTCGTCACCACTGCCAAGGAAATTCCTTTCCCTGTAGAGCTTCAGCTCCTCACGCTCCCTGCGGTACTCCAGGAGCATGTCCATGTTATCAAGCTCCCACTGGGAAAGCCTGAGCTTCCTCAGAAAGACAAATTCCGGCTTCATCAGGCCGTGGGAAAACTGCAGGGCATTCAATATCTCCTC
>JAZLGN010000043.1:0-24498 GCA_045616325.1 Treponema sp.
GGAACTGTAGTAATAAACAAGGAAGCGGGAGTTTCATTCCTTCCGCAAAATCCAGTGTATGACAAAAACGACACAATCCGTGACCACGTTTTTAAATCCGACAGTCCAAAACTTAAAATCATCCGCGACTACGAAGACATATGCTTAAAGCTTGAAGATTCAATTTCAGACAGCGTGCAGAAAAAATTTGACGAGCTTACAGTCAAGATGAATGCCGGCGACCTCTGGAACTACGAGGCACAGGTAAAATCAATCTTAAGCACATTGGGTATCAACGACATGGACCGCAAGATGGGTGAGCTTTCAGGCGGAATGATAAAGAAGGTTGCCCTTGCCCAGGTTCTAGTTGAAGACACAAAACTTCTTTTGCTTGACGAACCTACGAACCACTTGGACATCAGCACAATCTGGTGGCTCCAGAACTATCTAGCGGAAACAAAACGTTCCGTGCTGATGGTAACCCACGACCGCTACTTTCTTGATGCAGTGTGCAACAACATCTACGAACTTGACCGCAACCGGGTGAAGCTTTACGTGGGCAACTATTCAACATATCTTGAGAAAAAAGAGACTGAAGCAGAAATTGAAGCAAACACCGAGCGCCGCATTGAATCGGTACTCCGCTTTGAACGCGACTGGCTTCGCCGTGGACCGTGTGCCCGCGGAACAAAAGCAAAGGCAAGAATCCAGCGCGACATGGCCTTGATCAACCGGGAGAAATTTCAGGAAGACAAGGGATTCACATTCCACGTTGAAGGCCGCCGTCTTGGTGGCAAAGTCCTTGAGCTCCACAACATCACAAAAAACTACGAAAAGGGATTTGCTGAAAGCGCACAGCTTAAAACAGGCAGCCATCCGGTCCTCAAGAATTTTTCATACACCTTCAACAAGGGAGAAAAAATCGGAATCTTCGGCGACAACGGAAGCGGAAAGACTACCCTGCTCAACATCATCGCCGGGAAAATCAAGGCAGATGAAGGAACCGTTGTTAAAGGCGACAACACTTTCCTTGCCTACTACGAACAGAATCCTGTTTTTGAAAACACCAGCCTTACTGTCCTTGAATACATAAAGGAAGCTGCCGACATCATGAAGACTGCAGACGGAACAGTATTGAGCGCAGGCCTTTTCCTTGAGCAGTTTGGCTTTGAAGGCAGAATACAGCACAGCGCCGTAAGCACCCTAAGCGGTGGAGAAAGAAAGAGGCTCTACCTTGTCCGTCTTTTGATAAGCAATCCGAATTTCATCATTCTTGACGAGCCAACCAACGACTTTGACATTTTCACAATGAACATCCTTGAAAAATTCCTTCTGGACTTTGGCGGATGTCTTTTGATTGTAAGCCACGACCGTTACTTCATGGACAAGGTAGCGGACACCATGTTCGTGCTGGAAAACGACGGAAGCGTATCTGGCTTTGTAGGCAAGTGCTCGGAATACATCGACTATCGTGAAGAAAAGAGGGCGGCGGAAAAAGAGGAGATGAAGGCGCAGGTTGCGGCAAGCAAGGCAGCGGAGGCGGCCAGTGCCAATGGCGGTGCCCAGGCTGCAGCCGTTTCTCAAGCCCAGGAAAAGAAAAGAAAGATGTCCTTCAAGGAACAGAAGGAATTCGAGGAACTTGAAAAGAACATTGCAGCATGGGAAGAAAGGAAAGGCCAGCTTGAAGTGGCCATGGGAGACAGCGATTATGCAAAGGCGCAGGCCGCAGGAAAGGAATATTCAGAAATAGAAGAAAAACTTACCGCAGCCTACACCCGATGGGAAGAACTGGCAGAACTGCAGTAAATAAAGCTTCAACAAACTATTGCTTGCACTTTGCAAGATATTTTTTCAATTCGTTCAGATAATCCTCGCCCGTCTGGGAGAGGATTATATTTTTTTTGGTCACATAGCCGATTTCCATCCTGCTGTTCTTGTTTTCCTTGTCAGCCTCAAATGGAACTGCAACAAAATCTCCACCATTCAATTCCTGGCAGATGATTCCCGAACACAATGTATATGCATTCAACCCGACCATCAGGTTCAGGTTTGTGGCACGGTCTGTTGTCTTGATTATCTTGGGATATTCATTTTCCGTAAGGATTTCTTCCGCATAATAAAAGGCTGCCGATGCATTCTGATCAAAACTCAGACAGGGATAATCCTTAAGCTGGTCAAAGGAAATGGATTTCTCCTTTGCAAGAGGATGTTTTTTCCACAAATAGACATAGGCATCACAGGTAATGAGTTTTTCAAAAACCAGGTCATTGGAATTGAAGAGTTTTGTCATTGCCTTGCGGTTGAAATCGCTGAGAAACAGAATTCCAATTTCACTTCTGCCGGTGGCAACATCTTCGATTATCGTAAGGGTCCTCGTCTCATTAATGGCAAATTCATATTCCGTCGTATCAAACTTCTTTACCATCTCAACAAAAGATTTTACGGCAAAGGAATAATGCTGGGTTGAGACTGCAAAGTGCTTTTTTCTTTTTGATCTGCCCGCATCTCCAAAACGCTCCACAAGATTGTCATACTGGGTGTAAATCTGCCTTCCGTACTGGATGAATTCCTTTCCTTCAGAAGTAAGAGTAATTCCCTTTGACGACCTGTTGAAAATTGTAATATTGAATTCATTTTCAACATCCTTTATGGCTGCCGTAAGTGATGGCTGGGAAACATAAAGGCTTTCCGCAGCCTTGTTGATGGAACCTGTTTCCGAAACTCCGATGATGTACTTTAGCTGTTGAATTGTCATATTCTTGCCTATTTTATTTTGACATTGATTTTTTTATATCCGAAGCCCTTGACCGTTGCGGTAACAAGCTCGACAAGATGCTGGTCCGCTTCCTTGAGAAGTCCGCGGCGTTCAGCAGAAAGAGCGAAATCAGCCATGGCAGTTTCTATCTCGCTGAAAATTTCCTGGGTCGTGATGGGAACAAAAATACTCTTCCGTTCGTCAAAGACTTCCTGGGCGACAAGGGTATTATCAAGTATCTCACAATGAGGGATCGTAATGTCCACTTCTGTTCCGGTTTTGTCCGTCTCAATGACAGCGTCTGAAATTTTCTCAACTCCAATTCTGATAACACCGGAATATTTTATGATGGCATAGGATTTTGCCATTCCGCCTACACCAGACTTTTTAATGCAGACAAGATCGCTGTAAGTATTTTTAAGCGTCGTAAGTTCCGCAACATGGAGAACCTGGTTTGTCACAGCCTGGTGAGTTTTTTCCATCTTCACTTTGGCCAGCTTGAAATATGCCATGATTCCAAATCCTGCGGCAAAAGAAACCACGAGGACTGCAACGATTATCTTGATTTTTGAGGCCAGTGGAATTTTATTTCCCGATGATTTTTTTCTGATATCCTTTCGTTCTTTTTTCTCAGTACCCATGCTCAAAGTATATCATGAAATGGAACCAGTTGCTTGTTTTTACGTTGATTTTTCATTATTTTAAAGTACGCATTCCACCCAGACTTTCTTTTGAGGACGACAATGAATCTTATAGACTTTAACAAAAACGAAATTTATCTCAACACAAAAATGACTCCTGATGTTTTTGCTAAGACGAGATTTGCAGAAAAAATCCACGAGAAAGGTGTTCTTGCTGAACTCAAGGACGACAGATGGAACTATAACCCGTGGAGTTTCACCGACACCCTGGAAAAGGACGGATACATTTTTCTCCACGGAACGGCCTTCCACGGAACAACAGCAGACCAGATTTTCAGTTCCGCCTGTGAAGAAAAGATCCACGATACAGCAAAGGCAATTTGCAGCGCTCTTGAAGGTGCGTTGAAAACAAGGGCGCCTCTTTCAAACATAGGCTGTGGTGGCATGATCATTTCCGGCGATCTTAAAAAAATTCTTTTTCTCCCATACAATTTTTTCACGACGGCCGCAATGTCCGCAGGTGATGAGGAATTCAGTTGCATGAATGGAATCTACATCAACCAGAACGGCAACAGGGAAACTGCCATAAGGTTCACCCAGGCTGTCCTTGTCTACAGGACCCTTGCAGGAACTTTTCCTTTTGAGGAGAAAGACACTAAAAAAAGACTTCTGGACATAGCGGATACAAACTACAGGGTTTTAAGATGGACCGTCGCAAAAGCTCCAAAAAAACTTTGCGACTTCACGGAACGATCCTTTGCCGGCAAATATGTTTTCTACCCTCAGGAAGAATTCGAGTCGTACAAAAAAAATCATGTTTCCCAGAATGAACTTGAAAACTTCAACCGGAAAGCCAGTGCATATTTTGACAGAAAGAAAAACCGGGTGTCGTCAAAAAGATTCATCAGGGCAAAACAGACCGTAATTCTTTTTGCAGCAATCGCAGTTAGCGTTGTTTCCCTGATCGCAGGCAACCTGTACAAGACATCACAGGAAAAACCAACCAGCAAAAGCCTTGATTCCCGACAGACCGTTGAAATGTTTTACGCTGCAACCAGCAACCTTCTTGTTGATGCCGCAAGAAACTGTTCCGCAAAATCACTTGAAGGACGCATATCGGTCATAAGCAACGCATTTGTTACATCACGCACACGCAGCATGTACAATACTGCAACTCAGACGGTGAATCCTTCCGCCTGGTTCATAAAAAACAAGACCCGGCAGAATATCTACGGCATCACAAATTTTCTCATCGACGGAACTGAAGCAAGCCTCCTTGTTGAAGGCCCGCGCAAGAACACAAAGCCACAGGCCGTAACTGAAGAAAATGGAATTGCGCTTAAAGACGGAGATGAAAAATCATTTACGGTGGAATTTCAGCTTCTTGATACAAGCGGCGAAGATTTTCTTGGCGTAGTCTACCACAAGGAAAAAGTCACGCTTCTTTATGACAGGGACAGATGGATTGTCTCTTCCATAGATACACTTCAGGTCGAACCACAGGAATTCAAGTTCTCGGATTTCGTCGCAGATTACGAAAAGGTCATGAAGAAAAACAGCACGGAAAAAAATGACGTTCTTGCAGCCTGCAAGTCATTGGAAGAAAAATACAATTTCATTCCTACGGAACACGAAATCGAGGAAGGATACCTGTATCTGAAACGTGTCAGCGTCTTCAATTTCGAGGACTAAATTCCCCCGTTGAAATACGTTTTTTCTAGCTAAGAATGACAAAATTACACTTTTTGTCATATTGACAATTCTGAGCTTTGTGTCTAAGATATATCCATAAAGTAATCAACAAATCCGTCAGACCGTGTCCCATTCATTTTTTAGAGAAGGACACAGTCAGACAATAGGAGCTTATATGGCCAAATACAATTATGATCTTGAAAAGCAGCATGCGAAGGGAAAACTTCATGCTATCGAGAGAATCAATGCCCTCTGCGACAAGGATTCATTCAATGAAATCTACTCAGGAGCACGCCACACATGTACAAGTTTCGGAATGGAAAGCAAAGACATTCCTTATGACGGCGTAATCACTGGCTTTGGAAAAATCAACGGAAAGAAAGTTGCTGTATATGCACAGGACTTTACAGTACAGGGAGGTTCCCTCGGTAAGGTTCACGGACAGAAGATTGCGGAACTCATAGAAATGGCAATCAAGGCAAAATGCCCGGTAATCGGTGTAAATGATTCGGGTGGAGCACGTATCCAGGAAGGTGTTGACGCACTCTGCGGTTACGGTGACCTTTTCTACCAGAATGTCCGCGCATCTGGTGCAGTTCCACAGATCTCAATCATCGCAGGTCCTTGTGCCGGTGGTGCTGTATATTCACCTGGACTTACAGACTTCATCTTTGCAATCGATTCCATCAGCCAGATGTTCATCACTGGTCCTAAGGTTGTAAAGTCGGTAATGTTCATGGACATCACAGCAGAAGACCTTGGTGGAGCATCAATCCACTCACAGAAATCCGGTGTTGCCCACTACCGCTGTCCTACAGAAAAGGACTGCTACGAAAAGGTACGCAAGCTTCTGGACTACATTCCACACTACTACGGTGAAGAAATTGTAGCTGACGCTAAGTTCAAGTTTGACGAGAAGAAAAACGCAAAGAAAATCGGCGAAATCATTCCAGAAGAAAGCAAGAAGCCATACAACATGCACGACATCATCAACTGCGTTGTCGATGAAGACAGCTTCTTTGAAGTAATGGAAGAATTTGCAATCTGTGCCATCACAGGTTTTGCAAAAATCGAAGGAAAGTCTGTCGGCATCATCGCAAACAATCCGGGCGGAATGGGCGGCATCTTAAACTGCGACGCTTCTGACAAGATTGCACGCTTTGTACGTTACTGCGATGCCTACAATGTTCCTCTCGTAAACTTTGTAGATGTTCCAGGATTCATTCCAGGTCCACAGGAAGAACAGAAGGGAATCATCCGCCACGGTGCAAAGGTTATCTACGCATACAGCGAGGCAACAGTTCCAAAGGTTACAATCATCACACGCAAGTCTTACGGCGGTGCATACATTGCAATGTGTTCAAAGCACCTTGGTGCAGACTTTGTATATGCATGGCCAAAAGCAGAAATTGCAGTCATGGGTGCAGAAGGTGCCATTGAAATCGTATTTGCAAAGGAACTGAAGGATCCATCAAAGGCCGCAGAAGTTGCACAGAAGAAGCAGGATTACATTACGGAAATCATGACTCCAAAGATTGCAGCACAGCGCGACTACATTTCTGAAATCATCGACCCATCAGAAACACGTGCAAGAATCGTTGCAAGCCTTGACTTCCTTTCAAAGAAGGACATAAGCATCATGCCATGTAAGAAACATGGTAATATTCCTCTGTAATAAAAATATGTACTGCGAGTTTCCGCAGGTATGATAAAGGCCGTAAGTTTTATAACTTACGGCCTTTGTTTAATCCTCATCGTCCAGTGTCTCAACGGGATTTATCACCCTAAAGTAATCGGAATATGCAGATGCCGCCTTGTTTGAATAAATGGTAAAATTGTTCTGATCAATGAGGACTACTCCGGCAGAACAGCGGCTCCAGAACTGCCTGTGCTCCGACTTTTCAAAATCAAAGCAGCGTATCCTGAGAATCAGTTCAAAGGGAATGGATTCCATGACAAAGGCACGGACAACAGTGGTGTTCCTGTCACGGCTTATGGTCCGGAATCCGGAAAGGGCCACCTGTGGAAGGGATTCCAGTTCACGCTCCACGTATTCAGGGGAAACGCCAAAGGAAACAAGCACAACCTTCCGTTCTTCCACATTCTGCCCAAGGGATAGGCTTTCGCACGTGGAACTTGTTGCACAGATATCGTATCTTGTACCAAGGTACGAATCGCCAAGGTCAAAGCTTCGTCCAAGCCGCAGTTTTAGAAGTTCGCTGTAATCGCCGTTTTCTTCCATGATTCCACCCTACCTTGAGCATGCAACCCGGAAGCCAAAATAGTTGTAGTTTTCGCCAGGATTTGAAGTGTACCTGTCACCGGCCCCCAAAAGCATGGTTACTTCGTGCCAGCTGCCGCCACGCATGATTCTTTCAGAACCAACTTCCGGGCCGACAGGCCTTGATCCCGCAGAAGGGGCATCATAGCTTGCTGACCAGTCCCAGCAGAATTCCAGGACGTTGCCGCTCATGTCGTACAGTCCTGCCCCGTTGGCGTTGCCGCTTCCTGCAGGTGGTGGAGCCGACGGCTTAAAAAGGGTTCCGGCGGTTCCCACATTTCTTGTTCCGTCTGCATTTGCACTGTTCCATGACACCTCATCTTCCGGAAGAAATTCATCGTCATTGCCCTCAAGGTCAATCTGGCCGCTTGCAAGAATGTCTGACTGAAAGCCGGAAGAAGTTCGGCGGGCGGCAAATTCCCATTCAGCCTCCGTCGGAAGCCTGTACCCGTCCTGGGTCCAGTCGCACTTTGCAAGGTCACAGGATGCAGTGTCGGAAGAATCACGCAGGGTCTGGTTGCGGTATGTATAGCATGGAGTTTTACCTGCCATCTCGCTGTAGGCATTACACCACACGATTACATCGTACCAGTTTATGTTTGTAACGGGCTGGGTTCTGTTTATCTTTGTCGGAGCCTTTCCGCGAAGTCCAGTGAAACCTTCCTGACCAGGATTGCCAAAGGAATATCCATTGTCCTCGGCCCAAAGACGCACCTTGTACCAAAGTTCATAAGTCGTTTCGTATTTTGAAATGCTAAAGGGCCTTACTGTCCTTCTTGCGCTTATGGTCTGGGAAAATTCACCGATGACAAATTCTCCGCCATCCTGGGCAAGGGCAACCATGTATGGATTTTCTTCTATGGCAGGAGCAGGTGTGGCTTCAGCTGCATTTTCAGTTACAGTTGCAGATACACCTTCCACATCTGAAGCACTTTCATCAAGGAACAGGGGTTCATCCGGCACATCTTCGTCTGCGGATGCACGGGGACGAGCCACCCTGTCAACTTCCATGCGCTCGTTTACCGGCCGCCTTGCAAAGCACATGGGAATGGCAAGAGAGAAAGACATGCAAAAGACCAGGGGACGCAAAACTGAAGGCGCCCAAACAGAACACTTCACTTCTTTCTCCTTTCCGCCATTTTATCCTGCTGCCTGATGAATTTTTTCTGCTTTCTTTCTGCACGCTTCTGTGACAGGGGAATCTTTTTCCTGACGGTTGCCTCAACAGGCTTGTCGCTAAGCTTAAGAAACGCATTCGTAACGAGAACGGAAACAAGACAAAGCAGCGTGATTATTCCAACAGCCCACTTACCGGTGTTATCAAAGGGAAGCTCCACGTTCATTCCATAAAAGCTTGTAATCAGCGTAGGTGCCATGAGTACAAGGTTCAAAATGGCTAGCTTCTTCATGACGATGTTCAGGTTGTTGCTGATGATGGAAGTAAGGGTGTCATTGGTCTGGGCCATGATGTTTGTATACGTGTCGGCCATTTCAAGAGCCTGGCGGTTGTCGATTTCAACGTCGTCAATCCAGTCCTGGTCTTCTTCATCAAGCTTGAGGATCCTTGTCTTGCGCAGCTTTTCCAGGAGCATCTGGTTTGACTTGAGGGAAGTCGTAAAGTAAACAAGGGACTTCTGGATGTTCTGCAGCTGGACCAGCTCGTGGTTCTGGACGGAACGCATGACCTCGTTCTGGATGCTGGTGGTTCGGCGGTTAAGTTCCTTAAGATAACGCAGGAACATCATGTCGGCTCGAGCCATAAAGCGGATGGTAAAGGCTGGAAAGTCGCTAAGGGAAAGCTCGCGGACGCGGTTGGCTGCAAAATCCTTAAGAACCTCGCAATCCGTCCAGCAAATGGTAATGAAGAACCTTCCGGTCATGATGATGCCCAAGGGAGCCGTAAAATAGCTTACGTCATCACTGGGGCTAAAAACGGGAAGCCTCAGAATCGTGATGGTATATCCTGCATCCACATCCTTTTCGATGCGGGAAAGTTCGTCGGGGTCAAGAAAGTCAAGGAGGGCTTCCTGTTCAACATGAAAGGAATCTTCCAGCTGCCGGATGTCATCCCTGGTAACGCATCGGGCATCAACCCATGTGTTCCTGTTTGGATCAAGTTCTTCCTTTTCCTTGCTTACAAGTCTACCTTTTTCCTGCTGCCAGTATGTAATCATTTTTTTCCCCTTAAACCGCAAATCTAGTTGCGTAAGCTAAAAATGCCCCATACAGCCAAAGGAAGCTCAAGAATTCACACCAAGGCTGCAGGAGGCTGTGCAGTATCACTCTGACTGCACGCGTCACAAGATGAATTATGTTTTAAACGCCCGGAACTGCCTGAATCCATAACTGCCTCCTTAGTTAGACTTGAGATTTTTTATGATGCTGATGATGTAAAGTTCAATGTAACGCTGCAAGGCCGGATGATTCTTGATTCTCATCATGCTTGGTGTTGCAACAAGGGATTCTGCAAGGTGCTTTACCCTTTCTGCATTAAAGGAATCTGCACGCAAGGTCTTTAAAACCTTCCTCATGTAGTCGCGAATAAGGGAATTGACGTCTTCCCCAAGGTTGTCGTAGTTCTGCTTGCCGATGCGGTCATTCCACTCGTGCATGTAATTCTTAAGCTCGCGGTCAAGGGTGCTGCTTTCAGGAACAAATGCTGCTTCCATGTCAAAGGCAGCCTTGCGGAGTTCACGGCGGCGGTTCTTGAGGGGGTCAACGCTGTCATCTTCGTCACGACGCTTAAAGACTTCCTTTTCCTTTGCCTTCTTGACGTTCTGGTCCTCAAGGGTAACGGAATCCTTTGAACGCTTTTTCTTGCCGTTGTTCTTTCCAAAGATGAGCTTGAGGATGTATGAAAGAACCGGAATCGTATACCAGAAGGGAAGACGCAACTTTGCATCGGCAAGAATTTCCTGGCGGCTGATCATGAGGATTTCGCTGTAAGGAATGAGCTGGCCGTCACGGTAGTACATGATGTGACCCGGAGTCTGGTCTTCAAGGCAGACAACTGGCAAAAATGCCGAATTAAGGAGTCCATGCAAAACAGGCTCAACGGCAGAAATTTCCCTTTCAAGGCAAAGCTCAAATTCAGCATTATCGTGCATTTCCATAAGGTCCTCATAGGACTGAAGCTTTGAGAACCAGCTCTTGATTAGGGACTCGCGGATAATGTTACGCACCTCGTTGGCAAGGCGGTGGATGAGTGGAATCACGCGTTCCTTGAAAATGTAGTAGCCCATGTCATCGCTTGTCTTGAATATCAGCAGCTGTGGAAGCTGGTTATCGATGGACTCGGTGGTCATCTTCTTAAGGTGTTCCTTAAGCTGCTCTTCCTTGTACTGACCCAAAAGTGGAATTCCATTCTTGTCCTTCATCTTAAGGACATTGTCCATGGTGTAATAATATGGAGGATTCCTCATAAGTCCGTCCAGGGTTTCAAGGGCGGCTTCAACGGCAATGCGTTCTGCAGTGCGGGACTTGTAGTATGCAGTGGCAACTTCAATGACGGCTACAGACTGAAGGATTGAAATGTCTTCCGGCGTAAAGTCCTTGAGCTTTGTGTAATCCTGCTTGATGAAGTATCCCAGCTGGCTCCAGTAGTAGAAGGTGTCACCCGTAGACTTAAGCTGCTCCAGGGCAACTTCCGGATTCTGGCAGAACTGGTTGAAGAATGTCTTGATGGAAAGTTCCTTGCCTGGGTTTGAAATCGTAAGCTTCTTGAGGAAGTAGTCATGGGATTCTTCCTTTGAAAGAAGCTGCTGGAGCTTGTTTAGGCAAAGCTTGATTACCGTATAAATCTTGTAGTTTGAAGGGAACAGGAGTTCCGGCAGATTCTTGTTGAATGAAATTGCATACAGGTACTTGTCGCTGGGTTCTTCCTTGTCCAGGCGACTGAAAATGATTTCGTCTGCAGGAATCTTTGTAAGGATGTCATCAGGAACAGCCTTTGGCAAATCCTTTGAAGTTGGAAGGGGAACAAGAACATTTGCCTCGATGGAAGCATACATGGTGTTGTACTTGTCGATGAAATAAGGAACGGCAAAAAGAAAATCCTTGTTCCTTATGTTTGTAATGGCAACCTGACGGTCGGCAAGAAGATTATTAATTTCTGACTGGAGGGTATTGCGGTAATCTGCGCTGCAATAGGGAATCAATTCCTCATTTTCGTCCATGTGATGCTGTGCATACCTGTGAACGTAGTCCGCAAACTGATCATACTCAATCATTGGAGTCTTCTGCTTTGTGCAGTTGTAAGTCAATAGAGTCAGGATATTAGATGTGGTTGCCATTCTCACATTATACCCATAAAACAATCATGTGACAATCTGTACAATGTAAAGGATAGGTTAAAGATAATTAACGGTAAGAGATGCCATTAACGAAGCAGGTTCTTGATTTCCTCCAGGACAACAAGGGCATTGATTCCTGTCTGCAGTGTTGAACGCAGGGGCCTCTTGCCGTCAAGAAAATCGACTGCATTTTTTACCATGTTTGAAAAATACAATGTCTTCTTTGGGGAACGCTCAGTCTTGTCGTTGATGAGGGAATAGAATCCTGTATATAGAAGAGATTTTTCACGGTGATAAAGCTTAAGGTATCCGTTGCCGATGCAGATGCGTCCTTCCGTTCCGGTAATGGTAATTTCAAAGCCAAAGAATCTTGAACGGCCGCTTATGGTAACGGTTACGTCGGGACACTTTTGCGTTGAATAATGGGCGCTCATCTGACGCACATTGCCCTTCTCATCGCGGTAAATGCCAGTCATAAGGGGATTGTTCAGCAGGGAATTTTCATACTTGAATTCCTTGGAGCTGCCAGAACCCAGGCTTGATGCCCGGCCAAGAAGTCCCGTCTTTTTAACCGGCTTTTCAATCATGTTGACTTGTGACGGCACCCCGTCTTCCTCAAGAAAATAAAGGACTGCATCAACAAGATGGGTTCCATCGTGAATCAGGCTGTATGCACCGGTGGATTCCTCATTGGGATTATATACGCAAAGGCTTGAACAAAGTTCTGCACGGATGGACTGGATTTCCCCAATGCGCGACATGTACTTTTTTGCAAGAATGAAGTCTTCGGCAAAACGCCTCTCGTGGTTAATGAGAATCGGAGTACCTGCAGCCGACTGTTCCTTCTGGATAAGGAAGGCTTCATCAAGGTTAAGGGCAACAGGTTTTTCCAGGATTATGAGCTTTGGACTTGCATGAATGGCATCGATGCATTCCTTAAGGTGGGCCTTCTCGTTGACGGCAATGGTGACAATGTCCAGCTTGTGGCGGCTGTAAAGGGTTGCACTGTCGGAATAGACCAGAGCCTTCTTGTTTGCCTCCTGCCATTCCCCAAGGCGAATTTGTTCCGTGTCGCATCCTGCAATAAGGTTTATGCGAGGGTTTTCATTCAGTGCCATGGTGTGACTTGCAGGCTGCTCGCGCTTTTTATCAAGCCCAAGGCTATAGCCGATTCTTCCGCAACCAACAAGAGCTGCATTGTAAATTTTTCTTACCGCCATAATTGGTAATTATAAATGGAGTCTCTAAAAATTGCAATTTTTAGGTTCAACTTTGAAAATGCGATGTTTAAATCCATAGTTGACCGAAAGTTCCCTGGGTGTTACTTCACCATTTTAACAAAGACTTGTAGAATGAATGCATGAAATTCAAGAAGATCCTTTTGTCATTTGCAATTTTCCTTACGGTTTCCACAGGCCTTGCCCTTGCGGAAAAAACTTCTGTAAAGGGCCTGAACCGATACAAGCTGGACAACGGCCTTGAGGTTTTCATCCAGGAAGACCACACGGTCCCCCTTGCATACATAGAAATCGCAGTCAGGGCCGGTGGCGTTACCCAGACTCCGGAAACTGCAGGACTCTTCCACCTGTACGAGCACATGATGTTTGCAGGCAACAGGCTTTACGGAGACAGTGCTGCTTCCTCAAAGGCCATGGCCGACATGGGAGTTACAAGCCACAACGGGGTCACCACATCCGACATGGTGCGGTACTTCTTTACCATTCCATCCTACAGCCTTGAGCAGGGACTTGCATACTGGAATGCAGCAATCCGCACACCTTTAATAGAAGAAAATGAATTTGCAAACGAAAAGAAGGTTGTTCTTTCAGAAATCGAGGGAGACAAGGCAAACCCGGCATACGTAAACTACAAGTACATGCAGCTGAGCCTTTTTCCTGACCAGCCATGGAAAACAGACGTTGGCGGTTCCTACGACATCGTGCGCAATGCAACCCTGGCCCAGATGCGCGAGATGCAGAAAACATACTACATTCCGTGTAATGCAGCCCTCTTTATCGGCGGCGACGTAAACCCGGACAGGACAATTGAACTTGTAAAAAACATTTACGGAAGCTGGAGCAACAATGGAATGAACCGTCCCGGAAAGGAACAGCAGCTTGAACCAAGGCCCCTTCCGCAGGCAAAATATGCAGTCATGCCCTACGAAAAACTTCCTGAGCAGGCAGCCCACATCTACATGGCATGGAGGGGACCGGACTGTGACTTTGCAAAAAGCGAGATTAACACCGCCGAATACCTTTCCTATCTTTTAAATAAGCCTGATTCAGAAATGAACGCAATTCTTCCTGGAAACCCGGAGCTAAAAATTCCAGACCAGACGTACACGGATTTTTCCCTGGGACTTAGGAGAATCACTTCCACCATGTCCTTCATTGCCGTAGTGACGGAGCCCCAGGAAAACCTTGCCAGAAGGGCACAGCTTTTAAAGGATGAATTCTACGGCAAGGTTCTGCCCCAAACCCTTTCCAACAAGGCAAATTTTTCTTCTGCAGAAAAGGCAAAGTTCAAGTCACAGATCGAGGATGCAGAAGCCGGCATCATGGAAACCCCGGAATCAATTCTTTCCGCCCTGAGGGACACATGGGCAAAGCATGATGCTGACACCTTCTTTGAAAAATTCAACCTGAAAATTTCCCAGAAGGAATGCGATGCCTTCGTAAAAAAATACTTCACCGAAGCAAACCCATATATTGTAGTTCTTGTCAATCCAAAGCTATACGAAGAACAGAAGCAGGATTTTGAAAGCCTGGGATTCTACACCATCACCATGGACGAAAAAAACTGGTGGGACCTTCCACAGTACCAGCCAAACCCGGATCTTATTCCAAGGGAAACGGATTTTGTACTTGAGAAAGAAATTTACGTTCCTTCAGAAAAGCAGGAGGGGGTACAGTCGGAAACAAAGCGAAGCGTGGAAACCCTGACCCTTGCAAACGGAATTCCCCTTTATGTAGTGAACACCCCGTCTGTAAAGAATTCCATTGCCATTGCATGCACAGGCGGCATCACCCACCTTACAAGGGAAACTTCCGGACTGGAAGACGCGCTCTTTTCCATAATGTGCCAGTCATCGGAAAAATACAGCTACGACACGCGCAATTCAATCTATTTTGACACATCCGCATACATCGGAAACGACTGCATAACTTCTGGAACAATAATGAGCCTTGTTGCCAGGGACAAATACTTTGACAGGCTGCTGGACGTGTTTACGGACGGATTCCTCCACCCAAAATTTGAGGAGAAGGTTCTTTTCATGCTGAATACAAGCCTGTCCCAGTCCGTGCAGCACATGCAGAATGACCCGGTTTCCATCCTGAGCAGAACAGTGATCAACGACATCTACAGGGGACATCCCCATGCCGCCCGCACAAGGGTCACACCGGAATCGGCCCCGAACATTACGGAAGAAAACATGAGGGAACTTCACCATAAGATTATCGATGGCGGAAACTGGTTTGTTGTCGCTGCAGGAAACATCAATGGCAAGGCCCTTGCAAAGAAACTCAACTCCACACTGGGGGCAGTAAAATTCAGCGGGGAAAAGCATTTTGAAGAAATCCAGGTTAACCCTATTGAAGTTGAAGCCAAGAAACCCGTGATTGTCACACACCCGTCGGCAGAAGGAGCAGCCCACGTCGTAAGGGTGTTCACATCCCCATCCCTGGACAGCAGTGACTACATTCCAACTGCAATGGCAGCATCAATTTACGCCAACACCCACTATGCCATCGTCCGCGAAAAATACGGAATCTGCTATACGCCAAACGTAAGTCTTTCTGCATCAAGGGCACCCTTTGGCCAGGAATTCCTGTACAAGGTCACAGACTACAAGAACATTGTAAAGGCATCTGAGGAAGCAAAGGCCATAATGCTCGAAGGAAAGGTCATCGGTTCAAAGAATCCTGACGGCACCTACCAGCTTGATTCAATAGAAGAACGGCTCCAGAGCTACAAGAACAAGTACATCAATTCCCTTTATGAAGACGAAAAGACTGCCAAGGACAAGCTGTTCAACCTTACCGTCAACATGATTCACTATGGAGACATGAACCAGGACCTTAAGAACCTGGAAGCCATAAAGGCACTGACTGCCCAGGACATTATCCAGGCCTTCAGGAAATACTGGACAGGAAATCCCGGAACATGGTACGCCGTCACTTTCCCGGGCAATGAGAAGAATTTTTCCTTCGATTGAATTTCATCAGGCCGCGGAAAAAGTTTTTTCCCTGTAGGATCATGTTCTGGCCAATGAGCTGGCTTATGATCTCCTCGCTGTCACTGTGCTCGTAAAAGCCCATGGGATACAGGGCAGCATTTTTCCTATTGAAGATCCCTGTGCTTTCGTAGGCAAGGTCGTCCAGTGTAAACCTGTTGGGAAATTTTCTTACGATGGAAAGAACCTGTTCCGCATCGCTGGCAAAGGGGGCAGGCCCTCCCCGCTTACACACGTCGCATCCGTCGCATGCAGCCTGTTCCCCACCGAGGGCATCCAGAAGAACCTGGCGGCGGCATGTGGTGCTTTCCGCAAATTGCTTTAGGACACGTTCCCGGCTGCCTTCCGGAAATTTATTGGCCCTGAGGGAATCTGCCGGGCTCCAAAGCAGAATTGCATCGGCAACGGATCCGTCCCTGCCGCCGCGGCCCGCCTCCTGAATGTAACTTTCTGCCGTAGGGCTTGGTTCAAGATGGATTACCGTGTGGATGTCCTTCTTGTCCACTCCCATGCCAAAAGCGCATGTGCAGCAAAGGACTGCGTCGGTTTTTGGATAGAACCATTTTTCAACAGCATCCTTTTCTTCCCTCTCAAGGCCTGCATGATAAAACCGCACCTTTTCCGGTCCAAGATAGGCTGCAAGCTCCCGGGCCATATCCTCCGACTTTTTCCTGGTTCCACAGAAAATTATCAGCGGCTTCCGTTCCGTAAGGGCAAGCAGAAAGGCTGCACGTTTTTTTGCATAGGCATTGACTACCCTGTAATGAATGTTTGGCCTGTCGCTGTCGCTTCTTACTATGTGAACTTCTCCGCCAAAGAGAACTTCCGAGACCCTGGACAAAACGGAAGGACTTGCAGTTGCCGTAAAGGCAGTCACGGCAGGAGGATCCAGTTTCTTTATGATTCTTCCAAGTTCAAGGTATGCAGGCCTAAAGCTGTCGCCCCACTCGGAAACGCAATGGGCTTCGTCAATGGCAATGTGGGAAATATTGCAGCAACTCAACCGCTCAAGAAGTTCTCCTGCTGCAAGAACCTCGGGATTTGCAAGGATTATCTTTGCACCATCAGAAATCTTCCGGAAGTTTTCTTCCCGTTCCGCCTCGCTCTGACCGCCCCGGAAAACCACGCTTGTGATTCCACCTTCATCCATGCGGCGCTTCTGGTCCGACATCAGGGCAAGAAGAGGATACAGGACCATGGTCGCCCCGGGAAGCAGTATGGCCGGAGTCAGGAAGCAAAGGGACTTTCCAGCCCCGGTTGGGAGCAGTACAATCTGGCGTCCGCGATACAGTGTCCGGTCATCTGAATCCCCACATTCACCGTCGCCCGAAGCATCACTTTCCCCACCTTGAAAAATGCCGCCATCTCCGGATGAAATGCATTCCCCATCCGCAGCATCCATGGCCAAGACCTCACCGCCACGCCCTCTGCATCCATCAAGAATGTTTTCAATTACAATGCGCTGCCACGGATAAAGATAGCTTATGCCGAATGCCTTTTTTGCCGGATCCATTACGGGATCTTCCACCGCCTGCGCCGGATCCCATTCCTTAAAGGCCTTGAATCCTTCCTGCTGATCTTTGCAATTTGTTTCTTCCATGCATATATGATTGTCATGAATTTATTTTTTTTGCAGGGTTAAGCATTTGCCTAACGTTGCAGTCATCCGCCACCGGTCCTTGCAGTCATCCGCCACCGGCCATTACAAGGCACCCCTCGCCACACAATGCAGGTTCAACACGCCCATGAGCAAAAAAAAGTTCCACCCGGTTGCAGGTCCAGGTGGAACAAAACAAAAAAGGAGGAAGATTTACGGGAACCGATGATTCCCTAGTTTATTGTTGCAGTAATCCTTGCCACAGGCCTTGAAGCAACACCAAGGATTTTCTTTACGGAATTCTCACCGCCAAAGTCCGGCCTTGATTCAAGGTAAACAGGTGCATCCTTTTCCAGCACGTCAATTTCCATGCGGAAAGTATGTTCCTGCTTTCCATAACGCTTAAGCCCGATGGACCATGGATATTCATCACCGCTATAAATTGCATCGTCAATAAGCTTACCGTCTTCGTAAAGACGTGCACAGTTACCGCTGTAACTGATGTCAACAAAGACATCCTCAAGGTCAGACCAGCTTCCAACAGTTATGCCGTAGACTGCAGTCTTTCCATCATCAGAAATTTTTTCTGCCCTTACTGATGGGGCTTCCCCTGCGCAGGCAACGGATTCGTAAACCGTAAAGCCGTCTTCACCGCAACCTGACTTAACTGCAAATCCTGCAGGAACAACATCCAGGGCCGGGTAAGACTTGAATTCAACCCTTGAATCAGTCTGGAAGTTTAGCACAGTCTTTCCATCCTTGACTTCAGGGAACATGACATCCTTCGTGATGATAAGGTACTGCCTGTTTCCAGAAACAACCTTGTGTGCCTTGAGGGCATCTTCCCTTGTCAGGGTAACAATGTCCTCGCTGCCTGAAGCCTTTCCTGCAAACTGATAGAATTTACCGTCTGCATTATCTGAAGAACATACTGAATTCCTGTCCGCACACTTACCGCCGGCAGGAGCTGCCGCACTGTAGAACACGTATGCCTTGCGTTCGTTATCCAAACGGCAAAGAGGCGTACAAAGGGAAGTTGCAAGAACACTGTCCCCAACCCTCATGTTAAACGGAAGGAAGAAGTAATCCCTGTCTGCCACATCAACTGCAGGGAAACTGATTCCGGCATTAAGTTCAGCAGGAGAAGAAAGGACAACAGCCTTGTGCTCATCCATCTTTACAAGACGCTGATAGTTGTTGACAAAAACCCAGCCGCGCTTGTCGCCGCACTTCCTGCAGTCATAGTGCCTCCAGCTTGTGCGGAGGTCGCTGCTGTTTTCAGGCTTAAGCGGATTGTCCGAAGGAAGGAACGTATCGGAAAGGGCAAACTTCTCGCTAAAGTCATGAACAAACATGGAGAACAACTTGATCTCGTCATAGGTTCCATTAGGCATGCCGTACTGGCCAAGAGGTGCACGGAAGTCGTAGTTCTTTACGCTCATGTCGTTGAGGGAACCTGTTGCAATATTTTCTTCAAGGGTCGTAAGCTTGCCTTCAGGATTCTGGCCGCCGTGGTACATGTAGTAACCCAAAAGGTTGCAGCCGCTGCCCATCTTTGCAATGCTCATTCCGCCAATGTCCTTTGGATGGGAAACCGGACGACGCTTTAATGTCACCTGGAGCCCGCCGCCAAGTTCCGCAGTAAGGTATGGATACTTTGTCATGTCAAAGGTAATCGTCTCACCGATGCCAAAATCGCATCCGATGGCATGGTCATTCCTTTCGTGGGTAAAGACGTAGTTTCCGCTTGGTTCAATCTGGGTAATGCGTGGATCCCATGGAGCGTCACAGTATCCGCCCATGACAGGAAGCATGCCGGCAGTAATTGCCCCACCCCAGCCCGTTGCAGTATAAAGGGGAGCATCAAAGCCGATTTCACGGGCCATCTTTTCAAGGCGCTTCATGTGAGCCTCACCTTCTGCACCGGAAAGTCCACCGCAGTGACCGTATTCATTTTCAATCTGAACACCGATGATTGGACCGCCGTCATTTACAAAAAGCCCCTTAACCTGGGCATAGATTGCCCTGTACCACTTTTCAACTTCTGCAAAATACTTTTCGTCGTTTGTAGAACGTGCATCAGGACACTTAGCCAAAAGCCAGTCAGGGAATCCGCCGTGGCGAACCTCTGCATGGCTCCATGGCCCGATGCGGATGATCATGGAAAGACCGCATTCCTTGATTGTCTCAACAAATTTGCGCAGGTCCCTCCAGCCGCTCCAGTCATATTCATTCTCGATTTCCTCATGGTGAATCCAGATAACGTAAGAAGAAACAATGTCAACGCCGCCTTCCTTCATCTTAAGAAGGGCATCCTTCCAGTCGCAGTCAGGATAGCGCGAGTAATGAATCTCACCCATTACAGGGAACCATCTTTTGCCGTCTCTAAAAAGGCTTTTGCTGTCGTATGAATAAGTTGCCATAAACTGCTCCAAAAAAAATTGCGGGTTTTTGAGGGGCCTAAACCTGTTTGCTGGTAGCTTTCGACCCCCGTTAAATAGATAATAGCACAATATTTTCAGAAGTCAACGCGTGTTGATAAAATTATGAAAGAACTGCGCAACTAATTGCGCAATGCTGAATTCAAGAATTTTCCCGGCACTTGGCTTTTTCCCCTTGAATAAAATCCTAAAATATGCAAAAATCGATTACTTACGAAAATTTTCGTTTCTAAGGAGGGGAATTACAATGGCAACAATCAATGTAGACGATACAGAGAACCTCGAAAAGGCAATCAAGCGTTTCAAGCGCATGGTTGAAAAGGAAGGCATTATCCGCGAATACAAGAAGCGTGAATACTACGTAAAGCCTTCAGCTATTCTTCACCAGAAGAACACTTCTCTCGAACGCAAGCTCCTTAACAAGAAGCGCAAGACAGACAAGAAGGACTAATTAGACCGCGTCTAATTCACACCCCGGAGACCACGAGTTTCCGGGGTTATTTTTTTCCCCCTTGGGGGGATTCCAGAAGCTAATAGCGTTATGAACCATGCCGCCAGTTAGTTCCGCAACAAAATTAGAAAACCTAATCAAATGCGGAACACAGAACATGGCGATGGTAAAACACACATCCAAGCGAAGTTTTTCTGTACCAGTCATACTCAAAAAAAATCACACAAAAAAGTTGCCAAATGAAAAAAACTTTCTTAAATTGGATTAGATAGCACACTTACCAAAACATCCTTTAAATATAGGAGTTTTCATTGAATTACTACGCAAGAAATAGAAAAACAGATAACGAATATCAATTGCTTGAGACTCATCTTTGGGAAACGTCAAATTTAGCTGAAATTTTTGGAAGAGATTTCAAGATGGGAACTCTTTTACAACTTGCAGGGCTTATTCACGATTTTGGAAAATACACAAAGTCATGGCAACAATATTTAAAAGATAACATTGCTGGTAAAAAACGAGAGAATAAAGACCATGCAACTGTAGGCGGACAATTTATTGAACATAAAGTTTCAGAAAAATTGAGTCTTACTGAACAGATAATTCAAGCAATAGTTATGTTTCATCACGGACAAGGTCTTCCTGATTTTCTGAATCTGAAAGGCGAAACTGATTTTAAGAGACGACTTGAAAAAGACGATACAAAGAAAGATTTACCAGAAATTGAATCAAATCTTTCTGAAAAAATAAAAGCAGAAATTCAAAAATGTCTTGAAAGTAATTGTTTGAAAAATGATACTCGAAAAGAGTTTTTTGAAAAGTGTAAAAAAGCTTGTCGCACGAGAAAACAGTTTGAATTTAACAAAGGACTTCATCTCAGAAATCTTTCCAGCTGTTTGATTGATGCTGATAGAACAAACAGTGCTTCTTTTGATAATGATGAAAAACTGGATCTTCAAAAATATGAAAAAATTCCAGATTGGGAAAAACTTCTTCAAAAACTTGAAGCAAAATTAGCAACTTTTGAAAACACTGGAAAACTTGGTGAAATCAGAAAAAGTCTTTCGGCTTCTTGCTTGGAATTTGGGATGAAAGAAAAAGGAATTTATTCTTGTTCTGCAATGACTGGAGCTGGAAAAACTTTGGCCTCGCTTCGGTTTGCTTTGAATCAGGCAAAAACTCACGATATGAAAAAGGTTTTTATAATCGCTCCTTATACTTCAATTCTTGACCAGAATGCTCAGGTTATCCGGGATATTCTTGAAGACGAAGATACAAAAGGAAAAATTGTTCTTGAATGTCATTCAAATCTTTCTGATGAAAAAAAAGAGGATATTTATGGAGATGAATTTAAAGCAATATCAGAAACTTGGGATGCTCCTGTAATTGTTACAACAATGGTTCAGTTTTTGGAAACGCTTTTTGCATACGGAACAAAGAAAATCAGAAGAATGCATAAATTATTTAATAGCGTTCTTGTTTTTGATGAAATCCAGACTTTGCCAATAAAATGCACTTATCTTTTTAACTGGGGAATTGAATATCTTGTAAACACTTGTGGTTGTTCGACTTTGCTTTGTACTGCAACTCAACCTGGACTTGATAGAATTGGCGATGAACTTTTTAGAATAAATCTTCCAAAAGAAAACGAAGTCATCAAAAATGTTTATGAGCATTACGAATCTTTGCAGCGAGTTGAGTTTATCGACAAAACAAATTTTGGAACAAATAAATCTGATATTGCATATGTCGTTGATTACATAAAAGAAGAAATGAAAATTTGTAAAAGTTTTCTTGCTGTCGTAAACACAAAACCACAAGCAAAGGAACTTTATGAAAAAGTAAAAGAATCTGGTTGTGCTGAAAAAGTTTATCATCTAAGTACAAATATGTGTCCTGCACACAGAAAAGCGATTTTTAAGGAGATTGAAAAAAATCTTGCTGATGATGTAAAAGTTGTGTGTGTTTCAACTCGCTTAATCGAAGCAGGCGTTGATTTGAGTTTTGGCGGTGCGTTGCGATATTTGGCAGGACTTGATTCCATTATTCAAACTGCTGGACGCTGTAACAGAAACGGCGAATGTGAAAATCTCGGAAAAGTTACGATATTTGAAGTAGAAGATGAAAAACTTGGGTCGGTGGAAGAATTGAAGCTGGGACAAAAAGTAATGAGAGAACTGCTTCAAAATAAAGAGACAAATCTCTTAAATCCATCAACAATTCAAAATTATTTCACAAAGTATTATGACCAGCATTTTGAAGAACAGCTTAAGTATTCCATTGATGGAAAAGAAACAACAATTTTGGATTTACTTTCTGACAATTCTGTAAGTCATTCTGAATATCAAAGAATTCATAATAATCAAGATTATAAGCAACCTTTCTCTCAAGCATTTGAAACCGCTTGGAAAGAATTTGGTGTAATTGAAAAGTCCACAATCGGAATTATTGTTCCTTACAACGAAGGTACAGATTTAATCGGAAGATTGGCTGGGCTTGAAAAATATGATGAAAATTATTTTTCAGAATTGAAATTGATTCTAAATGAAGCTCAGCAATTTTCTGTAAATGTTTATTCAAATCAATTATCAAATCTTGTGCGTGACGGTTTAATCCGTGAGGTTATTCCTGATTCAGAAATTTATGTTTTGAATGATGGATTTTATAGCGATGAGTTTGGACTTTCCAAAGAGTTTGTTGGAATGACGGTAAATGTCTTTTAGAATTTTTTTTAAATTGAAAAACTAAAGTATAATTATTTTATTGTCAAAAAGGAGGTTGTTTTGAAAGAAAATAGCATTGAATTCAAAGTTTGGGGCATAAATGCTCTTTTTACCGATCCAATTACAAAAATCGGCGGAGAAAAAAGTACATATCAGATCCCGACTTATGAAGCAATTAAAGGCATAACGCAAAGCATTTACTGGAAACCAACGATTGTTTGGATAATTGATAAGGTTCGCATCATAAAAAAAATCAGAACTGAATCAAAAAATGTAAAACCAATTTGTTATAGCGGTGGAAATGATCTTTCGATTTACACATATCTTCGTGATGTTGAATATCAGGTAAAGGCACATTTTGAATGGAATATGCAACGCCCTGATTTGGAAGGCGACAGAAACGAAGACAAGCATTTTGATATTGCAAAGCGTTCTCTTGCAAAAGGCGGTCGGCGTGATATTTTTCTTGGGGCAAGAGAATGTTATGGATATGTAGAGCCTTGTAAATTTGGTGAAGGCGAGAGTTTTTATGATAATGATGGAGAGTTTTCTTTCGGAATGATGTTTCACGGATTTGATTATCCAACAGAAAATCCAACAGAAAAATTAATAGCGCGTTTTTGGAATGCAAAGATGAACAACGGAATTATTGAATTTCCTCGTCCAGAAACTTGCACTATAAAACGAGAAATCAGAAATTATTCTGCTAAGAAACCTGTTGTTAAAAGCGTTGAATCGGAGGACTAAATGAATTGGATAACAGAACTCGAAAAAGTCTACGATAAGATGATTGAAAAAAAATCAAGTGATAAACCTTATCCAATTTATCACATTACAAACAATGTTTCTCTGACGATTACTTTGGATAAAAACGGAAATTTTGTTACAGCAGATTTAATCGATAAAAAGGATAGGGACAGAATTACTTGTATGCCTTGTACTGAAAGTTGTTCCTCTCGTTCAAGTGGAGCTGATGCTTATCCGCTTTTTGATAAACTAGAATATGTTTCGGGGGCTGGAGAAAAGTTTGAAAAATACATAAATCTTCTTTCAAGTTGGGCATCGTCTTCAAATTCAAACGAAAAAGTTCAAGCTGTTTTTAATTATGTTTCAAAAAAAACTATTCCTGATGATTTAAAATCAAAAGAAATCAAGGAAGATGATGTTTCAGATTTTATTCGCTGGAAAGTTATCGGTTATGAAGGAAATTCTGAACTTTGGAAAGATGAAGATACTCAGAAAAAATGGATTGCTTTCTACAATTCTATAGATTTTGATAATTACTGCAGAAATAATTTTCAGAAAAAAGAAGATGTTGAAAAACGAGTCCGAAAAAATGATTTGAATTATGCTACTGGTGAAGAATCAAAAATTGCTGTTTATCATCCTGCAAAAATCAGAAATGGTGG
>JAZLGN010000044.1:0-82227 GCA_045616325.1 Treponema sp.
TCCGCTCACTTACGCACACCTCCTGTGTGCTTATCCTCGCACTTGCTCGGCGTTCGCTGCGCGTTCGGTTCCCTTCTTGAAAATTTGTCCAGCAAGAAAACCGTGTGTTTTAAAACAAAAAAACCTTAGCAGATTAAGCTAAGGTTTAGAAGCGGTAGATAAAGCGCGTTAAGAAAACAGTCCGGTGGACTGTTTTTAGCGCTGCACCCGGAGTGCCGTGCACGTAGGGGGGAATCGCCCCTGCAGTCGTCGCCTTCCATGGCTCCTCCTTTCGGGCGGCTCCGCTCACTTACGCACACCTCCTGTGTGCTTATCCTCGCACTTGCTCGGCGTTCGCTGCGCGTTCGATTCCCTTCTTGAAAATTTGTCCAGCAAGAAAACCGTATGTTTTAAAACAAAAAAAACCTTAGCAGATTAAGCTAAGGTTTAGAAGCGGTAGAAGGGAATCGAACCCTCGTCTCCAGCTTGGAAGGCTGGGGTAATAAGCCATTATACGACTACCGCAGATTTTTTTTGTCAGCTCCTTGCGTTGCTGATGTTTAAAACTATATATTTTCTGAAAAAAAATGTCAATAGGATTGTTAAAAAAATATGAAAAAAAATCTGCGGTTGATGGTGCCCAGGGAATGGTGCGGTTATGCGGTTCAGGTGCTGACATTCTGGAAGGGGTAGCGGGCAACGAAGTGCCAGCGTAGGGGAAGGCTTACCCCCCCATTATTATTTCCATTATGGAAGGTTTTGTGTTTTTCCGTAGTAATTTTTTTTGCATGGTGGTATAATTCTGCATTCATTTTTGGAGGTGAATTATGGACAAGTTTTTCAAACTTAAGGAAAATGGAACCACTGTCAGCCGCGAAATTGTCGGTGGTGTGACTACATTCCTTGCCATGGCATATATTCTTGCCGTTAACCCTGGCATGCTTGGTTCTATCGGTAACGGTATGACTTTTGCCGCCGTGTTTACTGCCACTGCAATTGCTTCTGCCCTTGCTACCCTGGTTATGGCTTTCTGGGCAAACCTTCCTGTTGCCCTTGCTCCTGGCATGGGACTCAATGCTTTCTTTACCTATTCGGTTTGCTTTGGCATGGGTTGTTCATGGCAGCTGGCCCTTACTGCAGTTCTTATCGAAGGAATCATCTTTATCCTTCTTTCGCTTTTTGGAATCCGTGAAAAGATCATTAATGCCATTCCTGCCGGCATGAAGAAGGCTGTTGCAGTTGGTATCGGTCTTTTTATCGCCCTCATCGGTCTTGCCAATGCAGGCGTTGTTTCTTCTGAAACCGGTACGGTCATCGGCTTTGTTAACCTTGACATGGCTTCAAAGCCTGCCGTCGTTGCCATGATCGGTCTCGTGCTTACAATTGTCCTGTACCTTATGAAGGTTCCTGGTGCAATCCTTCTTGCAATTATTGCCACAACCATCATCGGAATTCCTTTTGGGGTTACTTCGATTCCTGAAGGATGGAAGCCATTCAGCCTTCCTGCAGCACCACTTTTGTGCAAGTTTGAATGGGCAGGCGTTCTTTCCGTTAAGTTCCTTGTGATCGTGTTTACTTTCCTCTTTACGGACCTTTTTGATACCATCGGAACCCTCATGGGCGTTACCCAGCAGGCAGGTCTTGTTGATTCTAACGGCAACATTCCTAAGGCTAAGCAGGCCCTTATGGCAGATTCCATCGGTACTGTTGCAGGTGCATGTCTTGGAACTTCAACCGTTACTTCTTTTGTTGAATCTTCTTCTGGTGTTGCAGCCGGTGGACGTACGGGTCTTACTTCGGCAACAACAGGCGTTCTCTTTCTTGTTGCACTGTTCATGACGCCTATCTTTGCCCTCATTCCAAGTGCAGCCACTGCTCCAGCCCTGATTTTCGTTGGCTTCCTCATGCTCCAGCAGGTTGCTGACATTGACTTTAGGGATCCTACTGAAGGAATTCCAGCCTTTGTTACAATCATGGTCATGCCTTTCTCTTACTCTATTTCAAAGGGAATTGCATTCGGCATGATTGCCTATGTTATTGCAAAGGTTGCAGGCAAGAAGTCTAAGGACATTCCTGCTGCTACATGGGTTCTTGCAGCCATTTTCGTTGCAGACATCATTTTTGAAGCAGTAAAATAACCTGGCTTTTGACTGCTGGCAGGGCCGATGGCCTTTGGGTCCTGCTGGCGGTTTCTTTGCTTTATTTTTTTGAGCTGAGACCGCTGCGCACTGGTTTTGCACTGACTTTGCAAAGATTGCGCGGATTTTTTATACAGGAGGCTTTTTATGCCGGAAGAAAAATACGTACGCCCAACATGGGATGAATATTTCATGGAAGTTGCACGGACCATTGCCAAGCGTGCCACTTGTGACAGGGGGCGCAGCGGTTGTGTCATTGCCAAGGACAACCAGATTCTTGTTACGGGTTATGTTGGCTCTCCACAGGGGCTTCCACATTGCGATGAGGCAGGGCACCTTCTGAAGAAGATGCTTCATGATGACGGTTCAGTGACGCAGCATTGCGTGCGCACCGTTCATGCAGAGCAGAATGCCATTTGCCAGGCTGCAAAGAGGGGCATTTCAATTGACGGGGCAACGGTTTACTGCCGCATGACTCCATGCCGTACCTGTGCCATGCTTTTGATTAACTGTGGCATTGTCAGGGTTGTGTGCGAGAAGCATTATCATGATGAAAAGGATTCCCTTGACATGTTTGCCCAGGCTGGCGTAAGGATCGAGCATCTGGAAGACGGCGTGCAGCAGTATGCCAACATGTAGCTTTTTTTGGTGGGGATTATGACACAGGAATTTGACAGCTGGACGGCCTATGATGACTGGCTTGTCCAGAATTACAACAACTATAATATTCTTGAACTGAATGAAATCGACGGCAAGATTGTTGCACGTTATGAAGATAAAAAAACAAAATAGGAAATTACTGGTTTTATGATGAATTCTGAAGAAAACAGGATAAGAAGTACTACGGTTATTGCAGTGCGCAGGAATGGTAAGGTTGCCATGGCTGGTGACGGTCAGGTTACCATGGGTAATACGGTGATGAAGGGCAATGCCCGCAAGGTGCGTCGTATTTTTGACGGTAAGGTTCTTACGGGATTTGCCGGGGCCACTGCTGATGCATTTACCCTTTTTGATAAATTTGAGGAAAAGCTTAAGACCTTTAACGGGGACCTTACCAGGGCTGCCGTGGAACTTGCAAAACTTTGGCGTACTGAACGCAGCATGAGCAAGCTGGAGGCCCTTCTTCTTGTGGCTGATTCTTCCAAGATCCTCCTGATTTCTGGAAGCGGCGACGTTATTGAACCTGAAAATGACATTCTTGCCATCGGTTCCGGGGGGAACTATGCCTATGCTTCTGCCATGGCGTACATGGAGTCAAGCAGCCTTTCTGCCAAGGAGATTGCAGAAAAGTCCCTTAGGATTGCAGGTCAGATCTGCATTTACACCAACAGCAATATTGTGGTTGAGGAGCTTTGATTTATGGCCATGGAAAATATGGAAAATGCAGTTGTTGTGGGTGAGCCGGTGGATTCAGGTTGTAAGGTCAATAGGGCTGGAATCCCTGACGGGCTTACTCCGGCACAGATTGTTGAAAAGCTTGATAACTATATCGTGGGGCAGACCAAGGCTAAGCGTTTTGTTGCCGTTGCCCTTAGGAACCGCCAGCGCCGCATAAAGCTGTCGGATGAGATTCGTGATGAAGTTGCCCCCAAGAACATTCTCATGATCGGGCCTACGGGATGCGGAAAGACTGAAATTGCAAGGCGTCTTGCAAAGCTTTGCGGGGCTCCATTCCTGAAGGTTGAGGCAACTAAATATACGGAAGTCGGCTATGTGGGCCGTGATGTTGAGAGCATGGTCCGTGACCTGATGGCCGTAGGCTATAACATGGTTAAGTCGGAGATGCAGGAAAAGCTCAGGGAAAAGTGCATTCCAATGGTAGAAGAGCAGATTCTCGACCTGCTTTTGCCTGGCAGCGGATCCAGGAAGGATTCTGGATTTGATGTCCCAAGGAATAACGTGCAGGTTCTTGGCAACATATTTGGCAGCCAGAGTCCCATTCAGGGCAGTGTAATCAAGATAGACATTCCAAAGGAAAGTGCAGAAGGAAGCGGCGTGAAACAGGATACGGCATCCGGTTCTTCTGGGGCTGCCGAGGATTCCGTTTCTGCCGAGGAAAGGGAAAGGCTTTCTTCCACAAGGGAAAAGTTCCGCCAGATGCTTCGTGAAGGCAGGCTTGAAGACCGTACTGTGGAAGTGACAGTCCATTCAACTCCCAGCCTTAGCATGGGCATGATGGGCGGTGGAAATCCGGAAGACCTGGAAGCCAGCCTTAATGGAATCCAGGAAATGCTCTCCGGGGGAAGAAACAAGAGAAAGACGGTCACCGTGCGTGAGGCAAGAAAGATCCTCATGGAACAGACCCTTGACCGCCAGACTGATTCTGACAAGGTGGCAGACGAGGCAAAGGCCCGCGTTGAGCAGAGCGGAATCATCTTCATTGACGAAATAGACAAGATTGCAACCCATGGCGGTGAAGGGGGGCGGGCAGAAGTCAGCCGTGAAGGAGTGCAGCGTGACATTCTTCCAATTGTTGAAGGTTGTGACGTTAATACAAAATGGGGTGTCATCAATACGACCCATATTCTCTTTATCGGGGCTGGTGCATTCAGCGTTTCTGCTCCAAGCGACCTTATTCCAGAACTTCAGGGGCGCTTTCCATTGCGTGTTGAACTTGAGGCTCTCAAGAAGGAAGATTTCAAGCGCATACTTACTGAACCGAAAAATGCCCTGGTCAAGCAGTATGAAGCCTTGCTGGGCACGGAAGGCGTTGACCTCAAGTTTTCGGAAGAAGCCGTGGACAGGATGGCTTCAATTGCAGAAGAGGTCAACAGCCACCAGGAAAACATAGGTGCAAGGCGCCTCCACACCATAATGGAATCTGTTCTTGAGGAACTGAGCTTTGATGCGGATGTTCACTGTGGCGAAACCATCGTCATTGACGGTGCCTTTGTGGATAAGCGTCTCGACGGCATTGTCCAGAACCAGAACCTGGAGCGTTACATCCTTTAGAAAACCGTAAGCTGTAAAGGTGAAGGGGCCTGATTTAGCATCATGTCAGGCAACCAGGCAACCCTTTGCCTGATTTATGGCGTGGAAGCAGCCAGCCATGGACGAGTCAGTCCTCGATCTTGTTCTTCTTCTTGTATTCGTCTGCAGACTTAAGGATCTTAGACTTGGTCTTGTTATAGTCGTTGATGGAAAGTCCCTGGGAATTTATGCTTCTCAAGAGGGCCGTGTACCTGCTTCCGGGGCAAAGTTTTTCTGATTTTTCAATCTGAACCCTGCATTCCTCGTATTCCTTCATTTCAAAAAGAAACTGGGAGTAGGCTGTTCTTGCATAGAATTCCTCTGCACGGGATTTTGAGTTGTCTATTGCCTTTGTAAGCCACTGCCTGGTCTTTTCCTTGGATCCGCCAAAGATTTTTGGGGAATAGTAGAACCACTGCCCGTAGTTTATCATGGCAGGTGAAAAGGATTGGTCCTGCTCCAGGGATTTTTCCTGGTATTTCTTAACGCTCATTCCCATCATTATTATGTCTGCAATGGAATATGCCATGAAGTAGCTTGTAATGTCTGCATAGCAAAGAAGTGTGTAAGGGCTCAGCTGGCTGTCGTGCCTTGAAGCCATGCATGCCTTAAGCTTTTTCCTTGCATTATCAAAGTCTTTCCTTGATTCCTTGTGTTCGCCGGCAAATCCGTAGCGGTAGTTGAAGCTTTCCATCAGTATGTTGCATTCAATGACGGTTTTTGCTTCCTCTCCCAGTGAAGGATTGGTCTGGTGCTTGTTGATCCTGTAGTCTTCCAGGGCTTTTGCCGCCGTGTCATCATCTTCCAGCAGTGTAAGTTCCATGCGGAAATTCCAGAAGGCTTCTATGGCCTTGAGTTCTTCATCAGTAAAGGCTGAATCGCGTCCTGAAGAGGAAAAGGCGGCCGTTGCCATGAGCATTGATAAAAGGACAAGGAGAATTGCTTTCTTCATAACCATATTTTTACAGTATAAACAGAAAAAAACAAAGATGGTTTCATTCAAAATGGAAAAAATTGAAAAATATGGAATCTGGACTGCATTTTTTCTGGATGCCCTAAACTTTTTTATTCATTTTCCGAAAATTGAAATATGGGAATGAACAGTTTTTCAAATTCAGTGGATTTACTTCACCGCGCAATGGATGTTACAAGCCTTCGCTATCAGGTAACTGCAAATAATATTGCAAACAGCGAGACTCCTAACTTCAAGAAACAGCAGGTTAATTTTGAAAGTGAACTTAAGAGGGCTTTTGAAAGCCGTGACACTGCCCATGAAGGGTTCAGAATGCAGACATCGGACAGCCGCCATATCCAGAGTGAAATGCCACGGGACTGGCGTAATGTGGAACCGCGCCGTGTAAGCGACTGGACGACAACTGCAAAGGCCAACGGAAACAACGTTGATGCGGAACAGGAAGCAATGAATATCGTTCAGATTCAGATGCAGTACAGGCTTTTGACGCAGCTTACAAATTTCCAGTTTACCCAGGTAAACACTGCAATGAAGTCTATCTGACGGTAGCCATCAGCATGCCGGATTATATGGTTTGAAATAGGAGAATGACATGGGACTTTTTACAAGCATAAACATAGCAGCAACAGGAATGAGCGTAGAACGCTTGCGCACTGATGTTATTTCGAATAATATTGCCAATGCAACGACAACACGCACCCAGGAAGGCGGTGCCTACAGGAAGCAGACGGTGGTTGTTGCTCCGATTGCTTCTGATAATCCGCAGTGGAGGTCTCCTTTTGCAGATTCGTCGCTGGACAATGGGCCTGGAAAAGGTGTTCGCGTAAGCAGCATTGTCAAGGATACGGAGCAGGGCAGAATGGTTTATGATCCTTCCCATCCTGATGCAATCAAGAGCGGTCCAAACCAGGGATATGTAGAATATCCTAACGTAAACATCGTGAATGAAATGGTAGACATGATTTCTGCCAACCGTGCATACGAGGCAAACAGCAGCGTAATTCAGGGAAGCAAGGAAATGTTTGCTTCTGCCCTTGAAATCGGAAGCCGCTAGTTTAGGCCTTGAGTGCATGGAAGATGGTTCCCTTAGGCTGTAGTCTTTGGGACTGCCTGTCATAGCAGGTTTATTTTGGTTTATTTTTGGTTTGCTTTATAGAGGGGAATATAAATGAACATGTCTTTTGGAAATCTTGAACTTAACAGAACTTCTGCAGGTCATCTTGGGACTTCTGCCCTTACAGGCTTTAAGCCGGCAGAAACCCAGAAATCAGGCGAGGTCAAGAAGGCCGGCTTTGAAGATTACATTCTTCAGGCATTTAACGAAATGAACGGCCAGCAGCTTAAGGTTTCACAGCTTAACGAGCAGATTGTAACGGATCCCGATAGCGTTGACATCCATGACGTTACAACTTCCATGGCAAAGGCAAAGATGTCCATGGATCTTGCCCAGACTGTAATCGAACGTCTTGTAAAGGGCTGGACAGACCTTTCACAGAACCGCTAGAACCTGGAATCATAGGGCGCCTGTGTCGGATGCTGCGTGATGGTTTCTTGCCTTGCGCAGGTCCCATGTACTGCTGCTTCCTAAAGGACAGGTTTTTCAACGGGTGCCAAAAAAATATACTAGTCAAATTTTGTATACTGTGTTATACTATTGTAATCTGTTTGCATTGGGAGTGCAACGGATGTCATACAATTAGTTCGTTCATGGGAGGGCAATATGAACGAATGGTTCAAAAAAGTTACTGAAACCATTAAAGCAAAGTGGGCTTCCTGGAAGCCTATTCAGAAAATCATAGCCGGTGGTATTGCTGCGGTTGCCATTGCTGCCGTAATCATTATGGCCAACATGTCATCCAGGCCGGCTACCGTACGTCTTTTTAATTCACCTGTAAATGATGAGACAGAACGCGAGCGCATTCTCACACGTCTTGATGCAGACAACATCAAGGCCTACGTTTCTTCTGACAATTTTATTTCCGTTGATGATGAATCGATTGCCAAGCGGTACAGGAGCCGTCTTGTTGCCGAAGGTCTTGCTCCTTCGAGGTTTGATGCATATCAGCTTTTTGACGTTACAAGGTGGTCAAGGACTGACTTTGATGACAAGGTAAACTGGAAGCGTTCCCAGGAAACTGCCCTCAAGCAGCATCTTGAAGCCCTTGAAGGAATTTCCCGAGCGGAAGTCCAGCTTAACCTTCCAGATGACTCACTTTTTAGTGCCACGGAAAATCCTACTTCGGCATCCGTAGTCCTTTTTTCACGTGGTGGAAGTGATGTTCTTACGGACAAGAAGAAAATCAGGAGCATCCAGAACCTTATCCTTAGGAGCGTTGACGGCCTTAAGGCTGACTACATAGTCATTACGGACGGTGAAACTTCACAGCAGATCAATGATTTTGAGGGAATGGCAGAAAGTGACCGCATTTCCAACATTGAAAAGCAGCAGAAGCTTATCCTCAAGAAGGAAAGTGAATATTCGGCACTTGTCCTCAAGGCGCTTCAGGGCACTTACAGCAAGAATCGCGTAAAGCTTGCCAACATGAAGATTGAAATGAACATGTCTGAGCGTACCACCAATTCACGTGAATATGGCGGCATCACCATCAGACCGGATAACCCTAACACTCCATACGATGATTCTGAAATCGTTACGAGCCTTGTCCTTTCGCAGGAAAAGGTGAATAAGACTTTTACGGGCACCGGGTTTAATCCTGAAGGACCTGCAGGCGTTGAAGGTCAGAATCCTCCTGTATACAGCGACATGTCAAATGTCATCGGAAAGTCGACGGAAGACGGTGATAAGACCAACTATGCACTCAATGAAAAGCAGGTTTCAGAAATCACAAGCCCGCAGATCGACCGCGTGACCGTATCCGTAAACATCGATGGATCTTGGGCATACGAATATGACGAAAACAACAACAGGATCCTTGAAAGGGGACACCTCAAGAGAATCTATACTCCAATAAGCAGCGAGGAACTTGCACAGGTTACAAAGCTTGTTCAGGATGCAGTTGGATTCAACAGGGCTCGTGGCGACAGCGTTACGGTAACAAACATTCCTTTTGACAGGACTGAAGAATTCAGTAGGGAAGACGAAGCTTTCATCGCTCTCCTTAACCGCAACAGGACCATCATGTTCAGCCTTATCGGTGTTGCCATTGTCCTAATTGCATTCATTGCATTCCGTCTCATTACCCGTGAACTTGAACGCCGCCGCCGTCTCCGTGAAGAACAGAGAATCCGCGAGCAGGAAGAAGCACGACAGAGGGCACTTATGGAAGCCCAGCAGCAGGGTATGGAAGTTACCATGTCCGTCGAGGAACGCAAGCGTGCAGAACTTCAGGAAAATGCAATTGCCATGGCAAAGGAACATCCGGAAGACGTTGCAATGCTTATCCGCACCTGGCTCATGGAGGAATAGTGCATGTCTGGCTTTATCGTTCAAAACACCCTTTCCGGCAAGGATATGGCTGCCGTCATATTTGGAGAACTTGGACTTTTTGCAACAGAAGGACTCCTGAAATATTTTACTACTGATGAACTTAAGAAGCTTTCCCGTCACATGAAGAACCTTTCGGGCTGGTATGACGTTAATGCTGAAAATTCCGTCCTGGAAGAATTCGTAAGGTTCGGGATTACAAAGAAGTGGGTTCCATCGGATACATTGAACAGAATCAGTGAAAATGCAGCCAGGGCTGCTGAAGTTAGGGATCCAGTCATGGAAAGGTTCCGTGAAAACAAGGATGCAGTGGCTAAAGCTCTTTCTATGTGGCTTAAGGAGGACTAGGTTATGGCTGACGATATGGAAAAAAAAGGCAAGAAAAAGGGTGGTGCTAAAGATTATAAGAACCTTACGGGCCGTCAGAAGGCTGCCATTTTTCTTGTTGCCGTTGGATCGGACATTGCTTCCGACGTAATGAAGCACCTTCGTGAAGATGAAGTGGAAACACTTACATTTGAAATTGCACGTCTTGATACAATTGATGCAGATTTCAAGGACCAGGTTCTTGAGGAATTCCAGGAGCTGATGCAGGCCCAGAACTTTATCACCACTGGTGGTATTGACTTTGCCCGCGAGCTTCTTGAAAAGTCCCTTGGCTCACAGAAGGCCATCGACATTATCAACCGGCTTACCTCAAGCCTTCAGGTTCGTCCTTTTGACTTTATCCGCCGCACTGATCCGGCACACCTTTTGAACTTTGTTCAGCAGGAATACCCACAGACAATTTCCCTGATCCTTGCATATCTTGAACCGGCAAAGGCTGCCACAATCCTGCAGAATCTTCCTGCCGAGATTCAGCCTGAAGTTTCAAAGCGCCTTGCAACCATGGACCGTACTTCTCCAGAAGTTCTCCGTGAAGTTGAGCGCGTTCTTGAAAAGAAGCTTTCAACACTGTCTTCAGAAGACTATACTGCTGCCGGTGGTGTTGACAGCATCGTTGAAATCCTTAACCTTGTTGACCGCTCTTCTGAAAAGGCCATCATCGAAACCCTTGAAGAAGACGATCCGGAACTTGCAGAAGAAATCAAGAAGCGCATGTTCGTTTTCGAAGATATTGTTATGCTTGACGACCGTGCAATCCAGAAGGTTCTCCGTGAAGTTGATACACAGGAACTTGCAAAAGCCCTCAAGTCTGTTGATACTGAAGTTCAGGAAAAGATTTTTCGCAACATGTCAAAGCGTGCTGCCGGTATGCTTAAGGAAGACATGGAATACATGGGACCTGTTCGTCTTAAGGATGTTGAAGAATCCCAGCAGAAGATAGTTTCTGTCATCAGGCGTCTTGAAGACAACGGTGAAATCGTTATTGCCCGTTCTTCTGACGATGAAATGGTTGTCTGAAATTTTTTATGGAAAAAAGGAACTAAGCTATGGCACAGAGTGTATTCAGATATGGAGAAGTTAACGCTAAGTCTGACAAGGTTCTCCTTCAATTTACAAAAGAATTTCTTCCTCCGCATGAAGAGGTAGAAGAAGTTGTTCCTGAATACACAGGGCCGACAGCTGATGACCTTAGGCGTGAGGCAGAAGCTTTCAAGGCTTCCTGGGAGCATGAAAAGCAGAAAATGCTGGAACGTGCCCAGAAGGAAGCTGATGATATCGTTAAGAATGCTGAAAATGCAGCCTTCTCCCAGGTTAAGCACCAGGCTGACCAGGCACAGATTGTAAAGGCCCAGGCCCAGAAGGAAGCCCAGGAAATCATTGCCCAGGCCAATGCAGAAGCACAGCAGATTATTGCTAAGGCACATGAAGAAGAAAGGGAAATCCTTGCAAAGGCTGAAAACGACGGTTACAAGTCAGGCCATGAAGATGGATATACTGAAGGAAAGGCAGAGGCGGAACGTCTTGTAGAACGCATCCACAAGATGATCGAAGCCGTTCAGGCAAAGAGGCAGGAAATCCTTGACGGAACTGAACAGCAGATTGTCAATCTTGTCCTTCTTATTGCCCACAAGGTTGTAAAGATTCTTTCTGAAAACCAGAAGAGTGTAATCATGTCCAATGTTGTCCAGGCCCTCAAGAAGGTAAAGGGTTCCGGTGATGTTGTCCTGCGCGTAAATCTTGCAGATGTCAAGCTTACCACTGAACACATCGGTGACTTTATTCATCAGGTGGAAAACATCAAGAACATTTCAGTTGTTGAAGACAGTTCCGTTGATAAGGGTGGATGTATCGTGGAAACGGATTTTGGCGCCATCGATGCTCGCATCCAGAGCCAGCTTAATGAGCTTGAAACCCAGATACTGAGCATTTCTCCAATCAAGACTGTGGGTAAGGCTGAAGTTGTAAATCCGGATCTTTAGTTCGGCTGAATGGTCTGCTGAAGGGTGATTCCCTAATATTTCGTTGGGATTTGCCACCATTTGATTTTTTTCATTTTTCGGGGTGGGGAGAATGGAATCTTTTTTTGACAAATACATAAATACCATAGAACATGTTGAACCCATTAAGTATACGGGACTTGTAACGGCCGTCAACGGACTCATGATTGAATCCGTCGGTCCCCGTTCCGTAATCGGTGAAATCTGTGAGATTCAGGTTCCCAGTACCGGTGGGTCTGTTCTTGCTGAAGTTGTCGGCTTTGAAGGAACCACTGTCAGGCTTATGCCTTATGGAGATACTCGCGGCATTGAAAGCGGATGCAAGGTGATAGCCTCCGGCCACGTCCTTGAAGTTCCTGTTGGACCTGAGCTTTTGGGCCGTGTCATAGATGCAACAGGCAGGGCCTATGATGGGAAGGGGGACATTGCAACTGGAGTCTATTATCCGGCTCTTGCTTCTCCTCCTAATCCCATGGACCGATTGCCCGTTGACAAGAGGGTTGTTACAGGTGTACGCGCCATCGATTCCCTGCTGACTGTAGGAAAGGGACAGCGACTTGGTATATTTGCAGGTTCCGGTGTAGGTAAGTCAACCCTTCTTTCCATGATTGCTCGGAATACCAATGCAGACATCAATGTCATCGGCCTTATCGGTGAACGTGGTCGCGAAGTCATGGACTTTATTAACCGTGACCTTGGAGAGGAAGGACTTAAGCGCTCGGTTCTTGTCGTTGCAACTTCTGACCAGCCTTCTATTGCAAGACTTAGGGCAGCCTATGTTACTACTGCCATTGCCGAGTATTTTCGAGACCAGGGAAAGGATGTCATGCTCATGTTTGACAGCGTTACCCGATTTGCCCATGCCCAGCGTGAAATCGGCCTTGCCACTGGAGAGCCAGCAGCCCAGCGCGGTTATCCTCCCAGCGTTTTTGACATGCTCCCAAAACTTCTTGAACGCACAGGCACCAATGACAAGGGATCCATCACTGCATTCTATACTGTTCTCGTTGATGGCGGTGACATGGATGAACCTATAGCCGACAAGGTGAGGGGTACCCTGGACGGTCACATTGTCCTTAGCCGCGACCTGGCTTCCAAGCAGCATTATCCTGCCATTGACATGCTTACAAGCATAAGCCGTCTTTCAAAGCGCGTGTCTGGTACTAATACAAGAAAAGCCGTCCAGAGGGTTCGCCGCTGGATTGCAACCTATGCTGACCAGGAAGACATGATTAATGCCGGTGTCTATGTGAAGGGTTCCAACATGGAAATTGACGAGGCCATAGACCATCACATGGCTGTTGAAGAATTCCTTTGTCAGGAAGAATCTGATCACCTTTCCATTGATGATACCCTTGTTAGGCTTTCTGAATTAAGTGGAATTGAAATTCCCCAGGAAGAATTTGTGGAGAAGCCTGCCATATAACCTGACTGCTCATGAAGAAATTTCAATTTTCAATGGATAAAATCCTTGACCTCAGAAAATTCCAGCAACAGCAGGCGGAAATAGAGCTTGGAAAGGCCAATGCAGAGGTTGCCCGCATCCAGGCCGAACTTGATTCCATTGCACGGAACCGCATCAAGACCATAAAGACCTTTGATCAGGAAACGGATTTTGCCGTACAGGCCCAGATTCAGCAGTATTTTTTTGTCCTTGATCAGAAGAAGGAAAAGTTTCTTGAAGAAATTGCCCAGGCCCAGATGATTGCTGATGAAAAGCGTGAAATTGTCCGGGAATGCATGAAGAAAACCAAGGTTCTTGAAAACCTTAAGGAAAAGCAGCGCTTGATCTGGAAGAAGCAGGTTCAGAATGAGGAAGAGATGAATCAGGATGACCTTGCCAGTGCCCGTGCCAATAATTCCATGGACAGGTAGTTTTTTTTGACTGTGATTCCTGTCTCCCTTTTTGAATTGTAACTGCTAGAGGTTCCCTTTACTTGTTTTTTTCTATATAATGCTCCTATTATGGGTATTTTTGACGGTGAAAAAATTGTAATCCAGGGTGCACGCGAGCACAATTTAAAGAATATTTCAGTGGAAATTCCACGGAACAAGCTGGTTGCCGTATCAGGGCTTTCTGGTTCCGGAAAATCGTCTCTTGCTTTTGATACGCTCTTTGCAGAAGGCCAGCGTCGTTACATGGAAAGCCTTTCTTCCTATGCACGCCAGTTTCTTGGTAGAATGGATAAGCCTGATGTTGACCTTATTACCGGCTTAAGTCCTGCCATTTCCATCGAGCAGAAAACAACCCATAAGAATCCACGTTCAACAGTTGGTACTGTCACTGAGATTTACGACTATTACCGTCTTCTTTATGCCCGCATCGGCAAGGCTCACTGTCCTGAGTGTGGCCGTGAAATCAAGGAGCAGTCCGTTGACCAGATTATTGATACCATTCTTTCATGGAGCGAAGGAACAAAGCTGACTCTCCTGGCTCCCGTCATCCGTGGAAAGAAGGGTGAGCATCAGAAGATAATCGATGATGCAAAGAGAAGCGGTTTTGTTCGTGCCCGCATTGACGGCCTTATGGTGGAACTTGAGGATTCCATAAAACTTGACAAGCAGAAAAAACATACGATTGAAATCGTTGTTGACAGAATCGTCCTTAAGTCCGACATCAGGAAGCGTCTTGCCGATTCTGTTGAAACTGCCTTGAATTCTTCCAATGGAATCGTAATCGCCCTTCGCCGCGTCAACAAGGGTGATGATGCATACAAGGAAGTTTGCGCTGCCCTTGACCTGCGTGGAACTGCCTATGACCGTGATGCTGATTACATAGAAGAGGAAGTTTTCTTCAGCCAGAAAAATGCATGCCCTGACTGCGGCATTTCCGTTCCGGAACTTCAGCCACGTCTTTTTTCATTCAACAATCCCTTTGGGGCATGTCCTGACTGCACTGGCCTTGGTGAAAAAATGGAATTCGACAAGGACCTTATCTGTCCTGACCCGCATTTAAGCTTTAATGAGTATGCCTTTGCTCCTTTTAATCCGGACAGCAACTGGAACAGTGCCATGTTTGGTGCGGTCTTTGATGATATCGGGGTTGATGCCAATACTCCAGTAAAGGAATTTTCAAAAAAGCAGGCTGACATTGTATGGAACGGTACCGGTGACAGGTCCCTCAAGTGGGTTTACCAAAAGCAAAGCGGTGAGGGCATGAGCACATATAACAGGCCATGGCCCGGAATCCTTTCAGAACTTCGCCGTAGGTATGCGGAAGCCTGGGGAGACAATGCCAGGGAAAACCTGGAGAAATTCATGTCCCATAGGGAATGCAAGAGCTGCTGCGGCAAGAGGCTTCGTAAGGAAGCGCTTGGCGTTACGGTTGGTGGAAAAAACATCTGGGACCTTACGGAACTTTCCGTCAGCGATACCATTGAGTTTTTTGAAAATCTTAAGCTGTCGGAAACTGAAAGGAAGATTGCGGCCCAGGTATTGAAGGAAATTACGAGCCGCCTTTCATTCCTCAAGAATGTTGGCCTTGACTACCTTACGCTCCAGCGTTCTGCAGCCACGCTTTCAGGTGGAGAAGCCCAGCGCATACGCCTTTCCACCCAGATTGGTTCCGGCCTTACCGGCGTCATGTACATTCTTGATGAACCTTCCATCGGCCTTCATCAGAGGGATAACCAGCGTCTCATAGATTCCCTTACGTATCTTCGCGACCTGGGGAATACCGTTATTGTTGTTGAACATGACGAGCAGACCCTGCTTACGGCAGACTGGCTTGTAGACATAGGTCCTGGAGCCGGTGTTCACGGTGGAAACGTCATGGCAAGCGACACTCCTGAAAACGTAATGAAAAACCCGGACAGCATTACGGGAAAGTATCTTGCAGGCCTTATCCGCATGCCGGTTCCAAAGGCAAGAAGAAAGGGCAATGGCAGTTTCATTTCAATTGAGGGTGTTACGGAACATAACCTTAAGAACATTTCCTGCAGGATTCCCCTTGGTACCTTTACCTGCATCACTGGTGTTTCGGGAAGCGGCAAGTCGACACTGCTGAACGACGTATTCTTTCCTGCTGCAAGCAACAGGATCATGAAAAGCGAGCTTCCCGTAGGTTCCTATAAAAAGATTTCCGGCCTTGAGTCCGTTGACAAGATCATAAACATTGACCAGAGTCCAATCGGCCGCACTCCAAGAAGCAATCCTGTCACATACATAGGTGTCTTTGACAAGATCCGCGACCTTTATTCTTCCATGCCGGAAGCAAAGGCAAAGGGTTACAAGCCCGGTCGGTTCAGCTTTAACGTAAAGGGTGGACGCTGCGAGAACTGCCAGGGTGCTGGAACAATCACAATCGAAATGAATTTCCTTCCTGACGTCTTCATTCAGTGCGACGTGTGCCACGGAAAGAGGTTTAACAGGGAAACCCTTGAAGTCTTGTATAAGGGCAAGTCCATCAGTGACGTTCTTGAAATGACGGTTGAAGATGCCGCAGATTTTTTTGCAGGAATTCCACACATTCAGCGCAAGCTTGAAACCCTGAAGAATGTCGGGCTTGGATACATTACCCTGGGTCAGAATGCCTTGACTCTGTCGGGTGGAGAAGCCCAGCGTGTAAAGCTTGCTGCAGAACTTGCCCGCCCGTCAACCGGAAAGACTCTTTACATCCTTGATGAACCAACTACCGGACTTCATTTTGTTGATGTCATGAACCTTATGCAAATCATTCATGCCCTTGTGGAAAAGGGAAATTCCGTCGTGATGATTGAACATAATCTTGACGTCATCTGTCAGGCTGACCACATCATTGACCTTGGGCCTGAAGGCGGAACTGGTGGTGGTACCATTGTAGCCACGGGAACTCCGGAAGAAGTTGCAAAGGTCAAGGGCAGTCATACAGGCAAGTATGTTGCACAGATGCTTGAGAGGGAAAAGCTTCGCGATGGTGAATAGGCATTGTCAGGTGGTGTAAGCCTTAGATGATTTTAAAAAGTTTCAGGAGCAGATTCAGAGTTCTCTTTTTAGGCCTGTTGTTTTTCTTGGCAGGAACGTGGGGCTTTGCTTCTGACAGCAATAAGACCATCATTACCATTGGAAATGCAGACAATACTTCGTATAGAAAAAACAAGAAGGATGATACTGATGAAATCGTCCTTAACGGAAATGTCACCATATCGGTTGAGAAGGGTGAGACAAAACTTGAGATTTCCGCCGATAAGGTTACCTATAACAGGTCCACGGAAATGCTTTTTGCAGAAGGCGGAATCAGACTTGTCCAGACCGGCTCTTCTGCCGGTGAGCAGACAATCACCGCTTCAACACTTCTTGTAAATACAAGCACCCTTGAGGGAATTTTTGATGACGGCCGGGCAGTGCAGACCCAAAGCGATGCCCTTAATCTTCCTGCAGGTTCTACTCTTATTGTTGCTTCTGACATTTTTGGACGCGATACTTCCAGTACCGTTGCCTTCAAGAGGGCAGAACTTACGTTCTGCGATGAGGAAGATCCCCACTGGAAAATCCGTGCATCCAGGATCTGGCTTTTGCCAGGGGGTGAATTTGCATTCTTGAATGCTGTTGTTTCTGTCGGTCATGTGCCTCTCCTGTATCTTCCGGTATTCTACTATCCTAAGGATGAACTGATCTTCAATCCGACCTTTGGCTACAAAAACCGCCATGGCTATTATTTCCAGACGACAACCTATATACTCGGTCGCAAGCCTCTTGATGATTCATCTTCAAATACATCTTCTTCTGCAGATGCAGATGAAGGTAGTGCCGAAGACCTTACCAAGGGTATCTTTAATTTCATGAAACCTTCGAGCCTTAAGGAACAGAGACGTGAGGGTCTTGTACTCCATAACCTTGACGAAGACTATAAGGGAGATACTTCAAGCTATTTCAAGCTCATTGGCGATTATTATACGAATCTGGGTGGTGTAGTGGGTTTTGACGGAATATACCAGCCTAACAACAAGTATGTTTCTTCTATTGGGGCAGGACTTCAGCTCGGTTTTACAAATACTGTCTTTGAAAAGAGAGGTGTGTATACTCCATATTCTTCTGCCGGTGAAAAAATGAAGGATGGTGCAACTTTTCTAGGCCGTGAATATCCATATCGTTTTGGTGCAAAGCTGAATGCTAATATCTCCCAACCTTTCAACCTTCGGCTTAGCATGCCTATTTATAGTGACCCTTTTTTTACTGAAGACTTTCAGTCCCGTTCGGAATATTTGGACTGGATCAGTTTCTTTATGGGTAATAATGAGCAGGATAACGAGAATAATGATGAATCCTCAGATGCTAACACAAGCTACCAGACTTCTTCCTTTACCTGGACTGCAGACGGATCTTTTAATGCCCCACTGCCCGACGTTGTAAAGCCTTATATCAATAAGGTTGCCATTACTTCTTTTAATTCATCGGTTATCTTTAATCAGGCAACACGTAGTGATGATGATTTTGCCCAGGGGCCCTTTGACTGGCAGGAAAATTCCCCTGAACGGCTGTACTTTTTTCCTTCTCAGGTGACGCCAATTAAGGTTACTGGAGAAATTTCTGGAAATATCTTTGAATATCCAATGACTAACAAGCATTACAGAAAATATCCTTCCGTAACTTTTCCCCAGGAAATCGCAAAGCCTGAATATCTTATGACTGTTCAGGAAAAGGAAAAATACGAAAGGGAACTCAAAATTGCTGCAGCAAAAAAAGCAGCTAAAGAATCTGGTGAAGAATATGCACCTGAAGAGGAAGACAAGCCGGAAAATGAAAAAAAATCGAAGGAAAAAACTGATCTGGTTTTTACCCAGGTTCAGCCTCCTGTAAGTGCCGGGGACATAATTAAATTTAATGGCATTTCTTATATCCTGTCTTATTCGGTTAAGCCTCATTATGCAAATCAGCGGACCTATAATTCAGATTTTTTCCCAGGTCCACAGGATTTCGATTGGGACATGCTCTATTCCTCTTATTATGAATATTCATCTCCAACAAGCTTGCAAAGCCAGCTTACTTTCAGGGATTCATTCATAACCTTTGACAATTCATTGACATTCGATCCTTATTATCAGGAACATCCTAATCTTGATGGTTATATTACTGATTCATCAAAAGAAACCGTAATTCTGTCGGATTACCAGGCTAAAAAGATGAATCTTAACAATGCCAATCAGGTTACCCTAAAACCACTTGTTTATAATGGCGTGTTTAATAAATCCAGCCTTGTATGGAATTCTTCCCTTAAGATTATTGATACTGAATTCATTGGTGACATTGAAAATCCTGAATGGAGTTATCTGACCGGTGACCTTTACAGCAAGGATACTGTTACGGAACATAAGCTTACGGCAACCCTTAATGCAACGGAAGATAAGTTTTCCCAGGAACTTTCCCTTTCTTCAAATCTTCCTCCACAGCTTGAGGAATATAATGAAACCCTAACTTTTGGTTTTCCATATTTTACCATTACAGAAACTACTGGAATTTATGAATGTGAAGAACCTGAAGGGGTGGATGGTTCAACTTTAATTGACGGCAACACTGAGGAATTCAAGAGGTTCAAGTGGAATCCATTTAGGCAGTCTGCAACATTAAAGCTCCTTGACGGGGATTTGAATTTTACGGAAAGCTATAATTATAATATTGAGGAAAAGTACAGTGATTCCATGAAGCTCTCTGCTTCATGGAAGAATCTTCAGCTGGCATATACGATGCAGTACACGACTGTTTATGATTTCGACGAGTCAAAGGGATGGGTTGTAAAGAAAGATGATGACGGGGAGGATATAAAGGAGTTTGTTCCATATTCCGTAAGCCTTGCCTATGCAACAAAAAATAAGAAATATAAGTATTGGAAAAGAAGGATAACATGGGCTCCTGGGTTGAATGCCGGACTTGTATATGATTGTGTACGTCCGACTAACAGCTATTTCCGTTTTGTCCCCTCCGTTTCATTCAATGTTCATGAACAGTTTGAAATTACTTTCAGTGCAGAATCTCAGAATAATGTTATTTTCAGGTATTTCCAGGATTACGTAGGATATAAGGATGCCGTAAGTGGAGAAAAGAATCCAATCAAGGACCTTTATAATTCCTTCGTTTTTTGGGATGACGACAACCAGACTTCCAGAAAATCTTCCGGGTATAAGCTTAAGAATCTTAAGGTTGCAATTTCCCGCCATCTTCACGACTGGAGCATGGAAGGTAGCCTTTCCTTTAAGCCAAGATCCATTACAGATGATGACGGTCAAAAAGCCTTCGACTATCATCCTTACATGACTTTTGCAATCTCATGGCATCCAATGCCTAGCATGAGGTCAAAGCTTGTTGATGACTATGGTGAATGGAAGCTGAATAACTGATTCCTCATTATCATTTCATTTTCATTTGACTTTTTACTTTCTTGGTTCCATAATTACTATGAATGTAAAGATAAATGTGCCGGCAATGATTTTTCCGGCTAATCCTTATTTTTCGTGGAGGTGAAACATGGCAGCAAAAAAGGGTGAATCAAAAATCGACAGGGAAGAAGTAAAAAAGAAGGCCCAGGATATTGGAAAGACCATCAAGGGATACCTTGACAAAGGCCTTACTGTCTCAAAGAAAGGAATCAAGACTGCTGGCGTAAAGATTAATGATCTTGGGGATCTTTCCGTAATCAAGATTGAAATCCAGCAGCTTAAAAAGCAGCGGAACAAGGATTGCCTTGAGCTTGGTAAGATTTGTGCAGCAGCCTTTGGGGAAGGCAAGAAATCCATAACTGCCAAGACTGCGGGAGTGCCGGAGCTTCTTGAATCCATTCTTCAGGCTGATGAAAAGATTGGAAAGAAGGAAGAAGAATTCAAGAAGATTGAAAAGAAGCTTTCTTCAAAGAAATAGGGCATCTCTAAAAATATCTTTTAACGATGCCTGCCGAATTTAATGAAAGGAACCGCCTGCTGTTGCCTTGATGAAAGGGAATTGCAGGCGGTTTTAATTTTTTTATCCCCTGAGACCCTTTCCTGGAACTCCAGCCCTGTTCAAAGGCCAGAACCTGAAGCTTGCGCGGCCTAGGATGCGTTCCCTGTTGACATACTGTGGTGAAATGCCTGAGTAGTATGTAACTGAATATGGATCCAGCTGGGAAAGTTCAATGAGTTCCTGCTGGTACTTGTGCCTCATGTCAAGGGAATTGTACCTGTTGTCACCCATCATGAAGTAGCAGTTTTCAGGAATGTAGGTCGCCTTTCCGTTTTCATCGTTGGCAGGGAACACGGGCAGATTCCTCAAGTCCATTTCAAAGACATAGTCCACGAGCCGCTGGGCCTTTTCAAAGCATTCAATCTTGATGGGGTCCCTGTTCCATTCAGAAGGTGGTACGTTTTCATAGAGAAGCTGGGCATTGCGAACCACGAGCCTGCCAAAGAGAAGCTTTGCCATTATGTTAAGGCGGAATACAGAATCCTGGTACATGTCGCCACCAATCCTTTCTTCCTTCCATTGTGATCCGGAATGCCACTGGTTCATGAAGCCGTCAAACCATGAAGCTCCACCCTTGGCACTTAGAAGAGAAATGGCCGTATTGTTTACGCTGCTGAACATGTTGTAGATCATCATGTCAGATCTTGTAAAGAGCTCATCGGTGCATGGTTCGTTGGATGCATTTTTTGCACGAAGGCGAAATTCACGGGCAAGGGCTTCGCATTCAAGGGCTGCAGAGACAAGGTCAAGGTTCCTTCTTTCGGCTTCAACTTCAAGGCACTGTGCTGCCTGCTTTTCCGTAAGAGGAATCTGCTGGATCTTATCCTTGATTTTCTTTGGGGCCGGGTTAAGGTCCCAGGCTGCCCATTTTGCGTCATCAGCAACCGGGGTGAATTCCTCTGAATCCTTTGTGCGTGAATACAGTGTTCCATCGAGCATGTAAATCTGTTCCCCGGGAACTGCAGTGATTCTCTTTACAAGGGGGTCTGCCTTAAGCTCTCCGTTTTCATCTGTGTTTGTCTTTAGCAGCGTCAGGGAGCACATGTAGAGGAACTGGCTGAAGAATGTCTTGACTTCGCTTTTTCTGTCGGACGCATAGTGGGGGTTCCGGAAAACAACGATGTCTCCCCTCCTGTAATTCTGGACATAGGGAAGTCCTGCATTGCTGAGGGGCAGCTTTGGTCCGGCAAAGGTCTTGAAGACAATGACGCGGTCCTTTATCAGGAATGTTGGAACCATGCTTTCAGATGGAATTTCATAAAGCTGGAATATGAAGATGTTAAGGAGGATGATGGTGAAGACAGCCTGCAGCAGGGCGTCGATCCATTCAAGGATTTCGTAGGCAATTCTCCTTGTGCCCGTTGGCTTTACTGCCGGATGATCTTCGTGAAACTTCTGCCACTGTGGGCATGTGGTCCAAACCCTTTTTTCGGAAAGCCTGTACTGGATTGCCACTGAAAGTACTGAAGTTGAAAGCCAGGACAGTCCGCAGATCAGGTCAAGAAAAAATGCCATTCCATTGGAACCGGAGTGCTGGATTACAAATGCGGTTATAAAGGCAAATGGCTGGTACTGGATTACGCGGCGCATGCATGTCATGTGTTCTGCAGATTCTTTCTTTACAAGGGGAATGTAAACCGACTTGAACAGCAGAAAAAGAAAAGCTGCAGAAACAGGCAGTGCCAGGAGTGAAATGTCGGCTCCAACTGGAAATGAAAGCAGGGTGTAGATTGAACATGCAACAAGATTTATTTTTACAAGAGACTTTAGTTTTTCCATTATTACATTGTATCAGAAATTTTAATGTGTTACCATATAAGACATGGAAGTATTTGACAGGAAAAAAGCCCTTGAAATGCTGGAAGGGGAAGAAGATCTTTTGGTTGAATTGGAAAAAGCCTTTGTGATGAAGAAATTTGACCGTGTTCATTTGGAAAAACTTGCAGGCCGTAACGCCTTGATAGAGGCCGCAGCTTACGTTCATTCCTTTAAGGGCAGTGCCAGGCAGCTTGCATGTGGTCCTTGTGCCCAGGCCGGGCAAAATCTTGAAGACTGTCTCAGGGGAAAGCTATCTGGGGATATTGATTTCCTGATGGATGCCTTCATCGGGGAATTTGACAGGGCTATTAATGCCATTGCTTCTGATCTGGGAATATAATATAATGGTAAATTATGAACGAAAACATAAATAACAATGAAAATTGCGAAGAAGAAATTTCTCTCATTGATTTGCTGGCTGTTCTTATCAGGTATAGGAAGATGATTGTGATTGGCACACTTGCCGTGGCTTTTCTTGCCGGGGTCAGGCTTTTTGTATTGCCGAAAATTGTTCCTTCATTGAATAAACAGACCCAGACTGTTTCATATCTCATTCAGGTTGAAAAAATTCCTGCAAAGCTAAAGCTTGAACTGGATTACAAATTTGTAGAAAACGGCATTTCTTTCCTTACAGACGTTCGTACTTTTGCCCAGTGCCAGAAGAACTTCAAGATTTTTGCAGATGAGGAAAAATGCGGATCTGCAATAAACTACAACTATGCCATCAGCAATGTAATCAAGCAGAAAAAGTTTAACGTTGAAAAGGGACATATTACAGACTCGATTTCCGTCACCTGTGAGGTACCTTCCGATAAGCTCCAGGATACAAATGATTTTATGGTTGCTTTTGTTAAGGAAGCATCTGAATTTGTTTCAGGGGAACTTGACCAGACTATCAAGGAACTTGCTGAAAATACTGAGCGTACTCTTAGAGAATACAAGAAGAGTGGTTCTGGTGGTATTGGAAGTGATGATTCCATGTCTGCAACAGTTGCCCTTGCAAAGTATACTGACCTTAAGAACGACATTGACACATTCTATATGCGCCATGCAAATTACCTTATGGTAAATGATGATGCATTCATTATTCCTGTTGGGCAGGGAAGAATGAAGATGTTTATCATTGTTACATTTGCTGCTTTCTTTGTTCTTGTTTTTGTTGCCTTCTTGAGGAATGCCATTGAGAACATCAAGAAAGATAAGGAAGCTTCTGGCATTATTGCCAAGGCATGGGAGGATGGAAAGTAACATGACCATAGTACCAGTTATTCTTTCCGGTGGATCTGGAACCAGGCTTTGGCCCTTGAGTGTTTCGGACAAACCAAAGCAGTTTCTTCCGCTTGTTACAGAAAACTCCATGATTCAGGAAACTGTCCTTAGGATGAATGGAATTGATGTGGCTGGGACAATCGTCATCTGTGGTGAAGGCCATCGTTTTATTGTTGGTGAGCAGCTTTCAAGTGTATGCTCCACTAAACCTTCAGTAATGCTTGAACCTTGTGCCAAGAATACGGCTCCAGCCATTGCAGCAGGGGCTTTCCAGGCATTGAAAATTGGTCCCGATGCAGTAATGGTAGTTTTGCCGTCAGATCATGTCATCCGCAATGTGGAATCATTCCAGAAGGCAGTGCTTAAGGCAGCAGAAGAAGCCCTCAGGGGGTCCCTGGTGACCTTTGGAATCGTGCCAACAATGCCGCATACTGGATACGGCTACATAAAATGCGGCCAGGAACAGGACGGTGTTTTTGCCCTTGATAAATTTGTTGAAAAGCCTGATCTTGATACTGCAAGAAAATATCTTTTTGAAGGCACCTATTCATGGAACAGCGGCATGTTTGTTTTCAAGGCCCAGACTTTCCTTGATGAGCTGAAGCTTCATGAGCCGCAGATGTTTGACCTTGTGGAAAAAGCCTATTCAAGTGCTACCGTGGATTCTGATTTTATCAGGATCAATGGTGAGTATTTTTCCCAGATAAAGGGAAATTCCATTGACTATGCCGTTATGGAAAAGACTACGCGGGGCAAGGTTATTAAGCTTGATGCCGGATGGGATGACGTTGGATCCTGGTCTGCACTTTGGGAAATCAGTCCAAAGGATGAAAAGGGTAATGCCGTCAAGAATTCATCATTGGTCTCCTCGGGTTCAAAAGCTGTCCTGATCAACTCCGAAAATTCATATTTCAACACGAAGAAGCTTGTTGCCGCCATTGGAATCCGGAATCTTGTTGTTGTTGAAAGCGATGATGCAATCCTTATTGCAGACATGGATAGCGTCCAGGATGTAAAGAAGGCTGCGGAAGCCGTTAAAGACATTAAATAGATCAGGATGAAAAGGGTTAGTTTGCTTGACTGTACCCTGCGGGATGGCGGTTATGTAAATGACTGGCGCTTTGGGCAGGATACGGTCAGAGGATTCATTAGGAAAATAACGCAGACGGGAATCGAATTCTGTGAAGTTGGCTTCATAGGGGGAGATACCTACGACCCTGAAAAGTCCATTTTCCCTGACTCCGAAAGCTTCAGGAATGTAATTCAGGAAAAGCATGGAACCAGGTTTGTGGGCATGGTTGACATGAAGAATCCGGTTCCCCTGGAGCGTTTTTCTATGTGTGACGGTTCTTCCATTGACGGGGTGCGCATCATATTCAAGCGTGACAAGATGGATGAAGCCTATGGCTACTGCAGGGCACTCATCGACCTTGGATACCTTGTTTTCGTGAATTTTGTTGAGACCGACATGTATTCAGACAGTGAATTCATCGAGGGCATCAGAAAATTCAATGAATTGAAACCCTATGCCATTTCCATTGTTGATACTTTCGGCCTAATTAAGCGCAAGCAGTTTCTCAGGCTGGTTTATATTGCGGACAACAACATGGATCCTGACATCATGCTTTGCTACCACGGACATAATAACCTTCAGCAGGCCTTTGGCAATGCAGAAGCCCTTGTTGAACTTAACTTGCGCCGCAATGTATGCATTGATGCATGTGTCTTTGGCATGGGTCGTGGAGCCGGTAATCTTTGCCTTGAGCTTTTTGCCGATTTCATGAATGAAAACTATGACACTGATTACCGCATTGAACCCATGCTTGAAATCATGGACGAGTACCTGAATGGAATTTTCAAGTCAAAGTTCTGGGGGTATTCCGTTCCACTTTATCTTTCCGCAGTGAACCGCTGCCATCCAAATTATGCAATTCACCTTGCAAAAAAGAATACCCTGACGGTTACTGGATTTAATGAGCTTTTGAAGGGCATGTCCCAGGATGACAGGACCAGGTATTCGGAGGAAGTTGCCGAGAAATACTACAGAAAATTCCAGGATGATTCCTTTGATGACTCTGAACATCTTGCAAGGCTTAGGAAAATCTTTGCCGGAAGGGACGTTGTTCTTTTGGCTCCGGGCAAAACCATTCTCAAATATCAGGATGAAATTGCTTCCGTAAGGAAAAATACCGGTGCCATTTATGTTGCAGTGAATTTTGACGGGGAGAGATTTGACCCTGATTTCATATTCATAAGCAATGTCAGGCGCACCAACAGGATTGGTGGCAAGTCCAAGTCCCTGAGGATTGTGACCTCCAACATGAAGGATCTTGGGGCTTCAGATTATGTCCTGAATTTTGCAGGCCTTACTTCCGGGGAATCCCAGGTCTTTGATAATTCCGGACTTATGGCCTTGAACATGCTTGCAAAGGTTGGGGCAGGCCATGTTTTTGTTGCAGGAATGGACGGTTATTCCACACTGAATTCCAGCGACTATTATGATGGCGAAATCGATGGGGAAACCACAAAACTTGCTGATGCCAAGAACAGCCTGATTTCGATGGAACTAAAAAAAGTCAGCCGCAAGCTGCAGCTGACTTTCATTACACCTACTTTCTATTCAGTATAAAGGGCATCTTAAAAAAATACTTTTTAGAGACTCAAGAAACTATTCGTTTCTTCCGTGTAAGGTTGCCGCTCCATGGCATTGGCATGCCTACGAGTTCCAGACTTTGTAAATCTTGTTTTGTCTGGAACATCGCAGTCGCGGCATATCCAACAAAACTGCCACTCCAGAAACTATTCGTTTCTTCCGTGGCAGTTTTTAAATTTCTTTCCACTGCCGCATGGACATGGGTCGTTTCTTCCTACCTTTGGGGTGGCCCTTACAAGGGTACCGCTCTGGCCGGATCTTGCTGACTTCATGGCACTGTTGTCGGCTGCCTGCCGTGACTGGCTTGCATTGAATGCAGAGTCCGCTTCCTCATGCTTGGCAGTCATCTGCTGCTGTGGCTGTGGGCGAGGAGCTGGGGTTCCTGTGATCCTGATCTGAACCTTGAAAACCCTTCCAGTAACAGCATCCCTGATTTCCCCGAGCATGTTGTCGAAGGCATCAAAACCATCGTTCTTGTATTCAGTAAGGGGATTCTTCTGTCCGTAACCGCGAAGGTGAACTGCTTCCCTGAGGCCGTCAAGGAATTCAAGCTGGTCAAGCCACTTCTTGTCGATCATCTGGATGTACTGATACCTGATGAACATGTTGAAGTTTGCCTTTCCAACAAGCATTTCCTTCTGTGTAATGTCGTCCTTGAGAACTGCCTCAACTCCTTCCTTTGTAAGTCTGTCGTATTCTACGGTCTGGCCAAAGGTTTCGCGGATCTTGTCCTGAAGGGCACTCTTTGATGCCGACTTGTTCTTTGCAAATTCAGCAAAGATTTCTTCAACTGTAATGAGGGCATTGTTTAGGACTCTTGAGCTCAAGTTATCGTCTTCTAGGATTTCATCCCTCTGGTCATAGATGAATTTTCTCTGCTGGTTCAGGACATCATCATAGTCAAGAAGGTTCTTTCTTATTTCAAAGTTGCGTTCCTCAACCTTCTTCTGGGCCCTTTCAATGGACTTGTTGAGCATGGGGTGGTTGATTGGGTCGCCTGGCTGCATTCCGATTCTTGTCATGATGGCCTTCATCTTTTCTCCACCGAAAAGTCTCATGAGGTCATCATCCATGGAAATGTAGAACTTTGAGCGTCCCGGGTCTCCCTGTCGTCCTGAGCGTCCACGCAGCTGGTTATCGATGCGGCGGCTTTCATGGCGTTCAGAACCGATTACGTAAAGACCTCCAAGAGCCTTTACTTCCTCGCAGTTCTTCTTCCACTGTTCCCTTTCGATGGCAAGGGCTGCCTCGTATTGTTCCTGTGTGGCTTCCGTGCCTGCACGTTTTCTTGCGCGCATTTCCGGGCTGCCGCCAAGCTTGATGTCCGTACCGCGTCCTGCCATGTTGGTTGCAACTGTTACTGCACCCTTGGCACCTGCTTCTGCAACAATCGTTGCTTCGCGGGCATGGTTCTTAGCATTGAGGACTTCGTGGCGGATTCCCTTGCGTGTAAGGATTGCAGAAAGGTGTTCTGACTTTTCAACGGAAACCGTACCGATAAGAACCGGCTGTCCCTTTTCGTGGGCAATCTTTACTTCGTTGGCAATGGCATTCCACTTGTCAGCTTCGTTAAGGTAAACTTCGTCGTCTTCATCCTTTCTTGCAACAGGCCTGTTTGTCGGAATTGCAACAACATCAAGTTCATAGATCTTTGCAAATTCAACGGCTTCTGTCTGGGCCGTACCCGTCATGCCGGAAAGCTTGTCGTACATGCGGAAGAAATTCTGGAATGTGATTGTTGCAAGAGTGCGGCTCTTCTGTGCAATCCTAAGGTGTTCCTTTGCTTCAATGGCCTGGTGGAGACCGTCACCGTAGCGGCGTCCTTCGAGGATGCGTCCCGTAAATTCATCTACAATCTGGACCTGTCCTTCCTTGACAACGTAGTCAACATCAGGGTGGTAGAGGGTATGGGCGCGGAGACACTGGGTAAAGTAGTGGACATATTCAAAATTCTGTTCGTCAAAAACCGTAGTACCCTGCTCAATGAGGCGGTTCTTGAGAAGTATGTCGTTAATCTTGTTCATTCCCTTGTCGGTGAATGAAATGCGGCGGCTCTTTTCATCAAGCTTGTAGTCACCCTTGAGGGCAGCACGTTCTTCCGGGAGCATGTTGACTTCATCAGGGTAGTCGTTTGTTTTTGGATCCTTTTCAACTTCCTCAAACATGTCGGCATACTTGTCGACTTCGTGATACTTGAAGGTGTCGTCTTCACCCTGGCCTGAAATGATAAGAGGGGTTCTTGCCTCATCAATGAGGATGGAGTCGATTTCGTCGACGATACAGAAGTTGAATCCGCGCTGGACTTTTTGTGACATTTCAATCTGCATGTTGTCGCGCAGGTAGTCAAAACCGAATTCATTGTTGGTTCCATAGGTAAGGTCGCAGTCATAGGCAGCCTTTCTTTCCTCGTTGCTCATGCCGTTGAGGATGCATCCAACGCTTTGGCCAAGGAACTTGTAGACTCTTCCCATCCACTTGCTGTCGCGTTCTGCAAGGTAGTCATTTACCGTTACGATGTGAACGCCTTTTCCGGAAAGGGAATTAAGGTATGCTGCACAAACGCACATGAGGGTCTTTCCTTCACCAGTCTTCATTTCGGTGATTCTTCCGGAATTGAGGACGAGGGAACCCATGAGCTGGCACTTGTATGCACGTTCACCAAGTACGCGTTTTGCTGCTTCCCTTGCAAGGGCAAAGGCATCTACAAGTATGTCATCAAGTGTTTCACCTTTTGCAAGGCGGTCCTTGAGGAGTTTTGTCTGTTCAGGAAACTGCTGGTCAGTAAATGACTGGGCCCAGCTTTCTCTTTTTTCTATTTCTTCTACTACAGGCACGAGTGCTTTTACTGCACGGTCGTTTGCCGAACCAAATACTAATGTTAAAAACTTATCAAACATACAGAGAAATATACAATATATAGAAAAATTATACAACTTTTTTGCGTGTATTTTTGCCTGCTTTTAATGTAAGGGCCTACAATTGCGTAAATCTTCAATTTGCAATATTCTTGAGGAAGTATGAAAAACATTTCAAAAATATGTGCCCTTGTTCTTGTCTGCCTTTCATTTTCCTGCAACAGGAACAGGATTGTCTCTTCAATAGAAAAGGAAGACCTGTTCACCCTTGATTACGGCAGTTTTGAAGACCAGGTTAACCTGTTTAATTTTTTTCGCGCCGGAGACATAAATACATCCCTGTACATGCGTGACGGTTTTTTCTACATTGTCAATGGGGAATCAAAAAAGGTCATGGAGATGAACAGTTATGGAGACCTGATTACCCTGTACTATAATGAGGCTCATAATCCTTCACCTTCCTTTGCCACAGGGGAACAGTCTGTCAATTCAACAAGGGAAGCCAAGGTTCATCCATTCAATGAAATATCTTCAATAGCCGTTGATTCTGAAAAGAAACTCTACATCGTAGACAGGCTTACTCCAGAGCGTCAGGAGATTGACCCAAAGACAAAGCAGACCCTGAGCCAGATAATACTGTGCTTTGATGAAAAGAAAAACTTCATCCATTACATAGGTCAGCAAGGCCCTGGGGGAACACCATTCCCTTTTATAAAGAAAATCTATACCACGGAAAAAAACGAGCTTGTGGTTTTGTGCAACACTTCAATAGGTGCTGTTGTATACTGGTATTCTTCCGACGGATTTCTCCTTTATACGATTCCCGTAGAGAATTCAAACATTCCAAATCCCTTTGCGGAGGAATATCCCCTTTCATATTTTTATCTTGACAACATTGTTCCGGACCGCAAGGACAGGGTTCTATACCTTAAGGCTGACTACTATACCAGTTATGTTGATGAATCCAGCCATGTTCAGTCTGGAATTGAATATCTTACGACCCTGGTCCATCCGTTCAACGTGGAAAAAAACAGCTTTGATTTTCCCACTACAATTCCTCCATACAGCGACCAGGTTGCAGAAGGTTTTTCCAAGGAGAACTATGAAATTCCCTACGATTTTCTTGGTGTGACGGAATCCGGGTGGTTCTTCTTTATGGTCAGCACCGATGAAGGATTCAGCATTCAGATGGTTCAGTCTGACGGGCAGAGGATCCTCAAGAGGCGCATTGGGCTTAACAGGGAAGAAAACCTTTACTATACATTCAACCTGAGCCGGGAAGGAATTATTTCTGCACTGCTGGTACAGAAGGATCGGGTGCAGATTGCCTGGTGGCGAATAGATTCTCTCATACAGGCGGTAATCAAGAACTGATGAAGTATTATGACGACGCTCCAATAGAAACAATGTCCGATGATGGGGACAACATGGTCTTTCACTACAGGAAGGGAAGCTTCAGGGTGCACGAATCCAAGGAAGTGCGCGACATGGCGGAAGGCAGGGTGAATGCAGCCCCGGGGCTTTTTAAGTCTCTTGTAAGCACCACAGGTAACAAGCTTACCTTCATTGCCATGATAATATGCTTTGTGGTGGTGTGCATGCTTGCCATGTTTTCCAGGGATTATTCAGATACTGCAGGTGGAGTGCGTTTTTCCCTTTCTGCCTTTTCCTTTGAGGACAGGGTTTATGCAAGCCTAGAGCTTAAGGCGGTGCAGGGGAAAAAAACTTACGGCGGTAATTACAGTATTATTCTTGAATGCATCGACATTGAGGGAAATGTCTACGATAAGTATGAAACTGTCACGGCATATTCGGAAGGAATGGAAAGCCTGCACTGGATATGCGGTGACTATGATTCCAGGAACATCCGCGCCACCGTTTCATGGGCCGATGGGGAATCAAAGGTGGAATCGAGGGTTCTTGTCTGCGGCATAACTCATAAGTAGGACTTTCAAGACTACCTCTTAAAATTGCATTTTTTTGAGGTTGCATATACAATGTAATGGGAAATCAACTCAGGTTAAGTGGGGTTTTATATGGCACAGTTTTATTTTTTATCGATCATGCTGAACATTCTTGCTGGTCTTATCCTTGTATATGGAAAGAACTATGCGGCAGAAGTCATTTCGGAAGATGATGTTACGGTCATTGATGAAAGTGATGGCGATGATGAACTTTCAGGAGAAACGGGGGCATCCCAGCTTGGACTGGATACCCTGAGCTTCCGCCTTATTACCGGCATACTTTGTGTTTTTGTCGCCTTCATGAAAATACTTTCTGTTTTCCGTGGTGACATTCCCGTAATCGGAGACCTGATTCCAGCCCTTGCAGGACTTCTTGCAGGTGCATCGATTCTCCTTGAGTACTACATCTATTCAACGCAGAATGAACTTGTTCTTCCGGAAAACCTTCAGTCCGTATTTTTGGGAAAAAGAAAGATCATCGGCTTTGTGTGCTTTGGTGCAGCCGTTTTGCACTTCATCTTTCCTCAGGTAATGTTCCTGTAAAATGCTTTGGGGGTATAGGTATGGCTAATGTTTCTATCGCTTGTATTGCATTGTGGAAGGACAAGGTTCTTGTTGCCCATAGGAATCCCGTTGGACAGATGGGTTCCCGCTGGGAATTTCCCGGTGGCAAGGTGGAAGAGGGCGAAGATGAAAAGGAAGGCCTTGTCCGTGAATTCAGGGAGGAATTTGGCGTCAAGGTAAGGTGCGGACAGCTTATTGCCCAGGATGAATTTGAACATAACGGGCAGAAACGCCAGCTTCATGCCTACAGGATTTTTGTTCCCCACAAGGGATTGATATTTAAGTACAGGCTTACGGAACATACTGAATACAGGTGGGTCACCTTTGATGAAATCCGTAACCTGGAATTTGTTGACAGCGACCTTAAGATCTATGACAAGGTTAGGGCCTATGCTGAAGGAAAGTAGAATGAAAAGAGTCATGGTGCTTTTTCTTGCAGTAATGGTTGTGAGCCTTTCGTCATGCGGAAAAAAACGCACCTTCACCCTTGAATCGGAAGATTTTAAATCGATTACCCCTGACCAGGAATGGGCCCTGGTAACTTCAACCTATGCAGCCTTTCTTGAAGAATGCAATTACACGTCTGCAGTTACAGGCCATGCAAGGCGCGGAGACATTTTCCCTGTTACCGGCAAGGAATTTGTAAAGGTGATTCCAGTTGACGAAAACGGGGATGTTGTCCGCAGGGGCAGGAATTCATCCGTTGATGAATTTGAAACCTGGTATAAATTTGAACAGGGATGCCTGAGTGGTGCAAACCTTCTGATCTTTGACACAAAGTTCAAGGCTCAGAAGGCTGCCTTAAGTCAGGAATGAATCTTCTCTGCAGCTTCTTCCACCGTTATGTCTGCAAACTGCTCGCGTGTCTTAAGGTTCTTAAGGGTGAGCTTTCCTGCAGCTGCCTGCTCCCTGCTGATGAGGATTCCCCAAGGCATTCCCTTCTTTTCCGTAACTGCATACTGCTTGTTCATCTTTACGCAGTCCGGGAAAACTTCAACAGCAATATTTTTTGAGCGGAGTTCACTTGCAACACCCTGGTAGTGGGCTGCAAGCTCTTCGTCACCGTTGAAGATTTCAGCATCAAGATAGCTTCCCTTTGGTTCAGTGATTCCAAGTTCCGTAAGGCCTGCAATAAGGCGGTCAAGTCCGATTGAAGCCCCAACGCCTGGAAGCCTGTCCTTCATGTAAAGTCCTGCAAGATTGTCGTATCTTCCGCCTGAGCAAACCGATCCGATTGATGGAAGGTCATTGAGGAATGTTTCGTAGACAACTCCAGTGTAGTAGTCAAGTCCACGGGTGATGCTTGGGTCAAGAGTGTATGTGGCGTCGATGCCTGCAGCCTTCATCATGGCATAAATGTCCTTCATGCGCTTTGAGTCTGCATCTTCTCCACCTGCAAGGCTTTCGATGTTTGCAAGGGTATCTTCAAATGTTTCGCAGGGCTTGATGTAGCCAAGAATTTTTTCTGCGCTTGTAGCATCTCCCGTAACTTCCGTAAGTTCCTTCCTTACTTCCTCTTCGCCCACCTTTGCAAGCTTGTCAACAATGCGGAGAATGTCGTCAGACTTGTCCTTTGCCCCGATTTTTTCAAGGAATCGGTTGAAGATGCCGCGGTGGTTTACGTGGATGGTAATTTTTTCAACGCCGATGGAAGCAAGGGCTGCCTTCATCAGTGCAAGGACTTCAAAGTCTGCCGTTGCGCTGTCTGTCCCTACCGTGTCAAAGTCGCACTGGATGAATTCACGGTAGCGTCCTGCCTGAGGCTTTTCTCCGCGCCATACCTTTGAAATGTGGTAACGCTTGAAAGGAAAGTAGAGTTCTTCCCTGTGCTGTGCAGTGTAGCGTGCAAAGGGAACTGTCAGGTCAAAGCGCATTGCAACGTCGCGGCCGCCATTGTCTTCAAAGCGGAACATCTGCTTTTCTGTTTCACCATTGCTTTTGCGAAGGAGAATTTCCGTGTATTCAAGAACAGGAGTATCAATTGGAACAAATCCGTATGAGCGGTATGTATGTGTAAGCTTTTCAATCAAGTCTGAACGTAGAATCTCGTCCTGTGGCAAAAAGTCCCTGAAACCTTTCAAAATCTTTGGCTGAATCAAATCCATAAGTCCATTCCTTATTTTCTTTATGTTGATTTTAGTGTAGACTTATTTTATCGAATTACTTTACTTATGGGAATATAAACGAATATGCTTTTTGCAGTTGACATTGGAAATACAAATGTTGTCATTGCCGTATTTGACGGTGATACCATAATCAAGCAGTGGCGGGTGTCTTCGGATTCAAAACGGACGGGTGATGAATATACGTCCATGATATTGACCTTGTGCCGTGATGCCGAGATAGACGTTTCCCTCTTTGACAAGGGAATCATAAGTTCCGTTGTACCGGCCCTCATTGGTCCCTTTGTGGTTGTATGCCAGAACATCATCAAGAGGCATCCCTATGTAATCAGGACTAATCTTGCTGCCGAGGATTCGATTCTTCCGGTTCACCTTTCGTCGGATTCAACAAGGGAACTTGGAACCGATCTTCTGTGCAATGCCGTTGCTGCATGGAACCACTTTGGGACTGCAAACATAGTCGTTGACTTTGGAACGGCATTGACCCTTACGGCTACGGATTCCAAGGGAACGATCCTTGGGGGTACCATCAGTCCAGGTCTTGGAACTGCAGTAAAGGCCCTTGCCATGAACACGGCCCAGCTTCCCTTTGTTCCCCTTGAGGCACCGAGAATGGCCATTGGACCTACGACAAAATCTGCAATTCAGTCTGGAATCGTACTGGGATACAAGGGCCTTGTTGAATTTCTTGTAAACCAGGTAAAGCAGGATATATGCACGCTTTCCGGTGACAGGATTGAAGACATAAAGGTCATTGCAACAGGCGGACTTAATTCTGTCCTTAAGCCCATAACTGACTGCTTTACTGTCGTGGACAAGGATCTTACGGTTAAGGGACTTAAGCTCATTGCAGACCTTGTGTGATTTCGGGGGATTTTTCATGAAAAAAAACTTTGGTGCTTTTCTTTTTTTCCTTTCTCTTGTTGCATTTTTTTCATCCTGCAGTTGGTTCAGTTCTGACGATGATGATGACATAATTCCGCAGGAAGAACACGAGGAAGAAAATAATTCCGGTATGGATTCAGTCCATAAGGTTTCTGAGTCCGTGTATTTCAAGAATGGAAAGAAAAGTTCAGACTGGCTGATTGTTTCCTATTGCGATGCCGACAACAGCCTTGACTATCCAATACAGGGATATCCCTGCTTTGAGGATTTGAACGAAGCTGAATATGGGCTGTCTTTGATCCGTAATCCAGATGGAACGACAAGGGATGGTTATGATTCAGTTAGGTTCGTTGTCTTATGGGACGGGGTGGCCATTTCTAGTCTTGCCAATGGGTCACATGATCATGGCAGGAGTCGAATTCTTGAGCTTGGCCAGGATTCCATTTCCATGACTTCCCTTGGTGCAAGTACTGTGGAAATTACGGGAATCGATTTTATTGATGCCTGCAATGGGGAAGTTGACATGTCTGATTACAAGACATTGAGAAAGTTCTTGAAGTGGATTGAGGAGCATTATTCAGCTTCAAGGATTATCCTTCAGGTGTCCAATCATGGGGGCGGTCCTGGTGGGGATTCACTGTATTTGGCAAAGGATTCTCGCAGCATCTGTAATGATGAAACTTCTGCCATAAAGAATGCATCCATGTCTTCACTGGAATTTGCAACGGCATTGAAAGATGCAGGGTATGGTGCAAATGGTAAGAAACTTGAGATGCTTCTTTTTGATTTGTGTCTTGGGGCTGGTTTTGAAGATGCATACCAATTCAGGAACCTTGCAAGATATATGGTTGCCTCTCCAAATTCCACTCCAGGGGCGGGTATGCCTTATCATCTTTTGCTTCCACTGTTTTCCAAAAACGTTTCTACAGTTTCCGTTGGAAAAGGGATTGTTGATAAATTCATGAATTTTTATGCCGGCCGCTTTTGGTCATCAATAGCATCTAGTTTGGGATATTATACTTCCGGACTTTCTGAAAGGGAACGTGCCGAATATTTCAGCTGGTTTGGATTTTCTCCTGCCATTCCGACAGTGACTTTCATGGATCTTTCAAGGGCTTCTGATTGTGCAGATAAAATTGATGCCTTGGCACGGCAGATAGGGAATAAGGCCTCGTGGTACAAGCCTTTTTTGCTCCGGGAGTCTGAGCCCAGCATAAACTTTTATTGTCCAAAGGATTTAATGCTGTTTTATGATGGTAACATGTCATGGCTATTCGATATAGGATATTTTGCCTATATGGTGCATGAACATTGTGATGATCCAATGGATGCAACTGCTGCCCAGAATGTAATGGATGCACTTTCAAAGATGATCATTCATTCCTATCGGGACAGCCTTTATTATGGAGGAATTCCCCAGCCTGCAGGCAGTGTATACTCCAATGATTCAGGAAGAAAAATCTTGTGTGACAGCTTCTATTCGTATCTTGGACTCGACTGCCTTGGCATATCAATCTGTGGCGGCTCCAAGGTTCGATATGGAATTTCGGGCTATACATCCGGACCCATTGCATCCCATTACCTGACCCAACTTGAGTTTGGAAAAAGAAGCAGCGGCTGGGCGGACATGCTAAAGGACAGTTCCTGGTTTGGAACGGGGCGCTAGATTTTTTTTTAAGGCGGAGGCCCGGAGCTTCTGCCTGACGGAAAGATTTTCCAGCTTCATCTTGAAAGAAAGTCTTCAAGGCTTACGCCAGCTCCAGCTGTTACGTCCCTGGTTAAAGTTGCTTCAGATACAAGCTGCATGAATTCCGGGGAAATACCTGGCGTTAGGATTTTTTCAGTCCTGAGGATGCTTATGTCTTCCTGTCTTATTTTTTCTCCTGCCTTATGTGATGTCATGTAGTGAAGGCTTCTGTTTGTTCTTCCATAGTTTACAGCTTCTGCCGGTGCAAGTTTCTTTATTCCGCTCCCAAGGATTTTATCGATTCTTTCCCTTTCGAATTCATATTCAAGCTGCCTGTAGATTTCAAATTCTCCGCCGTGACGAAGGACAGCCTGTGCCTGGTGAACTGAATGGACCATTAACTTGAACATCTCCGGTTCCAATGCAACGGGGTCATCAAGGCCGCTATCCTTTCTGCTTAGGGTGATATGCTTTTCTATCATTGTTCCACCCATGGCGGTTGAAAGCACCGGAACCAGAACCGGATCAAGGCTGTGGTCGCTTATGCCTGTTGGGATTCCAAAAATCCGTGAAAGGGTTTTTACGCAGCGTACATTGTATTCTTCTTCTGGAGCCGGATAGAAGGTCAGGCAGTGAAGGAGGGTTAGTGGAGGCATTTTTTCTTCATGCTGAATTTTGCAATCGCCTGATTGTGTTTCATTGTTCTGCGTGATCAGTCCGTTTCTGGTGATGATTTCAATGGCCTTTTCAATGTCGCCAAGTTTTGAGACTCCGCTTGAAAGTATGATCGGGATTTTTCCGTAATATCTAGAGCATTCTTCGAGCAGTGGATAGTGGTTTACTTCCGGGCTTGCAATCTTTATGGCGTCTGGGTTAAGGTGCGCAAGTTCCCTGAGAGACTGAATGCCAAAGGGGGAACAGGCAAACTTCAATCCGATGCTTCTTGAATATTCCAAGCATTCCCTGTAAAAATCAGGGCCGCATTCCAGGGCCTTGAATGTGTCGTAAAGCCTGGTGGGGCCTCCCGGCAGGGTTACGAATCCAGTGTCCGGGTGGAGGATTTCATGGGCATAAACCCACTGGAATTTTACGCAGTCAGCACCGCCTTCCTTTGCGGCATCTATAAGTTTAAATGCCTTTTCTGTTGAACCGCCGTGGGCAGTTCCTATTTCTGCTATGATAGTCATATTTATATTATCGGAAATGATGGCAAATTGATAAAAAAAGTTGACCTTTAAAAATTAACTTATTATATTTTCATGTATGAATACATTCGATGTAATAAAGAGGAGTATAAACATGAAAAAATCTTTCATTCGTACAGTATGTGTTTTTTCCCTTGCAGCTTTTGCCATTTCAGGTGCATTTGCAAAAAGCGTTTCAGGAAAGAATAAGTCAAAGAAGGCTGCAAACCATGCAGAATACATTGACTGGCAGGGACAGGCTGCAAACAAGGATATTCCCCAGTGGTATGGAGACATTCTCAGTCAGGAAAGCGAATCCGTTATCCGCAGCAGCCTTAACCTCCCTGAAGATGTTCGCATTTTTACGGTAATAGCATACGGTTCCAACCGCAAGGCCCTCATGACGATTACTGATTCATTTGGAATCCAGTCTTCTGTTGCCGCAGCATTCAGGCAGAATGTAATGCGCTGTGCTGACCAGGTTACAAAGGCTAGCGGACTTGGAGAAGAAGAGGTTTCAAGTTCAACTGCACAGATTACGGAAATGGTGACGGTAAACCTTGACCTTATCGGCCTTGAACGCGCTGCAAGCTACTGGACCCAGTACAGGGTCGTTAATAAGAAGGGTAAGGAAGTGACTCCGGCAAAGTATGCTTACGTAGTTGTAATGAAGATGTCCAAGGAAAACTATGAAAAGCAGATGGAAGCTTCAATCAGGAGTGTTGAAAGTGCAACAGACCAGGCTGAAGATGTCAGGAAACTTGCTTCCCTTACAATTGCTCGTCTGCGTAATCCTGACATGGTAAGCGGTTCTGTAAACTGCAATGTTGACATTGGAAACAAGTCTAAGGCTGAAGCTGACATTAGTGCATTCGCATCACCATTTGTTGCAACCTACGAACCGGAAGTAGATTTTTCTGTTGAATAATTTTCAATGCAGCTAACCTTTGATGCAGGGACTGACCGGAGGCAGAAAATTGCTTTGGCCGGTCCCTTTTTCTTTCATTTTCTTCTATAGATTAATTCCTGTTTTTATTATATAATCCTTTAGAATTTTTTATAAAATTAGAGGATTTTATGTATAAGAGTGTTGATCCAAAAGCAGATTTTCCTAAGCAGGAAGAAGAAGTCTTAAAGTTCTGGGAACAGAACGATACATTCAAGAAATCATTGAGCCAGAGAGAAGGCTGTGAGGAATACGTTTTCTATGACGGCCCGCCATTTGCAACAGGTCTTCCTCACTTTGGACATTTCATACCATCAACAATCAAGGACATTATTCCTCGCTACCAGACAATGAAGGGAAAGAAGGTTGACCGCCGTTTCGGCTGGGACTGCCATGGCCTTCCTGTAGAAAACCTTATTGAAAAGGAACTTGGAATCAACTCAAAGCACGAAATCGAAGAATACGGAATTGACAAGTTCAACGAAAAGTGCCGCGATTCAGTTTTGAAATACACTGCTGAATGGCGCAAGACAATCACACGCATGGGACGCTGGGTTGATTTTGACCGTGACTACAAGACAATGAACCCTGACTTTATGGAATCCATCTGGTGGGTTGCAAAGTCGCTTTGGGACAAGGGACTCATCTACGAAGGCCAGTACATCCTTCCGTATTGTCCACGCTGCTCGACAGTTCTTTCATCACACGAACTTGCACAGGGATACAAGGACAAGCAGGATCCTGCAGTTACAGTAAGATTTGCAGTAAAGTCTTTGCCTGCCGCCATTGGTGACAGTGACCTTGAAAATACATATTTCATCGCATGGACAACAACACCATGGACATTGCCTTCAAACCTTGGACTTTGTATGGGGCCGGAAGTTGAATACGTCAAGCTCAAGGACAAGTCAGACGGAATAAGATACATCTTTGCCAAGGCTCGCGTTTCTGCATACTTCAAGAATGACGAAGACTATGAAATCCTCTGGACCCACAAGGGCAGTGAATTCATCGGTGCAACTTACGAACCATTGTTCCCATATTTTGCAGAACTTGCAGATCCAAAAGTTTGCTCGGAAAAGTCTGGACAGCCTTGTTCGGCAGGTGCTTTCCGCATGTTCAACGCCGACTATGTTTCTACGGAAGACGGTACGGGTATCGTTCATATTGCACCGGCCTTTGGTGAAGAAGACAATAAGGTTTTCCGTGGAAGCGGAGTTCCAAATGTTCAGCCTTTGGATGCAGAATGTAAATTTACAAAGGAAGTTTCTGACTATCAGGGAATCTTCGTTAAGGATGCCGACAAGGACATCATGGATCGCCTCAAGAAGGAAGGCAAGCTTGTAAAGCGTGAGACTGTAAACCACCAGTATCCACACTGCTGGAGATGTGGTTCACCATTGATTTACCGTGGCATCGGTTCATGGTTTGTAAAGGTTGCAGACCACCACGATTCCCTGCTCAAGGCCAACAGCCAGATTAAGTGGCAGCCGGGACACATCAAGGAAGGCCGCTTTGGCAAGTGGCTTGCAGGCAGCCGCGACTGGGCAGTAAGCCGCAACCGCTACTGGGGTAACCCAATCCCAATCTGGAAGTGTGACGATCCTGAATGCAATCACCGTGTATGCGTTGGAAGCCGCCAGGAACTCAAGGATCTTAGCGGAACATATCCTGAGGACCTCCACAAGCAGTTTGTAGACAAGATTATATTCAAGTGCCCAAAATGCGGAAAGGGCACAATGAAGCGCATTCCGGAAGTTTTTGACTGCTGGTTTGAATCAGGTTCCATGCCTTACGGTCAGCAGCATTATCCATTTGAAAACAAGGAATTCTTTGAAAGCCATTTGCCTGCAAACTTCATTTCTGAAGGTCTTGACCAGACACGCGGATGGTTCTATACACTTACGATTCTTGCAAGCCACCTCTTTGACAAGCCTGCATTCCAGAACTGTATCGTAAACGGTCTTGTTCTTGCATCGGACGGACGCAAAATGTCAAAGTCCCTCAAGAACTACACTGATCCTGTAGAAGCAATCAACATGTTCGGTGCAGATGCACTCAGACTGTTCCTCATGCACTCGGCAGTCGTTAAGGCAGATGACCTTAAGTACAGCGATGACGGTGTCCGCGAGGTAATCAAGTCAATCATCCTCCCATTGTGGAACTCATATTCATTCTTTGTTCAGTATGCAAATATCGACGGTGTTACATGTACCGGACATGAATTTGACAGCAAGCTTCCGGACAATCCTCTTGACCGCTGGATCCTTTCTATTGCACAGAAGATGGTTAAGGATGTGACTGCAGCCCTCGATGACTATGACCTTAGTGCTGCCATCGACCCGATGCTTGAATTCATCGATTCGATCAATAACTGGTACATTCGCCGCAATCGCCGCCGCTTCTGGAAGTCTGGAAGTGACAGTGACAAGATGGAAGCTTATGGAGCACTTTACTGTGCCCTCAAGACATTTGCCCTTGTTGCAGCTCCATTCGTTCCATTCATTACGGAAGAAATCTGGCAGAACCTTAAGACGGCAGAAGACAAGGAATCAGTTCACCTTTGCAGCTATCCTGTTTACAACGAAAAATTCCGCGATGAAGAACTTGAATTCCAGATGGCTTCTGTTCAGAAGGCAGTTTCCATGGGACGAAGCCTGCGCAATACATTCAACCTCAAGAACCGCCAGCCACTTGCAAGCGTTGCCCTTGTTACACGCAATGCCGAAGAAAAGAAGGTTCTTGACAGCATGCGCGACACCATCGCAGAAGAACTTAACGTTAAGGAAGTAATCTTCCACGAAAAGGAAGACGAACTTGTTGAATATTCAGCAAAGGCAAATTTCCGCGTCCTTGGAAAAGTCCTTGGCGGAAACATGAAGCTTGCCGCCGCAGAAATCACAAAGCTTACGGGCGACCAGATTGCTGCAATGCTTAATGGTTCAAAACTTGTAATCAATGTTGCAGGTACTGATGTTGAACTTAACGAAGACAACCTGATGATTGAACGCAAGGAAAAGGAAGACCTTAAGGTAATCAATGAAGGAACCCTTACAGTTGGCCTTGATACAAAGATTACTGATGAACTCAAGAAGGAAGGCTATGCCCGTGATCTTGTCCGCGGCATCCAGAACCTTCGCAAGGAAAGCGGCTTTGAGGTTACAGACAGAATCAACCTTTCCGTTGGTGGAGATGCTGCACTTAAGCCTGCCTTTGAAATGTTCAGGGATTTTGTTACCGGTGAAACTCTCGCTGCTTCAAGCCAGTGGGTTGACGGTCTTGATGGAACTGTAATCGACTGCGAGGATGCAAAGTGGTCGATTAAGGTTGAAAGGGCATGAATTTGCTTGGGAGGGGTTCAATGAAGAAAGGTTTGCCTTCAGTATTTTTCATTCTTTCAGTTCTGCTGATTTTTGGATGCAAGACTGCCAAAGTTGAAGAACCCCTTGAAGAACCTTCAAGCATTCATCCGGCAGCCTTGCTGTCGGATGACCTTAGCATATACATGAGCATGAATGTCGGCTCCCACAGGGAACTTTTTGCAGATGTCCTGTGTACTCTTGCCGATTCCCTTGAAAGGGATAATGCCCTTATGTTTGCCGACAGGACCCATGTTTTTTATACTGGTCTTGGTACCGTAAAGGACAGGTCCCACCTTGAGTGCACTTCCCGCGTAAACATACCTCGTGTTGCCATACCTGCTGTTTTTTCCAAGAAGAACGGTTGGAATGCCGACATGGTTCATGTTCAGGAAAAAAGCTTTGTCCGGTATGTAAATCAGGATACGCCTTTCCAGGTTTCCTTTCCTGAAAGCTCTCTTTTTATTGCTGCACAGGATGTTGGTCCGTTGCTGGAAAAATTCTCTGCAGAAAGCCAGCTGTCTTCAGCCCCGTGGTGCAAGTGGATCTGCCAGGATTTTCGGGATGACGAGATTTTCTTTTATGTTACAAGGCCCGGTCAGTATTTAAGAAGCTTCATCGGTCAGTCAATCAATGTGGGAACTGACAGCATCTATGGAAGCCTTGTCCAGAAGAATGATTCCAGGAAGGGCAGGATGCTTTACAGCATGACGCTGAACATTCACTTTAAGGAAAAGCGTTCCGTGTCCGTAATAAAGTCCCTTCTTTCCGTGACCTTCTCCATGCTCGGTGGTCAGGTTGACCAGACTGATGATTTTACGGTTCGCGTAAGCAATGTTGAGGTGACGGACAGGCAGATTATTGACCTGTTTACAAGGGATCCTGTTACCGGCAAGCACTATCGCGTTGTTGGTGAAGAAGTCATCGAAGAATCATTTAGAAAATGAAGAACCTGCCTGTTTTTTTTGTCGCTTTCATTCTTGCTTTTTCAAGCTGCACTTCAGCTGACGTTCACATCGTCCCCGGGGAAAAGGCTGCCTTGGATAAGAGCATTACCCTTGAATACTTCAATATCGCAGAAAGCTATAAGGGGCTTGAAAAATATGACAAAGCCGTTGAATATTATGAACGAGCTATGGTAAACAAAAGCCTTAAGGATTCCTGCTTTTATGAAATTGCCATTTGCAACGTTTACCTCAAGAACTGGAATGATGCAGTCATATCCTTTAGGAAACTCCTTAAGCGGGACAGGGAAAATTCCACCCTTAAGCTGTCCCTTGCATACATTGAGGCCGTCAGGGGTAACTTGAAACAGGCTGAAAAAATGTATGAGCAGATTATTGAAGAATTTCCCGATGAGCTTGATCCAAAGAAGAATTACATTAATGTTCTTGTGGCAGACAAGAAATACGACAAGGCCGAAGAATATTTGAAGATTCTTGAAGAAAAATATCCTGATGATGAATCCATTGAGTCATTCAGGCAAAAAATCAAGGATTATAAGGAAGAAGTCAAGCAGAAGGAAAAGGAAGAATTAGAAAAACGCCGTGAGAAGGCAAAGGAAAAAGAAAAGGCTGATAAAGATAGTGAAAAGTCAGGAGAGTCCCACGAAGAAGATGAGGATGACACTGAAGATGACTTGTTTGGCCTTGACTCTGATGGGGAAAAGAAAACGGACAGTGAAAAGTCAGATGAAGAAAAGGAACGGGATTCTTTCTTTAAGGATTTATTGAACCCGGTAAAATAAGTATGCGAAAGTGCATGCATGGATGCATGCATTTTCATGAAACCCTATGTTCAAAAAAAGGCATTCCACAAAACTGCAGAATGCCTTTTATTTGTCATATTTGAAAAATCATATTTTCAGTTCTTCGTCGATTTCAATGTCATCTGAATCTACATTGTCAAGCAAGGGTTCCGAGTCAGATTCAGCTGTTTCTGGTGAGTTTGCCGCTTCATCCGAAGCAATTGCATTGGCAGCAGGAGCCGCCTGTGGATTTTCCGTATTTACGGCATCTTCGCTTTCGGCCTTAGGAGTTGCATCTTGTGCCGGGGCAGGGGTTGCAGGCTTTTGTTCCTGGTAGGATTCCGATGCAAGGTAATCGCGGTATCTTTCAGGATTAACCCTGAATGCAATGATTGGCGAGTCAGGATCTTCCATTGCATGCTTGAGGGCTTCCTCGCTTTCGTTGGCAAGGCGCTGGCCGGAAATAAGGCGGAGGGAACGTGTAGAAATTCCTATGGAAATCTGGGATTCAATACCGCATTCCTTAAGGGCAACGTTCATTTCGTTGTACAGTTCTTCTGCTGAAACGAGAGCCTGGTCCGTGTTCTGGTTCTGGAAAATGGCGGCAACCCCGTCTTCCTTGTAGTTGAACACCAGGTCGTTGAATTTTGCCTTGTCCAGGATTATCCTGCAGATTTTCTTTCCGCATTCAGATGTCCAGTCAATTGATGCAATCTTGATTGTAAGCAGGGACATGTCCCTGTCTGTGGAAGCACATCTTACAAGTTCGCTGTCAAGACGGGTAAGCATGTACTGCTCCCAGCCAAAACCTGTTTCCGGGCAGAAGAGTCCCTTTGGCTGCTGGTTTTCCGGTTCCGCGGTTTCTTCCCTTGATTCTGCTTCCCGGGCAGTTTCTTCCGGTTCTTCTTCAGTAGCTTCCTTTTCCTTGTTCAAGAAGTCAAGTACATCCTCTTCTTCTGCAGCCTGTGGAATTTCCCCTGCATCTCCACTTTCTTCTGGTGGGGCAGCCTCGGCTTCTTCGGAAGCTTCCTCTTCTTCTGATGCCTTTTCTTCGTCATCCTGGTCAAGGGTGTTATAGCTTTCAATGTCAGGATATTCAATCTCGTCTTCAGAAGGAGTTTCCGTCTCTTTTTCCGTTGGGAACCTGCCGTTGATCATGTTGAGGATCAGATAGAATGCGACAGCCGCCGTTGCAGCAAGGATTATTATGAATGCAATCCTTCCCTTGTAGAATACCGTCACCGGCTTAAGCTTGTAGATGGAAGCCGTAACTGACACTGCAATTCCGCTTTCGGAGAAAACCGTCGTGGTAAATGTGCTTACCATTGAAGTCTTTATGCTGTTAAGCTGGTTAATGTCCTTTGGATATGAAAAAATAAGTTCATTGCCGTACTTGATCTGCATTCCCGCGATGTCGGAAATGTTACCAAGGCTTGCAAGCACTTCATCATAGAATCTGTCAGTCTTTGGCGTGTACGTCCTGCTGATTCTGCTCAAGTCCTTTGTAATTGTGTTGAACCTGTTCTGGGCACGCTGGGCACCGGCCTTCTTTTCGTAAATCAGGGAACCTGAAAAAAATGCAACGGCCAGAATATATATTGCAGAAATTATTGCGATGAAGAATGAATGTCTTTTTGTTTTCATATTTTACAATTATACATCATGGGAAAATTATGTTCAAGAAAAAATCCTTACATTATGTAGCAATTGCCTTAAGTATGGCTTCAGAAAATTCATCCATTCCACTCTTGATTTTATTTTGCAGTTCTTCCTTCTGGTCAGGGAGGCTGCGTTCAAGGAGGATGGATTCCGATGGAAGGGCATTTTTCATCCATTCAGCAGAAGTACAGTTATCCTTGACTGTGTTTTCCAGGAGCTTCCTTCTTTCTTCCATGGTGAACTCAAGGCTTTCCGTATGAAAGGCTGGATTTTTCCTTTTATCAAAGTCCCTCGTAAGGCTTTCAAATTCCCTGAAATCTATGTCCCTTATGGAACCCAGGCTGTTGGCGTAGGGGAAACTGTCGCTAAGCCTAAATAGCCGCCCCTTGAAGTCGGCATTGGAAAACCAGGAGTTGTAAAGGTTTATGGAAGTTGTATTAAGCACGCATCTTGAAATCCTTGTCTCCATTGTGCTCAACCTTGAGTCTGAAAGGGAATCCCGCTTTTCAAGTTCGTTGGGCTGGGTGTGGGGGTGGCCATTTTTGGAGTAGGCAAGGTCAAGGCCGCAGTAGAAGACCCGGCCCGTTGTCATGGACAGGCATAGCCATGCAGCAGTCCCACTGACGCTTCCGTTCCTCAGGGCTTTCATTCCACGGAAGCCGCAGTTCCTGAGGATGTCTTCAGAAGGTCCGTCGCCGTAATATAGTGGAACGGTTGGTATTTCATTGAGCAGCCTTCCAAAACACGCTCCTTCGCCGGGAAGTGCAAGGGGAATTGGGTGGTTCTTGAGGCACCTTGAAATGTGGAGCTTGGCCCAATATCCGCCATCGGTTGATATGCAAAGGTCTGGAATCAGGTTTTCGTGGCACAGTGGGGCCAGGGCTGAAGAAACGGCCGCAAGGAATATCCTGTTTCTGAATTTCTTTAAAAGGGGAATTGAAGATTTAAGGCTTGGACCGCTGGAACAGATAACGATGTCCCTTGTGCCGCATTCATAATATGAAGGATGGCGTGTAAAGGCTGAAAATCTAAGTGCGTTTTTTGTCCATCTTTTTGCAAACCAGTTTCTTGTTGAAAGAACGTTTCGGCATTTCAGGACGCATTCCCTGATCTGGTTCCAGGTTTCTTCAAATTCCCTGGGGAATGCTTTTTCTGATGGCTTCCATGACAGGAAGAGGCACTGGGAAAGCTTTTCTTCTCCATAAAAATCAAAGAGTTCCTCTGAAAGTCTGGAACTGGACTTAAACACCTTGTCCCACTTAAGGTCACTGTCATAAAAATCGTCACAGTATCTTATGCATGCAAGGGATGCCGTGGAATACCTTTTTTTCAGGAAAGGTGAACACAGGGAAAGGGCTGGCCCGGTTACCAGGACCAGCTTTGGGACAAACTGGGCTTCTGCATTTAATGCAAAGCGCTCTGCTTCCTTTCCAGGATTGTAGGAGGAGTGAAGGTTTATTTTTCCCACGGAACAGCTTTGCTCTCCGTTGGATGCAAGAAAAAAATCAACAGCCATGTTCTTATAAATGAAAAAAGGCCGCCCATACCAAGGTATCAGACAGCCTTTTGCTTTAAGCCAAATGCAAATCAGGAAAGACCAAGTTCTGCAAAAAGCTTCTTGTATGTTTCAAACTGTTCCGACTGGGCAAATTCCTGAATCTTGTCTTCTGGAAGGTTTTCAAGGAGCTGGTCCATATATGCAAGGACAGACTTGATTTCTGCCTTCATGTCAGAAGGAATTGAATCTGCAGAAGTTGCTGCTGCAGGTGCAGGGGCAGTTTCCACAGGGGCTGGGATTTCTTCCTCAGGAGCCTGGGCAATTTCAGGTTCAGCAGCGGAATCCCACCTGTCAAATACATTTTCAACAGGCTGGTCATCAATTTCTTCTTCGGCAGGAACTTCGCTTTCCAGGAACTGGATGTTCTCCTCGGAAAGAGGCTCATCTTCTTCAAGTTCAACTGCTGGAACTGAATCGGATGGAAGATCGAGGGATTCCAGGGTAGGAGATGGAACGTCATCATCAGAAGGCTTTTCAAGGTCTGCTTCTGTTGTAATTGAATTGTCCATCAAGTCCGTGCTGGAAGACTCAACGATAACATCGTCAACTGCAGGTACGGAAATTTCTTCCTCCTGTTCTTCAGATGAAGGCTCTTCTGGGGCACTATCTTCTTCAAATACAGGTTCCTCATAAATGGAATCTGCATCCGTAGAAGTAAAGGAAGCCGTGTTTAGAATGTTGCTAAGCTCGTCACCGCTAAGGGCAATCGTGTCATCTTCATCTTCTGAATCATTGAAGAATCCAGTATCGTCATTGTTTTCTGCTTTTTCTTCCTGAACTTCAGGTTCAACTGGGGGTTCTTCTGCTGGTGATGTTACGGATTCTTCCGGTACACCATTTTTCTTGATGTCCTCAAATTCACTTTTAAGGTCTGAAATCTCGCTTCTGAGGGATGACAGTTCTTCCGAAATCTTCTTGAGCAGTGCACTGCTGTCAAAGTCTAAGGCAGAATCCATTTTCTGGTCAGGCATGTTTTCCTCCGCTTCCTGAGCAACTTCTGGCTGCTGTGGAGTTTCTGGTGATTCTTCGATTACTGCAATGTGGGATGTGGCTTCTGACTTAACGAAGACACTGTATGTTTCAGGAAGGTCTTCCTCTTCCGGATCTTCATCTGGCTGTCCGGCTGATTCTTCCTGAGGTGCACTTTCTGCTACAGGTTCAGGCATTACAACAGGTGCAGAAGACAGTTTTTCAAGGTCTTCCAGGGTAATCGTCATTCCTGGGTCTGTAGGTTCGGGGCGCTTGTCAATGTATTTGCTGACATCAATGTCGGCTTCTGTGAGAGGTTTGTTTTCTTCCATCGATTCCATTATATCAGAATTTTCAGATTCATCAATAAAATTTTCAGAAGAAATTGAATCTGTTTCTGGTTCTTCAAATGCAGGCTCTTCTGTAACTGCAGGCTCGTCAAAAGCCGGTTCTTCCGTGAAAGCGGCTTCTTCTGGTTCCTCAAAAGCAGGCTCATCTGTAACTGCAGGCTCGTCAAAAGTTGGTTCTTCCGTGAGAGCGGCTTCCTCTGGCTCGTCAAAGGCCGGTTCTTCAGGGAGGGCAGTTTCCTCTGGCTCGTCAAAGACTGGCTCTTCAAGGACAGGCTCGTCAGCTGCAGCGGGTTCTTCAAAAGCAGGCTCATCTGTAACTGCAGGCTCGTCAAAAGCCGGTTCTTCCGTGAGAGCAGCTTCTTCTGGCTCGTCAAAAGCCGGTTCTTCCGTGAGAGCGGCTTCTTCTGGCTCGTCAAAAACTGGTTCCTCTGCTACTGTTGGTTCGTCAAAGACTGGTTCTTCAGGGAGGGCAAGCTCGTCAAAGAGGGAAGTTTCTTCCGCTGACTCGTCAGAAGCAGGGCTTTCATCCTGTGCAAAAGATTCAACAGAAGGTTCTTCTGCAGCTTCCTGTTCCATGGTGCTCTCAGTTTCTTCCTCAGCCTTGTCTTCCGGCTTTGGATCCCTTACGATAAGGGTTCCATCCTCGTTGTATGGGCCTGTAACTCCAGGTCCGCCGTCTGTAAATCCTTCTTCTCCCATGAAGTCGTCAAGGGAAATTTCCTCGTCTGCCGATTCTGTGACAGGGGCATTTTCAATTGCCGGTTCTTCCACTGCAGTTTCTTCAAAGGAAGGTTCATCAACTACAGCAGGTTCTTCAAGGAAGGCCGTATCTTCAAGGGGTTCTTCAACAGGTTCTTCCTGTACCGGAATATCTGCAGCTGGAACATCCTCAGCAGGGGCCTCAGCAAAAATCGATTCGTCAAAGTCGGGAAGGTCTTCGTCGGTGTTGAAGCTTGGTTCTTCAATAGAGAAATCTCCGGCATCTTCAAGTGTATCGCTTATTGCCGGTTCCTCAATAACAGGATCCTCAAATGAAGGTTCTGCAAATTCTTCTGCTACTGGTTCAGAGAGCCCGAAAGTATCTGCTTCTTCTGCAGGCGATTCTGGAAACCCAGGCACATCATCTTTCTCCTCAGCTGCTGGAGCCTTTGTATCGCCGTCAAAAGAGACTGTTCCGCCGTTTTCATCCTGAATGTTGTCAAAGATTGAATCAATGTCAAAGCTGTCGTCCGGGGAAGAAAGGTCTGTTTCCTGTTCCTTCTGGATTGCAGCTTCCTTATCCTGGGAGATGTCAAGGTCAAGCTCGTCACCGTCGGTTTCTGGTGATGCTGTCTCTTCCTTGCCTGCAGCCGTTTCTGCAGCTGGTATTGAAGAAGATTCGTCTTCTTCTCCGTCGATTGTCATTTCGTAGTCAACGGGACCTGCCTTTGGCTTTTCCTTTCCGTCGCCAAGAATCGGGTTCTGGTTGTCTGAGTCGTCAATAAAGCCAAAGTCTGAAAGGTCAATGTCTTCTGATGCCGATGATGTTTCAGTTGAACGCTGTGGTTCCTCCGGGACTGCAGCCTGTGGTGTTTCGTCCACAATGTCATCAAAGAGGGCATCGAATTCAACTTCTTCCGTCTCAAAGTCCATGGAAGAATTTGCCGATTCCGGAATGGTTCCGTCGGCCGTTGCATCCGTAAGCTCGTAGTCTGTATCCTCAAAGTCAAGGTCAATGTCCAGCGGATCTGCATCCTCGATTTCTTCCTGCTGTGCCTTGTCGGAAGAGAATGATTCGCCGCCCATGAAAGCGTCAAGGTCGATTTCCCCGTTGCCAAAGTCAGGCATGGAATCTGAACCTGAATCCATGAATGCACTAAGGTCCACGTCGCCGTCTGGGGCAGAGGAAGCATCCATGAAGGAATCAAGGTCAATTTCACCGTCTTCGAAGGCAGGAGCTGCATCATCCTTTGGTGATTCTGGAGCCGGTGCCTGTGGTGCAGGGGAAGGGTTTTCGCTCATGAAGGTGTCAAGGTCAATTTCTCCGTCGCCAAAGTCTGGAATCTGGTCCATCTGCGGTACTGCTTCTTCTGCGACAGGTTCTTCAGCAATTGGTTCTTCTACTGAAGTTTCTTCCATAATAGGTTCTTCAATGAAACCTTCAGCAGGTTCCGGAATTTCTGTCTCGCTAACGGAAGTTTCGTCAAATGATGGCTCTTCGATTACGGTTGGTTCATTGTCAAAGTCCATGAGCTTTTCTATGTCGTCAGCAATTGCCGGATCGGCCGGAATTGTCTGGCTTGGTGCTTCTTCCTGGACCGGCTCTTTTTCAGCTGGAGCATCAAGGTTAAGTTCGTCAAGGCTGAATTCACCAAGAATAGGATCAGAGTCAGAAGTCAAGGCACTGAAGTCGTCATCAATTGACTGGTTGTTTGCAATAGTCTCTGTAAGGAGGGTTTCGTCGATGGCAGGAATCTGTTCCTGAGGCTGTTCTGCCTGTGGGCTTTTTTTTACCCAGACGCCGTATTCATCTAACTTGCTGTTTTTCTCCGAAATGTCGCTCATTGAAGACCTCGTATATTTATTGATAATCCTGTAGTCAATCGAAAACAAAATTCCATTTTAATGTATCGGCACAAGTGCCAGAATTCACCACAAAAATTATACTATATAAAATACAAATTTTCAACTTTGGGCAGAAGTATTATTGGAAAACAAAAAAAGCGTACTTTAGCGGGAATGTCCTTTTATTTTTTTTTGGACTTATGAAATGAAGGTTTTCTGCCGATATTGAGTTCATAATGGAACGTTTTAGAATTCTTGCAGCTGTTTTTGCCGGCACTTTTTTCTATGTGCTTATGTCCATTGTCTGCGGACGTGATGGAATTTGGGCACAGAGACAGCTTCAGGAACAGAAGCAGGCACTTAGTGCACATACTGCGATTATTGAAAAAACAAATGACGAACTTTCACTTGAAAAGATAGCCTTGCAGAAGGACCTGGATGTTGTGGCAGCCTATGCACGCAAGCTGGGTTTTGTTTCTGAAAATGAAAAGCTTGTCAAGATTTCAGGTCTTCCTGTAAGGGAAACCCATATTTTTGACCCGGGCACGGTCCAGCGCCACAATGAAGTCAGGTTCATGCCGGAATGGATATGCAAGTCCTGTGCCATCGTCATCATGATTCTCTTTTACATGGTTCTTTTCCTCTACGACCTTCACCGCGGCTACATCTCCTTTCCACAGTTTGCCAGACGGAACAAGACCGTTTCCATAGGCGGAATATCAGTTTATGACATGCAGTAAGAATTCGGACTCCATTGAAATGGTTGCAGCTTGCCTTAAATCCGGCGGGATTGCAGTCGTTCCAACGGATACGGTTTATGGTTTCAGCGGCATTGTTGACCGCAAGGGAGAGACCTCCTTTGGATGCGATTCAAGAATAAGGAAAATCAAGGGAAGGGCGGAAAACAAGCCCTTGATTCAGCTTATTGAAAAGCCGCAGGATGCAATGCTATATACCGATGTAGAAATTCCATCTGCCCTGATGGAAAAATGGCCCGGTGCCCTGACGGTTATTGTTCCGGTAATGGATGGGTGCCCCTTTGCATGCGAAGGAAATACGGTCGCCCTCAGGTGTCCTGGAGACATGTGGCTGCGTCAGGTCATTGGAGGATGCGGTTCCCCCATATTCAGCACCAGCGTAAACAGGTCCGGATGTCCTGTTTTGGAAGATTTTGATTCCATAATGAAGGAATTTGGCAGCGAGGCTGATCTTGTGGTTGATGATGGTGAAAAAAAAGGAGCGCTTCCTTCCACCCTGGTTAAGCTTGAAGGTGACGGCAGCTGGACTGTCCTAAGGCAGGGAAGTGTCATAGTCTAGGCTGGCTGGGATGCAATGGAAGGAATGAAATAGCCCCGGAAGGATTTCTTGAATCCGGCATTCGGCAGCCCTTTCACTTGCAAGCTTATTTTTCCTTTGTCCATTTTACGGAAATTTGCCCTCGGGAATATCCTGAAGGGCTTTTTTTGTCTTCAACCAGGGTTTTCTTGATTCCCACAAGGCCATCGTCCTGCAGCATCATTTCCCATTCTATGGGTTCTGCCGTTGGAGCCAGCTTGAGGGCGGCTTCACGCTGCAGTTCCGGGAAGAAGGATGCGTTGGACTTTCCGTTCTGGGTGATTTTTATGAGGCTTGTGCTGTCCTGGGTTGATATGCTTATGTTCATCCTGGCGCCGTTCTTGAAGATTACAAACCCCCTGCCGCCTCGGAGAATCAGGATTTTTTCTATCAGTTCTTCGCCTGTCCAGGTTCCTGCTATGGAGTCCATGGTTTCGCCAGATGGGCCTGACGGCTTTGGGGCTGCGCCCGACATGGGCTGATTCATGTCTGCCGGTTCCTGGAGGGTGGCTTCTGCCTTGATCTTGGCAGGTTCTTCGTCTGCCATTTCCTTCCTGTCTGCCATGGCCAGGTTCAGCATCAGGTTTTCGAGGGATGACTTTGAGTCCATGAGGATCTTGTAGTAGGTGTCGTATTTCTTTGTGGAACTTACGTTCTGGATTCCGTCGGGCTTTATGGCAGTAAGGGTGCATATCCAGCCGCCGTCTGAATCTTCTTCAACCTGAACGAAGAAGGATGTGCTTCCCCTGTGGTTTTCATGCGTCCATGGAAGGGACCTCATGTCGTTTACCGTGTATCCGTCAAGGATCATGAACTTTGTGTAGAAAAGGTCCGTGGTCATCTTTATCATGGCCGTGTCTTCCGAGGAAGAAACCGTTGCATAAAAGTCAACCTGTTCCGCATGGCAGAAGATGGTGCCTAAGATGAGGATTATGGTTTTTAGCAGCAAATGCTTCTTACTATGCAAGGGACTCTCCGGTTTGTTCTGCCTTGTGGACTAGCTCTGGCGCTCCCTGAATTCCCTGGCAAGGTCCCGCTTAACGTCACGGTCCTTTATGGTTGCACGCTTGTCGAATTCCTTCTTTCCCTTGCAAAGGCCCAGGCTTACCTTTACCAGGTTGTTCTTGAGGTAGAATTCTATTGGAACCAGCGTTATGCCCTTTTCCTGAACCTTTCTGGCAAGACGCTTTATCTCCGCCTTGTGCAGGAGAAGCTTCTTTTTCCGATCGGGATCATGGTTGAAAATCGAAGAGTATGAATATTCTGTAATATGGAAATTCTGCAGCCAGACTTCGTTGTTTTCAATAAGGGCAAAACTGTCGTTGAATGAGATGTTTCCGGCCTTAACCGATTTTACTTCCGTGCCTTCAAGGGCAAGTCCGCATTCGAGGGTTTCCGTAATCGTATAGTTGAAATGTGCCTTCCTGTTCTGGGCGATTGTTTTTCTTTCCATAACTTTTCTATTATAGACACTTTTCTGCTTATGTGCAAATGGGAAGAAGTCACCGTCATTCATTCCATGGGTTAGAGGAGGTTTACGAGAAAGTCGTTCAGGAACAGGATTCCCTGGGAGTTAAGGCTGAATCTCCTGTCTCCTGCAGTTCCATGGTGGGATTCTGCGTCCCTTATGGTGCATTCCGCCGTCCGGCCAAGGCTTTCGTAGTCGTGCCATATTCCATCTGTCCTGCCAAGACGCTTTTCCAGGTCTCCATTCCATTTAAGGTGGCCGTAGCGCTTTCTGTATTCTCCTGTACTGATTCCGCCAAGGGTTCTGAATCCCGTCATCAGGAATTCAAATTCGCAGGTTTCCCCGTCAAGTTCTTCCTTTTCTCCGGGAAGGGATTTTGGGTCAGGAAGGGTTGAAGGATTCTGGTTGTCCCTGTCGAGCCAGAACCTTGTAAATTCTTCCGTGTCCCTTGTGCCTGTCATGCGCAGTGCCCCAAGAATCCTTCCATGGTCATCCCTTGAATAGAATGTGGAAGTAGCTCCGCTTCCGCAGCCTGCATAATCCTGCTGTGCCCAGTAGGCGCTGTTGTGGAGGCTTTCCTTTCCGGGCCTTGAAAAGTTTGAGACTTCGTATTGGGCGAATCCCCTTGATTCAAGGAGCTGGCGCCCTAAAAGCCACTGGTTGTCTCCCAAATCGTCGGGAATCCTTATCTTTCCGTACTGGATGTTTCGTTCAAGGGGGGTGCCTTCTTCTATTGTCAGGGTGTAAAGGGACATGTGGTCGGGGTTGTATTCCATCATGGAATTCAGGGATGATTCAAAGTGTGCATCATCCTGTTCCGGAAGGCCTGCAATGGCATCAAGGCTTAGGCGTCCGTTCCATTGCTTTTTTACCGTGTCCAGTGCTCTTCTTGCAGTTTTTGGAGTGCAGTGGCGGTTTACGGCCTTTAGTGCTTCTTCCGTAAGGCTCTGGATTCCAAGGGAAAGGCGGTCGATTCCTTCATTGGCTGCTGCGTGCAGCTTGTCAGGAGTCAGGCTCTGGGGGTTCATTTCAATCGTGAATTCATCCGGAACAAAGGAAGTGCCTGTGGATTTCATTATGCCTCGGCAAAGGGTTTCAATCTGGAATGGAGTCATGAGGCTTGGGGTTCCTCCGCCAATGTATACGGTTTTCCAGAGTGTGGCATGTGCGGTTTGCGCAAAATAGGTTGCCTGGTTTATGACAGCCTGGATGTAGCTGTCCGGTACGGATGAACATGGATTACTGTAAAAGTCGCAGTAGTCGCATTTTGAGCTGCACCAGGGCATGTGGATGTAGAGGGAAACAGGGCTGCCTGCCATCTTTTTACTGTTTTTTCCTAGGGTTTTAGTAAAGTTTCATTCTGTTGAATGGGAAGCACTGCCAGAGGGCACGTCCCCTGATTCTTGATGAATTTACCGGTCCGTATACGCGGGAATCCAGGCCTTCAATCCTGTTGTCTGCAAGGACAAAGTATTCGTTCTGGCCAAGGGTGTTTTCCTCAAGGAATCCTGCACAGCCCATTCCATCCCATTCAACGGGAACTGAATAGATGCTTATGTTGTATGGCTTTACTGCAAGCTCGAATTCCGTAAGGAAGTAATCCTGTCCGCGGGGCTTTACATAGAGGACAAAATCCTTCATGTAGTAGGAATCTCCGGGCAGGGCGCATACACGCCTCATGGAAGTGTTTCCAGTCATGCGGCTGTTCTTGAAGGGCGTGTATTTTTGCAGGGTGAAGAAGTTTGCAATCCTGTTTATGACAGCCTTGTAAAGGGGGATTGGCTCTCCATCCATTGGGGACAGGTAAACCACCTGGCCGCGTGAAGGGTTTCTTAAAAGGGGGGATACTACCACCGTTCCGTCCTTTACCATGTCTGTTTCCATGGAGGAAGTGGAAGTCTTTACGGTGAACAGTATGCAGTTTACGAATATGGTTATGAAAAGGAATACTGAAAAAATGAAGATGCATGTATGGGCAGTCTTCATCTGCTGCTTGCGCTTGTATTCAAAGGAATAGTCACCTGCGTTTTGTTTCATGGGCCTTATAATATAGAAATAAACGCAAATGTACAATACAGGCAATGGGGTAAGGCGGGAAAATGGGGCCATGCAAGGATTTGCCGGGGGGCAAGTCGACTATTTTTTAGCTTTGCCCTTGACTATTTTTGGGTTTTTTTACATAATTTCAATTACTTAAATTTAAGGAGTTCTATTGTGCCTTGTGGTAAGAAAAGAAAGCGCGCAAAGATTGCGACACATAAGCGTAAGAAGAAGCTTAGAAAAAATCGCCATAAGAGTAAGTAAGACAGCCTGAAAACAGGTTGCTTAGTACGAAGGGCCTTTTTTGAAGAAGACCGCGGTTGTTGTACTGACTGCGGTCTTTTTTTTTCCCTTGAATTCTGACAATGGAACGGAGACTGAATGTTTGATGCTTAGCGATATAAAATCACCGGAAGACCTTAAGAAACTGCCTCCCAAAAAGCTTCCGGCTTTGGCAGCGGAAATCCGTTCAAAGATAATTGATGTAGTGGGCAGCAATGGCGGCCATCTTGCAAGCAATCTTGGAGTTGTTGAGCTGACCATTGCCTTGCACCGTGTTTTTGACAGCCCCAGGGATGCCATCGTTTGGGATGTAAGCCACCAGTGCTATCCTCACAAGCTTTTGACCGGCCGCAGTGATGAATTTGGCTCCCTCAGGAAAAAGGACGGACTGTCCGGCTTTACCAAAATAAGGGAAAGCGAGCATGACTATTTTGATGCAGGCCATGCATCTTCCTCAATTTCTTCGGCCCTTGGGCTTTTGGCTTCATGGAACCTGGAGGGGCGTGACGGCAAGGTTGTTGCCGTTATTGGTGACGGTGCACTTACGGGAGGAATGGCCTTTGAGGGCCTGAGCCATGCAGGCCAGCTTGCGAAGAACCTCATTGTCGTTGTGAATGACAACCAGATGTCCATCGACCGGAACGTGGGTTCCTTTTCCAAGTATCTTTCGCGACTTACATTTACCAGTGCATACCAGGGATTCCGCCACAGGGTGGATCACATCATAGACAGGATTCCATACTTCAACAGGTACATTGGAAAGCTGATATTCCGCTTTAAGCGTGGCGTCAAGGGTCTTTTCCTTACAAACAACCTTTTCGTTGACCTTGGTTTTGAATACGCAGGCCCCCTGGATGGCCATGACATAGACGAAATGGTCAGGGTTCTTTCCAAGGCAAGGAAGATTCCCAGGCCCGTGGTGGTGCATGTAGTAACCAAGAAGGGAAAGGGATACAGGCCTGCAGAGGACAATCCTTCAGCCTTCCACGGTGTTGGACCCTTCAGTACAAGTGACGGTACAGTTGAAAAATTTGATTCTCTGAGCTTTACGGAGAATTTCAGCCGCAAGATTGTTGAACTTGGCACGAAGGACAGCCGCATAGTGTGCGTCACTGCCGCCATGGCCAAGGGTACGGGACTTGATGCCTTCTGCCGCAGGTTTCCCGACAGGTTCTTTGATGTTGGAATTGCAGAAGAACATGCCGTGACCTTTGCCGGTGGACTTGCCGCCGGTGGAATGGTTCCAGTGGTTGCCATCTATTCCACGTTCATACAGAGGTCAGTTGATCAAATTATAGAAGACATTGCACTGCAGAACCGCCACGTGGTAATTGTCCTTGACCGTGCGGGTGCTGTTCCCCAGGACGGGGAAACCCATCAGGGCATTTTTGACATAACCCTTTTGCGTCCGGTTCCAGGCCTGGTTTTCCTTTCTCCCATGGACAGGCAGGATATGGACAGGTGCCTTGAATATGCCGTTGACCATGATGGCCCCACAGTAATTCGCTGGCCAAAGTCTGCATGTCCTTCGGAAAGGCCCCAGCTTGATTCGCCAGTGGAAGAGGGAAAAGGCGTGTTCATTTCCAGTGATGACATTTACGGCAATTCCCCGGATGTGGAAGGAGCAAGGGGCAGGATATTGCTTGCATGTACCGGAAGCATTTTTTCAGAAACCCAGGTTGCAGCCCGTTCCCTTGCAATGGAAGGCTACAGGAGCGACATATATTCACTCAGGTTCATAAAGCCCTTTGACAGGGAGCATTTTGCACGGCTTGCACAGGGATATGACGGCGTTGTCATTGTGGAAGACGGGCTGAAGATTGGCGGAATGGGTGAATACCTGCAGCATTGCATAGAAAGTAACCCGGGGTGCAGGAATGTCAGGACAAGGGTTCTTGCTTTCCCTGACGGTTTTGCAGGAACTGGTACCAGGGCACAGATTCTTGAGGAAGCCGGCCTTTCCCCTGAAAAGATTGCAGCTGCCGCCCTGGAAATACTTTAGGAAGGTTTTGCAATCATGAAGACTTTTGAACTGAGGGACAGGTCCATCAAGACTGATCTCCCTGCATTCATCATGGGAATAGTCAACTGCACGCCGGACAGCTTTAACCCGGGGAGCCGTGGTGGGGCTGAACTTGCCCTTAGGCTTGCAGGCGAGGGGGCAGACATTCTTGACCTTGGTGGGGAATCCACTAGGCCAGGAAGTTCCTATGTTGACGAGGAAGAAGAGATACGCCGGGTGGTTCCAGTGATAGAAGAGATAAGACGGCATTCAAGCATACCGATTTCCGTTGACACCAGGAAAGCTGGCGTCATGAAGGCTGCATTTGAGGCTGGGGCCGACATCCTGAACGATATTTCTGCCCTTGAAGACGATGAAAAAATGGTTGTCTTTGCCGCGGAAACCGGAATTCCCGTGATCCTCATGCATAAGAGGGGAACTCCCCGGGACATGCAGGAGAACACCGATTATGGCGATGTCTTTGGGGAAACCAGCCGGTACCTGGAGGAACGTGCCATGTTCGCCATGGAAAGGGGAATCTCTCCAGGACGCATAATGGTGGATCCAGGAGTTGGCTTTGGCAAGGACCTTGGTGGGAACATAGAGCTCATAAGGAACTGCGGAAAGCTTTGCGGGGCAAAATATCCGGTTCTCATGGCCCTGTCAAGGAAATCCTGCATAGGGCAGATGACCGGCCGCGAAAAACCGGAAGAGCGCCTGTATGGAACCCTTGCCGCCGACTTGATTTCCGTAATGGGAGGGGCCTTTATGGTGCGCGTCCATGATGTGGCTCCTTGCCGAGATACCCTTTCTGTATTAAAATCTCTCATGTAATAGATATGAATGAAGTTTCGGTATTTTTCAGGATATATGACGGAATAAGGCCTGCCATAGACATTGCAGTCTTAAGCTTCCTCATGTACAAGGCTTACAGTCTCATCGTAAAGACCAATGCCGTTCAGCTTATAAAGGCTGCGGTAACCGTGGTTACGGCCTATGCCCTTGCAGTTCTTCTCCAGCTGCATACCCTCCTGTGGATTTTCTCCGTCATTGCCCCCGGCCTCATGCTTGTTTTTGCCATCGTTTTCCAGCCTGAACTGAGAAAGCTTTTCCTCAAGCTGGGCCAGACCAGGTGGTTTACCTTCGGGTCAAGGGCAAAGCATTCCTATGTGGATTCGGTGCTCATTGCGGCAGAAATGCTTTCAAAGCAAAAGAGGGGCATGCTTGTGGCCTTCATGCGCCATACAAAGATGGATAACATCCTTGGCACCGGTACAAGGCTCAATGCGGACCTTTCTTCAAGCCTTCTGGTTACGATTTTTGGACATAATACGCCGCTTCACGATGGAGCTGCCTTCATTCAGGGTGGAAGAATAGTTGCTGCAGGATGCTTCCTTCCGGTCAGCGAGCAGTACGACATAAAGAAAACCTTCGGCACGAGGCACAGGGCAGCCCTTGGACTTAGCGAGGCAAGCGACTGCGTTGTTCTTGTCGTAAGCGAGGAAACCGGGGCCTACAGCCTTGCATACGATTCCAAGCTGCATTACGACCTGACCCTGGAGCAGGTTACGAGAATTCTTGAACGACAGCTGGAAATCACTCCGGAACAGCAGATTATTGAGGATACCATTGATGAACATAAAACAATTACTGGCACGTCTGTCTGAAAACTGGCCTGCAAAAGCCGTCTGCTTTATTCTTGCAGGAGCAATCTATTTTTTTCACCAGATGTCCCTTCTTGAGACAAAGACTTTCACCGTTCCCCTTGAGGTGAATTCCGATGGCATGATGATTACGGCTCTTTCTGTGGAAAGCAAGAAGTACATCAGGATAAAGGTTCGCGGAGAGAGGGAAGACCTGAGTTCAATCTCCGACATGGACTTTAAGGCATACACAAGCATTTCCGGAAAGGATGAGGAGGGAACCTATGAATTTCCCGTGTATGCAGAACTGTCTGAACGCATCATCAGAATGAACATCGACCCCCTGGAAATTTCGGTTCAGCCTGAATTCGTAAGGCTTCCCATCCAGAAAAAGGCATACAAGGCGGTTCCCGTGGTGGCTACTGTTACGGGGACTCCTGCTTACGGGTACAAGGCTGTCCATGAAAAGTGCGAGCCTGGGTACTTCATGATTTCGGGGCCTGCTTCCATTGTTGATGAGATTACGGGCATTCCGACGGCCATTGTTGATGTGGACGGGTCCAAGAAGACTGTAGTTAAGACTGTTCCCCTGGTGAACATGACTTCTGCCATAAATATTGAGGACAGGGAAAGCGTAAAGGTTACGGTTCCGGTTGTTAAGGAGGGAATGGTAAGGGACTTTACCCAGGTTCCCGTGGAATATTCCAATGTTCCTGAAGGTCTTGCAGTTGCAGGAGAAGTGCCTGTCATTGACATTTCAATTGAAGGAAGCGTGCTTGACCTTGAAAAGCTTAAATCTGGTTCCATAAAGGTTTATGCAGACTGTTCTGCTGTTACGGGAGAAGGCCAGTATACGGTTCCTGTAAAGGTTGATGTTTCTTCCGTGTTCTCCGTCGTGTACAAGTCAAGGGAAGAATTGAACGTTACTGTTGTAATAAAAGATTCCCCAGATACCGAAAATAATACGGAAGGTCCTGATGGTTCTGCCGGGGAAAATGGTTCCGGTGTTACATTGCATAGGGGACCGGAAGTTTCCTAGGGAGCAGGACTTCTGATGATTTATGGAATTGGATGTGACATAACGAAGATTTCGCGGTTTGAAAAATGGGTTAAGAATGAATCCATGATAGACCGGTTTTACAATCCTGAGGAAAGGCCTGATGCCGCTGCAAGCTTTGGTCGCAAGTGTGAATTCTATGCAGGCAGGTTTGCAGTAAAGGAAGCCCTTTCCAAGGCCTTGGGCAGTGGAATTTTTGTACTTAACCTGAAGGAAATATGCGTCAGGAAGAATGCCGAGGGCAAGCCGGAACTTCTGCTTTCTGGGAAGACTCGGCAGATGGTGGAATCAAGGTGCGGAAAGAATTTCAGGGTGCACATTTCCATCAGCCACGAAAAGGAATATGCACTGGCTTACGCAGTGATTGAGTGCGGAGAATGAATATAGGAGAATGTTATGGCAAGCAACCTCAGCAGGTCTTTTGATGAAGAAAAAAAGCCCGCCATTTCTTATTGGGCAAAGGAAAAAATGGTTTGTCCCGTATGCAAGGCTAAATTCAGCCAGGAAGTCATGCATCAAGGTGGCGGAAGAACCATAGCAGGAAACCTTACTGACGAACTTCACAGGCTTTATGAGCCTTCAAAAAAATATGGCCGCGTTTACCCGATCATTTATGATGTTGGATGCTGCCCTGAATGCAATACTGCCTTGCTCTGGAAGGATTTCAAGGAAATCAAGGACGGAAATACCCTGGACAGGCTTTATGAGACTTCTGCAAAGAGAAAGGCCATAGTCGAAAACATTTTTCCCCATTATGACCTTAGGTACGAAAGAACCCTGTACGAAGGGGCTGCCATGTATTACCTTGCCTTGCTCAGCTACGAGCAGGTTGACCTGGCTTATGCTCCGACCTTCAAGAGGGCAATGATTTCGCTCCGCCTTGCATGGGTCTGCAATGACCTTGAATCCGCATGTCCCGGACATAACTTTAACGTTGTAGCCCAGGCTTTTTACAACAAGGCCCTTTACTTTTACCAGCAGACCCTTGTAAATGAAACCGGAAGAATCGAGACCATTGGCAGTGTCAGCAATTTTGGCCCAGATACGGACAAGAACTATGGCTATGACGGAATCATATACCTGAGCGGACTTCTTGAATACAAGTACGGCCAGAGGGAAAACCAGGAGCTAAGGCTTAAGAAGCTTGATGAAAGCAAGAAGGCCATTGCAAGAATCTTTGGCCTTGGAAAGTCAAGCAAGTCCAAGCCGGGACCGCTTCTTGAAGTTGCAAGGAATCTTTATGACAACATAAAGAACGAGCTTTCTTCAAACAACATCTTTGAAGATGACGATGAATAACGTTCACCTGACCATATCCTATGATGGAACCGATTTTTGCGGCTGGCAGCGCCAGGACAAGTCCAATAATGGCCGTCCCGTAAGAACCGTCCAGGGGGAGCTTGAAAAGGCCCTCGGTAAGATGCTAAAGGCTGATGTAAAGCTTTATGGCAGCGGAAGAACCGATAGCGGCGTCCATGCCTTTGGCCAGTCGGCAAATTTTGAATCCCCCGTGGAAGACATTCCCGTTGAAAACTACATTCGCGCACTCAACGGACTTCTGCCTGCCGACATCAGGATTGTAGGCTGCAGGTATGAAGATGAGAAATTCAATTCCAGGTTCAGTGCTACAAGCCGCATCTACAGGTACTTCATTCAGGCTGTAAATCCTCCCTTTGCCCATGAAAGCAGGTACAGGTGGCATGTTGCACACAGGCCTGACATAAACCGGCTTAACGCCATGTGTTCCTGCCTTAAGGGGGAAATTGACTGCGCCACTTTTGCAGCAGCCGGGGACGCAAGCCTTTCAACGATGCGCTACATTGAGGACGCACATTTTTACTGGCAGGATGAGGAAAGGGGGCTTTTGGTCTTTCAGATTGAGGCCAATGCCTTCCTTTGGAAGATGGTCCGCTCGATTACTGGTACATTGATTGAATGCGACAAGAAGGGATTTGCTCCCGTGGAATTTGAAAGGATCCTCAAGAGCTGCGACAGGTCACAGGCCCTTACGACAGCACCTGCAAGCGGACTTTTCCTGTATAGGATCGTCTTTGACGGAACCATGCGTCATGACCGCTGGAACAATTCCTGAGGGGTTAGGCTGGGATTACAGCAGGTCCACCGGATCCGTGTCAACTTCGATGTAGACATCCTTTGGAGCCTTATATCCCCACACGAGGATTCGGGCTGCCTGCAGCAGGGGATTTATGTTTTTTCCCCTGAGAAGAATCTGGTATCTGTGCTTGTTGTTGACCATTTCAAGCGGGCATTCTGACGGCCCAAGAATTTCAACGCCGGCAATGTTCCTCTTGTGCAGGATGTTTGCACCGGACTGGGCTGCAATCATGGCTGCATTGGGAAGCTGGGACCTGAACACAAGCCTCAGGAGCCTTGAGTAGGGAGGAAAGCCCAGCATCTGCCTCATTTCCAGTTCCTTCTGGTAAAATCCCTTTACGTCAGCGCGTACTGCAAAATCTATGGCATCCCTTTCCGGGCTGTAGCTCTGGATGATGACCTTGCCGTCGGGAAAGAACCGTCCGGCCCTGCCTGCAACCTGTGTTATGAGTGCAAATGTTTTTTCCGAGGCCCTGAAGTCCGGCAGGTGGAGGGATGTGTCTGCAAGTACGACTCCAACAAGCTTCAGGTTTGGAAAATTGAGTCCCTTGGCAACCATCTGGGTTCCAAGCATTATGTCCGATTCACCCCTGCGGAATGCGTCGAATTTTTCCTGCAGTTCCCCCTTGTGGTGGAGGCTGTCAGTATCGGCGCGGATGATCCTTGCGTTGGGGAATTTTGCCCTTACTTCAGATTCAATGTATTCAGTTCCAAAGCCGGAGTAGCCAATGTCCAGTGATCCGCATTCCGGGCACTGCTGGGGCGGGGAGACGGAATAACCGCAGTAGTGGCACCTGAGGCGGTTTTCGCTCTTGTGGTATGTCATGGCTACGGAACAGTTCCTGCACTTAAGCTCGAAGCCGCAGTCACTGCATCTGAAAAAGTGGGTGAAGCCGCGGCGGTTTAGGAAGAGTATGGTCTGCTTTTTTTCTGCAATGGCGGCTTTCATTTCTTCCTGGAGCCTGCGGGAAATGCAGCTTTCTCCTCCCGCTTCCTGGGAAAGGTTTACGCAGCTGATTTCAGGAACTGCACCGCCAGCAAGCCTTTTTGTAAGCACGTGGCGGCAGATGCTTCCTTTTTCCATTGAATGCCAGGCTTCCATTGAGGGTGTCGCAGATCCCATTATGAGGGGAATGGACCTTCTCTTGCACCTGAGCATGGCAATTTGCCTTGCATGGTACCGTGGGGAAGAACCGGATTTGTAGGAAGAATCGTGTTCCTCATCTATTATGATGAGACCCAGGTCTGGCAGTGGTGCAAATACGGCGCTTCTTGCCCCGATGACGACCCTTGCTTCCCGGTGGAGGATTCTCTTCCATTCGCCAAGTCGCTGGCTTGGAGTAAGCTGGGAGTGAAGGACTGCTGCCGTGTCACCGAACCTTGCGCGTACGGCTTCTACAACCTGGGGAGTAAGTCCGATTTCCGGCACCAGGTATATTACGCCTTTTCCCTGGGCCATGAGCTTTTCTGCACAGGTTAGGAAAACTTCAGTCTTGCCGCTTCCCGTTGTTCCGTAAAGGTAGTGGAAAAGGTTCTGTGACGAGGGGTCGAGGATTTCTTCAACAGCATCCTGCTGTTCGGTGCTTAGGGTAAGCTTCTTTGCATCAAAGCTTTTTTCATCCTGAAAGAAGGAGAATCCCGGAATGTCGGTTTCCCTCCTGCCTGAGGGAATCATGGCAAATACGCATTCCCCGATGGGTGAAAGATAGTATTCGCTCATGAACTGGGCCAGTGAATACAGTTCCTGGGTAAGGAGTGGTTCAGTGTCTATGTACCTGATGGCGCTTCTTATCCTGTCAGTGCCCACGGCGCAGTTTTCCGGAAGGGTGCTGCTTGCATGGACGACGAAGCCGGTGGTTTTCCTGTTGCTGAATTTTATTTCCACCCGGCAGCCGAAGGGATTATCCGGCAGAGGATTTTTTTCCGTTTCTTCAGGCTCAAGATAGGTAAAGGCCTGGTTCACCGGCACGTTGAGGACGACATTTATGAAGCGGGGTTTTTTGAAACTCATTTCTGGCTGACGTAGTATTTTTCCGAATAGTCCGGCCTTGTTTTCTGAAGACGGTCGCGGAACCTCTTGAGGTCTTCCCATGCCGCTGCCTTTAGGGCTGGCTGTGCAAGGAGGGCTTCGGGCGAATGGATTGCCATCAGTGGGATTTTGTTTCCGCAGAAATCGTATTCGGCCCACTTGCCGTGAATGTCGTTGATTCCCATCTGGGTGTTCATGAGGGATTGGGCTGCAGTTCTTCCAAGGGCCAGGATGAAGGATGGCTTCAGGATCCTTATCTGGGTCTGGAGGAAACCTGAGCAGGACTGGATTTCGTCAGTCATGGCGTAGCGGTTCATTGGAGGGCGGCATTTTACCATGGTCGTAATGTAGCAGTTGGCTCCACGGCCAAGGCCTATGGCACCAAGCATCTTGTCTAGGAGTTCTCCCTGGGGGCCGCCAAAAGTTGTGCCTGACATGTCGTCTTCCTGTGTTGGGACTTCTCCTATGACAAGTACGTATGGATTTCCGTCTCCCTGACCCAGGGCCGGGGTTTTTCTTGTGCGTGAAAGGATGCAGTTTGAGCAGGAAGCAATTTTCGTTCCCAGGGTTTCAAGTGTCATGCCTCCAGACGGCTTTTGTTCAGCATCTGGCAAAGTGGGGAAGGCAGACGAGTCGGCTTCCTTTGGTTCTACAACTGGGGGTAAGGCTTCCTGTTCAATGGGCTGAGCCGGCCGGGGTTCAATGTATTCAATGAAGTCGTCGTCAAAGCAGGGTTCTTCCTCCGAAAATGAAGGGGATGCGTACCCATAGGTCCATGATGATGCGCTCTTGAGCAGGTTGTATATCTGGTTTTTCTGGTCGCCGGTCATTTTGCCATTCTATACGACTGTTGCCGTTTTATCAATAATCAGCTAAAATATATTGTTATGCGTACAAAGCTTTCAGTTAAAAAACATATTGCAATTCTTGCACTTTCAGGGCTTTTTGCTCTTCCAGGATTTTCACGTCACTTGAATGAACTTGTCAGGGCAGGCAGCTGGGTCTACAGTTCCATTGCAGCCGTTGCCATAGATTCCGGCCGCGTTTCCTTTGCTGACAGGATGCCCCTTTCCATAAGGGAAGTGAAATTCTTTCTTGACGGCATTGACTATGACAGCCTTAGCGAAGGTGGAAGAACCGAATATGACAGGATTCTTTCGTACTGCAACGAGAAGGGCTTTGAATTCGGTCCTGAGCTTTTGACCTTTGGTGTTGAACCTGAGGTTGCTGTTGAAGGCTATTACAAGAGCGAACAGGATGTGAACTGGAACTACGACCGCTATAGAAGGGGAACCATGCTCCTTGTCCCGGCAAAGATAGAAGCCGGTGACTACCTTACCATGAGTTTTGACGCCAAGCTTGGGCAGAACAAGGGTGCCATGGCAAAGCACTGGAATTTTACCAACCTGATTTATGATATAGAAGACATTGACATTAACTTCCCTGATACGGGATATCTTAGCACTGGATGCAACCTGGGGGATAGGGCCGGACTTACTTTCCAGATCGGGCAGGGGGCAAGAAGCTTTGGACGCTCTCTTACGGGAAATGTCGTTCAGTCTGAATATTTTACCGGCGCAAGCTATGCCGACCTGAACCTTTACTGCAACTACTTCCGCTATGAAATGCTCATGAACCAGTTCAGTGTGGACAAGTACATGTACATCCATGAGATTGCATTCACCGGATTCAAGAAGGTTCAGCTTACGGTACTTGAAGGACTTTTGGTCTATGCTCCCTTTGAACTGCGCTTCATGAACCCATGGACGGTTTACCACGGTTTTTCTGCCTGGCGCGATTACAACAGGAAGAGGACAGGGGCAGAAGACCATACCAGCGATTACCTTGGCATAAAGCTTGAGGTTACTCCCGTCAGGGGATTGAGGCTTTATTCAATGTTTGCCATGACCCAGTTCCAGACGCCTTATGAAACTTCAAACTATTCTGATGACAATACGCCAAACGGGCTTGCATTTCAGGCAGGCATTGAATCATTCATTCCTTACCGCGGCGGTTTTTTTCATGCATGGCTTGAGGGAACCTATACCCAGCCTTACATTTACATCAAGGAAAGCCCCAACTGGTCTCTTGTAAGGACCTATTCCGAGAACATCGGTGATGCCCTGAACGATCCGGTTTATGAATGGTACGGAACTCCCTTTGGCCCTGACACCATTGCTGGAAAAATTCAGTTTGGATATGAAAAGCCTGGAAAGTGGTCGGTCACCGGCTCATACCTTCTAAAGGTCTGCGGAATGTATTCCGGCATAAAGTGCTTTACTGAAGAACTTGACTGGGGCGGAGAAAAAATCGAGGACTACAACGACAGCGCCTGGTTCTATCCTGATTCCTGCGAGGATGATGATGAGGCAAAACGCCGCCGTGGAATGACGACACCTACTGGTACTGCTGAATACATAAACAGAATTGCCCTTCGGGGAACATATAATCCGACGGAAAAGGTTTCCCTGTTTATTGAACCGTCAGTCACCTTTGTAAGCAACTGGCGCAACATATCCGGTGAAAGCAGGACTTCGTGGGAAACTGCCCTTGGAACGTCCATTAAATTTACAAAGTGAGGTTTGGGATGAAAAGAATATTCACTGTTTTAGCCATCATGATGGTAAGCCTTGCACCTGTTTTTTCGCAGATGTCCGTAAACCCCGTGGATGATTTTTATGAAATGGTTCAGCTGTGGCAGATCCGCGGAATCCTTGAGGAAGTTCCCCTTGTAAGGCCTTATCCGGTAAACGTAATAAAGGGCCTCATAGAACAGGTCATGGAAAAGGGAACAGAACGCGACAGGGCCTTTGCCCAGAATTACCTTGACCGCCTTGTTGACAGGAGATTCCATTTTGGTCTGGAAGCTGACGGAAAATTCAATGCTTCCCATGAAGAAAAGGATGACGGTGAATTCGTAGGGCAGAAAAAGAAGGGATGGTTTGGTGCATATCCAACCGTAATGGGTGACATGGCCTTCATGGAAGATGACAGGCTTTCCTTTGGTTACAAGGGGGGAATCACCCTTACGAGTGACAAGGACACGGATTTTCTTCCAAGGGGGGGAATGTCTGAACATGATGCCGTCTTTGATGCGTCGGAAATCGGTCCTGTTGACAGCTACCTTGACTTTAATACTATCATATCCTACGGAACCAGAAACGTGTTTGTGCAGACAGGCCTTTACAGGAGCGGCTTTGGGGACTTCATGAAGGAAAATCTTGCCCTGAATGACACCAGGTTTCATTCTGCGAACGTTGGCTTTGGTGCAGCCGTGGGAAAATTCCGTTTTTCCCAGCAGCTTTCCGTCATTGGTGCAACCATTGGCTACGATGGAAACATAGATGGACTTAGCCCGGACAAGGTAATCGGCTTTCATGCCATTGAATACGATGTCTTTGACTGGGCATCCCTTGGCTTTTATGAGACGGTGGTTTTTGGAAAGAGGTTTGACTTCTCCTGCATGGTTCCGGCTCCATACATGATTTCCGGTGAGCTTACGGGTGCAAGTGACAATATCGGCATGGGACTTACCGTAAAGATCAGGCCTGCTGCTGGATTACAGTGGTCAACCGATGTCTTTGTTGACGACTTTTCCATCAATGATGTTGTCAAGCTTAACCTTGATTCAAAGTATCGTCTTGGTGCCCAGACTGGAGTGGACTATATTCCTTCGGAATCGCTTTTCTCCAGGGTTGGATTCCGCTACTGCTTGATTACGCCATATACCTACAGTCACTGGGAGTATGCCAGTGACACCAGTTCCGACATGCAAAAGGACATGATCAGCTATCAGGACTATACAAACAATGGAATAACCATGGGATCGCCCCTTGGACCGAATTCCGACAAGGTTTCATTCAACGTGCAGCTGCGTCCGACTGAAAGGCTTAAGCTTGATGTGCTGACTGCTTTCTCGCGTCATGGAAACATTTCCGAAACCCTTGATGATGAGGAAGCATACAGGTTCCTTTGCACTGAACCGGGTGTTTACAGCACTTCCGGTGACATTTTCCAGCATTCCATGTACCGCAATAAATTCGGCGACGGTGGAGAGCACGTTCATTCAGCATGGCACAGCCTGAACTGGCTTTCTCAGCAGCACCAGATGTATACGGTTGACCTTGGGATAAATTCTGAATACTGCTTTGCCCCGACCAGAAGGAACAGAAGGGTTACCCTTAAGGCTGGCGTCCAGCTTGAATACATTCACAATTACGGTGTGGACGAACCCATTTATGGTGGACGAGGAACCGTCATAAGTTCAGCTGCCGACAAGACCATGGTTCAGTCTGGTGATGTTACCATGATTGAAACAGCTGATGGAGTAAAGTATTCATACAAGGGTGAAGAATATGGCTATGATGATCTTAAGCACCTTACAGATGCAGCTCCGCAGGATGTGGTGGAGCAGGCAAGGCAGGCTTGGATCGATAACCTTACCGATAAGTTTACGGCATATTTTTCTCTTGGCGTGAACATAAGGTTCTAGAAAATTTAGGGACCCGAATTCCTTCGGGTTCCGGCATAGGATGTAAGACATGAAATTTGATCTTGACGAAAAGATATATACGGAGACTTACCTTGGCAAGGCAGGTGAACTTACCCTTAAGGGCGGAAACATCAAGGTTTTTGAAAAGCAGCTGGTGAATAACCTCCGCACGGCCCTTGAGACCTGCAGGGCAAAGGTTCGCTATCTAACGGGACGTCTTTACGTTCACTGTTCCAGGGACTGCTGTGAGCAGGTAGAATTTGCCCTCGACCATCTTCTTGGAATCACGGGCTGGGCAAAGGTTCAGGCTGTTGAAAAGAACATTGAGGCCATTACTGCTGCCGTAAAAAAGGAAGGCCTTGAGGCAAAAGCCCGAGGTGCTAAGACCTTCAAGATTGATGCAAGGCGCGAAGACAAGTCATTCCCCCTTAATTCCTATGACATTGCACGTCAGGCCGCAGGCTGTCTTTATGATGACAGGATCCTTGATGTTGACGTACATAATCCTGATGCAATGATCTGCGTAGAAGTGCGGGAGCGCTGCTATGTTTATTGTGCACAGAAAAAAGGTCATCGCGGTCTTCCTGTGGGAGTCAGCGGCAAGGGGCTTCTTCTTCTTTCCGGCGGAATTGACAGTCCTGTTGCAGGCTACAGGATGATGAGGCGTGGAATGAAGGTTGAATGCGTTTACTTTCATTCCTATCCGTACACTTCGGAGGAGGCTCAGAAAAAGGTACAGGACCTTGCAAGGATAATTGCCATGTACGGCATGGACACCCATCTTAATGTGGTTCCATTTACGGACGTGCAGATGAAGATAAAGCAGAAGGCTCCCGAAGCCTACAGTACATTGATGCTCAGGCTTTGCATGATGAAGGTTGCCAATCTTCTTGCTGAAAGAATTTCCAGCGACTGCATCATCACGGGGGAAAGCCTTGGCCAGGTTGCAAGCCAGACCATTGAGAACCTTGCTGTGACGGAAAGTTTTGCAGGAAAGCCTTTGCTTAGGCCTCTTGTTGGACTTGACAAGGAAGAAATCATTGCCACATCTACGGAAATCGGAACCTATGACATTTCAATCCTTCCTTATGAAGACTGCTGCGTTCTTTTTTCTCCAAAGCATCCTGTTTTGCGTGCCACCATTGAGGAAGCTAATGAAATCTACAGGAACATGGAAATTGATGACCTTGTTCAGCAGGCCTTTGAAAACCGCGAGATCATCAGGTATTCCATTCGTGATGAAATTGAATCCATGAAGGACGGAGAATAGGCCTTGAAAAAACTTGCTGCATTTTTATCCGTAATCATTTCCCTTTTTTCAATCCATTCCCAGGATGTTCCAGTTCTCCTCAAGGGCGTGTGGAAGAATGCCGGGCGTTATGTTGAATTTGACAGCGGGGTTTCTACGGCAGAAGGTGCAGTTCCAAGGATAGTCCTTCGGGAATTCTACCAGCGTTATGACGACAGGGCTGCGGAAAGCCCTTCCTTTTCTGAAAGCAGCCCAAGGCCTGTAAACGACTCAACCCAGATGACTGGGCCTGAGGAAATGCACATAAAATTCATTCCCCTTACTTTTACGGCATTGCCGGAAGGTTCCGGTTCTCCTGAAATTCAGAGTGACGGTGACATGGTTTTTGCCGACGGAATGCCATCAGGGGCCTGGAATATGCAGGTTACATATCCGGGAAGAAGGGAGATTTTCAATGTTCCCGTTGCGGTAATAGGAAAGGGCATTTACCTTAAGTTTACCATAAAGCAGGAAGATTCGGACAGCATATCACCATCACCGGTTCTTGCAGGTACCGTCATGAATTCCGGTCATCCATTGGACGGCTTCTGGCAGGATTCTGGAAATGCCAGCGGAATCACCATAAGTCCTCCCGTAAGCTCTAGGGAGCTTTTGTCTTTTTTTGTCGATGGTGAATCCTTTTATTACATCCGCTACTGGCGGACGGACATGGAATATGACGGCCAGAAAAATGCAGTCTTTTCTGATAGCGGCAGGGACTACAGCGTAAAAAAGCACCTGAGGGTTGCAGGGGAAACCTTTACCTGTGTAAATGGACGTGGCACAAGGATTCGAAACATTCAGAAAAGCAGCAGCATGCCCGGTGACTTCAGCCTGAATTCAATCATAGTACGGAAGAACAGGACTGACGATGACGGAAGGAATTATTCCTACGACGTTCGTTCCAGCACCATCTGCGTCTTTGGAAAACCTTTCCTTGAACTTGTTGAAAAAGACGGCCAGAACATGAGCCTTGAACAGATTCTTGAAGAGGATGCAAAAAGACAGTTCCCGTCGCCTAAGCCACTTTTTCCTCCCCATGGAGTGCTGGACTTTGACTTTGGCATAGTGGAAGATCCGCCGGCTGACTACAACCGGCGAATGCTTGACCTGGGAAAGTAATCCGTTCCTTACTGTCGCTTTATGAACTGGATGTAGTCCAGTGACATGCCCGTGTGCCCTGACTTGCTGTCGGAGTTGGACTGTATTGTAAAGAGTACGGTGCGCTGTTCCTCGATGGTGAAGTAAACGGGAGTGCGGGTAGTCAGTTCCCATGACCCCGAAGGAGGGTTGTTTGGGTAAACCCTGTAAGACTGCCCGTCAACAAACACATAGAAGGCAGAATGGTCTGCATCCTTTGCCTTTTCGCGGAGAAGGATTTCGTATGTGCCTGCAGGAAACTTTACCTTTACCTTTGCATTGGCAGATTCATCAATGATGTGGATGGCAAAATTTCCGCTTGCCTCCTTGTCCTGGATGGCAACTGCATTGTGAAGGAGCATCTGTTCGCATTCAAACTTTATGCCAAGGCCTGAGTATTCAATGACCGGAAGTTCTGTCGGCATTGGCGGCGGAACGTGCTTTTCATCGATTATTACAAACTGTTCTGTATCTGCGGTCCTGCAGGAAAGGAGCCCTGCTGAAAAAATTGAAAGGGCTGCAAACATGCCAAGCACCGAAGTGACTTTGTTAGAAGCTTTTATTTTCATAAGTATACCAGCCTTGATTATACAAAAAGTTTTAAAGTTTTGGAACCCTTGGACGGGCCATGCTCTTAAGCATGTTCTGCAAAAGCTCGTGGGCCTTGTCTTCGCTAACGTCTTCTGCAGGCTCATGGTATTCAACAAGGTTTCCGGGAATTTCATCAAGGAAGCGGCTGGGCTCGCATTCAACATAGCTGGTCATCCTGCGTCTTTTGCGGCATGAGGAAATCAATAGCCTTTCCCGCGCTCGCGTTACGGCCACATAGAAAAGACGCCTTTCTTCTTCAACTGCAGCATCTCCGCCTTCTTCCACGGCGTGGGCATGGGGCATGAGTCCTTCTTCTGCACCTGCAATGAATACAACAGGAAATTCAAGTCCCTTGCTTGCATGAACCGTCATAAGGTTTACCTTTCCCTTGTCGGCTTCTTCATCCATGTCGTCCCTGGAAAGGAGGGTGATGCGGTTAAGGTAGGCATAGAGGCTTGTGTCCTCATAGTTTGGGTTGTTTTCCCACTGTTCCATGGACTTTACAAGGCTTTCTATGTTCATGTACTTGAAGCGCGCTGCCTTTTCGCTCTTTGGGTTTTCGCCAATGAGGTAGTCAAAGTAGTTTATCTCTTCAATCATGGCACGGACCTTCTTGCTTAGGCCCTTGCCGCTGAGCATTGTCTTGTTGTTTTCAATGATGGAAGTAAAGGCCTTAAGGTCATCAAGGGTGCTGTCGCTCAAGGGGCATTCTTCTTCCGGTGCGGTGTAGATAGCCTGGATTGCGTCCCACAGGGAAACGCCCAATGTTGAAGCCACCTTGCTTATGCTTTCAATGGTTGCCCGTCCGATTCCCCTGCGTGGAGTGTTGATGATGCGAAGGAGGTTTATGTCATCGTCGTGGTTTGCGATTACGCGAAGGTAGCTTATGATGTCCTTGATTTCCTTGCGCTCAAAGAAACTCGTTCCGCCGCTCATGACGTAGGGAATGTTTTCCTGCAGGAAGTATTCTTCTATGGCACGGCTCTGGGTGTTGGCACGGATGAGGACTCCAAAGTCGTCGTACTTCCTGTCTTCCTCTATGGCAATCTGCTGAATTGTCTGGGCGATGAATTCCGCTTCTGCAGCTTCGTTTTCCGGCATGAAAAGCTCTATGGGCTTGCCGTTGCCGTTGCCGCTCCAAAGCTCCTTGTCCTTGCGGTTGGTGTTGTTCTTGATTACGCCGTTGGCTGCGGCAAGTATGGTTCCTGTCGAGCGGTAGTTCTGTTCAAGGCGTATTTCCTGCACGTCGGGAAAGTCAGCCTCAAAGTTGACTATGTTCTGGTAGTCGGCTCCACGCCAGCTGTAGATGCTCTGGTCGTCGTCACCTACAACTGCAACATTCCTGTCTGCCAGAAGGTGCATCATCTCGTACTGCTGGTGGCTTGTGTCCTGGAATTCGTCAACCATGATGTACTTGTAGTGGTCGCGGTACCTGGCAAGAATTTCCGGGTGCTCCCTGAAAAGTTTTATTGGAAGGACTATAAGGTCGTCAAAGTCAACGGAATTGTAAAGCTTGAGTCCGCTCTGGTATTCCTCGTAAAGCTGGCGGTACATGTCCGATTCGGTTCCCCAGGATTTGCGTCCGGTCTTTATGTCGCTGAACAGGGCGCTTATTTTGTAAAGGTCCATGGCATCGGCAGACATCTTAAGTTCCCGGCCGGTTTCCTTTATGAGGGCCTTCTTGTCCGTTTCATCGTAGATTGAAAAGTTCTGGCGATAACCCAACGCTTCGATTTCCTGCCTTAAAATGCGCACTCCAAAGGCGTGGAATGTGCTTACCGTCAGGTTCTGAAGTTTTTTTCCGGTCAGTTCCTTGATGCGTTCCTCCATTTCCTTGGCGGCCTTGTTGGTAAAGGTAAGGGCAAGGATCTGGCTTTGGGGAATTCCCTTTTCCAGCATGTTGGCAATCCTGTAGGTGATTACACGGGTCTTGCCAGAACCTGCTCCGGCGATGATGAGGATGGCGCCGCTAATTGTAGTTACGGCCTTATACTGTTCCGGGTTGAGTTTGTCTTTAAGTGATTCTTCAAGGCTCATAGGATTTTCATGATTCCTTTTTCATTTCTTTCGTAAAGAACCTGATGATCATGGCCAGTGAAAGTGCGCATGCAATGGCATCTGCAGAAGGACCCGTAACCAGGATTCCGTCAAAGCCCATGAAAAGAGGAAGAATCAGGAGCAGTGGAATGAAGAAGAGCACCTGCCTTGTGACGGACAGGAATGCACCACGCATGGATTTTCCGATGGCAGAGAAGAAGTTGGATGAGATCATCTGTACTGCTCCCAAGGGGAGAAGGATCAGGAACCTTTTCATGAACATCTCGGCAAATTCCATGTACATCTTGTCTTCTGAACCGAATATTGAAAGGACCTGTCCTGGCCACATCTGGAAAACGAAGATTGCAATGGCAGAAATTGTTACGGCCATCATTACTGAATAAAGGTATGATTTTTTTACGCGGTCGAACTTTTTTGCACCGTAGTTGAATCCTGCAATTGGCTGTAGTCCCTGGCTTATGCCGATGAGGACGGAAATGACGATGGAATTGACCTTCATTACGATTCCGCTGGCAGCAAGGGGAATTTCAGATCCGTAGATTGTAAACTGTCCGTAGTAAACCATGGAACGGTTCATGCTGATCATGACTGCAGCAAGGGCGGTCTGGGTAAGTCCCTGTGACATGCCGAATTTCATGGTGATGAGGGTTTCCCTGAGGGAAAGAACAAAGTGTTCCCTCTTAAGGTCGATGCGCTTGAACCTTGGGTAGTAGGCAACGGTCATGATGAATGAGATAACCTGGCTGATGACCGTGGCCCAGGCAGCACCTGCAATTCCCCAGTGGAATACGAAGATGAATACAGGGTCAAGGATGGTGTTCAGGACGGCACCAGTAACCATGGTAGCCATGGAATATTTTGGGCTTCCGTCGGAAATGATCATTTTTCCCGTGCACTGCTGGATGATAACAAAGGGCAGTCCCAGGGTCGTAATCTTAGTGTAGGTAAGTGCATACTGATATATCTGGTCCGTTGCTCCAAAGGCGTACAGGATTTTCCTTATGAAGATGAGGATGAATGCTGCATATCCAAATCCGAATACTATTGAAGAAACCGTTGCAATTCCACAGACACGGGCTGCCTTGTTGCTGTTGCCTTCTCCAAGGTAGATGGAATACCTTGTGGCAGCACCGACACCGATGGAAAGAAAGATTGCTATGGCAATGGTTGTAACAGGAAATGCCACGTTTGTTGCAGCGTTTCCAAGGTAGCCGACGCCCTGACCGATGAATATCTGGTCAACGATGTTATAGATTGAACCGACAAGCATGGCGATGATGCTTGGAATGGCAAATTTTCTGATGAGTGCAGGAATTTTTTCGTATCCAAGGGGATTTTCTTTAGGGTTCATTTTTTCCTCGACAGTTTGAATTACGTTAGAATATAGGAAAAGATTGTACCAAATTCAACTAATAAAATCATCATGTTTGCCGAAATTTAAACTAGAGGTGGAATATGGCAGTAATGGGTATTTCGGGAATGGCCGTAACTGGAACGATGGGCGATACAAAGGCAGCTCAGAATACGGCAGTTTTGCAGCAGGAAGCAAACAGGTTTGCAGATCTCGTTAAGAACATGCAGAAGAAAACAGCTCTTGGTCTTAATGACCCTTCAGAAAGTGTTGCTTCAGTTTCTTCAAGCCAGATAAACCGCAGTCACAGGCTTAACGGCGACTATACCCAGGGATTCTACGGAACATTCAGTTCTGAATCAGACAAGAATGCCAAGCCTTCAGGTTTTGCAGCCAATGCAAGAACTTCCAGCGGAAAAACTCCGGTCATTGACAAGACCTCGGAACTATACGAGCAGTCCATGGAAATGGAAAACTACATGGTAAAGATGATGCTTTCTTCCATGAGGAACACGGTGCAGAAGTCGGAACTTTTTGGAAAGGAAAACGACTATGCAAGAAAGATGTACGAAGACATGATGTATGACAACATGGCCGAGAGCATGACAAAGAATGCATCCCTTGGAATTGCAGACCAGATTTACATCGAATTAAGCGGCCAGAGAAAGTAGCCTTCAAGGCTGAATCTTATAATCCAGGATGAACAGAACCATATCAGTTGAAAACCCGGAACGTCTCGACGTCTTTCTGCGCAGGGAAATTCCGGTTTTGCTGTCTCAAAGTGAAGTTTCCAACAGCAAGATACGCCGCCTTGTAATGGCAGGAAAGGTTTTCGTAAACGGCAGGCAGTGCAGGATTCCGGCCTTTGGACTTCGTCCGGGAGCCAAGGTTGCAGTGGAACTTGATGAAGAAAAGTTCAACTATGAAAGGCAGCCTGACGACATCGATTTTACCCTTACAGAAAAAGACGTTCTCTTTGAAGACGACCATCTCATAATAGTAAACAAGCCTGCCTTTTTGCCTACGGAAGACACCATAGTCAAGGGACGGAAAAGCCTTCATCAGTGTGTAGTTGAATATCTTTGGTCAAAGAATCCAGGGCTTCCAAATCCGCCCTATGCAGGAATCATGCATCGCCTTGACCGGGAGACAAGCGGAGCCATCCTTTTTACAAAGACCCGTCAGGTGAACAAGGCAATTTCAGAAATATTCCAGGGCAGGGAACTTAAGAAAATCTACACGGCCAAGGTTACGGTTGGCAAGCAGTCTGGCTGGAAGGGATTAAAAAAGGATTTTACCGTTGACAACTTTATTGGAAGGATAAGTTCCAGGTCAAGCCGCTGCACCATTGGTCCCTTGCCGGAAAGCAGGGGCGGCCAAAGGGCATGGACTGACTTTGAGCTCATAAAGGCTGAAGGATCTTCTGCATGGTACCGCTGCATTCTGCACACTGGTAGAACCCATCAGATACGTGTCCATCTTTCGCTGAGTGGAATGCCCATTGAAGGTGATGTCCTTTACGGGGGAATCCAGTCGGACAGGATAAAACTTCATTCCACTGTTCTGGAATTTATTCATCCTGTAACCGGGGAAGTAGTTTCCATAAATTGCACTGCTGAATTCTAGCAGTGAATGCCTTGCCCAAAAAAGAAGCCCTCTCAGGTAACTGAAAGGGCAAGTGACGCTAGGCGGGCTCGAACCGTCGACCCTCTGCTTAGAAGGCAGATGCTCTAATCCAGCTGAGCTATAGCGCCATCGGTTTGTATAATCTACTGCTTTTGGCTTTTAGTGTCAATATGAAGAATTGATTCCACCAGAAACTTTCTTTTGTTGAAGAATTTCTTCTATAATATTGCATCTTTGTCTCCCCATTAATTGCATTATTGAACGGAAATTAGTATATTATAGGCAAACTTTTTGATTGCGTTTGAATTTCATTTTTAAGGATAATTTTATGGCACTTGTAGAAATACAGAATTTGAGCACTGCTGTCGGTGACAAGCAGATTTTGAAGAATATAAACCTTTCCATTAACCCTGGGGAAACTCATGTTCTCATGGGACCTAACGGCGCTGGAAAGTCTACCCTTGGCTATACCCTCATGGGCAGTCCTGAATATTCCGTTACCGGCGGAAAGATTGTCTTTAACGGGGAAGACATTACGGATACCGGTGCCGATGTGCGTGCAAAGAAGGGCATTTTCCTCAGTTTTCAGGAACCTCTTGAAGTTCCTGGCGTTTCCCTTGAATCTTTCATCCGTTCCAGCATGCAGCAGGTTACGGGTCAGAAGATCAAGCTGATGCAGTTTGCCAAGGACCTTGAAAAGAACATGGACTTCCTTAAGATGGCCCATTCCTATGCTGAACGCGACCTTAACGTTGGATTTTCCGGCGGTGAAAAGAAGAAGAGCGAAATCCTTCAGCTTTTGATGCTCAAGCCTAAGTTTGCCATCCTTGACGAGACTGACAGCGGTCTTGATGTTGATGCTTGCCGTATTGTCAGTGCAGGCATTGCTGAATACATGAAGAATTGCGGTGGTTCCCTTCTGATCATCACCCATTCCACAAGGATCCTTGAAAGCCTTACGGTTGACCACACTCACATCATGGTTAAGGGAAACCTTGTTCATTCTGGCGACGGTACCCTCATTGAAAAAATCAATAGGGAAGGCTTTGACCAGTTCATTCCTCACGAAGTGAAGGATGCCGAACGCAAGGAAAAGCTTGCTGCTGCTGCAAAGGCTGCCATGGATGCCATCAAGAATTCCGTTAGAAAAGAAGATATTTTGGACAAATAGTTTTTAGGAAGAATATAGATGTCAAACGAGAAGACTAAAGTCAATGAGATAGACCGAAGCCTGTACGATTTCCGCTATGAGGAAAAGGACGAGGATTTTTACAAGATTCGCGCCGGGCTTGATGACAGCATCGTTGAAAAACTCAGCCAGGACAAGGATGATCCTGAATGGATGAGGGAATTCCGCCTTAAGTCCCTTCATCTTTTTAATGAGATAAAGGAACCTGATTGGGGGCCGGACATTCACGACCTGGACATTCAGAAAATCGTTACTTACGTTAAGGCCAAGACGGACATGGCCCAGTCATGGGATGATGTTCCAGAGGACATTAAGAATACCTTTGAGAAGCTTGGAATTCCTGAGGCAGAGCGTGCAAGCCTTGCAGGTGTCGGAGCCCAGTATGACAGTGAGGTTGTGTACCACAACGTTCAGGAAGATGTGGCAGCCCAGGGTGTTATCTACACTGACTTTGAGTCGGCCCTTAAGTCTGAGGAATGGGGGCCAATGGTTAAGGAATACTTCATGCACCTGGTTCCACCGACGGACCACAAGTTTGCCGCATTGCACGGTGCCGTCTGGTCTGGCGGTTCCTTTGTCTATGTTCCAAAAAACGTAAAGGTTAAGATTCCTTTGCAGTCATATTTCAGGCTGAACGCAGCGGGAGCCGGGCAGTTTGAGCATACCCTCATCATCGTTGACGAAGGGGCGGACCTGCACTTTATTGAAGGATGCTCTGCTCCAAAATACAATGTTGCAAACCTTCATGCCGGATGCGTTGAGCTTTACGTTAAGAAGAATGCACGCCTCAGGTATTCTACGATAGAAAACTGGTCAAAGAACATGTACAACCTTAACACCAAGCGTGCCATTGTGGAAGAGAACGGACGCATGGAATGGGTTAGCGGTTCCTTTGGCAGCCACATCGGATGCCTTTATCCTGCAACAATCCTTAAGGGAGACAATTCTTCCGTGGAATTTACAGGAATAACTTTTGCCGGCAAGGGGCAGGATCTTGATACGGGTGCAAAGATGGTCCACATCGGAAAGAACACAAGCACCGTCATCAACACAAAGTCCATCTCAAAGGACGGCGGAAAGTGTACCTACAGGAGTTCCATTGTTGTAAACAAGGGTGCTTCAAATTCCAAGGCCAGCGTTGACTGTTCGTCCCTCATGCTTGATGACAGGAGCGTTTCCGATACGGTTCCTGCCATGAACGTAATGACTGATGACTGCGACATCGGACATGAGGCAAAGATTGGGCGCATTTCCAACAAGGCAATTTTCTATCTCATGAGCCGAGGCATTTCAGAAGAGGATGCCCGTGCAATGATCGTGAGTGGATTTGCAAATCCTGTAAGCAAGGAGCTTCCCCTTGAATATGCTGTAGAGATGAACAACCTGATTCAGCTGGAGATGAAGGGGAATACATGAAATCACTTCGTGGTTTTATGTGCAGACTCAGTAAGAGGAGTTTTTAATGAAGGTAAATGGTTTTCCATCGTTGACATGGAACTTTTTGAACATAAACAATACTTCCCTTGATGTGGATTTTGACCGGTTTCCGGTTCTTGACAATGAATCCCTGGCTGGAAAGCTTGGCTTTGATTACAGGTCCATTGAGACTGGCCTGGGCAGGGAATTTGACGGTTTTCTTGACGATCTTCATGAAAAGAAAGGGGGAGCTCCTGCGTATTTTAAGGTTGAAAGGGGCAGTCGGGATACAGTTCATAAGATTGAATTTTCACCGGATTCTGATAATGTGCTTAGCGACCTGGTGATCAATGCCATGGAAGATTCGGATTCCACCTTTATTCTTGTGTATGAAGGGGATGCAGGAATCCTTGGTTCACGGGTAAGGCTTAACCTTGAGGAAAATGCCCATGTTCACCTTGTGGCAGTAAACATGCTTGGGGCAAAGGGTATTCACTTTAATTCCATAGGTTCAAGGTGTGCTGACAATTCCCATATTGAGGTTACTGAACTTCAGCTTGGAGGCAGCAATGTCTACACCGGAACATACAATGACCTTGCAGGCTATGGGAGCCGGTTTACCGGCAGACTTTCCTATGTTGTACGGAAGAATGGCCAGCTTGACATAAACCAGGTTGCACACCAGACAGGCCGCTGCACTGAAAGCCATTTTACCGTTGACGGTGTTTTGATGGATAACGCAAAAAAGACATGGCGCGGTACCATAGACTTTAAGCGCGGTTGCGTCGATGCAGTGGGTGATGAGCAGGAAGACGTTCTTCTCTTGAATCCGGAGGTCGTCAACAAGTCCCTGCCTGTGATTCTTTGCGATGAAGAGGCAGTTGAGGGAAGGCATGGATGTTCTATCGGTAAGCTGGACATGGAAAAGCTTTTCTACATGCAAAGCCGCGGCATCGATGAGGAGACAGCCAGGTCTCTTATGACAAAGGCAAAGGTCTACAAGGTTTCGCGCTTTATTGAAGACGAAGAGCTTTGCAGCAGGATTACTGATTTTATTGAAAAGTAGACTTTTGGTCTTGACTAAGTATTTAAAAACAGATAGTATATATTCACGTTCTTTTGAACGGATGGGCTATTAGCTCAGGTGGTAGAGCACCGCCCTTTTAAGGCGGCTGTCTGCAGTTCGAGTCTGCAATAGCTCACATAAGGCACTGGTTGTAAAACTGGTGCTTTTTTTATTCCTAAGTCCTTATTTTATAAGGATTTAGCACACCTTAACAAATCTTTTTGCCCCCCTTTTTTTCTGATTATGGGGGAAAACCTCTTTCTGAAAGCCTTATAAAGCAGATTACCGGTGGGGATGCATTGACCGCAAGATTTTTGTATGGAGAATATTTTTCCTTTAACCCTACGTTCAAGATATTCATGGCAACAAACCATAAGCCAAGAATAAAAGGTGCGGACAACGGAATATGGCGACGAATAAAGCTTATTCCATTCAACGTTACGATTCCCCAGGAACAGCGTGACAAGGATCTGCCGAACAAGCTTCTTGCCGAGAACAGCGGTATCTTCAACTGGCTTTTGCGTGGTTACGACATGTGGAAGAAGGAAGGACTTCTTGAACCGGAAGCCATAAAGAATGCAAATGAGGAATACCGCTTTGACATGGACAGTATCTCAAACTTTATAAGTGAAGCATTGCTTGTGGATGCTTCAAACAAATGGCGGCTTGCGACAAAGGAACTTTATGAGTGCTATTGTCTCTGGTGCAGCCGGAACAACGAACGTGTCCTAAGTCAGAAAGGTCTTGCCATGAAGATGCAGGAAAAAGGATTCAAGCGCATGGCAAGCAACGGCTTAAGGGTGTGGCTTGGTCTTGCCGTAAGGCTTGAATGGAAGCATAACGGTGCAAGGAGTTAGAATATTGCTGATTTAAGAACAAGAAAAAAATTATTTTTTTGGTATACTATTTATCATGGCAATTAATTCTATAAAATCAAGCAAGCCGAAGATGACATCTACAGATTTGATTTATAAACTCAAAAATGAGAAAGGTGTTAAATTTAACATTAAGTCCGAGAAAGAGGCTATTGATTATATCAGCAAAGTAAACAATTATTTACGAACAGCTTCTTATCGTAAGAACTACAGAAAGAACCATCAAGGGAA
>JAZLGN010000045.1:0-63660 GCA_045616325.1 Treponema sp.
GGCGCAGGAATTGCAACTTCGCAGCTTTGGCAGAAACGCGACAAAACACAAAAAACATGGCTTGCCATTCTTGCGGTCAGTTTGGTTGCTGTTGGTGCATATCTGCTTGGATTTGGCGGATTCAGCAAGGAAACAATGACAACTGTAATTACTATGGTTTTTGGACTTGTGGGAATTATTGCCGGACTTATTATTGCTGCCATTCAGTCAAAAAACGCAAAGCAGATTGAATGATTTTATTTTTATGCAAAGCCGTTCCTTTTTGGGGCGGTTTTTTGCGTTTAACAAGCATAAAAAAACATTTTTTCGGTATAGCGAGTTTATTTAAAGACAAGGAAAATTAAACTATGTTTGAACTGTTAATTGACAAGCAGATTGGCGAAGGTTTCTTTACAAGCGGCATTACCCCGGATTACGTAAGAAATGAACTTGCAAAAGTTGGAGCTGGAGAGGACGTGCGCATTACAATCAATTCGCCGGGCGGCGATTTGTGGGATTGTATCGCAATCTATAATGTTATCCGCGATTTTGCCAGAAACCACACAGACATTCAGATTACTACCTACATACAGGGGATGGCTGCGAGCGCGGCAAGTGTTATTGCCCTGGCTGCACATTCTGTTTCTATAAAAAACAAAATCCTTGTTGAAGACAACTCTATTTACATGATTCACAACGGCTGGTCTGTTGTAATTGGCGACAGAAATGAAATGCGCACTTGCGCGGACGCTATGGAACGCACAGATGATTTGATTGCATCCTGCTACAGCGGACGCACAGGCAAAAAAGTTTCCGAAATAAAAAGCCTTATGGATGCCGAAAGCTGGTATTTTGGCAAAGAAATTGTTGAAGCAGGCTTTGCTGATGAAGTAATTGAAACCGCTGATAACGGCGAACAATCAGAAGATTTTACCGCTATGCGCAATAGCTTCATTGTTAAGGCACAGGCTTTTGTTATTGAAACTCAAAACGCAATGAAAAAGAATGCGGATAAAATGCAGGGAGCAAACGCAAAGATTGCTGCTTGTTTGAGAATGGAAAGCGCGGGCGGCGCAAATGGCAAGCCCGACAAAAATAATATGGAGGGCTGCAAAATGACAGCTGAAGAACTTAAAAAGAACAATCCCGATGTTTATGCGGCGATTGTTGCGGAAGGCGAAGCAAAAGGCGCAAATGCAGAGCGTGAGCGCGCAAGCCGTCTTTTGGCTATGGGTGAAAGATGCGGTTGTACCGATTACGCCCTTGAATGCATCAAAAACAATGCAAATCCTACGGATTCAACAGTTATTGACGCATTCATGGACAAAAAAGTTGCCGCACAGGTTGTTGCTGCACAAAAAGAGGACGAAAAAGACATTCCAGAAATTGTGCCGCCTAAAGACAACGCACAGAGGGATAATGCCGCTATTATGGCCGCATTCGACAAAGAACTTGGGAGAAATTCATAATGGGAAAAATAAACGGAAACATGGAAGCCGTTACACACGGCCCGGACGACCTTTTCATAGGCAACAACGAGTTTACAAGTGAAGTCCTTTCCCTTGCGGCACAGGAAAGCGCAAAGGACGGTTATGTTCTTACAAGAAACAGCACAAGCGGAAAGCTGGAGCTGACAGATGACGTTGACGGTCAGTGTTTTGTTCTTGCAACACGTGAAGTGCTTAAAAACGAAAATGCAAGCGGCGGAGCTGCAAAAGATTTTTATGTACGCGTTTGTATTGCTGGAAGCGTGAAGAAAAGCGGCGTAACTATTGCCGGAGAGTCTTTGACAGCTGTGCAGGCTGATGATTTGAGGGCAAGCGGAATTCTTGCCCTTGATGTAACAAACATTGAAAAGACAGACAATCTGTAATTCTTGATTTTTAGGGAGAAAGCAAAATGGATTTTCTAAAGAAAGTTCTTAAAATGTTCACTGATGACGCGCGTATGCAGAAGCGCGGATTCTTTACAACATTCTTCAAAACAACAGAAGAAGATTACACTAACGCCGAATATGTGGAGCTTGACATTGAGCGCAGCGGAAACAAGATTGCGCCTGTATTGAAAGATCACAGAACAGGTGGCGTTATCGTTGATGATGACGTTTTCACAGAAAAGCGGTTCAAGCCGCCTTACTCTTGTTTAAAGACACCAGTTCCGCTTTACGAGCTTATGCAGCGTCAGCCTGGCGAAAGCGACAACGCAGATGCGATTGGTTCATGGTTTGCGCGTTTGGTTGCAAAAATCAAAAAGGCACTTTCTAAATTTCATCGCATGTTCAAAGAACAGATTGAATTGCAGTGCGCACAGATTTTGCAGACAGGCGTTGTCCAGCTTTCAGACGAAAACGGCAATATCATTTATGACCTTGACTACAAGATGAAGGCAAGCCATAAACCTACAGTTGCAATCAGCTGGAGCGATACAGCAAACGCTACGCCGCTTGCGGATCTGGAAGCCCTTTGCGATGCCATCAACGACGACGGAAAAAGCGACCCTGCCATTGCCGTTTTCGGGCGCAATTCATGGAACTATGCAATTAAAAACGCAGACTTCAAAGACGCTGTTAAGAAAGACGGCATGAACTTAGGTCAGCTTTCACCAGCCTTGAAGAATCGTGGCGGACGTTACATGGGTTATATCGACATCGGTTCTTACCGCCTTGAACTTTGGGTTTATAACGACAGCTACGAATCTTTCAAAGGTTCAACTCTTACAAAGTTTATGAACCCGGACAAGGTTGTTATAACAGCTGCTATTGAAGATTTGGATTTCCGCGTAGTTTTCGGCGGCGTTCCAACTATGGGAATGAAAGAACCGTTTGCAGCCATTGTTCCGGCAGAAGTTACTTATGACGGATTCGCGCGTATTCATAACCGTGTATGGGCTGATGAAAACAGCGATACTTACACAGCCGAAAGCAAAATGCGCGGTTTGGCAATTCCAGTTTCAGTCGACAAATACGGCTGTTTGACTACTACAGCTTCGTAATTGAGAAGGAGTTTCAAAATGGCAACAGCTACAAAAATTTATGAAATTGCGGACGGTGTGGCTATCACATCAAACGGCGTGATTTTGAACGAAGGCCAGGAAGTTACCGAAAAAGACTTTGCTTCTAAAGAAGTTTTTGAAAAACTCATTAAGGCAAAGAAAATCATACAGGTAACAAGTACGGGCAAAAGAACAAGTACAGGCAGAAGCGGTTCAAATCCTACTTCTTCTACAGGCGCAGCAGAACCTACGCCAGAAAACACAACGCCCTCTGATGACGAAGACAAAGCAGACAGCGAAGAAGAAAGCGGCGACAGTGACAACGCTGGTGAGGATGCCTAAAAATGGGATTAAGAGAACTTGCGCGGCGTGATGCTCTTAAAACGATTGAGGGCAGACAAGCCGGAAACACTGTTTTTACCCTTAGCGACAAAGCCGGGCATTCGTGGAAGATAACCGGATTTGTGGGCGACATAGGCTATTCTGTTGACACAGAAGGAAACCGTGTCGCAGGGCGGACAGTGTGCGCAAGTTTTCTTGCAAGCCGTGTAAAAATCGGTGGCAAAACAGTAACCCTTGCGCCCGGCTGGAAACTTGCCTACAAGAATCTGGACGGAGAGACGCAGGAAAGCAATGTTGTTTTTGCAGAGCCGGACAGAACGATTGGAATTGTCCGGGCTTTTCTTAGTTTGGATATGAGCGGAACGGAACAGGCGGTAAATGATGATTGAATGTGAGTGCAAGGAGCTTTTGAGTGAGCCGGATAACATTGAATATATCCGCGACCAGATAGGAGCGATTTTAAGCGTAGAACTTGCCAATCAGTTTGCGCTTGCACAGGAAGCAGCCGACCCTGCCGCCCGTGATTACAACATTGGCGTTTACATTGAAAATGACGACCCCTTGCAGCTTGTTGATGCAGGGGCAAGTCCTTTTCCGCTTGTGAACCTTTCTTTGGTAAGCAGTGAAAAGGACAGCGGAAGCACAAGCATAAACAAGCACAATATGAGCGCGACTTTTTTGCTGGACGTTTATGCGACGGGCAATATGGAAAGCGGAGAGAATGCGGCCATGCGCGCAAGCCTAAAAGTCTGGAAAGCTGCGCGGATTGTGCGCAATATTTTGTGCGCTGAAAATTACGCATATTTTAAGATGCGTGGAATTGTGAGCGGACGCGACATTGTGAAGTTTGAAGCTGGAAATCCGGCAAATGCAAGCGCAGCTTTAAAAGTGAAAATTGTACGCATTACTTTGAATGTGGATTATATAGAGGGCGTGGCAATCAGCGAGGGTGAAGAACTTGAACTGTTTGACGCAAAAATAAGCGACAAAGACGGCAGAGTGCTTGTCGAATTCTAATATAAAAGGAGAAAAGAAAATGGGTGTAAGTCCTAGCACTGTTTCAAGAATCACAGGTCTTGAAACACATTACAAAAACTTTAACACCGGGAATGCCGCAATGCTGCCACAACAGCTTGCGATTATTGGACAGGGAAACGACGATGCCGTCTATTCTCTTGACAAGTACGAAATTGAAGGAAGCGCAGACACTGTTGCACAGAAGTACGGCTACGGAAGCCCCCTTCACCTTGCGGCGTTGCAGCTGTTTCCAAAAGCCGGGGCAATGGCCACATTCCCTGTTTATATTTTGCCTGTTGCAAAAGGTGCACAGTGGACTAAAGCACAGGGCGAAATTCTTGTAACAGGAACAGCCACAAAAGTCGGAAGCGGAACTGTGAGCGTTGGCGGCGTGGATGCAGAATTCAGCGTTGCAAAAGGGGCGACCGCTTCTGAAACAATGGCTGCAATCGTCAACGCAATCAATGCGGTGCTTGAAATGCCAGCACAGGCAGAAGTGACAGAAGCAGAAGGCACAGATCCAGAGCGTATTACTTTGACTGCAAAATGGAGCGGTGCGCTTGGAAACAGCATCACTATTGTAATAGATGCCGATTTGCCAGGCTTGACCGTAGCAATCACAGCTTTTGCAGACGGAGTTGGAACCCCGGACGTTACAGGTGCACTTGAAAAAATCGGGCAGAAGTGGGTCACATTCATTCTTTCAACTTTTGACTACAAAACAGGAAGTGCACTTGATACATACCAGATTTGGGGCGAAGGCCGCTGGAGCGTTTTGCAGAAAATGCCTTGCATTGTCGCACACGGTTGTACAGACAACTATACGACCCGAACTGCAATTACAGACGAACGCAAAAACGACTATATCAACTTTTTGATTCCTAGCGTTGGTTCGCCGGAACTTCCTTTTGTTGTTGCGGCAAAGGGCTTGCTTAACGATATTATCACAACAGCGGATTCAAACCCGCCGCAGAACTACAAAGGTCAGCTTACAGGGCTTAAAGCCGGAAACGATGACGCACAGGAAAATCCACAGATTCGCAATCAGTCCATTCTTAAAGGCGCGTCAAACAACATTAAGAGCGGAAGCGTTGCAGAATTGAATGACATTGTAACATTCTACCACCCGGACAGCGAAGGCAAATATCCTGGCAGACGTTACGTTGTGGATGCGGTCAAACTTATGAACATCGTTTATAACTGCCGCCTTATCACAGAAAGCGATGATGTTAAGGGTGCGCCGCTTGTGCCAGATTCACAGGTTACAACAAATCCGAAGGCAATAAAGCCAAAGACTGTAAAAGGCTGGCTTGCAAACCTTGCGCACTCTCTGGCACTGAACGCAATTATCAGCGACGAAGATTTTACAAAAGAAAATCTTACAGTCGGAATCAACAGCGAAAACCCTAAGCGCGTTGATTATGTATTCCCGTGCAAACTTTCCGGCAATGTGGAAGTTATCAGCGGCGATATTTATTTTGGCTTTTATTTAGGCTAAGGAGTTGAAGGATGGCAAAAGCAGGAAGCGCATTTGAAAGCATAACTTTGAACGGAAGAAACTTTACTTGTGACAGCGAGAGCGAGCCGGAAGTTGACCTTACAACATATTCAAACGAAACTGCCGCCAATACGAACGGCACTTTCCGCATTAAGAAAACACGCAAAGTCCAGTCTATCAGCGGCGTAGAAATTGCCGTTGACCCCGCACTGGGCGACTTGAGCTTTATAAACGACTTGCAGAATAAACTTGAACCTTTCTCTTTCATGGCTACAAGGGTGGATGGCGGCGTTTATTCGGGTGAAGTTACGCTTGTTGGTGACGTGAAGTACAAAGAAAAAGACGGAACAATGGAACTTTCCATTGAAGGAAGAATTGAAATGCTGTAGCAGCTGCCGACTACTCACGTGAGTAGTCGGAGATTTTTTATTTTTTGAGGATAGCAAAATGGCAGACAAAGAAAACACAATGAGTGCAGAACTTGCAGAACAGGAATTCAACGACTGGGCAGAAAACATGGGACTGGAAGTTGAAGCTGATGAAAGCAGAAGCGAAATGAACGAAACCTTGCTTTCCAGCGGAAAAAAACTGTTTATCCGTGCGCTTACAAAAGGGAGTGCCGTTATAAATAACGGCGGAAATCTTGTTTACACAGTTTCAAGATTTAGCCCGGAAGGTTACAAAGATACAGAAGTAGAAATTAACATTCCTTCCCCTCGAGCTTTTGCCGCCGTAGGGAAAAAAGGAAATGACGGAACACAGAAAGCACTTTCCATTGCAAGCAGCATGACCGGAAAAGATACAGGCTGGTTCTTGAATCTTGGATTACCGGACTTCAAATTCTTCATGGGGATTGTAGGACTTTTTTTGATGGACTAACCGTAGCGGTTGCGGTTGAAGGCAAAGAAAAAAAAGTTAAGGCCGCCGTTGGTATTCCTGTAATGATTAGGGAAATATATCAGAATTATCACCTTCCAATGAAGCCGGATGAACTTTCATTGGAAGATTTATTGTTTTGGTACGAACCGTTAATTCCTAGTTTGATTCAGATGCAGAAGGAGTTGAAAAAGAATAAGAATCGAAGTTCTTGATGTGGTCTTTGCTGTCTACAGGTTCTTTTAATTCCAAGAAGATGCCAATAAAACCGATGAAAACACAGATTGCAGGGATAAACCAAAGTTTTTCAAATCCATGTCCAATAAGGAAGAAAAGAACTGTAAGAGCAAGAAAAAAGACGGTGAATACAATTCCTGCAATAACTACAGCTTTTCTGCGGCCTTTCAAAAGAGATTTCTGCATATTTTGCGGTAATTCATTAAACTTCATACTTCGATAATAAGGCGGTTTTTGAAAAATGTCAACTACTTATCAAATAAAAACCGAATTTTCCATTTTAGACAAGGCATCGCCCGCCATTTCCGCGCTTGGGAAAAAAGGCCAGTGGCTGGAAAAAAATCTTTCCGCTCCACTGATGGCTGCAGAAAAGCGTTTTACAGCATTTGAAACGGCAATGAAACAGGCTGTTGTCGGTGGTTTTGGCGCGGTAGTAACAGCTGCCGCCGCTGCCGTAAAGTCTGCAATTCCTTTAGGCATGGAACTTGAACAGAATCTGGGCGGTACAGAAGCTGTTTTTGGAGAGTATGCAGAAAGCGTTCAGACACTTGCAGAGACCGCTTATAAGAATATGGGACTTTCCGCAAGTGATTACATGGCAACGGCAAATAAAATGGGTTCCCTCTTTCAAGGTTCGGGCGTGGAACAAGCGCGGGCAATGGAACTTTCCACAAAAGCAATGCAAAGAGCCGCCGATGTAGCTTCTGTAATGGGAATTGACGTAAGCATGGCTATGGAATCAATAGCCGGAGCCGCAAAAGGCAACTTTACCATGATGGATAATCTGGGCGTTGCAATGAATGCTACTACCTTACAGGCCTATGCTCTTGAAAAGGGAATTAATTTTAAATGGAACACCGCAAGCAATGCCGAAAAAGCAGAGCTTGCAATGCAGATGTTCTTTGAGCGGACGGAACAATATGCCGGAAACTTTGCAAGGGAAGCAGACAGCACGCTTGCAGGTTCTTTCGGTCGCATGAAAACAAACGTCCAGGATATTCTTGCAAAAATGGCACTTGGCCAGGATATAAAACCATCTCTTGAAAACTTGCAAGAATCCGTACTTGCTTTTGCACACAACATTGTTCCGGCTATTGTCGCGATTCTAAATCAGCTTCCAGATCTTATTTCAGGTGTACTCTCTACTATAGGCCCTGTTATAGAACAGGCTTTAGGCGACATAAGAAGCCCATTTGGTGAGATACTTATAGCTGGCTTGAAAGTAATCAAGATGATTTGGGATTTGAAAGTTCCTATCCTTGCCATTGGCGGTATGTTTATGGCGTGGCATGGCATTGTGGATGTGATTTTACTTGTTACAAAAGTAATGAAAGGCTTTGAGATTGTGACAAGGGTTTTAGAAGGTATTCAAGTTGCACATAATGCGGCTTTATGGGGAACGACAGTTGCCATTGAAGCACAAGGCGGTGCAGCTGTTGCGGCAGCCGTTGGAACAAAAATTTATGCCGCAGCTTCTACCATTGCAACGACAGCTACTGGGGCATTTACCGCAGCAACAACAGCATTGACAGCTGCAATCGCTGCCAACCCAATCGGTGCGATTGTCATAGCGATTGTTGCCGCCATAGGATTACTCATCGGAATTATTGTTGTTTGCGTTAAACACTGGGATTCTATAAGCGCGGCTTTGAAAAGATTTGGTGAAGCTGCATTAAACATTCTTTCTACGGTCTGGAATGCGATTGCAGGATTTTTTAGCAGAATTCCGCAATTTCTTTCTGATGTATGGGATGCCATAACTGGATTTTATGCAGGTATGTACCATGCGGTTATGAAATTCTTATTCGGAGACAATGCCGCCGCTATGGAAGAATTTGTCGCGCAAATGATTGAAAAAATCGGGGCGTTTTTTGCTGGAATCTGGGACAGCATAACTTCTTTCTTTAGCGGTTTGTGGGAAAGTTTAAGCGCATTCTTTGCAATGGTCGGGGAAGGAATCACAGACTTTTTTACCGGAATCTGGGAAAAGATAACTGGTGCTTTTACAGCTGTAATAGAATCAGCCGGGGCGTTTTTTGGCACTATCTGGGAGAAAGTAACCGGATTTTTTGCAATGATAGGCGAAACCGTAAGAAGCTGGGTTGAATCTCTTAAAGCAATGTTGCAACCGCTTTTTGATTTTATAAGCGGGCTTTTTGGTGGAATTGCGAACCTTTGGCAAGGGCTTGTCTCTGTGTTCCAGTCGGAAGGCATTGTAGGAGTTTTTAAAAGAATCGGGTCAGCGATTCTTGGTTTTGTGCTTACACCTATCGAAGCGGTTTTAAGGGCATTGGACTGGGTTCCTGGCATTGGCGACACAATGGGAAGCTGGGCGGATAAAATCGCAGAGATGAAAAGCGGTTTTGACGCAAACGCAAGTTTTACCGAAAACCAAAACTTGCAGATTCCACCGACAAAGACAGCCGCTGTTGCAAGTTCTTATTCAAGACAAGAAAGCTATTCAAACGTGAATATTAACCTTGCAGAGAAACTACAATCTGATAATTACGGCATGGTAGCCCCCGGCGTTACGGTTGCGCGGACTGCAAGCGGTTCGTTCTAAAACGGTATAGCGAGTTTACGCAAGCGCAAATATCATTGAAGCATGGCCTGGAATGATGAATTACAAGAAGCAGCGTATAACTCACCTAGCGGAAAGCGACAGACGTTCATTTATGAGAATGTCAGCCGCGAAACCGATTTAAAAACAGCCTCTTTTGTCTTCCCGGAACTTGACGGGGCTTTGGTCCAGTCTTTAGGTCTTGGTGGCAGAACTTTTCCCTTGAAATGTATTTTTTCGGGCGCAAACTGTAACAAAGAAGCAGATAGTTTTGAAAAGCTATTAAGCGAGCGTGGACACGGAATTCTTGAGCATCCTGTATATGGCAAAATAAATGTTGTTCCGACTGGAAAAATCAAACGCACGGATAACGTTTTAAATGGCGCAAACGAAAGCAGCGTTGAAGTTACTTTTTCCGAAACTCTTGTTGATAAAGAAGAATCTACAAGCGAAGTTGCAACAGCGGATAAGCTGGATGCAGCGATGGACGAATATGAAAATTCCGCTGCCGCCGATTTTGCAAACAATATTTATACAGATTCGATTGAAGACAAGATGCAGCTTCAAGCCGCCATGAAGTCAAATACAAATTCGACTTTTAAGGGCGTAGAAAAAATGATAAAAGCCGCTCCCAAAAACAAGAGCAGAATAAATCTTTTGCAGTGGTTTGATTCTGCCAAACAATTTATAAACAGCATAATTGACAACGTAGATAAAATTGGAACTTTTGCAAATGAAGTGGCCATAACTGCAATTAAAATGATTCGGCTTCCTTCACAAATTGTATCGGACGCATTTTCAAAACTGGCTGGTTATCAGCTTATGATTAGAGACATTGCAAACAATGTAAAAGCAGACCCGTTTGGAACTAAGGCTGTTACAAATCAATGGGCTGCCGCTACGCTTGCATGGGGGAGCATGGTAGCAGCTTTAAGTTACGGTGTTGCAAAGGCAGCTGCTGAACGGAGCGTAAACCAGGGATCGAGCAATTCAACAGAGGATAATTCAGACGAAAATACAAGCGGCAATTTTACAAGCCGTTCGGACGTACTGGAGATGGCGGCACAGATTGCAGCAACTTTTGCAGATTACAGCGCATATATTGATTCACAGAACAAAAAAAACGCTTTTGTTGATACTGGCGAAACTTACGAAAAACTTTTGAATGTAGTTACTTTTTCCTTGCGGTCGCTTGAAGAAACAGCATTTAACCTGCCTGTAACGCGAATAATAACACTTGACCGCGACAGACAGCTTTTTGAGCTTTTAGCAGAGCTTTACGGTAAAGACGGATTCAACAAACAAGATCAGTTCATAAACGATAACAAACTAACAGCTGATGAAATTGTTTTAATTCCTATGGGTCGCGAGGTGCGCTACTATGCCTAAAGTTCATACAGTAGCAAGCGGCGACTTGCTTTGGAAAATCAGCGTTAAATATTATGGGATTCCCGGAAAGTGGACAGACATTGTAAAAGCAAATCCGCAATTACAGGGCAGAAAAACAGCCGCGGATGGTTCACCTGTTATTCGCATTGGCGACAATCTTATAATCCCGGACGAACTTGAAAAAAAAGACAAAAAAGCCTCGGTGCAGGCAAAACAGACAATTATACTTGATGAAAACGCAAAAAAAGACCTTGCGCTTTATTGCGATGGGAAAAAGTTCACAGGCTTTACAGGGTACACGGTTGTTTGTTCGGTTGACACTTTTGACGCTTTTTCCTTTTCTTCGGTGTGGGATTCCGGCAAAAAAGAATTGCGCGATTTATTCAGACCTTTTACTTACAAGGAATGCGAAGTTTATTTTGACGGCGATTTGATTTTTAAGGGGCGGCTTTTGCCAGCCGTGCCGAATGTTTCACCGGAATCAAAGACAATAACCGTGCAGGGCTATCCGCTTTGCGGGGTTTTGAATGATTCGACCTTGCCGGATTCGCTTTACCCGCCAGAATACAACGGATTGGATTTAAAGCAGATTGCAGAAAACATTGCGGGAGCTTTCAGCGTAAATGTACAGGTTAAAGCCGATGTGGGAAGCACATTCGAGAGCGTGGAAATTTCACCGGAAGACAAGATTCTGGATTTTCTTAAAAAACTTGCAGAGCAGCGCGGCGTTTTTCTTTCCAACGCACAAGACGGTTCTTTACTCATTTGGAAGCCGGAACAGGAAGAAGTAAGCGCAACTTTTAAGGAAGGAGAGCAACCTTTTATTTCCTGCGTTCCAACTTTAGACGGTCAGAAAATGTACAGTCATGTTACAGGATTTACAAAAGTAGACACCGCAAACGATTCTGAAAAATACACATACGAAAACGAATATTTGATTAAGCACGGCGTTTTGCGCTGCTATACAAAAACTTTGCAGGATGTGGATTCAGCAGGGCTTGAAAATGCAGTTAAGGCTATGGCCGGACGAATGTTTGCAACAGCTGTTAAATACACACTTACTGTTGCAGGTCACAGAGACAAAAACGGCAAACTGTACCGCAAGAACATGATGGTCAGTGTTCTTGCGCCGGATGCTGAAATATACAAGGAAACTAAATTGCAGGTTGATGAAGTGCAGCTTAAAAGAAGTGAGAGCGAGGGCGAACAAACTGTTTTTTCTTTAGTTTTGCCCGGAGCAAGAACAGGTGAATTAGGCGGGGGTTTTGCATGGGAAGAATAGGAAAACACTTGAAAGCCGAAATTGAAGATTACATTGAGCAGACGATTGAAACACGACTGAATTATAAACAAACAGCTTTAACCTTTTCCACCAGTGGTGATGATTCGCCACCAATTAAAGACGATAGGATTATTCTTGTAAGCATTGACGGGAACGGCAAGTTTGCGGCGGTCGGTGTTTTAACAGCTTCACAGGGAGCGAAACCGGGCGAAAAGATTCTTTATTCCAGGAATGAAGACGGCAAAGTTCAAGCTGTTTTGTCGCTTTTGAACGACGGAAAAGTGAAACTTAAAACGCCGGAAGAAATCAGCATCAAAAATGAAAAAGCTGTAAAAATTGAAAGTGACGGCAACGTGGAAATTACCAGTAAGAAGGAAATGACACTGAAAGCACAGACAACAAAACTTACAGGCGGACAACTTGAATGCAACGGAACTGCTTCTCCTAGCGGAAGTGGCCCGTTCTGTGCAATTCCTGTTTGTCCTTTTTCTGGTGCGCCGCAATGCGGTTCACAGGTAAGCGGAACTTAGGAGCGTAAACAATGGCATTAAACGGAAACAAAACAGGCAGCGCGGTTTACAACTTGATAAAAAGCACAAAAGTAACAAATGAAGCGGACTGTGAAAAAATGTGGCAGAACATTATGACACAGATTTATGCAGATATAAAAAGCGACATGGAAATAACAGTGCCATCCGGCAAAGTTGTTATTGCGGTTGCTGGTTCTGCTACTGGAACAATGAACCCTGCGCCGATTGAAAACGAGGTTAAATAGTGGAATTAAGCAAAACGGAATTTGCCGGGGATGTACTGATAAACGGAGCAGATGGCAGCGGAAATATAGTTATTGAAGACGGGCTTGTGAAAGATTGTCGCAATTTTTCTACGGCAGTCTATCTGTCTTTATTCGGCGGCAATGCGCGTGACGAAGCAGGGCGCGACAATGAAACATGGTGGGGAAATTTGATTTCTGGCACCAAAAAGAACGAAAAACTTGTTTCTTCATTTTATGCCATTGTCAGCGGCCTTCCTATCAATTCCAACAATATAAAAAGGGCGGCCAGTGCGGCAAAAGATGATTTAAGTTGGATGATTGAAGAAGGCATTGCAGACGAAATAGAAACTTCCATCTATGCAATGAGCGCAAAACAAGTTCAGCTTACAGTTCGCGTTTCAAAAAGTGGAAACGATATTTTGAAAGACACATTCGGCTTTCAATGGCAGGGGGCTACAAATGGCATACGAGAATAAAACTGTTGATTATGTTTACAATCTTATACTTACTTCTATGCAGGAAAAATTTAACAACAGACTGCGGCTTTTGCCGAAGGCTTTTTTAGTCGTACTTGCAAAAGTTCTGGCAGCAATCTACATAATTCCATTCAAATTGAGTGGTTGGTTTTTGCTCCAAATCTTCCCGGACACAGCCAGCTATAGCAAAGTCAATGTTTTAGGACATACAATCAGACCGCTTGTAAAACTTGGCGACCAGTTCGGCGTTCAAAGGCCAATGGAAGGCAAGGCATGGCGGGGAATTATAATTGTCAAAAGGCTTACCGAAAACAAATCTCTTGCGTTTGGTACACAGCTTAAAAGCGATATTACAGGGTTTATTTATTGTGTTTCGGAAAGCGTTGAACTTGATGAAGATGAGAAGCGCGTTGAAATATATTGCACTGAAAGCGGAATAGATGGAAACTTGGCGGACGGTGATATTTTATCATTTGTAAATCCCATTGATTATGCAGAAAAAAATGCAGAAGTTGCAGAAACCACGGTAACAGGCACAGATGACGAAACAGAAGAAAGCTACCGCCACCGTGTCGTAAACCGTTACAGCACACAGCCGCAGGGCGGAGCTTTAGCGGATTATCGTATTTGGGCTTATGATGTTGCCGGGGTTTTACAGTCTTACCCATACAATGACGAAGATTCACCAGGCGGTGTTATTATTTATGTTGCAGGAACAACAGACTTGTACCCAACGCGCGTTCCAGATCCTGCGCTTTTAATTGCTGTTGGGAAAGCCTGTACCTACGACCCCGACACTGGGGCAGCCAACAGAAAGCCGTTGACTGCAATTTTAGATCCGCAAGGAAATGAAACATACCCAAATGTTAGGCCTGTGCATGTTACCCATTTCAATGTATATGTAACAGGGCTTACAGGTGCGACAGCGGCAGATTTTGGCGAATCACTAAAAAGCGAGCTGGAGACTTATTTTAATAATCGCGAACCATACATTAGAGGTTTAAGCAACGACAACAATCGCACAGATTCGATTCTGCGCAATTCTTTAATTTCTCTTACCAACAGCATTGCTTTAAGCATGAAAGCAACTTTTGACACTGTAACAATGAATGTAAACGGCCCTGTAACAGCTGAATACACACTTGGAAAAGGTGAGCTTGCCGCATTGGGTAACCTTTACATTGACGGGGTGATTTATGAGGGCTAGTTTTTTTGACGCGATTAAACACCTTCTTCCTTCCGGCCCTGCATGGAACATTACAGAACGGAATGATTTAAGACGGCTATTTGAAGCTATTGCCGTGCTGCCTGAAAAACTGCGCGAAGAAGTTGAAAACGTTTACATGGATTATTTTGCAGACAGTACGCGCGAATTAAAGAAATGGGAAGAAGTTTTCACTGTAATTTTTACAAAAGCCGAACTTGAACAACGCCGCAAGGTTCTTTCGTTACTTTGGAGCATGAACCAGGGCGGACAAAGCAAGGCGTTTTTGCAGTCTGTATTACAGGGAATTTTCCCGGATATTATTATTGAAGAAAATATTCCTTGTGCAAATCCTAGACAGGCAAACATTGCATATTTCTGTGTTTGTGACAATTCGGTTATGGTTTGTGACAACGGAAAAGCTGTCTGTGATTATCGCGAAGGTGACGAAACTTTCATTCCTACAATCTTGCGTAATGATACAGCAAGCCCTTATTCAATTCCAAACGATGCGAACTATTGGGCATTTTGCTTTTATATCTGCAAAAAGGTTGTAAGAAATTCACGCAATGAAATTCTTTATATCGAAAAATTACAAATTCCAGTTCTTTATAAAAATTATATTGAATATCTAATTCTGCGTATTAAACCAGTGCATACAATCGCAGTAATGGCCGTGGAATGGATAGAGGAGCAAAACAATGATTAAAATTGACGGCAATTACACAGACTTTAGGGATGATTCAGATGAAAAATATCCGTATGGAAAAGCTGTTGCTGCAAGTACGCCAAACAGTACAGACGGTACACCCTGGCGAACTATGCTGTTTAACGACTTACATGGAGCAAGGCAGGCAATTTTTAAAAAGGCATTCGGCAGCACAGAGCGCACACCTTCCAACAGACCGGACAACATTGAAGAATCTGATATTCTGGATGCTATTTTGCAGCTTATTCAAAACGCCTTTTCTTCAAGGCTTTTCAGTTTTGAAATATCCGGCACAGACGCGCTTATTCCATGGCACGACTTAAACATTGAATACGATGCGGGAAAAACTTATGCCGCGATTGTTACGCCAGCCGGAAATTATGAAGAGTTTTTACCGTTTGGAACTGAATGCAAATCAGACGGCTTGCACATTTACCCCCGCCGTTTGATTAACGGAAAAATTGTCTCTGGAACACGGCATAAAAAATGGGGGACAAGAAAATGGGGCGTTGGAAAATGGAACGATTACGATTCAATGCGCGTAAACTTGCAGTTTGCAGAAGTTGAATCATAAAAAAATAAATTGCGGCTTACCGCAAAAAAGGAGTTTAAGCATGGTAGGAATACCGAAGTATTGTCAGACAAAGAGAGACTGGCAAAATGCTGTTGATTATGCGGTTAAGCATAATACGGGCAAAACAGAATTGTACAGTCGTTTGCAACATTTGCGTGACGATCACTACATGAATGTTTTGAAAAAAGAAAGCAAAGAAAAGCCTGTTGAAGAGCAGACCCCGGAAGACTACGAACCTGTAGACAATCCGGCTGCTGAAAAATACAGGATTGGAATTACAGACGAAGAAATTAAAAACATGATGGAGGCCCTTAAATGAGTTTGACTTTATACAAAGATCTTGTTGACGATTGTTCAGTTGCTTGCATTCCAGAAAGCGGAAATGTTAAATCTGTAAAGGGCGCTTTTTTGGAAAAGCAAAATCCTTTTGAATACGATGCAGACATTTTAAAGTTTGCTGAAGGTGTAGGAATTCCAATCTGGAACGGTGAAACATGGATTCAGACAATTAACCGTGAAGAATTCACTTTTGACCCTGCAAGTTTGCTTGATACAGGCAATGAGCTTGAATTTGGTGTTGATTACTGGGTTTATATCTGCATGGACGGCGGAAACCCGGAAATTGTCGTTTCTAAAAACGAGAGCTTTCCGGACGGTTCAACAGCCTTGACTTCACGCAAGATTGGGCATTTTTATTATGGTTCTATCCGCAAGGTTTCAAATGACGGGCTTTGGATTCCGATTGATTCAGCCGGAAATAAGTTTGGATCAAGTGGCACAAAATGGCAGGACAATGTAACAGTCGGCATTGTTCCTAATTCAATTTGGGATTTGAAACACAAGCCTAAAATTTCACATCCTGGACTTGTCGAAGTAAACGGCATTTGGATGGGAGCATTCCAGGCAAGCGCAGAAGAAGCATTTTCCTTTATGGGCGGTACAAACGGCTTGCATATAAAGAGCGGAAAACTTGCTACAAAATACGGCGCAATTCCTGTTACTGGAAGCGAAGGAATGAATCAGTTTACATTCAACGAAATCGCTCATAAACAGGGCTTGCGTTTACCACGTTATGAAGAATGGCTTGCCGGAGCTTTTGGAAGTCCGCAGGGTGAAGATGGTTCAAATAATTATGGTTGGACTAAAACAACCAACACAGGCAGAACTTATACAGGCGTAGGCGTAAACACATCAACAGGCAAGCGCGATACTGCAAACGGCGTTAAACCTTATGCAATAAGTGCTTACAATTTGCACGATTGCGCCGGAAATGTTGCAGAATGGACTAGTGACTATTCAATCCGCCAGGATTCTACAAGCTGGAACTGGCAGAATGTTTTAGGGGCGGAAATGGGCCAGGCATATTTGCCGTTTACGCTCGGTTTGTCTGCGCTGATTTGCGGTAACAACTGGAACGACGGTGTTCGCTGTGGCCCTCGTACTGTGGGCGCGAGCCACTACCCGTGGTACGTCAACGTGAGCTTCGGGGCGCGGCTTGCCTGTGACGCGGCGTAGCCGCGTTCTGTTTTCTGTTTATCTGAATATCTGGTTTTCTTTGTGAGGTAACAAATGGATTTTTCGCAAGAGAAACACCCTGTCGGGAGTGTGTGGAATCTGTTGCTTTTTCAGAAATTCTACGATTTTGATGTGTACTTTGAGCCGATTATAGAACGCTTTCCAGCATTTGAAAAATCGGCTTGGTGCGCACAAATTAAAAACACTTTGATAGACACGATAAAATTGATTTTGATAACAAACAAAGCCCGTGACAAAATGCCGGGTTGGTATAAAGTAGACGCCAATTTGGAGCTGCTTAAAATCTATATCCGGCGTATGCGTCAAAAGAAATATCTCTCAACCCGAACTTACGAAACGGCAGTGAAGCGTCTTGCAGAGATAGGTAAGATTCTAGGCGGTCTTATCAATCGTAAAAACTAACATTTTTTTTTACGAAAAGGCAGCTGAAACAAAATTGGCATATTTGCCGTTTACGAACGGTTTGTCTGCGCTGATTTGCGGTAACAACTGGAACAACGGTGTTCACTGTGGCCCTCGTACTGTGAACGCGAACAACTACCCGTGGAACGTCAACATGAACATCGGGGCGCGGCTTGCCTGTGACGAATGTAAATTGTTAAGAAAAAGGCATACGCTGTTAATCACGGTTACGGCATAGTGACGATTTATTTTTAACGTCAGTTCGGCTGCCTTTGCACAGCATTTGTTGTGCTAAAGTCTTAGACCAGAAAGGCTACGCGCTTTTCTGGTTATTTTTTTAGTGGGTAACTATGGATAAACCTAAATTTAGTGAAGTTTTTGATTTTGAAAATTTATATTGTGCGGCCTATGAAACTATAAGGGATAAAAAGTTTTATCCCGATGAATTAAGGTTTACAAGTAAACTTGAAGAAAACATAATTGAATTACAAAATCAGCTTATTTGGCATACATACACACCGGGCACTTATTACGAATTTTGGGTTTACGATCCGAAAAAGCGTTTGATTTGTGCTCCAGAACTAAAAGACAGGGTTATTCATACGGCAGTTTGCAGGATTGTCGAAAGATACATTGATCCGCGCCTTGATTATGATTCATACGCTTGCAGAAAAGGGAAAGGTACTCTTGATGCAGCAAACAGGGCGGCTTTTCATGCAAACAAATATTCCCATTTTGCATATTTCGATATAAAAGGATTCTTTGACAGCATTCCGATTTTACAGCTTGAAGAAGTCTATCTAAAACGCTTTATAGACGATTCTGAAATATTGTGGCTACTGCACACTATCTTTATGAAAGACTGCAATGGCATAGGCATAAAGAAAGGTTGCCGTACAAGCCAGCTTTCAGCAAATGTTTATTTGAATGAATTAGACCATTTTATCCGGCACACTCTTAAAGTAAAAGCGTTTGTTAGATACATGGATGATTTTATCATATTCAGCAACGACACAGAATATTTGAAACATTGCTGGACTGAAATAGCCCGGTTCCTGGAAGAAAAACTTTTCTTGAAACTTAACGACAAAACTTTTATAGGTTCGACTTCACAAGGATTTGAATTTGTCGGTTACAGGATTTTTAAGGATTATAAGATTGTAAGAAAAACCGCGTTAGACAGAAGCGCAAAAACATTAAAAGCATGGCAAAATGGAAAAGCTGATGATTTATCCTTTTATCGGAGTACGGCAAGCCGTGTAGGGCATTGCCAGGGCACGGCTAGTTACAAATGGTACTGTGAATATTTATTGAAAGCGTTGAAATTTGCGCTGATAGATAGAGTGGAGGAATAAGTTTCAGCTCAATTTATCCATTTCTTTATTAAAAATATCCTGCATCATTTGTGCTGCATAATCAGAAGCGGGTTCGAGCCATGGAGTTTTAGGGGTTTGGGTGCTGGGATATTTTAAATTCAGAATATGAGTAGACTTAAAAGAAACGTTGTCGCCGCTTTTTTTAAACGAGGTAACTTTAAATATAGAATTGTTCATGCGAATAAAACCATGCGTTTTGGCAGCAACAAAAGCACGGGCAACATGAGCTGCTTTTTTACTTTTAAAGTTAGTTGAACCATGAACTACAAGCGGTTTTATTGCGCTGTAGTAATATGAGCGGCGGACGGTTTTTGTATTTGAACCACCACGGGCCTTTGTGGTTGGAATGACCAGGTTTCCGTTTGTTCCCCTGTGTGTTCCGCCTTTTTCCTGGCGTTCCATGTATGAGATTCTGTCTGTCGCTCCAGTTTCGCTTTTTATCTGATTCAGAGTTTTTACATTTGAAGCGCATTTTGTAAAGCGGATTTGCTTTGCTGTAAAATTATTCCTTAATGTGAAGCTGTTTTGAATGTTGCGGACAGCATTGTTTCGTGCCGTTGCCGCTACAATGTTTACAGTGTTTATTCCGGCCTTCATAAAGCGGTTGTTTACGTCTGCGGTTACCTGCGAAAAAGAAGAAAATATTTTTGTTGCCATAATTACAGAATAACAGGATTTGAAACTATCGCTATACCAAATTACAAATCGTCAAACAATGATGGCTGGTCATAGTCAGAAATTTCAAAATGCGAGAAAAGTTCTTTAAGTTTGTGGCTGTCTTTTATCCAGGATTGAATGCGAAAAACTGCGGCGCGTTGAGCGTCTTTTTTAGTCGGATATTTTGTTTCTTTTTCAGTGGGATAATACGAGCGGATAAAACGGCGCAGCTTACAATTTACACTGTAAACAAAGCCATTTTCTACAGCATAAATTGTAAGTACGATTTGCGAGCCGTTTTTACATTCATCGTGCTTTTGCACAACTGGCAATGTTGAAACGTAGGTCATTATTCCGGCTTATACTCCAGGATCTGCATATTCAAGATTTTTGCAATTCTATATTCCATTCTTGCACCTTTTGAGCGTTTCCAGCCAGGAAGCATACAGATTGCACTACAGTAGGAAAGTTCTTTTATATCCTTGCGCATGTAATCCGTATAATCTGGCGTTTTTCCAAGTGTCGCAAAAAGTTTTTCCAGATTTTTTGAGAGCGTTGCAGGGTTCACCACGACGAAATCTCCCGAAAACTCCAGAAGTTCTTTTTCAGCTGCAAGGAAATTATCCTGCCAGTTTTCAACGCCTGTGATAGGCCCGCTTATATAGACTTTTCCAATTAAACAAGATTCTGCATTCTTAATCATTTTCAACCTCTCTTATATTCGCCAAATGAAAAGCATAAACAGATTTGTTAAGATGTAAATCAGTGTTATCACCGTTTACAATTTCAATTTTCGTAATGTTAGCAGTCATATACTTACTTGTATATCCAAGCCTAAGATTGCAAGGAATATTACAAATTTCACTACCTTTTGCTTTTAACAATGATAGAAAAAATTCATCTAATCCGCTTTTAGGGTTAAGCCTTTTAGTCCAATAAGGTTTAACCTCGCGATATTCAACAGTTTTCTCACCATTCTTTATTTTTTCATACCATTGCTTTTTAAGAGTAAATACAATCATTATTGAAAATCCCTTATTTTTCTTCTTCCTTTTCCGGGAAGTTGTTTTCAAAAAAATTGCTTGCATCCACACAAACCCGGCGGATTACCTGGCAAGTTTCTTCATTATTGGTTTCTGCAATTTTCATAATTGCGACAAAGTATTTTTGCATTTCGTCATGTTTATTCATCATTTTTCTCTTGCTCCATATAAAGATGATATACAATCAAATTTACCTTTGTTGCTTTTCAAAAATTCCAAAAAGCATTTTTTCGCTTCCTCTAAAGTAGGAAAAGCACCTAGTTCAATTCTGTTGTCGAAGTCATTATTTAAAATGGCCTGCGCGTAATATTCCTTCATTAAAAAAAACTCCTTAGCTAAAAAATATCCATGCCGTCATAATCTGATGAATCTGAATCCCAATCGGGTTCTTCTGGCGGTTGTGTGTAAGTTGGCGGACGCTGTTTGAATTGTGTTGCAGGGCTGCTTGTTTGCGCTGTTGGTACTGTTCCACTTTCAAACATATCACCCTGCTGTTGTGCCGGAGCTGTTTCGCTTAAAGTCTGCAAGCCCTGTTCGCTTAGTTTTACATTGAAGAAAACAAGTTCCGGGTAGTTGTTTATTTTCTTCTGTCGGTAGTCAATTTCACGGTAATCGCGTTTCAAAAGTCGCACGAACTTGTTGCGGGTCAAGGCTTCTTTGCTTTCATCTGAAAGACCGTAGTATTTTAGATAGCAGTCATAAGCCTTTTGAACTTCCGTGTAGATGTTGCCGGACAAGTCAAATACCAGACAATCATTAACAAATTTATCAAGGTCGGTTTTCTGTTCTTCGATGTAGCGGCCTTTATATCCTTCACATTCCGGGGAAAGCGGAATTTCACCATGCAGATTGACATTCAAATCTATATAAAGCTCCATAAAATATTTGACAACAGCCGGAAATTCCGGGCGCAGGTAGTTTATAAATCCGGTTGCTGTTTTTCCGCCTTCGCCTTTTTTATGCTGAATATTAAACGGAATTACAACCATTCTGGAAATTGCAGCTTCATCATGCGCGTCAAAGTTTGGCGAGTAGTTTGAAGCAATGATAATCTGCGCAGTTGGAATAAAGTCGTGCGGATCACGGTAAAGACCGCGGGCGGTCAAAGTGTCGCCACCTGTAAGCTCTTTCCAGAAAGATGTATTCAAAGAAGCATTGCGGGCTGTTTCCTGGGCAAACGCACAGCATTTTCCTTCCAGTTTTGCAATTTCCGGGTTTGCTTCGTTTCCGCTTGCGCGTTTAAAGCCAGTTGAAACAAGAACATCTGATTTAACGCGGGCACACATTCCCTTAAAGATTTCTTCCACAATATTACAAGTTGTTGATTTACCAGTTCCGCCTTTTCCTAAAAAAATTCCACCGTACTTAAAGCCAGTGTTTCGGCTAGGAATGAGCGACAAATAATAAAGCAGAGTTTGAAGCGTTTTTTCATCTTTAAAGTTTCCCTTCATAAATTCCAGAAACTTTTCCGGCTTTCCAGCTTTGCGTAATTCTTCTTCTTTGTATGGCAGCATTTCGCGGCGGTATTCTTCCGGACGGCTTTTTCGGTATTCGATTTCTTTACCAGAAAAATCTACCACACAGTCTAAAAGCGTGAGCGTTTCGCGCATTTGCGGCCCGTCAAAAGGAACATTTTCATGGAATACATCTGGTTTTAATCCGCTTAAATCCTGTGCCAATTCTACACGGAAACGACGGCCTTCCAGTTTTTTAACGAGGTCATTTATAAGACTTTTTTTGTCAAAATGTTTTTCAAGATATTTCAGCATGAGATTCAGCAAAATGGTATAAGCTGCACCCGGCGCGTCTGGTTCACGAACCCAAACATGGCCGTTGAAGAAATACCAGCGTTTTTCACATTCAACATAAATCAAACGGCACTGCAAAACAGATGCAACGGTCAAAGCTGCTGAACGCACGCCCTGTGTATTTAGGAACTGTAAAAAATTAACGTCATTTTCCATTTTCTCATAATCTATGGAAACAATGGTTTGCTGTTCTTTAATGTTGCGCAAGATTTCACTTGCCGGAATAAGTGCTTTTTCAAGTTCGCGGCGCAGATAGTTTGAAACGCCGTATTTTTCGCAAATTTCAAGGATAAAATAAGGGGTGATATTAGACTTTTTTTCCAGCTGTTTAACTGTTATGTTGCCTTCGCCCCATTTTAAGATTTCGTTTATCGTTTCTTTGTTTTTACAAGCCTTTACACAGGCAAGGGCAAACAATTCTACATCGTCTTCGTCCAGTGAGTTATATTCAACTTTTTTAAGAAGCGAGCGCAAACGCTTAATGCTCAAAGTGTCGTAATCAAGCCATAAAGTGCCATGTATTTCCTTTTTTACTTCCGGCGCTTTATAGAGCTGCGCATTTTTAATAGCTTCTATAACAAGGTCGGCGCGTCCCGCAAGGATTGCTTCATCCGTGTCTTTATACGGCACATTATCCGGCAGGATTGCAACTTTGATCTGCCCTTTGAATCCAGCTTTCAAAAGTTTTTCGGGAATGCTTGTTTTATATTTATCGGTTTCGGCAAAAGGCATTAAACCGAACATTTTTTGACCGATATAATTATTTTGTGCGTTGTCTTTATCTGCAAAGAATGTAATTTCCGGGATGTTATTAGGAATAATAAATTCCTGCGCTTTTGGTTCTGTAAGACCGTTTACGCCACAAGTTGAAAATACATTTTCAATTCCAGCTGCACGGCAAGCGATAGCGTCAAATTCACCTTCAACAAAAACAACAGGTTTTTCTTTTGGCAAAAGTCCTGGCATTGGAAAAGGGCTTATTCCTTTTGTATTTACTTTATTACTTTTGCCGCCCAAATAATAGTTGAGCTTAAAGCCAGAAAAACCCTTAAAAACTACGCCGCTTGCTTCCCAAAGACTTTTATTTCCTTTTTCGGGATTGCGTCCGGGGATGCCCGCGCCAACGAGCGTCTGCCAGCCAAGTTCAGCTTCGGCGATTGTGTAGCCTGGCCAATAGAAAAAATAGTTTACCATTTGACAGCGAATTTCTTCGGGGTATGAGGGAAGCTGATTATTGGTCTTAATCTGAGCGCGTTTATTCAGATATTTTTCTACTTCTGCAACGCGTGATTTATGGCGTTTAAAATAATCTTCCAGCTTTTTAACACACTCTGGGTCTGTAACAAAATCTTCTGTTTTTCGTGTTTTAGTATCTGTTTTTTTAGGCAAAACCGCTGTTGTTGAAGTTCCGCCAAAAACGCGTTCTATTTCTTTGTATTGTTCGGCTTTGTCTGTTATGCCCTGCAAGATTTCCACAGCATCGTAAATATCGCCGTGAATACCACAGGAATAGCATTTGAAGTGGTCTTCAAAAAGTTCACAAGAGGGGTTTTTGTCTTCATGGGAAGGATTAAAACAACGGATCAAACCGCGCCGTGCTTCAATGCCCTTGTATTGGAGATATTGCAATAAGCTGTTTTTGTATTTTGAATAATCCATTTTATTTCACATAGGGGCAAAGCCCCCCCCCCGTTGCTATTTTTCTGTGCATGATACAATTTCACCGCCAAACTCTTTTTTTAACAGATGAACAGAAAGCGGCAGTTCATGCGGATTTTGCCAGTTGTCAGTCATAATTGCCAATTCCTGCGGGCTGTATTTTGTGCCGTCCTTGCAGAAAAGCCAGCCGGACACTTCATCGTAAGCAATGCGCTGTTTTAGAGTTTCTGAATAAATAAAGTGCCATTTGGCTTTCTGCGGTTCTGCCATCGTTTACATTCCCTTTGAAAGCGCAAATGTCAGACGATAAGGAACGCTGCATATATCGTTTACACGCTGCAAGTTCGCTTCGCCTGTGTATTCAAATTCCACAAAATGAATTGTCTTCACACAGCCGTCAATTCTGATGCAAAGCGGCGTGTCTGGCGGCAGCTTTTTTAATTCAGATGCGATTTCGGAAACTGTAGCTGTTGCTTGCGAGTATTCACGGCTTACGATGGTTTTGTTACTACTCACGTGAGTAGTCGGCCTTGTCTCTTTTTCAGATTCGTAAAAATCAGATTCCGACATAGAAGAAGGTTCAAGCGTACTTTCGTCAAAATCTGGCATTTCGATTCCCGAATCGTCTGATTTTTCATCTTTGTATTCATGCAGGATTTTTGTTGCCGCTGCATTTGTTCCGCCAGCTTCTGAAAGTTCCTGCACTTTATCTGGCAAATCTTCTGCATCTACGCTTCTAAGCTGTGCGAGTGCACGAGTTTTCAGCGAGCTTGTATCAATGCCAGCCGCTTCTGCTTTTTCACGCACTTTAGTTCCTGCCACAATGTCGGAAACGTAGCTGATAGGTTTTGAAAGAAGTTCCGCTATTTCCTTCTGGGAAAGTCCTTTTGAAAGCATTTCCCGAATTGCGTTTTCTTTGTCCTGGGCAGTCAAATCGGTGCGCTGAATGTTTTCAATCATTTGCAGTGTCCATGTGTCACCAGTGCGAATGCAACATTCCACAAGCCCCACGTCAACGCCTTGTTTTTGCAAAAGGGCAAGCGCACGCAAACGGCGATGCCCACAAATCAGCTCATAAACATTTTTACCCAAACCTGGTTCAATAACACCAGGCTTTACCGTAAGAGGGTTAAGAAGCCCGTTCGTCTGAATGCTTTTTGCAAGATTTTCGATTTCCTGCCAGTCGTATTCTTTGCGAACATTGCCGCTGTCTTCACGGATTTGTTCAAGCGGAATTTTTATTGTTGAAAGGTTGTTGTTTGAAAACTTTGCCATTTATACCCACTCCTTTCCTGTTACTGTCTGAATAAAATGCATCATGCGGCTTTCTACGGTTGCAGGAATCTTATATTCCGGGTTTTGAACAAGTTTCTGGAAGCTGTTCACGAGCGGAATGGGATTTTCAATCATAAAGTCGCCGAAAGTATTTTTGTATTGTTCCCAAATGTTTCCGGGGTCACGGTTTTTGTTATAAGCGTTGCATACGACAAAAACTTCCGATTCAAGGCAACAATCCTGCAATGTGTCCATGTACTGCAATGTTGCTTTGTAATCCAACGGTGAGCATTTGCCGCTTACAATGATTGTGTCAGCTGCAAAAACTGCGTTGCGCGTCTGTGCGTTCCAAGTTCCCGGCGGGTCGATAATGATGTAGTCATACTTTTCTGCAAAGTCCTGTTTTTTGATTTCCAGCTTTAGTTTTGTGTCCATGACATTTGAAAGCATGGATAAATCCAAGTCTTCCGGAATGATTGAAAGAGTTCCGCCGCTTTCATGCTCTTTAAGCAGGTACGGCTGGACTTCACGGCCTGTAAGAAGAAGTTTTGAGTTCTGGTCTTGCAAAACTTTTCCGTAAACTTCGGAGATGCTGCAATTAGGATCAAGGCCGATTATCAGCACTTTTTGTCCATGCCTGTACAAAAATTCTGCAAGCAGTGTGTTCAAGGTGGTTTTTCCTGTGCCACCTTTTTTGTTGGTTGTCGTTAAAATCATGATTTTACTCCTTGTGTTTGATTTTCCGCTTTGGTTGCATTTATTTAGAACGGTATACGTTCGCCGTTTTCGTCATACATGTCCGGCGGCATATCGTCAAAATCCGGGGCTTCTGGGGCTGGGCTTGAATAACCTTGTGAAGCTGGCTGCGTTCCGCTTGTGCCGGCATTTACGCGTTTGCCTTCGCCCGGTCTTCTCAAAGCTCTTACCCTGTTGGCGCGGATTTCAACGCGTGAAAACTTTTTGCCGTCTTTTTCCCATGAAGAAGTTTTAAGTTCAGCTTCAACAAGAACTTCCCGGCCTTTTGTGTATTCAACAAGGTTTTTCTTTGCACTTTCCCCCCAATAGCTAATATCAAAGAAATTGGTTATTTTTTTCCACTCATTCGTTGAGTTATCAAAATAATCTTTGTTTACTGCCAAAGAAAGCGTCACGACGGCACTGCCATTACTTAACGTGTTCAAAGATGCGTCTTTTGTAAGTCGCCCCTGCAAGTAAAGCACGTTTAAATCACTCATTGTTTTTGTCTCCTTCTGGTTTCTGCAATTTATATTCCGGGTGCTGTTTTACCCAAGATTCCAAAACTACCGTGTGACCACTGTATGTTACAGGGCCGTCATGGTTCATAACTTTTGTATAAAACTGGTAATAGCTGAATTCAAAATCTATTGCAGCCTGGTAGAGTGAAAAGAAATACATTCCATCAACATAAACCGGACGACAATACCGATTTCGGTGCGGTTTTGGATTCAACACTTTTTTATACAAAGCCCCCCCCCTAAGCGTTACCTTCTGAAAATTCAATTCCAGTAAAAACAAGGATCAATTCACCGTTTACCCGCTTTTGTTTGTAATCAACGAATTTTCCCATTATTTTTTGAACACGGCGGACAAACGTATTTCTTGAAAGACAGTTGCCTGCGCACCATGTTTCGTAACGCTCATATAATTCAGAAACAGGAACAAAACCAAAATCTACAACTTTGCAGACTTCAAAAATAAAGTTTTTGATTCTCATGTCTTCATCTGAAAACAAGGCGGCGGAATTTTCCCAATTCCCTGTATTGCAGAGCGGGTCAAAAGTTTCTTTTCGCCCAATTCTTCCAGATGTTCAAAAATGTATCTGTTTGCGCGAAGCTGTGCGATTTCGAGCTTTTTCTTTTCCTGTTCAAGTTCTGTATCAAGTGTGATTGTGTATGTTCCGGTTTTGCGGATTTGTGGAAGGACTTCATTTGTTACCCAACGGCGGAATTCTTTTGCAGCTTCTTTTCTGCTCATAAAGATTGCGTGATACAATCCTGGTTCGTTGATTACAAGCATTTCCTGGTTTCCGCCAGAGGTAGGAATAAGGCAGTTTATTATTTCGTCTGAATCTAAAGAACGTGTTAAGTCTGTTGCGTTTTTATAGCCAAGTGCGATTGAAACATCTTTTGCGACAAAAAAAGGAGCATTTTCAATCTGAATTGTACGAACAAGTTCGTCGCCAAAAGCCCAAGATTGTACATTTTGTGCTGAAAGGGTGTGCACAATCTGCATACCCTTTGTGTCAACTTTTGTTCCTTCACTCAATGATTCCATCAGATTTTACCCCTAAAAACAAAAAAAAGCCCGGCGAGATGTCGTCTTTCCCACCGGGCTTAAAGCGGAAAACACAGGAGTATTTCACCCATGCTTTAGCCACCCAAAAATGAGTGGCTAATAAAGACGACATGAATTAGCAACTCATTTTCTACATCTGAAAATAAGGGATAAAATTGATACGTGAAAATTTAGACATTGCCCTAAACAAATTTATTTTCTATAATAAAAGAACAATACCACGACATACAAGGCTCACTGCCGCGTGGACCATTATAGGAGATTTGCATGGAAGCAAAAGAAATTCTTGAACGTGCTGCAAAATACATTGCAGAAGAAAAAGACGCTGCATTCCGCAAGGAAGTAGAAGATCTCGTTGCAAAGAAGGACATGAAGGAACTTGAAGACCGTTTCTACACAACACTTGAATTCGGAACAGGTGGTCTTCGTGGAGTAATGGGTGGCGGAACAAACCGCATGAACACTCTTGAAATCAACAAAGCAACACAGGGTCTTGCAAACTACGTTATCAAGGCATTCCCTGCAAAGGCAAAGAAAGGAACACTCAAGGCAGTTGTTGCCTATGACAGCCGCATGAACTCTGACAAATTTGCAGAAGCAACTGCACGCATTTTTGCTGCCAACGGAATTACTGCATACCTTTTCAAGTCACTCCGCCCGACACCAGAACTTTCATTTGCAATCAGGAAGCTCAAGGCACAGACAGGTGTTGTAGTTACAGCTTCTCACAACCCTCCAAAATACAACGGCTACAAGGCATACTGGGATGACGGTGCCCAGGTTATCGAGCCGCATGACAAGGGAATCATCGACGAAGTAAACAAGGTTGAAGAAGTTAAGACAATGAGCAAGGCTGCAGCAATCAAGGCAGAAAAGCTCATCGTAATCGACAAGGAAATTGACGAACCATACTGGGCAATGATCAAGAAGGAACTCTTCCGCCCTGCCCTCATCAAGAAGGAAGCAAAGAACGTTAAGGTCGTTTACACACCACTCCACGGAACAGGTGCAATGCACGTTGAAAAGGTTCTCGGAGACCTTGGCCTTAAGGTGATTACAGTTCCAGAGCAGAAGAAGCCTGATGGAGCATTCCCAACGGTTGAAAAGCCAAATCCAGAAGAAGCACCAGCACTCAAGATGGCTGTTGAACTTGCAAAGAAGGAAAAGGCTGACGTTGTAATGGCAACAGACCCTGATGCAGACCGCTTTGGTACTGCATTCCCTGATGAAAACGGCGAATACGTTCTCGTTTCAGGAAACCAGATGGGTGCCCTCCTTTGTGAATACGTTCTCCTTTCACGCACAGAAAAGAACAAGATGCCGGAAAATCCAGCCTGTATCCGTTCAATCGTTACATCTCCATTTGTTGATGCAATCTGTAAGAAATACAAGGTAAAGCTCATTGAAGTTCTCACTGGATTCAAGTGGATTGCAGCTGCAGAAGCTGAATTTGAAAAGAACAAGACAAACAACTACGTATTCGGTCTTGAAGAAAGCTACGGATACAAGGTTGAAAAATCTGTAATGGATAAGGACGGTGTTTCTGCTGCAGCAATGTGTGCAGAAATGACACTCTACTGGAGAAGCCAGGGCGTTTCCCTCCTCCAGCACCTTAACGACATGTACAAGAAGTACGGCTACTTCGAGGACCGTTCAATCAGCAAGTACTTTGAAGGAATCCAGGGACCTGCAATCATGGGCGGAATCATGACAAAGCTCCGCACGGAAGGCCTCAAGACTCTCGGTGGAAAGAAGGTTCTCAAGATCCGCGACTACGGCGAAAGCGTTGAATTCGATCCTGCAAAGGCTGACAAAAAGAAGAAGCTCAAGTTCCCAAAGAGCAACGTTCTCCAGTTCTTCCTCGAAGGCGGTACAATCGTTTCTGCCCGTCCATCTGGAACAGAACCAAAGATCAAGTTCTACATCAACAGCACAATGCCTGTAAAGGGCGGAAAGGATGCTGAACTTGATTCTGCAAAGGCTGAATGCGCAAAGCTCTGCGACGCAATCACAAAGGAAATCAACAAGATTCTTGATTCGGCAAAGTAAGCCGGCACTTAGAATTTAAAACAAGGACAATGTCCCGCAGATGTTGCAGCCAGTTACTGCAGCATTTTGCGGGAACTTTTTTTTTCATGCAGAAGAACCACATAATCTCCGACAATAAGCAGATAGTAAAGGATTTTTTTTCAAGAGACCTGACCTATGTGGCCTTTGATACTGAAACAACTGGCCTTAGCAGAACCAATGACTACGTCATAGAAATCGGTGCCGTAAAATTCAAACGCCACGGAATCATCGGCGCCCCCTTTGACATGCTCATAAAGCCTCCTGTTGAAATTCCATTCTTCATCACAAGCCTTACGGGAATTGACGACTACATGGTGAGCAAATGTCCGGCTGCCAGGGAAGCAATAGAAGCTTTCCTTGATTTCGTGGAAGGGCCAGATGCAATACTCGTTGCCCACAACGCACCCTTTGACGTTCAGTTCTTAAACGCAGAGCTGGAACGCGCAGGACAGCACCACATAAAGAATGCGGTCATTGACACATTGCGCATTGCAAGGGCATTTCACCCTGACTACACGGGAACTGAGGAAGGCCCCTACAAGCTCCAAAGCCTTGCCAAACGGTATGGAATAAATGTAGTTTCCGCCCATCGCGCCAATGACGATGCAAGGGTCTGCATGGAAATATTCATTCACCTTATGGAAGAAAAATTCGCCACGGGAAACGTAAAATCCCTGGCAACACAGGCACTGTTCTGCAGCTGAATGGACAGTCCATACCATAATTTCCTGAAAAATATCAGAAAAATTGACATGCAATTTGATTATGACTTATAATTCAAATGTATGAAGGATTTTACTGGATTCAAGAAAGGCATTAATCTTGGTGGCTGGCTTTCCCAGAGTTCCCTGAAGAAAAACCACATGGACACGTACATTACCCTCGAAGACCTTAAGAAAATTTCTTCCTGGGGTCTTGACCACATACGTGTGCCCATCGACTATTCCCTTGTACAGGATGAAGACGGAAACATAATCCAGACAGGCTTTGAATACATTGACCAGTGCATATCCATGTGCGAAGAGGTTGGCCTGAACCTGATCCTTGACCTTCACAAAATTCACGGCTACTACTTCATCGACGGAGACCGTGACAACAAGTTCTTCCATAACGAAAAGCTTGTCATGTACTACCTGAACCTGTGGATTGAATTTGCAAAGCGGTACGGGTCAAAACCGGAACGTGTCGCCTTTGAGCTGATCAACGCCATCATGAACAAGGAAGACCAGACAGCGTGGATAAACATTGCAAAAAGTGCCGTCTCCCTCATCAGGGTGTATGCACCTAAGACAAGGCTCCTGATTCCAGGTGGAAACCACAGCAGCATCCATGCAATTGCCACCATGGCTGATTTTCATGACGAGAACATAGGCTTTAGCTTTCACTGCTACGAGCCCCTTCTTTTCTGCCAGCAAAAAGCCTACTGGAGGTTGGACTTTCCTAAGGACCAGAAAATGGACTTCCCCATTTCCACCAAGGAATACTTTGACGTACTTGCAAAGCATCCACAGCTGAAATACACGGAAGCAAACACATGTGCAGACTTTCTTTCGCCTGACGGCAGCGGTTCAAACTACTTTACAAAGCTTTTCCGACGTGCCGTTGAATATGCAGAAAAAATGGATACCTTCATATATTGCGTTGAATATGGAGTAATAGACAGGGCCGACAACTCGTCCACCCTGCAGTGGTTCATGCAGATTCACGAAGCCTTTGAAAAATACAACATCGGCCGTGCCCTCTGGACCTACAAGGGAATGGACTACGGCCTGTGCGACCAGCGCTTTGAAGGCCTTAGGGAGATGGTGCTGCAGTACCTGTAGGAAATCCCCCCCCTGGCGGACACCTAGCCGCGCGGAGCCTTTGCAGGATCAAGTGGTGCAGACTTCTGGAAGACCATGAGACTTATCTGGTTTGTACCCTTGATGCTGTCAACACCGGCAGTGCCGATTACATCCCCAAAGACAACATAATCACCCTTCTTTACCTTAATTGAACCAAGCCCTGAATAGACGTAGATATGGCCGGTCTTTGACTGGACAAAGACAACCTGGCCGTAACCGCGGTAGTTTCCCACATACATGATGGTTCCTGCACGGATTGCAGTTACGCTCTCATTTTTCTGTGCCGAAAGCTGAACGCCGTTGATCTTTCCGGTCATGTAGGTAACGGAAGGATTCTTTACAGGCCATGTAAGGGAAGAATCCCCCTTCTTTGCAGAATACTTTCTTGGGTCATCGGGAAGGGATGGCAGGCTTGGATTTGCAGTGTCAACAATGGTCACTGGAATCTTAAGCTTCATTCCAATCTTAAGGACTGCGTCGGAATCAAGGTTATTCAGTGACTTAAGCTCATCAACGGTAATTTCATTAACCTTGGCAATGTGGTAGAAGGTGTCTCCCTTCTGAACCGTATATGTGTCGAATTTCCTGTTGGCATTGGACTGAGATGCATCCGAAGATGGAGAAGAAGCAGCTGTGGATGCTGCAGGAGATGCCGTCGGAGCAGGCGTCGTCGTGACAGGTACCGTTTCCTTTGTTTCACTGCCGGGAATTGTAAGCTTCTGCCCGGCCTTTAAAACTGAATCACTTGTAAGACCATTGGCTGCCTGAAGCTGGTCAACAGTAATTCCATATTTTCTGCTGATTGAATAATAGGTTTCGCCTTTATCAACAGTGTGAACAACCTGCGCAAAACATGCTGAAGAGAATGCTGCAAGGACAAGAAACACTGCTTTCCGTAAACCAAAAATAGACCTTTTCATACTCTATCTATATCGGCAGTTTATCCGCATAATTTTACAGGCGAATTCAAAATAGCATAAAAAAAAGGGGGATGTTCAAAAAGTTGGACTGCAGCCCAAATACTGAACATCCCGCCTATGATTCTACTGATAAACCCTGACGTAATCGACAAGCATGGTTGCCTTTTCAAGCTTAGGGTCAACGCCCTTCTGTCCGCCCCATGAACCGTCAATGGCAATGTTCATTATAAGGTGGAATGGTGTGTCAAAGGGCCATTCTTCCCAGGAAACATGTGGATTTTCAAACACGTAGAATTCCTCGCCGTCAACAAGCCAGCGGATTCTGTCCTGGTTCCAGTCAATGGCATAGGTATGGAATTTTTTCGTGGTTCCCTTTACCTTGGCATGAGTTGTCTTCTGGGTGTTAATCTTATGGTTAAAGGCCTTTGTATGAACTGTAGTATGAATTTCATCAAGGTCAAAGCCGACCATTTCCATGATGTCGATTTCACCGGAGCGTGGCCATCCTCCGTACCTGGGTCCTTCAGGAAGCATCCAGATTGCAGGCCATGTTCCAACGCCAGAAGGAAGCTTGGCACTTACTTCAATGTAACCATGGTCCCAATGGGCAAGGTGCTCAGTCTTGATTCTTGCACTTGTCCAGCTGTTAGATTTTGGGGCACGAAGTGCATTGATCTCAAGCACGCCGTCATGAACGGTAACATTTTCAGGCTTGTCCGTGTACTTCTGGATTTCGCCATTTCCCCATCCGTTCAGGTTACCAAGGGAATAGGTCCACTTTGATGCATCAGGCTTACCGTCAACATCAAATTCATCATTCCAGACAAGGTTCATTCCTTCCGGAACACCGCTCTTTACCTTGCGGTCTGAACATCCAGTCATTGCAAGCACCACAGCTCCAATGGCCAAAGCTGATAAAAAAAATCTCTTCATTATTGTTCTCCTCTATGTTGCGGATTAAAACATCCCTGGGAACACGTCTGACATTCCGTATAACTTTCCGGCTTCAAGCTTTCCTTCATCAAGAAGGTTCTTGAGGTTGATTACGGCATGGACTGCTCCACTTGCAAATCCCTGGCGGCTTCTTGCAGTATGGGTAAGCTCGATGGTATCGGCAGCACTGTCAAAGAAAATCTTATGGGTGCCGGGAACGCTTCCGCATCTTGTTGAAGACACATGAAGTTCATTTGGCTTTGGGCGGGCCTTGAATTCATTTGTCACGATGGTATCCTTGCGGCTAAGGAATTCCATGGCATGCTTTGCAAGGTCAAGGGCAGTTCCCGACGGGCTGTCTGCCTTCTGATTGTGGTGCATTTCCCAAAGGGCTGCATCATATTCATCAAAGTGATCCACCAGGCGGCATGCTTCCTCTACGATCTTATAGAAAACATTTACACCGATGGAAAAGTTTGCACTGGTCATGATGGTTCCACCGCAGGCAGCAGCAAGAGCAGCCACCTCATCCTTCCTGTCATTCCATCCAGTAGTTCCAACTACGAGGGGAAGCTTTGTTGGAAGAAGTGCCTTGATGTTATCCATGACTGATGCAGGATGGGTGAATTCAATGATTCCCTCTGCACCGCTTGCAACTACTGCATCAACAATTGCCTTAGTGTCACCTGCTGCAACCTTAACCTTTGCATCGTCAGCAAAGACATCGATTGTTGTTACAACGCTATGACCAAGATTGAGGGCTGTCTGCTCCAGCATGTGGCCCATTTTTCCATATCCAACTAATGCGATTTTCATTCAATTCTCCAAATTAAAACAAGGCTGCGTGAACAACCTGAACCGTCTTGTCTGCAACGGACATGTCAACGAGGAAGCTTACGTTTACCTTGCTTGCACCCTGGCTGATCATCTGAACGTTAATTCCTTCCCTGTTGAGGGCATCGAATGCCTTTGCAAGGATTGCGCTTGAATGGCTTGCATCGCAGATGATTGTGATGATTGCCTTTTCCCCGGTTGCCTTAACTTCTGCAACGCGTCCAAGGTCTTCAAGGAGTCCTGAAAGGTCACCCTTTGTGTTTACAGTCAATGAAACCGAAACTTCTGAAGTTGCAATCACGTCAATGCTGATGTTCCACTTGAGGAACTGGTTGAATATGTGGGCAAGGAATCCTGCTGCCCCAAGCATGCGGCTTGACTGAATGTCGATCAAGGTAACGTTCTTAACCTTTGTAAGGGCCGTAACTGGAGGGACAGAACCGGTGTGCTTTTCAACAATGAGGGTTCCCTCGCTCTTGATGTTGTAGCTGTTCTTTACGCGGACTGGAGTTCCTGTCTTGCGGCATGGAATCATTGAGCGTGGATGAAGAACCTGTGCACCAAAGATTGCAAGTTCCTGTGCTTCTTCATAGGTTACTTCCGGAACAGGCTTTGCATCCTTTACAAGGCGTGGATCCGTAGTCATGATTCCGTCTACGTCCTTCCAGGTCTGGATTTCCTTTGCGCCCATGGCAGAACCGATCATTGTGGCACTAAGGTCAGAACCGCCACGGCCAAGGGTCGTGATTGTTCCATGCTTGTCCTTTGCAATGAATCCGGTAACGATAGGAATTTCCTTCTGCTTGCCGTTCTTGTAATCATTCAGATGTCTTGGAATGTTTTCCCAGACTTCATCAAGGAGTTCTGCAGCCATGTAGTTGCTGTCGGAAACAATTCCGATGTCCCATGCATCATAGAACTTTGCAGGCGTACCAAGCTTTGTAAGGTATGCAGCCATCATGCGCACGCTCATTCGTTCACCAAAGGAAACAAGATAGTCACGCGAACGCTTTGAAAGTTCCTTAAGCATGCTGATGCCGGTCAAAAGTGTCTTAAGTTCATCAAGGAGTTCCTTGATTGCAGGAACTTCGATTTCAAGTTCCCTTGCAGTGTCAAAGTGAAGCTTTTCCACCTTTTCGATGTCAACTTTCCCTTCCACTGCCATGTCCGCAGCTTCAAGAAGGTGGTCTGTCGTATCTCCCATGGCAGAAAGGACTACTGCAGGAAGCTCGTCTTTGTAAGCCTGAATAATTTCAGCAACGTGTCTGATGCGGTCAGCGTTAGCAACTGAAGAACCGCCGAATTTCATAACTATCATAATGAAAAGAGTATACAGTATTTGCCGTTTTTGTGCAAAAGTGTATAATCCTTGACCATGAAAAACAAAGAAGTTTTTTTTAAGGGAATCAAGGACGGAATCCCCATTGCACTGGGGTATTTTGCCGTGGCATTTTCACTGGGCATCAACGCAAAGAAGGCAGGATTGAATCCATTCCAAGGGTTCATTGCAAGCCTGACGACAAAGGCTTCTGCCGGGGAATTTGCAGGATACACTGTCATTGCCGCAAACGCCGCCTACATAGAAATGATACTCGTAATCCTTGTTGCAAACGCAAGGTATTTTCTCATGAGCTGTTCCATGAGCCAACGCCTTGCACCGGACATGAAATTCATCCACCGCCTTGGACTTGGATGGTGCATAACCGACGAAGTCTTTGCCATTTCCATCGCACAGAAGGGCTGCATAAATCCCCTTTACCCTTACGGAGCCATAACCATAGCATCCCTATGCTGGGCACTTGGAACCGCATGCGGAATAATCGCAGGCAACCTGATGCCGGCCATGGCAGTAAGCGCCCTGAGCGTTTCCCTCTACGGAATGTTCCTTGCAGTAATCATCCCTCCAAGCCGCGAAGACAAGAAAATTGCAGTTGTAGTCGCATGTTCCTTTGCACTAAGCTTTGCCGCATCAAAAATGAAATTCCTTGATTCCCTTTCCGGAGGGATGAAGACCATAATCCTTACTGTCATAATCTCAACTGTCGCAGCCCTCATGTTTCCAAAGAAGGAAGACGGCATGGCACAGGAGGCTGCAGAATGAAGCACAACATCTGGCTGTACATTTTCCTGATGGCTGGGGTCAGCTACCTTATCCGCGTCATCCCCTTCACCCTTTTCAGGAAGCAGATAAAAAGCACATTCATAAAGTCCTTCCTGTATTACGTTCCATACGCAACCCTTGCAGTAATGACTTTTCCGGCCATACTTGATTCGACAGAAAATCCGCTGCCATCGGCTGCTGCCTTCATTCTTGGAATTATAGCTGCATACTTCAAGGCAGGACTTTTCAGGGTTGCAGTCCTATGCTGCCTTACGGTTCTTGGATTGAGCCTGGTGGGGCTGTAAGAAGTCAGGCTACCTTGAACGTCTGTCGTAGCCGGACTTGATGTAGAATTCGCTCTTGCGCCTGTACATCATGGCATCGGCATCCTTGATCTTTTCTTCCACATTCTCGCAAAGTTCAATCCAGGTTTCGCCACAGCTCAGGATTGGGCTTTCATCAAGGATCTGCTGGAACATCAGGTTTCCCTTGTCAAATTCGGAACGGGTTATGTACCTTCTGAAGATGACGAATTCGTCGCCGCCAATCCTGAAGATGGAATCGTCTTCCCTTGAGAATACGGTCTTGAGGAGTGCCGAGCAATTGGTAATGAGCTGGTCGCCGGCTTCATGCCCCTTGCTGTCATTTGTCTTCTTTAGTCCGTTAATGTCTGCAAAGACAACACCAACGTTGGTTTCCCGGTCTCTTTCCATCCTGTTGATTTCTTCCACATAGGCATGCCTGTTCATGCAGCCTGTCATGTTGTCGCAATAGCTCAGGCTGTAAAGTTCCTTCATGTATTTCATTTTTGTGTGAACTTCTACAATAAAAGAACTTACTGATTCAAGAAGGATGTTTGTCTCCGTGTTAACGCTCGGATTGCTTACACCAAGGAATCCCATGAATTCCTTGCCCTCAAAAAGAGGAACGGCAATAAGATTCCTTATGTCTGAACTAGAAAGCATTTCATATTCAGCAGGGTACAATCCCTTGAGGATGCTTACGTCATGAACCCTGAGGGTCTTATGGGAAATGAAAATGTCATACCAGCGGCGAAAAAGTCCAACATCAATATTCTGGTACTTATCCTTGTGGGGTACGGCACCTTCCCTCACCCATTCGTAGGAAGTGCTGAAAGTATTTGTTGAAAAGTCAAAGTCGATGATATGCGCCCTGTCGGCTCCATGATACTTTCCGATTATTTCAAGAAGCTCGTTGATGGAATTATCGTAGTCATCAGACATGTTCAGGGCGCGAACACACTCAATGAGGGTTTCCTCAACCTTAAGCCTGTCCCTGAGGGAAAGAATTTCACCTTCAATTTTTTCAACGCCATAAAGGGCCTTTGCAAGATTTCCGTCGGAATCATATTCAACAGGGAAGAAAGATGCACGGCAGTATCCGTAGTACTTTCCAAAGAACTCGTAGCTTATGGAACGCTTTGATTCAAGGCGCTGGCCCAGCGTCTCGCAGTTGGCAAAGGCAGTTGCATTCTTTATGTAATCGTCATCGGCAAGAGACCTGAGGATTGAATAGATGCATGTCTGCAGGTGGGCATTTCCGCCTATTCCCCTGAGGACGTATGGATCCGACTTGATTTCCCTGTAGCTTTGTTCAACCAGGTCGCAGTATCCAAGGACAATGTAGCTGTCGGCTATGCTTTCGTTGATTTTCTTCCTGTCTGTGGAAAGTTCTCGGACTGCAGTAAAGGATGTCAAAAGCTTTCTTGCAAGAACGATGATGGAAACCACAAAGAGGAATATGATAAGGCAGTCCGTGATTATGAGATTCTTGAACGGAAGGAGAATGGTCTTAAGTCCGACATAAGTGACAAGGTACCATCCGAATTCATCCATGGGAGTGGAAATTATAAAGACAGTCTTTCCCTTCCACTTTACGCTGGTCATTTCCTTTCCGGAAACGGAATCAAGCCACTTATGACCCTCTTCAAATTCATTCCCGTCAAAAAATGGTTCGCCGCTCAACTTGAATCTTGTGTCGGCAACAATCAAGTTGTTCTCCTGTGTTATGACAAGGACTCCGTCAATAAATGATGTATCTATGGAAGACTTAAGGAGTTCCCCCACATAATCGCAATAAACGTCTCCGCCAATGACAGCCGCAGGCCCGTCTGCCTTAATCCTTGCAGAAATGGAAAAGCAGGGCTTGTTAAGGTATGCATCAACATAGGGTTCCGTAATGGAAAACCCATCTGACTTCATGGCACTGACAAACCATGGACGCTCCGTCACGGAAAAACCTTCGTCAGGCTTCCATCCGGCTCCATCAACATAATAGCCCTTTTCGTTGCCGACAAAAATTCCTGCAGGAAAGGCATCGTGCAGGGCATGAGTAACCGGAAGATAAAGTTCCAGATTGTCCTTGTTAAGCTTGTCATATTCCATCTGGGACTTGTAGATGCTTATTTCATTAAAGTTCTTCTGCATCCATAATTCAAGCTGCTGGGAACACGCCTGGGAATAGGAAGCAACCCTTTTTTTTGTACTTACCAGGACTGTATATGCAGCCAATGCAACGAGAAATGCAGACAGAAGCAGGGCAACCACTACGGACGAAACAAAAAGCTTGAATGTCCATGTGCGCTTGATTTTAAACATCTTCCCCCCAAATGTTCAGGCTTTCAAATCTTCAGAATTTGAAAAAAAACCTTCGTACAATTATAATGATGGTGAATCAAATACTCAAGGGAAAAAGGCTTAGCAGCAGCCCTTAATTATGGATAGGAATATGAACAGACTGTTTTCCGACAGGGACCTTAGGCGCCTCATAATACCGCTTGTTTTTGAACAGGTACTGGCCATGATGGTTGGCATGGCAGACACAATGATGATTGCCACGAGAGGCGAAGCTGCAGTTTCCGGAGTATCCCTTGTGGACATGATAAACTACCTGATTTTCAGCATTCTTGCAGCCCTGGCCCAGGGTGGAGCCGTAGTCACGTCACAGTTCATCGGTGCTAGGAAAATCAAGGAAGCCCTCAAGTCATCAAGGCAGCTCCTGTTTACGGTTTTCATGGCTGGCCTGTTCATCTGTTCCGTCTTCATCCTGTTCCGCAGGGGAATCCTGAAAATTCTCTTTGGAAGAATCGAAGGAGACGTTATGGCCAACGCAATCATCTACCTGGTCATCTCCGCATCGGCATATCCCTTCATTGCCATATACAATTCCTGTGCCGCAGTTTTCCGCTCCATGGGGAATTCAAAAATCACATTCCGCGTGTCCGCAGTCATAAACGTATTCAACATAATCGGCAACGCTTTCTGCATCTTCGTGCTGAACATGGGGGTCGCCGGAGTTGCCCTTCCCACCCTTGCCGCATGGATTCTCGGTTCCCTCATGCTATACATCCTGCTCAAGAATCCAAACCGCCAGCTTTACTTTGAAAACACAAGATTCACCCTTGACCTGGACCACATAAGGAAAATCCTGAAGATTGGAATTCCAGGGGGAATTGAAAGCGGACTATTCCAGCTGGGCCGTGTCCTTGTCGTAAGCATAATATCCGGATTTGGAACCGTCCAAATTGCAGCAAACGGAGTTGCAAACAACCTGGATGCCTTTGGTTCCATGATAGGCTGTGCAATGAACCTTGCAGTCATAACAGTCATAGGCCAGTGCGTTGGGGCCGGAGATGAAGGGCAGATTAAATACTATACGAAAAAACTTTTAAGATTTACCTACATTACGGAAGGTGCGGTCATTGCCGTGGTCATGGTACTGCTGGACAGAATACTTTCAATATACGGGCTCAATGCCGAGACGACGGCACTTGCAAAAAAGCTTGTCATCATCCACAACGGATGCGCATTCTTCATGTGGCCACTGGCCTTTGTACTGCCCAACATTCTGAGGGCGGCAAACGACGTGGTATTTACCATGATCGTTTCCATCTGCTCCATGTTCTTCTTCCGCGTTTTTTTTGGCCACATCCTGGGCAACCTGATGGGCATGGGAGCCGTGGGAGTCTGGCTGGCAATGATTTCTGACTGGATATGCAGGATTTCCTTCTTTGTCGCCCGATTTGCAGGCGGCAAGTGGAAGAAGCTTGCAGGACTGTAAAACCTGCAGCTTAAGAATGATGTTTTTATTCCCCGTTTTTTTCAACGGCACATTCAAGCTTCAATCCCATGGGGTTGTTGTCCCTCTTGAAAGAATAAAGCCTGCCGTCCTTAAGGAAGCAGTGGTATGAATGGGCTGTTACCACAAGGTCGCCGGTCTTCTCGTTGACCATCCTGTAGCCCACCTTCATCTTGAGGCCATTGTATTCAAGAAGGGAAACCTCGATCCTGATTACATCGCTGAATTCAGTCGGGTGCTTGTAGTCAATGGAAAGGCTCACCACAGGAGAACCTATGCCGGCAGCTTCCACCGTCTCAAAGGGGAGCCCGATCTTCTCAAGGAATTCCACACGGGCTTCTTCCATGTACTTGATGTAGTTTGAATGGTGAGTGATGCCCATCTTGTCTGTCTCGTGGTAATTAACCTTCCTCATGTATGCAATCATTTTTTTACTCCCCTAAAAATGGCCACGCAGGCGTAGCCAATATCTGCGAATGGAATTGGGACGCAAGCGGTGGACGCATGCGGTGGACGCAAGCGGTGGACGCAAGCGTCCTTAAGAATCGGCAAAGCCGATTCTTAACATAATTCATTCGTTAAACAATAGCACTATGAAATTCCTGAAGTGATTTTACGCTTCCCTTTCCGTTCTTTATGGCTTCCATACCGGCGATGGCGGCACGGGCAGCGGCAATTGTCGTAATGTATGGAACCTTGTACTTAAGGGCTGCCTTGCGGATGGCTTCCTCGTCTGCAACAACGCCACGGCGAACCGATGGAGTGTTGATGCACAGGCAAACTTCCTTGTTAAGGATGACATCGATAACGTTAGGACGGCCTTCATTGATCTTGTTGATCTTTGTGCATGGAATGTCATTTTCTGCAAAGTATCTTGCCGTTCCTTCTGTGGCAATAAGTTCAAAGCCAAGGGCAGCAAGCTTCTTTCCCACTTCGATGATCTGTTCCTTAAGGTTAACCTTGTCGCTCAGGGAAACGAGAACCTTCTTTGTTTCCCCGGCCTTAGGAGCTTCTGGCAATTCGCTGCCGGCTGCTTCCTGGCTCTTGTAGAATGCAAGGTCAAAGTCGCGGCTAAGGCCAAGGACTTCACCAGTCGAGCGCATTTCAGGTCCGAGAACCGGGTCAACGTTAGGGAACTTTGTGAACGGGAACACTGCTTCCTTGACACCGTGGTGCGGAATGACTTTTTCCGTAAGCTTAAGGTCGGCAAGGGATTCACCAAGCATGAGGCGTGTTGCAAGGCGTGCCATCTGGGTATTGCATACCTTTGAAACAAGTGGAACAGTACGTGAAGCGCGAGGGTTTGCCTCGATAACGAAAACCTTTCCGTCTTCAATGGCGTACTGCATGTTCATGAGGCCGCATACGTGGAGATTCTGAGCAATCTTCCTTGTGTATTCCTTGATTGTTTCAAGATTTTCCTTAGGAATTCCCACTGGAGGAATTACACATGCAGAGTCGCCCGAGTGGATTCCGGCAAGCTCGATGTGTTCCATGACTGAAGGAATGAAAACTTCCTTTCCGTCAGAAAGTGCATCCGATTCGCATTCAAGGGCGTTGTGAAGGAAGCGGTCGATAAGGAGAGGACGGTCAGGTGTAACGCCAACAGCCTTTTCTACGTATTCAGAAAGCATCTTCTCGTCATAGATTACTTCCATTCCGCGTCCACCAAGAACGAATGAAGGACGGATCATGATTGGGTAGCCGATGCGGTCTGCAGCTTCCTTTGCCTCTGCAAAATTAATAGCCATTGCACTTTCAGGCATCGGGATTTCAAGCTTGTCCATCATCTTGCGGAAAAGGTCGCGGTCTTCTGCAATGTCGATTGAATCGATGGATGTACCAAGGATGTTTACGCCTTCATCGCTGAGCGCACGTGCAATGTTGAGTGGTGTCTGACCACCAAACTGTACGATGACTCCCATTGGCTTTTCCTTTTCGTAAATCTGAAGGACATCTTCAAGAGTAACTGGTTCAAAGTAAAGCTTGTCCGACGTGTCGTAGTCCGTAGAAACAGTTTCAGGGTTGCAGTTTACGAGGATTGTCTCGTATCCCATTTCCTTAAGCTGCATGGCGGCATGGCAGCAGCAGTAGTCGAATTCGATGCCCTGGCCGATTCTGTTTGGACCACCGCCAAGAATCATGATCTTCTTCTTGTTTTCTGTTGCAGGTGCCTTGTCCACATCGTTGTATGTAGAATAGTAGTAGTTTGCATTTTCCACGCCAGAAACAGGAACAGCAAGCCATCCTTCCTTAACGCCAAGTTCCGTTCTCTTCTTGCGCACATCCTTCTCGCGGATGCCAAGAATCTTTGCAATGTACTTGTCGCTGAAACCTTCTTTCTTAGCCTGAACAAGAAGGTCGTCTGCCGGAAGCTGTCCCGGTGTCTGGAGCATCTTTTCTTCAGTTTCAACAAGCTCCTTCATTTCCTGGAGCCATTCCTTCTTTACGAAAGTGATTTCATTAAGCCTGTCCAGGGAAACACCCTTGCGGATTGCTTCATAAAGGATGAACCATCTTTCCGAGCTTGCAACTTTAAGCATGTCGCAAAGTTCATCTGCAGATTTCTTGTTGAAGTCCTTTGCAAAACCAAGGCCTGCACGACCGTTTTCAAGACCGCGGATTGCCTTCTGGAACGTTTCCTTAAATGTCTTGCCGATGGCCATTACTTCTCCAACGGCCTTCATCTGCGTACCAAGGCTGTCTTCTACACCGCGGAACTTTTCAAAAGCCCAGCGTGCAAACTTAAGAACAACATAGTCTCCGTCTGGAGCACCGCCTGCTGTGTACTTGTCCAAAGTTCCGTCGCGCCAGTAAGGGATTTCGTCCAAAGTCATGCCGGAAGCAAGCTTTGCAGAAACCAGGGCGATAGGGAAACCTGTAGCCTTTGAAGCAAGGGCAGAAGAGCGGGAAGTACGAGGATTGATTTCGATGATAACGACTTCACCTGTCTTTGGATTGTGTGCAAACTGAACGTTAGTTCCGCCGATGACGCCGATGGATTCAACAATCTTGAATGCGTCCTTTACAAGGCGGTCCTCAAGTTCCTTGTCAATTGTCATGAACGGGGCGGCACAGAAAGAGTCACCAGTGTGGACACCTACAGCATCGATGTTTTCGATAGTACAGATGGCAATCATCTGGTTCTTTGAGTCACGGACAACCTCAACCTCAAGTTCTTCCCAGCCAAGGATCGACTGCTCGATAAGGCACTGGTGCGTAAGGGAAAGTTCAAGTCCGTTCTGGCAGATGGTGCGAAGTTCTTCCATATTATAGCAGAAACCGCCACCAGCACCACCCATTGTGTATGCAGGACGAACAACAATAGGGAACCCGATTTCATTGGCAATCTTTTCCGCCTCTTCAACGCTGTAGCAGATGTCAGATGCAGGTGTCTTGATTCCAAGCTTCTGCATGGTTTCCTTAAAGATTTCACGGTCCTCACCGCGCTCGATGGCATCAAGGTTTACGCCTATAACCTGCACGCCGTACTTGTCCAAAACGCCTGCCTTGTTAAGTTCCTGTGCAAGGTTAAGTCCAGTCTGTCCGCCAAGGTTTGGAAGGAGTGCATCCGGACGTTCCTTTTCGATGATCTGTGTAAGGCGCTCAAGGTTAAGCGGTTCGATGTAGGTTGCATCTGCCATGACCGGGTCTGTCATGATGGTTGCAGGATTTGAGTTAACAAGAACAATCTTATATCCCTGCTCACGAAGGGCCTTGCATGCCTGTGTTCCCGAATAGTCAAATTCACATGCCTGACCGATGACGATTGGCCCAGAACCAATGATCAGCACCTTAGAAATGTCCGTACGTTTTGCCATTTTGTAACCCCTAAAAATATGATATTTAAAAAAAAACTGAACCCGCAGCAAAAGCGAATTCAGTCTTTCATTGTATACTCAGCATAAAAATGAATATGTTTCATAATCGTGCCGAATTATACAAAAAACTCATGATTTTTTCAAGTTATGGGCGTCCCCCGCAAAATGCGGGTCGGCGCTTCCAGGCTCCACTACGTTCGGTCCTGCGGACACGCCAAGGCGTCCTTCCAGTGCCTGACGCAGCACAAGGATGCAGTTCTTTCTGCATGCCTTAAGTCTTACGGCTAGAATCCAAATCCCCCCGGAAACTTCATTCCGTTTGGAAGCTTCATGTTCTTAAGCTGGTTCATGTCCATGCCGCCAAGACCGTTCATTCCGCCCTGGCCCATCATGCTGGCCATCTGGTTCATCATCTTTGCCTGGGCACCGCGGTTACGGGTAAGCTTCTTCATGGTAAGCTTTGTCTTTTCAAACTGCTTTATGAGCTTGTTTACTTCCTGGACTGACGTTCCGCTTCCCTTTGCAATTCTCTTTCGGCGTGCAGGTCCGATGATAAGGTGATTTGCACGCTCCTTCCTTGTCATGCTCTGGATGATGGCCTTCTGGTGCTTGAGTGCTTCCTGGCTCTGGCCAAGCTGTGCGTCCGTAAGTTGCCCCGCAAGGCCCGGGAGCATGTCCATGATTTTTGAGACGCTTCCCATCTTTTCAACCTGCTCAAGCTGCTCAAGCATGTCCTGCAGGGTAAACTCGTTCCTCTGCATCTTCTTCTGCATCTTCATGGCAGCTTCTGCGTCAACGGTTTCCTGTGCCTTTTCAACAAGGGAAACAATGTCGCCCATGCCAAGGATGCGGCTTGCGATTCTGTCAGGATGGAATTCCTCAAAGTCTTCCGTCTTTTCACCCGTACCGATGTAGAGTATTGGCTTCTGGGTAATGGACTTGAGTGAAAGGGCGGCACCACCACGGGCATCGGAGTCAAACTTGGTAAGGATTACGCCTGTAAGCCCCAGCTGCTCGTCAAATGACTTGGCAATGTCAACGGCATTCTGACCGGTCATGCTGTCTGCAACAAGGACAGTCTCAACCGGGTTCATGGCCTTCTTGAGTTCAACAAGCTCTTCCATCATGTCGCCGTCAATCTGGAGACGACCGGCAGTATCTATGATGATGGTGTCAAGACCGTTTTTCCTTGCATAATCCAATGCACCCTTTGCAACCTTAAGGGCGGCCTTTGGACTTGCCTTTCCATCGGCCATCTTGAGGGCTTCGTCATCCTTATAGACGGGAACTTCAATCTTCTGCCCAAGGACGCAAAGCTGTTCAACGGCTGCGGGACGAACAAGGTCACATGCAACAAGGAGTGGACGGCGGCCGTCTTTCTTGAGTTTAGCGGCAAGCTTATGGGCTGCGGTTGTCTTACCTGCACCCTGGAGACCAAGAAGCATTACGACAGATTCCGTGTCAGGCCCCTTGAGTGCCAGGTCCTTCTTTTCGTCGCCAAGCATGCCGACAATCTTGTCATGGATGATCTTTACAAACTGCTGGCCCGGGTCAACGGCCTTGAGAACCTTCTCGCCCTTGGCTTCTTCTATCGTGGAATTTACAAAGCGCCTTACAACGCGAAGGTTAACGTCGGCTTCAAGAAGAGCCATCTTGATCTGTTCAACTGTTTCCTCAATGTTCTTTTCTGTAATTGTAGACTTGCCGCTTAGAGTGCGGATAATGCCGCTAAATGTTCCTGTGATTTTTTCCAGCATGGGAATTTCCTTTAAAATTTGGCATCTCTAAAAATAGATTTTAGAGATGCCTGTCGAGTTTAAAGCCTTGAAATTGCAAGGCTTTAAACATCGCATTTTCAAGGTTGTCTCTAAAAATTGCAATTTTTAGAGACTCCAAATAATATAAGGCATCCGCCGCCCTTTTACGGTGACAGAATGCCTACAGTGTAAATGAAGATGAATAAAAATTCAATTTACAACAAGCAAAGATGCGATTTTTCCGTCGTTGGTATAGCACTTTTGGGGATTGCCTGCATCATGGAATGACGTGATTCCCGTGTAGAATGCATATTCGTACTTTCCCGGTGGAAGTGAAAGTTCAAACTTGTAAAGGCCCGGAGACACCTCCGTCATCTGGTAGATCCAGCTGTCCCAGTTGGTAAAGCTTCCGCCAACGCGAACCTGCTGGCCCGATTTTCCGCGGTACACAAACTGAACCTTGCCCGACGGCTTTTTTTCCGTAACTGGCGGAATGTACCTGGAGGCATCAAAATGGGAAAGAAGAATGTCTGCTTCCCTGCTGTAAACCGTGGACTCGTTCATGGGATCCACCGACCACAGGCCGTCTACAATAATCCTGTAGTCAAAGGCAAGAACATCCTTCGGAAGATCAAGGATATAAAAGTAAAGGGATCTGGATTCCTCAAAGTCCACGTTGAGAATTTTCTTAAGCTTGAATGAATGAATCGTCCTGAAGCCCTCAAAGTCAAAGGCAATGCCTATGTGGCGAGGGCCGCTTTCGGCGGTAAAAATCACCCTGTCCCCTGCAAGATATGGAGGACGCACCCTGGAGATTGAATTGACGACTTCCGCATAATCCAGCTGTTCATCCGTCATGTGCACGGTTTCAGCGGCAAAGGATGAGGCCACCGTAACCAGGACAGAAAGAACCAACATAAAAAGCTTTTTCATACATTGATTTTCGGAATTTCAGGAGGCCTACTTTAGACAAATAATTTCTATATATAAGGAAACATATTCTAAACTCGGGCCTGTCCGATACCGATACTGTCATTGATAAACTGTCGATTTGAGGAGTATAATCATAAACTATGCCAGGACTTAAGCAACTGCAGAAGTTGAACTCAGATTTATTGATTCTCGGTGATGAGGAAAAAATCCGCGCAGCAAGGGGCGAAAAGCCTGTTGTTGCAAAGATTCCAGATACGGTACAGGACATTGACGACTCAAACGACTTTCAGTACGGACTTCCGCAGGTTTCGGAAGATGAACTGAACGCTTCTGGCGGAGAACCACAGGACGACAACGGATTTTCAGATTTCTTTGGAGACGGAAGCGACGGTTCCCAGGCAGAAACACCTGCATCACCAGAAGGTGAACCATCCCCTGCCATGCCGGACATGTCCGACCTCCTTTCATCCGATTCCATGGATCTTGAAGACCTGGACCTTAGCGACTTTGAAGACACGGCACCAAGCGAGCCTGAACCGGAGCCTGAGCCAACTCCCATCGAAGACATGGATCTTGACTCCCTTCTTTCCATGGCCCCGGAACCGGAAGCATCCCCACTGCAGGAAGCAGAAGTGGAAATGCCAGCGGAGCCAGCAGCACCTGCAGACATGCTTTCAGAGCCGGACGGAACAGCCTTTGACCCTTCTCTCTTTGACTCTCCAGACATGGCTTCTCCGGCAGAAAACATTGAATCCCAGGACCTGCCTGAATTTGACGAAGGCAACCTGATGGATTCCCTTGGATCCATCGGCTCCCTTGATTCAGGAGATGGTGCTGAATCCACCGGCACATCTGATGCCATTGAGTCAATTGATTCCCTCAGTTCAATTGAAGACCTGAATAACAACCCATTGCCTGCAGAAGACATGGGTATTGACGGCCTTGACCTTGATAACCTTAACCTTGACGGCATGGAAGGGAATGAACTGGGTGACGATGGTGGCCTTGGGGAACTGGGTAACCTGGATGACCTGGGAAACCTGGGCAGCCTTGACCTGGACGACAATGACTCTGGCATTGCGGCTACAGACGAGGTACAATCTCCTGCAGACCTACTCAACATCGACACCACGGAAGAAGCAAGCGCACCATCACAGGCAGATGACATGGACCTTGGAGGCCTTGATCTTGGAGACCTTAACCTTGACGACTTGAATCTTGGCGACACGGAAGGGAATGGACAGGGTGACGATAGCGGTCTTGGAGACCTTGGCAACCTGGATGACCTTGACCTGAGTGACAATGTTCCTGACACGGGAGACATGGATGGATTCACGGATCCAAACAGCGAATTCGGCACATCAGAATCACTGGACCTTAACGAAGGAATTCCAAACGAATTCAATGAAATACCTGACCTTGACAATCTTGGCGCAACCATGGATTCCACCCCGGCAGATTCTGGAACAGATGACCTTTCTTCACTCTCAATGGACGACGATTCCACAGCCGGCAGCTCAGGCGGCCTTGGTGACCTGGGGGATTTAGGAGATTTAGGAGACCTTGGAAACCTGGACAACCTTGACCTTCCAAGCTTTGGAGACGATGGAACTGCCCCAACTGGAGGAATGGAAAGCCTTTCCCTGGATGACTTTGGCATGGACGACATTGCAAGTGCAGCCCCACTTTCTCCAGAAGATGCCGTTCCAGAGGAACTCCCTGCAGAAACCTTTGACACTTCAGAAATCAGCGGCCTAGATTTTTCAGGAGAAAGCGACTTTGACCTTGGCGACGTTGACGGAATTGAAGGCGACGATGAATTCAACATTCCGGGATTTTCGGACACGCCTGTTGCAGAAATCAAGAAGGTTCAGGACATCCAGACGCCTGACTTCTCGAAGGCTGCTGACCCGAGCGAAAAGGACAAGCCAAAGAACACCTTCACTGACAACGAATACAAGAGGTTCCTCAAGAACCTTTCAACATATCCTCTCAACGTGCGCATTGCCCTGGAAGACTTTGTCGTCAAAAACGAGTTTACCGACGATGCAATCTTTGAAGTCCTTGAAAAGGTACTGAGAAAGGCACCGGCACGCCAGGTTGCAGCAGACCTTGAAAAGCTTCTGGACATCCAGATCAACGTTCCACGCGACTTCGAGCACCGTTCAGCCTCTGAATACGAGGCATACAAGCATTCCCTGGAATACCAGCTCAAGAACAAGATCATCCCAGGTGCAATCATGACAGCCTTCTCGGCCATCGTCATTTTCTGCATCTTTACCCTTACAAACAACCTGATTTACAAGCCGCTTCGTGCATCGGGACTTTACAAGCAAGGATATGCCCTTCTCCAGGAAAACCAGTATCCCCAGTCGGAAGACAAATTCAACCAGGCCCTTACATTCAAGCCGGTAAAGAAATGGTTCTATACCTATGCAGAAGGATACAGGGAACACAGGCAGTATGACCGCGCAAGAATGATGTACGGCGCAATCATCAAGAGATACAACCACGAAAAGAAGGCCGGCCTTGACTGGGCAAGGATGGAAGTCGACGAGCTTTACAACTACGAGGAAGGGGAAAGAATCCTCAAGAGGGAAGTCCTTGACTACCATATCAACGATGCTGATGCAATCCTCGCCCTTGGTGACCTTTACCTTGACTGGGCAACGGAAGTGGATCCTGAAAAATTCCCGGATGCAAAGCTCAACTACGACCTTCTTGCTGAACTTTACGGTTCCAACAACCTGTGCCTTTCACGTCAGATGAGGTACTTCATCCGCACCGACAACCTGCGCCAGGTTCTCATGTACAAGGAAATCTTCCTCGGAATGAAGAAGGGCGTTGACAGGAACGATGAAATAGAACTAAGTGAATACATGCTCAACAAGCGCTACGGAAAGCTCCGCCCGTCGGAAGAAGCCCTGCGTTCTTCAATAGAAGACGTAAGAAAGCTTCTTGAACGCGCCCTCAAGAATTCCCCGGACAATGCAGTTGCCCTCTACAACATGGGGCATTACTTTGTGGAAACAAACAGCGGCAAGAGCGCAGCAAAACTCCTGCGTGCCTCCATCGATTCCTTCGAAAGGCAGACAAAGAGAAACAGGCGCGACACATACAAGTACATCAATGCATACAGGCTTCTTGGTGAGGAAATGCGCAACGAAAGGGAATACCTTACAGCAGAAGACCTTTACGACCGCGGCATCGAAGTCTTTGAACGGGAACACAAGTCAAGCCGCTTTGAAAGCAACGAAAACGTGGGTCACCTTTACGCAGACCTGGCAGACCTGGACTACTTCATTGCAGGAGACAACGAGGCTGCCCTTTACAACTATGAAAACGCAGTAAACAACAAGTACGACAATTCCTCAATAAGATACAGGATCGGATACATCCAGTACCAGAAGCAGAACTACCCTCAGGCCCTTGGTTCATTCATCAGGAGCCAGGATACCAATGCCAATGACACCCACCTGCTCCTTTCACTTGCAAACACCCTCAGCCTTAGCGGAGACAATCATGTTGCACGCGGCTACTATGACAGGCTCCTTTCACAGCTTGACATCGAGCGCCAGAAGCACAACATACTTCTTCCACAGGTAAGGGATGACCAGGCAGACATTGTTGACACATACATGAAGGCTTCCAACAACCTGGGCGTAACCCTTGCTAGGCTTGCAGAAAACACCGGGGATTCTTCGCTCAATGCAAAGGCCATCGTAAACCTTCAGGAAAGCTTAAGGGCATGGGATGCGCTCACAAGAAACCAGACAACCATGATCAGGCTTGAAGGTTCAAACCTTGCAGAGCAGAACATCCGCTACATAACGAATCCAATGTCGGAATACAGGAGTGAAATTTACACTGAGATTCCACGTACACTCAACGGTGAAGTCGGACTTGAATGATGAACGTACATTTTCAGTTTGGAAAAGCTAAAAGCGGAATCACTTCCCGACAGAAGGTCATAGGACTGCTCAAGGAAATTTTCAGGAAGTCCATCCACCTTTGCAGTGCCTTTGTCCCCTTCTTCATGATCAAGTTCTACATTCCCATGATGGTGGCCGGGGTTACGATTCTTGTCCTTTACACCATAGCTGAATTCATGCGCCTGAAGGGAAAGGAAATTTTTCTTGTATCTGCAATTACGGAAGCTGCGGCAAGAAAACGTGATGAGAACAAATTCGTCCTTGGCCCTGTAACCCTTGTAATCGGAATCCTTCTTTCTTCCTTTCTCTGGAATCCCCTTCCTGCAGCCATAGGAATTTATGCCCTCGCCTTTGGAGACGGACTTGCAAGCCTTGCCGGAAAACTTTTTGGCAGGGTTCAGGTTCCAATGACACAGGGAAAAACGGCAGCCGGCAGCCTTACCTGCTTTGCTGCCATATTCATCTCGTGCTTTCTTGCATGCCTTGGCTACAGCCAAATTCTTGGAGACAGGGACGTGGTACTCATATCCCTCAAGATAGCCACAGCCGGAATGCTCATAGAAGTTTTTCCATTAAAGGACTGGGACAACGTCTTGATTCCAGTAGTCCTCGGAGCCATGGCCCAATACCTTCTTTCATAAAAAAAAGCCCTGCTGATACAGGGCCAAAGTTCAAGGAAAAATCAGTTCCAGATGTTGGACAGATAGTGAATCACCTTTAGATAAATCAGGACACCAGCGGAAACAAACGCAATGGACAGGCCAAAGACAATCCAGTTGGTGCAGCTGCAGAGAATCGAATAGCCGACAGTAAAGATAACCACGCCGACCATCTTGAGCAGGTATGCCCTTGACCCGGAAGCAATCGCCTCCTGAATCATGGACACAAGGGAACATGCCACCACCAAAAACCTGATGACAATAAAGAATCTCCTGTACCCCATCTGCACCATGATGAAAGGCTCAATCACGTTGGTATTTACCGGATAGAAAAATGCGCACAAGCAGGAACTTGCAATGATGATGGTAAGGTTCCTTTCCTGGTTCTGGATTTCTTCATTTGAAGAAAAGGCGGAGGCAAAGAAGATGCTCAGCACGCAAGCAATGCGGCCGGCGACTACAATTCTTCCGACTGCAACAAGAAGAAAGGAAAAGGAATGGCCCAGTTCAAGGACCGGAACAAGGATCCTGATGCCTTCCGCAATGCATTCAACAATGACACCAAGAAAATAGGTGATTTCCATGGACGGCGTCTTTTCAAAGCCCCTGTATATGGCAAAGGAAACAAGGGCACCCAAAAGTGGAAAGAACAGGATGCCGCTCACTGCAGCAGGAAAACTGTAAAAGGCAAGGCCGCTGTCAAAGCCAAAGGGCATCCTGGAATACAGATGGCTTCCCCTTGCAATGACAAGAATCATGCTGAGGATAAAAAAAAGGCTGCAGACAATGTGCAGCCCAAGATATATATGGTTTCTGGTCCTTATCGTCATTCCGACAGAATATCAGAATCTCAAGGTTTCTACCATATACCTGATTGATGTTCCGTTGTCATCCTCAAGCTTCTTCTGGATTACGAATACAAGGCTCTTTCCGGAATTGTCGGTAAAAATCTTTTCAATGGTATAAGCCGTGATTCCCTTGCGCTTAAAGTCAGGAGTTCCTGTAAAAGTTGAAGAAATAAGGTCACCGTTTTCGTTGCGGCGTTCAACATTGATATAGAACTTTGACCTTACGTTCTTTCCGCTGCCTTCGTAGGTTGGCACAAGACGAATGTGATAGAGAACTGAATTTCCGTTTTCAGAACCTTCAAAATCCTTGAATACGATTTCTTCCGACGGATTCTTGCTTTCAAGGTCGCGGAGGTAAAGGAGCTTTGCAACTCCAGATGGCTTTGCATTGTACTTTGAAATCTTCCATTCCGAATTTGAACGGAGCTTGTCGTATGCGTCACGGCCGGAAGCTTCTGATGCAACGTCACCCTTCTTTGACTTGAAGACTTCACCCTTGACGAATTCATTTGCCTTTACGTCTACAGTATAAATTTCAGCCCATGGTTCGTATGTTCTGTCGGTCTTTCCATACTGTCCAAAAATATAGAATCTTCCGTCTGCAGAGAATCCGATGTCGTCAAAAAAAGCAGCATCTCCGGCAAAAACAGCTGCGCATGAAAGCAAGGCGGATGCAGCACAAATCAAAAATTTCTTCATAAAAAATCCTCCCGTAGGTTTGCTATGATTATCGGAACAACCTGCATCCTCAATTAGCAGAATTTTTCCCGGGGTATTGAAAAAAAAGGAAACTCAGATCAGCGATGACCCATACACTTTCTCAAGAAATTCTTCAGGAGTTAGGGCTCTTACAATAGAATGTTCAAAATCTTTTACGTTTCTTGTAATGATATAATCAGCATTAATAGCATAAGCACATTCATCCTGGAGACAATCCTCAAAATCCTTAAAGTCTATTTTTTTCAAAGCTGCAACCAAACGATTCTTATCTATGGAAACTACATCGAAAATCTCAAAAAGAGAGGAAAGAAGATTTCTTCTTTGAATGTCCGTGTAATTCTTCCTTAAAATATAAAATAAATTTGTAAATGTATGTGCAGCAATTCTGCCATTTACAATTTGATTTCTACATAAATCAACTACCTTCAAGGAATTTTCCAAGTATTCAATTCTATTAAGAAAAATATCCAGTAGAATATTAGTATCAACTAAGACTGCCAAATTTTTCATCAATTGCCTCCATAAGTAAGTCTTTATAAAAAGGATCTTCTTCAGGTGGCAAAGGATAAGGTTTTGTATTCCTTATTATATCTTGAATCATTTCCCAAGCCTTTTGCCTGCGCTCTTCCTTTTCTGACTCATCTTCAACCCACATAATGATTCTCTGTCCATTTTTAAAACTATGGTCATCCAAAACCCGCACAGTGTTCCCGTCAAAAACTCCTTCAAAAGTCTGCTTTTTCTTTACATCATGACGCATTGCATATTCCGGAGAGGCAACCTCAAGATTCACTTCCTTTATTTGATAGCCTACACCGTTTATTTTCTCCTGAAGATCCGGGACTTTATTCTGCCATATGAATTCTTCCGACACTCCATAAATTGCTGCCAGATGATGGACTGTCGAATTACTTGGAATTACAGAACCCCTCTCATACTTAATATAAGACTGCCTTGAAATGCCCAGTTTCTGAGCCACCTGTTCCTGGGAAAATGAATTAAGCTGTCGTAAATACTTTAAAATTTCTTTCATGAAATAAGTTTACATCTAAATTTACATATTGTAAAGAAAATTTACATTTTTTTGATATAAGAAAAACATTTAGGCTATAGCCTAAATGTAGGTTGACAAACCTACATTTTCGCAATCTTGTTTCATTCGATTGCGAAAATGACGGAGACACTTAATTTGAACATTCACGAATTAATTTCAAAAGATGAAGAAATTCAAAGAAAAATAGATTCCATAGCAAGGGGAAAAAAATTATCCTCTCAAGACATAATGCCAATCAAGGATGGCCTTTTCTCACCAGAAGCATATTTGAAGAGCAGTCTCAAGTTAATGTGGATTTTAAAAGAACCCTATGATGATTTTAACGAAGATGGCACTCCATGTGGTGGAGGCTGGTCAATCACAAAAGATTTTTTCAATAAACCTATAGAATTTGCAAATAGCTCAAAAACAGCCACGATGGTTACTTATGTAACATACGGAATTTTAAATAACAAGCAATGGTCTGACATTGATTATCTATCAAATGATTCCTCTATTGCAGAAGCATTAAAACAGATTGCCTATATCAATCTAAGCAAAATGCCTGCAAAAAAAACAAGTTCAGATTCAGATTTATTGGACAAAATAACAAATTGGAAGCCCATCATACTAGATCAAATAAATCTTTATGATCCAGAAGTAATTATTTTTGGAAATACATTACCATTCATAAAAGTTGAATTATTTGGAAATGAAATTCCTTATAAGGATTACAACGGTCTTGTATATGCCTATCATCATAAAAACAAACTCTATCTGTGGGCTTATCACCCAGGAGCACTCATAAAGCAAAAAGACTATTACAACTCATTATTACAGGCAATAAGTGATTGGGAAAAAACAACATATATCAAATAACTAATTTGGAGGTTTCTATGGCAAAGTTTTATTGTGAATATTGTGGATACACAGCTATTTCAGTTCAAGCACTAACAGGGGTTCCATGTTTAAGACATCCAAATGGACCAAACAAAGGCAAACACAAACTGTATGAAGGAGCTGAGAAAGCAAAATACACATGCAAATACTGCGGTTATACTACATTTTCAATTCAGGCTCTTACATCAATTCCATGCGTAAGGCATCCATCAGGATCTAATAAAGGAAAACACGCTCCAGCATTGTAAAAATATATGAACACTGAAAAAATTCTTTCAAAGTTCGGACTATCAGAAAACTGGATCCTCGATAAATTTCAGGATGAGATGAAAAAGGCCAAGGATGATGACTCTTCCCTGAACATTGCCATTTATGGTAAAGATGATGCAAGTAAAATTGAATTGGCAAACTCCATCTTCAAGAGCGAATACATTGATAACAGAATTTCATTTGTATCTAAAAAAGAGGATATTCCTGATTCAACTGATATAATCTGGTCATTAACAGAAAATCCTGAAACAAGTATTCCATGCTACCAAATAAGTGATAGTTCCCAGACTGAAATAAAAAAACTTATTGATTGGACAATAGAAAACCTGGATGACAAAGAAAGAAAAATGTTCGTAAGGCATCAGGTTTTTGATTTTGAATTGAAAGACTCTTATATAAAAAAAATGATAATACAGCATTGTTCTGCAGCATTTGCTGTTGGTGCAATTCCTATGGAAGCAGCCAATGCACCATTACTAGTCACAAACGAATTGGCAATAATGGCAAGAATATTTAGGTTCTACGGAATTGATTCAACAGATGAAATTCTGAAGATAATGAGTCTGGATTCAATAATAGGTGGAATTCTAACAGCTGTAGGCAGATTTGTCTCCGGCAAACTTATTTCAAGATTCATAGACCCGGCACAGATAATAAGCAGCGCCATCTTTGGAGGAACGGCTTCGGCAGTAACTCTGGCATTTGCCATGAGCATATCAAAAACCATAAAACTTACATGCAAGGCAAAGGCAAGACAAATCGAAGACATAAAAATAAAGGACAATAAAGATTTATTTGCTGCTGCGACAATAGGATCGGCAATCAATTGTCTGGAAGAAGGCAAGACAACAGAAAAGGATTATGAAATCTTTGAAATTCAACCTGAAAATATCGATTTAAATATTCAGAAGGGCAATGCCTATTTTCAGGATTTCTTAGATTTAAATAAAGAAATGGACAATAAATTCAATATTCAACAGATAGTTTCAGACGCAAAAACTGCAGAAATGTGGAATGCCATCGATTTAATCTAGGAGATGCCATGAGTTATACGGAAAGCGACATTGAAGAAACAACAAACAATGCCATTGTAGCATATGAAAACAATAACTATTGCAAATCAAAATTCATTCAAATGGCAACGGATGCAACAAGACTGCTGACTTTTACTGAAGAAACATTTCAAACCATAAAAAACTCTGAATTCTTTCAAAGAGTTTTTTCCTTGTTTAAGAAAAACCTGCCAAAGAATGTTCCCGCTCAACAAGATGTATCAAAAGAAGATTTTATGGCATTACAGGAATTTGCAAGACAATCCCTTGAAGCCTTGAATGAAAGAAATCTTTTGACAGCAGATGCATTAATAACAGTAAAAAACAACCTGAATACCCTTGATGTCAAGCAACAGGAAATTAAGGATGCCGTTATAAAAATGGCGCAAAGAGTATCAGACAGATTTAACAAGCTTGAAAACAGAGTGGACCAGCTGGAAGATTGCCAAAACCTGATGCTTTGGGCAGATGGCTTAAGTTTTGATGATGCATATCTGCAATATCCAGATACTATTCGCTTCTTAAAAATTGTAAAGGACTTCTACCTAAGGAAATCAGGAAATTATAACCGGGAACATTTACTGCTCGTGCGAAAAGCATTGAATGCATCAGGATTAGATTACAAAAAGGAAATCACCTTAGGAAACATGATTGATTCACTAGTAGATGATCTTGAAACTTTTGATGAAGGACGATATCTGGAAATCACAAAAGCTCAGGTAAACGAATCAGACAGTATTGACCAAAATCATGTATACAATTTATTGGCAGTACCAAGCTTTAATGCCCTATGCCAAATGGCCTCAAGCAAAAGCCGTCTTCAAGATACTGTGTCACTTTTTGAAACGGAATATAAAATTCCTTATTCAGAAGCCTTGAAAAAAGCAATTCGAAATGACATTTCAAGAAGAAACGGAATAAACATGGATGTGAAAATGTCACTGAGCGATTTGGCAATCGAATTGATTTCCTGCTATTCAGCCATACCTGATTTAGTTGAAGATCTAAAACCCAAGGTCTGCAAAAACTGCGGTAAAACAATTAAGTTTGAAGAATTTACTGTCTGCCCTTACTGTGGAAACAACTGGCGCACAGGTAAAAAGAACCAATAAACAAAAGGAGCTATGCTATGAAAATCTGTCCAAATGGTCACAAACTCGGAAATGAGGATTTTCCTGATAACTTTGAATGCTGCCCAATGTGTGCATCAAAGTTAGTATCTAAATCAGAAAGTCTATTCTGCAAGAAATGCGGGTTCCTGCTGGAACCTGACTGGCAATGCTGTCCGTCATGCCAATCACCTGTTGCTTATGAAGATGATGATGCTACAGATGAATATTACGATGAAGAAGAGGACTATGAAGAAACTGATTATCGAGAAATTATAGATAACGCAGTTCAAAATATTTTTGGAGAAAATGCAGTGGCAAATGATTTTCCACCGGCATTCACTCAATTGTTTGAAGCAGCACAGGCTGGATTTGAGGAGGCTTTCTACTGGGTAGGCTTATGTTATTATAACGGCTATGGAACTGATCAAGATAAATATCAGGCCCGAGAATGGTTTGAAAAAGCAGTTAACAGTAAGAATTACACCGAGTATTATGTAATCCGGTCAAAATATCTCCTGGCAGATATGCTATTTAACGAAAACCCTCAAAGGGCATTTAGATTATGCAATGAAGCTGCATCTGCGGGCTATGATTTAGCTAAGTTACTTTTGGGGATATTCTATTCCCAAGGGATTGGTGTCGACGTAAACTATTCAAAAGCATATCAATACATTCATGAAGCATATTTGAAAAATACTTATGGGGCATCAAAATGTGAAGCCAGATGTCTTATAATGGGAAATGGAGTTCAACAAAATTTTGAAGAAGCTCTGAAAATATGCCTGGAAAACAAAGGCAACGGTGACTATGACTATGAATACTTTGCTGGTCTTTGTCTATTCAATCTTAACAGGCGTCAAGAAGGAATAGACATGTTAAGAATCGCTGCTAATAATGGAGTTGAAGAAGCGATAGGAGCTCTTGAGCAAATAAATTCTTCCAGTTCCCCAATAAAGGATTTTGCAAGAGGTTTCTTCAATAGCCTTTTGGGGTAAAAAATCAGAGCACGTTCCCGGGGTATTGAAAAAAACGCTTCTTTGACGTAAGGTAAAGCTAACTTTATTTTTTGGGAGTTGAATCATGATTAAGCGTAATTCTAACTATACAAATCTTGCAAAGGGATACCTTTTCCCGGAAATTGCAAAGCGCCGCCGCGAATTTCAGGCAGCAAATCCTGATGCAAAGATCATCAGCCTTGGAATCGGAAACACGACAGAACCCCTTACACCACATATCGTGGAAGCAATGAAGGACTTTGTTACGGCAATGGGAACAAAGGAAGGCTACGAAGGATACCAGGACGACAGCGCAGGAATGCCAAAGCTCCGCGAACGCATCTCCCAGGTAATGTACGGTGGAAAGATCAAGGCTTCTGAAGTCTATGTTTCCGACGGTGCAAAGTGTGACCTTGGCCGCCTCCAGACAATGTTCGGTGCAGAAGTAAACGTTGCAGTCCAGGACCCTTCATATCCAGTTTACGTAGACGGAACAGTTATGGCAGGTGCAGGCGGAAAAGAACCTGTAACAGAAACAGGATTCAAGGACATTACATACATGCCATGTCTTCCGGAAAACGGATTCTTCCCTGACCTTTCTGTCGTAAAGAAGAACAGCCTCATCTACATCTGCTCGCGAAACAACCCAACAGGTGCATGTGCAACAAGAAAGAACCTTGAAGACCTCGTAAAGTTTGCAAAGGCCAACGACTGCTTCGTTCTCTATGACGGTGCATATTCAGCATTCATCCGCGACGCAAGCATTCCAAAGACAATCTATGAAATCGAAGGTGCTGACGAAGTTGCCATCGAAATGCAGTCATTCTCAAAGCCGGCAGGATTTACAGGTGTTCGCCTTGGCTGGTGCGTAGTTCCAGAAAAGCTCAAGTTTGAAGACGGAAGCACAGTTCAGTCTGCATGGGAACGTGAAATCAACACGCAGTTCAACGGTGCATCAAACATCGCCCAGGCCGGTGGTTATGCAGCCCTCGATGAAACAGGCCTCAAGGAAATGGAAGAAACAATCAACTACTACCTTGAAAACGGACGCCTCATCAAGGAAGCCCTCAGCGGAGACAACTTCAAGGCTGCAGGTGTTGAAATCTACTTTACCGGCAACGCTCCTTACGTCTGGGCAAAATTCCCGGGAAAGAAGAGCTGGGATGTATTCGACACAATCCTCAACCAGTGCCACGTTGTCTGCACACCGGGTGCAGGATTTGGACCAAGCGGCGAAAGCTTCATCCGCTTCTCTTCATTCGGTCACAGGGAAAACGTCATCGAAGCCTGCAACCGCCTCAAGAACCTTAAGTTCTAGGACCTGACCTGACGAACAAGGAAAGACCGTTCTGCATGGTGAAGTACATCCAGTGCAGGCGGTCTTTTTTTTATTTGGATTTTCTTCTATTATATTCTATATTCTGAATAGTAAAGCGAGGTAAAAAAATGCTTGCAAAAAGATTGGAACAGCTTAATCCCTACGTCCCCGGTGAACAGCCAAAGGACCGGGAATACATAAAACTCAATGCCAACGAAAATCCCTACGAGCCAAACCCGGAAGTCATCAAGGCAGTAAAGGAAGCCCTTGATGCAAGTCCTGCAAAACTTGGACTGTACCCGGATCCAGACTCAAACCAGCTGCGCCAGGCAATTGCCGACATGCTCAACAGGACAGGCGGATGCTTCAACAATGACAGCAATGCGGCTGCTGCACTTGGATTCAAGGTTACGCCGGACATGATATTCTGCGGCAACGGATCCGATGAAGTCCTCAGCTTTGTCTTCTACACATTCTTTGACAGCGACAGACCACTGGTTCTTCCGGAACACACCTACAGCTTCTATCCCGTTTACTGCGGCTACTACAACATCCCAATGAAGAAAGTTCCCCTTAAGGCCGACTGGACTTTGGACAGGGAAGAAATGCTTGCCCAGGCCAACAGAAACGACAGCGCAACAATTTTTGCAAACCCAAATGCACCTACGGGAATCGCTCTGACAGCCTCGGAAGTTGAGGAAATGATAAAGGCAGCACCAAAGGACAAGGTGTTCATCGTGGACGAAGCCTACGCAGATTTTGGCGATGAAAGCTGCATTCCCCTTCTTGCAAAATACAGGAACCTGGTAATCGTAAGGACTTTCAGCAAGAGCCTTTCCTTTGCCGGCATGAGGCTTGGATTCATCGTTGCAAACCCTGAACTTACACAAGCCGTGTTCACGGTAAAGAATTCATTCAACCACTTTCCGGTTGACTTTGTGGCACAGACTGCCGGGATTGCTTCATGCAGGACCGTTGAATACAATGTAGACAACGCAAAAAAAATTGCAGCCGAAAGGGATTCATTCACGGAGTTCCTCAGAAGCAGGGGATGGTTTGTCATTGATTCAAAAACAAATTTCGTATTTGCAAAAAAGGATGGACGAACCGGAGACGAAATCTACCAGGCAGCAAAAAAAGCCGGCATCCTGATCCGCCTTTTCAAGACAAAGGGAATCGAAGATTTTGTCCGCATAACAATCGGAACGCCACAGCAGATGGCATCACTCAAGGACGTACTGGGGGAACTTTAAGATGAAATTTCTTGTATTGAGCGACATTCACGGAAACATTGAAAACATAGAAAAACTTGAAAATGAATTCAAGAATGCAAACGCAGTCTTGTTTGCAGGAGACTTTGCAGAGTTCAACAAAGAGAAAACGGGACTCCCTGCCCTCAAAGCCCTTTGCAAGAAGCACGAGACGATTTTTTCCGTAATCGGAAACTGCGACAGGCCGGATTTTATTGAAGAACTTGAAAAGGCCGACATCAGCGTGCAGAAGCAGCTTGTAATGCACGAAGGACTTGCCTTTGCAGGATCAGGTGGCGGAACAGTCTTTACAAACACAACTCCAAACGAGCGCACGGAAGAAGACATTCTTTCCGACTTCAAGATCATTGAGGAACAGGGTGACGTGGAATGGGACAACCTTGTGGCCATCATGCACAATCCTCCAAAGGACACGGACTGCGACATGATCCCAGGTGGAATCCACGTTGGCAGCCAGGCCCTCAGGGACTTTATTGAAAAGTACAAGCCCCTTGCCGTAATCACCGGACACATTCACGAAAGCGCCGCCATCTGCAAGATTGGTGACACGACGGTAATCAATCCGGGTGCAGTCCTTGAAGGAAAGTATGCCCTCATGACGGCAGAAAAAAAGGACGGCAAGTGGACCGTGACCAGCGCAGAACTTAAGTCCCTGTAATAAGTAATTCCAGTGAAACCTGTCATTCATTTGGCTGGTTTCAACCATACATGAAATGATGGACGGCACCAAAGGCGGCTTTAGAAAAGAGGATGCAATGAAAGAAAACAGGATGAACTTTTGCCCAGACTGCGGCTCGGACAAGATCGAAACCCACATGAACGGCAGAAAGTGGAAGTGTCCGGAGTGCGGCTTTGAACTTTACAACAATGTGGCATCTGCCGTCGGCGTAGTAATCTTTGACAGGAAGGGAAACGTTCTACTTGAAAAACGGGCAAAGGAACCGCGCAGGGGGTTTCTTGCATTCCCCGGAGGCTTTGTTGACCCGGACGAATCCCTTGAGGAAGCAGCAGTAAGGGAATGCATGGAAGAAATCGGCATAAGGCCTGACCATGTGGAATTTGCCGCAAGCTTTCCTAACACCTACGAATACAGAAGCGTCGTGTACAAAACCTGCGATGTCTTCTTTACGGCAACCATCGATGAAGGTACAAAGTTCAACTGCCAGCAGAGCGAAGTCCAGGACGTGACCTGGGTTCCATGCAGGACAAGGGAAGACCTTGAAAAAATCCCCCTGGCCTTTGACTCTGCAAGAAGGACGCTCGAAAAGATTCTGGAAAATTTCCCTGTCACATAATGAAGCTGTCACAAAACCCATCTTGCTCCATGACAGCACCAATATGACAATACGGAAGTTTTCCACTCCTTGGGTCCACTTCCAAACCCCGAAACCCGCCTGCAGCCTTTCAGCCGCAGACATCAAAACAGCACATGGGCTGCAATATTCAAACTTAGCAATTCTTGCAGTTTAAGCAAGCTTCATTGAGCCAGGAAATCTGAAGCGATTCCCCGGTTTTTAATTTTTCCACATCTTCTTCATGACGTTCTGCAACATAATCTGCAAACGCCATCAGCGAAGAAAAATTCAATTCAACCTGAACCCAAACGTCATCAATGGTCAAAATATGACGGTTCATTCCACCAAAAGCCCCATCAAAATAAATCTTATATGAATGATTTTTATAGTCCCGCTGTCCCACAAGCACAATGGCAGGATCGCAGTTTGCAATCCGCTCAACATCAGAACCGCCAAGCTGGTCAAGATTTGAAACGGCATATTTTTTTACCAGAGCCGCTCTATCAACAGAAAACAGCTGCCAGTCTTCAAAACAAAAATCTGGAGCATAATCATCATTGCTCTCAAACACCCGCTCCATTGCCTTAATGTATCCCTGCACGTCCATATTACCTCCAGATGCCAGATTGCCGACAGCTAAAATAATATAAAAGGAAAATTTTGAAAGTTCAAAAAAATAGTCCCATTCTTGACCTAATTCCATCAAAAATATTTGCACATAGTTCCCTATTTATTTTTTCATCAGTAAGCAAAGACTCTTCCACAGAAGGACTTACCTTTTTGAAAGTTTTGAAAATACTTTCAAAAACTGAACCAGACACTCCACAATTTTCGCAAACAATATCGAAGTCAGACATTGAAACTTTTCCTAAGTCATAATGCTTTCCTATTTTCATAGAAAGCTTATCTGTCAGACCTGAATATACACAAGTTGAAACAGCATCATACATTGGTGCCAGTTGA
>JAZLGN010000046.1:0-6301 GCA_045616325.1 Treponema sp.
CAAAAAAAGCAATTGGGATTCCGGAAGATTATCTGGATCTTGAACCTGAATACACAAAGGAAACTTATTCCATTGCAAATCAGGTTCTTTGGCTGGAAGAAGTAAAGGAAGAGAATAAGAAGCTGATAGAAATGTTCCGCAGAACACTGAAAAATCTGCTGAAATATAATGAATCCTTTACCGCTGAAGACATCCTGAATGAATATTAGCCGAGAAGGTTTACTAGGCGACCTAAGATTCAAGTGTCTGGTGGAAGATGAGGAATTTTTTTTGATTTAGGTTTGGATTTTCCCAGAGATGGATGTGAAATTCTTTTTGTAAATTAAAAACAAGTTCCCCAGAACAGGAAATCAACATTCGAACCACATATTGTAAAAAAAGGGATTGATTTGGCAGAATTACGCTAAATATGAAGTTTTAACACTAGATATAGTGTGTTAGTAGTATAATACACTTGAAATTACACTACATCTAGTGTATAAGTAGACAGAATGTACATTATAACTAGTAATATGTATACTATACATCTTCTGTCTACCTGTATGTTCCATAATTGCTTTTTACCTAGTTTTAGACGACTGCGTTTAATATAATTCATGGCTCATGCTGGAATAGTCAGAGAATAATTTCTTGCATCCATCGCGGTTCAGTTCTTCCCCATAATTGCCATCATCTTTTCCATTCCATTTTTTATAAAATGCTTCATCTCTAAAACCAATGGAATCCGTGTCTTCAATCGTACAGCCATAATAAGTGCGGGAAATATTTGACCAGAGAATCGCACCCTTGCACATTGGGCATGGAGCTGCTGTAGTATAAAGAATGCATCCAGATAAATCATGGGTTCCAAGATTTTTACAGGCATCCCGAATTGCCATCATTTCACCGTGACAAGTTGGATCATGATTTAATAAAACCTGATTATGTCCTTTTCCGATAATTTTTCCGTCTTTAACAATAACGCTTCCAAAAGGTCCACCATGCTTATTATTTATTCCATTATAAGCCTCTTTTATTGCTTCGTTCATAAAGTCTTTGTGTTCCATAATATCTTCCTGTTTACATCCGCCTATATTAATCCTTTGCCATTATCATATCATTGAAAACCCTGAAATTGGAATCATCCCTTGGCGAACAGTATACTGCAAACTCCATAGCCTCAAAGGAATTCCTGAATTCTTCCACCAGTGCAGAATATGCCCTTGCCACAACTTCCGGTTTGTTCATGAATGCACCGCAACCATAGGCACCGAGAACAATTACATCATTTTTGTCAGCAGCCGCGGCTTCAAGGATTTTTCGTCCCCTTTTAATATGTATGGCTTCCAGTTCTTTGTCTGAAACAAAAGCCGCCTTATTCCCGTTGCCCAGATTAAAGCTGTTGGCAGGGCGTTCCCTCAAATTTGGTGCGGCACAGGTAATTACATTCACCTTCTTCCAGCTGGATTCCGGCATCAGCTGTGGACATGCCGTATCGGACTTGAAAATCACTACGCCAGGGGTATATATCAGGTCATCATTGTGAATCGGGTTTCCCTGGCGCCGGTGGGGCTGATAGAAATTTTTCCACATGTACTCTTCCGTCAGGTTATAATAAAGCGTTGAACACCGGCACAGGCATTCTTCCTGGGCAGAAGAGCCGTTTACTACACCGCCACCAGGACTGGTTGCCGATGCAAAGTTCAGGACTGCAACTTTTCTTTCATAGTAGACAGAATCCATTGCAGCTTCAAAGGTTCGTTTCCGGGAAACCTTTACCAGGGCCGGTTTTTCATACCTGTTTGCTTCATATTCAATCTGCTTTGACTCCAAGATCAGTTTCTGCCTTGCAGAAGAATCCTTCCAAGCCCTGATCAAAACAGGATTTGTCCTGCATAGTTTTTCCGTATCCATGAATATTTCTATGTTTTCTTCCCTGCCCATTGAATTTTCTCCAAAATATGACTGAAAACGGCCTCCAGCAGGCCTTTATTCCATGTCCCCATTCATCATATCCCCACTGGCCGAAATCTTCAAGAAAATATTCCGGGTCTGCCTGCAAAACCCTGGGGAACGGAAAAACTTAAGGAATAAAAGCATAATGATTGTGGACTTTGGCATCCACTCCCCTTTCCTAAAATAATCTAGAATCTTTCTCATTGTGTCTGATTTTATAGACAGTAAAAGCACATTATTCACCTTATTTTCGCTGCTATCCTCCACTTTCCACCCTCCCAGCCCTTGTTTCATTCCGATTCCCGATATATAATTTTCCTACCAAACAAGGAGGAGTATCAGATGAAAGAAATCTTCGATTTTATCAAAAAGGCGGGAACTTACTACCTTGCCACGGTTGATTCCAACGGGCAGCCTCACGTAAGGCCTTTTGGAACCATCAATATTTTTGAGGACAAGCTTTACATCCAGACAGGAAAGGTAAAGGAAGTCTCAAAGCAGATCCAGGCAAACCCAAGGGTTGAAATCTGCTGCTTTAACGGCAGCGAATGGTGCCGGGTTGCAGGCGAACTGGTCCGTGACGACCGTGTTGAAGCAAAAGAAGCCATGCTCGACAACTACGAAAGCCTCAAGAAAATGTATTCTGCCACAGACGACAATACAGAAGTCTTGTACTTCAAGAATGCAACGGCCACAATCTCAAGCTTTACGGCCGCTCCAAGAACCATCACCTTCTAGGATTAAATCCAGGGGTACAGTTGGCTATACCCCTGGCCTGCACCATGAGGGTTGAACCAGCCTGAATGAGAATTACAGCAGGTTTTCTTCTATATATACCATAGGGACAGAGACGCATTTTCAATTTAGGATTACAGCTTGCGCACGTTCAATGCCCGGATTGCATTCAGTATGGCAATTACCATGACTCCCACGTCTGCAAAGATTGCAAGCCACATGTTGGCGATTCCAAGGGCACCAAGAACAAGACATGCAAGCTTTATTCCCAGGGCAAACACGATATTCTGATATACGATTCCAAGGCACTTTCTTGAAATGTTGATGGCCTTTGAAATCTTTCTTGGGTCATCATCCATGAGGACTACGTCTGCAGCTTCTATTGCGGCATCACTGCCCCCCACTCCCATGGCAATGCCTATGTCGGCCCTGGAAAGAACGGGGGCATCATTCACCCCGTCCCCAACAAAGGCAAGCTTTTTGTTTGGGGCAAGAAGCTTTTCCACTTCCGTAACCTTGTCCCCCGGCAAAAGCTCGCTGCATACGGCATCAACGCCAAGCTGGGAAGCTACCTTTTCTGCAACAAGGCGGCCGTCACCGGTAAGCATTACGGTTTTTTCAATTCCTGATTTCTTGAGGGCAGCGACTACATCCCTTGAACCGGCCTTGATCCTGTCGGAAATAACAATGTGTCCTGCATATTCTCCGTCAGCTGCAACATGAACGACTGTTCCAACCGAATGACATTCTTCCGCACTGATGCCAAGATGCTCCATGAGCCTTAAGTTTCCTGCAGCAATGTTCTTTCCGTCAACAAGAGCCGTGATTCCCTTTCCGGCAATCTCCTGGATTTCTGAAACGCGGGTACGGTCAATTTTCCTTCCATAAGCAGCCTGAATGCTCTTGCTGATTGGATGGCTTGATGAACATTCTGCATGGGCAACATACTCAAGGAGCCATTCCTTTTCTGCCGAATGGTGAACCGATTCAACTTCAAAAACACCTTCCGTCATGGTTCCAGTCTTATCAAAAACTACGGTCTTTACCTTTGACAGTGTCTCAAGATAATTTGATCCCTTAACAAGGATTCCTTCATGGCCAGCCCCCCCGATTCCTGCAAAGAAAGTAAGTGGAATGCTGATGACCAGGGCACATGGGCAGCTGATTACAAGGAATGTAAGGGCGCGGTATATCCAGCTGTTCCAGAGGGGATCCATGCCAAGTACCATGAATAACAATGGGGGAACAACTGCAAGGGCCAGGGCGCAGCAGCATACGACCGGAGTGTACACCTTTGCAAACCTTGAAATGAAGGCCTCGGACCTTGACTTTCTGGAAGTTGAATTTTCCACCAGCTCCAGGATTTTTGAAACGGTAGATTCGCCAAATGCCCTTGTGGTCTTGACCTTTATAAGGCCGGTCATGTTGACGCATCCACTTATTACTTCATCCCCTTCCCTGGCATCACGGGGAACGCTTTCTCCGGTGAGGGCGCTTGTATTCAAGGTTGACGTCCCTTCTGCAATAATCCCATCGATTGGAATTTTTTCTCCAGGCTGAACAAGGATAATTGATCCGACTGCAACTTCACCAGGGCTTACGCGCTCAAGCTTTCCATCCCTTTCAACGTTTGCATAGTCAGGCCGGATGTCCATGAGGTCGGAAATGTTCTTGCGGCTTTTTCCAACTGCAACGCTCTGGAACAGTTCCCCTACCTGGTAGAAAAGCATTACCGCAATTGCCTCGACATAATCACCACTTTTCGTATAGATGGCAAGGGCAAAGGCCCCTGCAGTTGCAACAGCCATCAGGAAGTTTTCGTCAAAGACCTGGCGGTTCAGGATTCCCCTGAATGCCTTTTTCAGGATGTCTCCGCCAATGACAAGATAGACTGCAGCATACAGTACGAATTTTGGAATCCCAAAGAAAAGCCTGCCCAATTCAATCTTGTACAGCTGCAGGACTCCTGATGAAACTGCCAGCAGAACGAGAGAAGATGACGCAACCATGATTCGCCTGAGCATTTTCTTCTGTTTTCTTGTCATATTTTTTTACTCCTGAAGGGGGCGTTACGGGGGTGTCCCCCGTTAGAAGGGGTAGGCAAACACCATTGGGGTTTGCCGAGGGGAAGGCCTTCCCCACCTAGAATTCAATTTCGCAGTCGTCTTCAATTTTCCTGCAGTTCTTGAGGACAGCCTTCATGACGGCCTTTTCTTCTGCTCCTTCCGCAAACTCAACTTCCATTTTCTGGGTCATGAAATTTACGACGGCATTGGCAACACCTTCTGTTTTTTTTGTTGCTTCTTCCATCTTGTTGGCGCAGTTGGCACAGTCAACTTCAATCTTATATGTCTTTTTCATGGGTTACTCCTTTGCTCTATCATTTAAGCAATTGTTTAATCTTGTGTATAAACTATACTATGACATATAATTGAATACAATATTTTGGACTGAAATATTCCTTTTTGGAGCAATTTTATTTCTGATTGGAATAAAGCACGACGGACTGAATTTTACGGAGGAATTGCAGATGCAGCAGAATCCTGAAAACAAGCACAATGAATATTTTAAGCTGGACTTTTTGAAGAACGAGATTTCCAACGGCAGGATGTTTGACGACGTTGCCCAGATTTTTTCAATGCTTTCTGATTCAACGCGGCTGAAAATTTTCTGGCTCCTGTGCCACTCAAAGGAATGCGTCATCAATATTTCTCAGATAATGAAAATGACCATGCCTGCAGTTTCCCACCACCTGAGGGTCCTGAAGGAATGCGGCCTGATTGAAAGCTACCGCGACGGCAAGGAAGTTTTTTACACGGCTTCCATTTCTTCCAAGAACCACATACTCCATGAAATGACGGAAAAGCTGATGGAAACCTCCTGCCCTGACTTTGATGGAGGCCATGAAAAAATCAATGAGAATTCACGGTTCCTTGAAAACCAGGTTGATGCAATTAAGAAAGTTCACGACAGGCTTACGGAAGACCTTTCACGGCGAATCACCATTGAAGAGCTTGCAAAGGAATTCTTCATGAACCCTACAACCCTCAAGACGGTTTTCAAGGATGTTTACGGAAGTTCCATTGCAGCCCACATTAAGGAACACCGCATGGAAAAGGCTGCAGAACTTTTGACGACCACTGATCTTTCCATTAATGAAATTGCCGCCAGGGTTGGCTACGAAAGCCAGAGCAAGTTTTCTGCAACCTTCAAGGAATTCTACCAGAAGACGCCCGGGGAATTCAGGAGGTAGAAGGAAAGCTGGTAGCATCTCAGGGCAAGGGAATCTTTTGGAAAATGTGGAATTAAGTTTATGGTTTTATATGATTTTTACGCCCTTCTAAAATATGTAGCAGCGAAATGTTATAGGATCCACATCTGGTTACCAAGCAATTTTTTTCTCAATTTGCTTTTTATTTTCAGTAATTCCGGTATTACCATCGTCCCCAGTTTTTTTATCCATTTCAGTTCTCAAAGGCTAAAACATTTCGATTTATATAGGCCGCCACTCCATCTTCATCATTTGTAAGAGTCAAGGCATCAGCTATTTCTTTGACCTGAGGAATTGCATTGCCCATGGCAACTCCAGTTCCGCATAGTCTGAGCATTCCCATGTCACTGAAATCATCAC
>JAZLGN010000047.1:0-41126 GCA_045616325.1 Treponema sp.
AATGGCAATGGTATTCGGTAACATGGGTGAAACATCAGGAACTGGTGTTGCATTCTCACGCGACCCATCAACAGGTGAAAACAAGTTCATGGCAGAATACCTCATCAACGCTCAGGGTGAAGACGTTGTTGCTGGTATCCGTACTCCAATGGATATCTCTGCTCTCGAGAAGCAGCAGCCAAAGATCTTTGCTGAAATCACAAAGATCCGCAACCGCCTTGAAAAGCACTACAAGGACATGCAGGACATGGAATTCACTGTTCAGCAAGGAAAGCTCTTCATGCTCCAGTGCCGCAACGGTAAGCGCACAGGTCCAGCAGCTGTTAAGATGGCTGTAGACATGGTTGCAGAAAAGATGATCACAAAGGAAGAAGCACTTCTTCGCGTAAAGCCAGATCAGCTTGACCAGCTCCTCCACCCACAGTTCGATGCAAAGGCCCTCAAGTCAGCAAAACCTTTGGCAGCAGCTCTCAATGCTTCCCCTGGTGCAGGTTGTGGTCAGATCGTATTCACAGCAGAAGAAGCTGTTGAATGGGACAAGGCAGGAAAGAAGGTAATGCTCGTTCGCAAGGAAACATCTCCAGATGACATCGCTGGTATGTACGTTGCACAGGGTATCCTTACTTCTACTGGTGGTCGTACATCACACGCAGCTGTTGTTGCCCGCGGTATGGGTACACCATGTGTTTGTGGTTGTGCAGACGTTGTATTCGTTGACAAGGATACAGTTAAGATTGGTGAAGCAACATTCAAGAAGGGTGACATCATCTCTATCGACGGTTCAACAGGTAAGGTTTACGGTGAAGCAATTCCTGTAACACCAGCAGCTGTTTCTGGCGACCTTGAAACATTCCTCGGTTGGGCAGATGAAATCCGCGCTAAGTCTACACGCACAACACCATCTGGAAAGAAGGTTAAGGGATTCGAAGTTCTTGCAAACGCAGAACAGAACGAAGCTCCACAGGCATTCCGCTTTGGTGCAGCTGGTATCGGTCTTTGCCGCACAGAACACATGTTCTTTGAAGAACCAAAGCTTACATCATTCCAGAAGATGATCATCTCTGAAGATACAGAAGCTCGCAAGGCAAACCTCAAGGAAATCCTCCCTCTCCAGGAAAAGGACTTCTACGGTATCATCAAGACAATGGAAGGACGCCCAGTTACTATCCGTCTCTTGGACCCACCTCTCAACGAATTCGTTCAGGCAGAAACACCAGAACTCGCAGCAGCTCTTGCAAGCAAGCTTGGCGTATCTGTTGAAACAATCAACAAGAAGTATGCTGAACTCAACGAACACAACCCAATGCTCGGACACCGTGGTTGCCGTCTCGCCATCACATACCCAGAAATCTACGAAACACAGGTTGAAGCTATTGCTCGTGCAACAGCTAAGGCTGAAAAGGAAGGACTCGCACACGACGTTCGCATCATGATTCCTAACGTAACAACATTCGCAGAACTTAAGCAGATCCGTGCACAGGCTGAAGCAGTTATTGCCAAGGTTAACGAAGCACAGAAGACAGCCCTCAAGTTCCAGATTGGTTCTATGATCGAATTCCCACGTGCTGCAGCTACAGCTAACCAGATTGCTGAATATGCAGACTTCTTCTCATTCGGTACAAACGACCTTACACAGACAACATTCGGTTTCAGCCGTGATGACTACTCTAAGTTCATCGATTCTTACCTCGATCAGAAGGTACTTCTCCAGGATCCATTCAAGACACTTGATGAAGGTGTTGGTGCAATGATCAGCCTCGCAGAAGCAGCAGGACGTTCAGTTAAGTCTGACCTCCACCTTGGAATCTGTGGTGAACACGGTGGTGATCCAGCTTCTATCGAACTTTGCTACAAGCTCGGCCTTAACTACGTTTCTTGTTCTCCATTCCGCGTACCAGCAGCTCGTCTCGCAGGTGCACAGGTAATCATCAAGGAAGCAAAGGCTGCTAAGGCTGCTAAGGCAGCAGAAACAGCTAAGACAGCAAAGAAGGCAGCTCCAGCTAAGGCAGCAGCTAAGAAGGCTCCTGCAAAGAAGGAAGCAGCTAAGAAGGCTCCAGCTAAGGCAGCAGCAAAAAAGGCTCCTGCAAAGAAGGAAACAGCTAAGAAGGCTCCAGCTAAGAAGTCTAAGTAATTAGGAAAATACCCGGGTATTTATACCCACTTTTATGATTACTTTTAATCTTTAGCTTTAAGGCCCTCGGGAAAGATCCCGGGGGCCTTTTCATTTTTATACGGTCCAGAAAAATCGCCTGCCAAAGCTGCCCTATCCCTTTGCACCCAGGGCTTTTACTGCTATAATTCATTCACTATGAAACACAAGATGCAGATTTTACAGGAACTGTCGGTTCAGAACGGACCGCTTTGCGTTGGCTTGGACACTGATCCATCTTATATTCCGGAAAATATCGTAAGAAACTATTCTTCAAAGGCAGAGGCAGTTCTCGACTATAACAGAAAGCTTATTGCAGCAGTTGTAAGGGACAAGAGCGCTTGCTGCTTTAAGGTTCAGATTGCATACTACGAAGCCATGGGACTTGAAGGACTCAGGGCTTATGCAGAAACGATCAAGGCCGTAAAGGAATCGGGACTCATCTGCATTTCCGACATCAAGCGCGGTGACATTGCAGCAACAGCCGGTGCATACGCAAGGGCACACTTTACAGGCGACTTTGAGACGGACATCATCACTATCAACCCATACATGGGCTTTGACACCCTCAAGCCATTTACCGAATACTGTACAAAGGCCGGCAAGGGAATCTTTGTTCTCCTGAGGACAAGCAATCCCGGCATGGTGGACATCGAGCAGCAGGAACTGAAGAATGGCAGGCGCGTCCTTGACCAGGTTGGCGACGAGCTTGAAAGAATCAATGCAGAAATGAAGGCAACATACCCTGACCAGACATGCTCTCCAGTTGGAGCCGTTGTAGGCTGCACGGAAGAAAGCGATGCACGCGCCCTCAGGGATGCACACAGGGAAATCTACTTCCTTATCCCGGGATACGGGGCTCAGGGTGGAGATGCAAAAATCTGCGCAACACTGATGAAGGAAGCTGGCGGAACAGTTAATTCAAGCCGCGGAATTCTTTGCGCATGGAAAAAGGATGAAGGCCTCAAGTCCAAGGTTGATTCTGGAACCGTAACCATGGACGACATTGTAGCCTCTGCCGCAACTGCAGCCATCAAGTCTAAGGAAGACCTCCTTTCCTACAGGTAAAAAAATAAGGCCGGGAGAATTTGTTCCATGACTGGAATTCTCCAGGCCCTGCCCAGCTGTCAGCCCTTGTACATTTCAAGGGCCTTTTTTAATTCATCCCGTACATCATCAACCAGTTCCTGCGGCTCAAGAACCTTTACAAGGCTGCCGTAAGTCATGACGATTCTCTTTGGATCATGAAGCTGGCTTGTGGTAAAGGTTAGCTTTACGCTGCCGTCTTCAAGCTGTTCAAGATGCTGGGTGTGGTGCCAGGTGCGCTCAAGGACAAACTGACCAATGCTCTTGTCAAAGAGAAGCACAACGCGGTACATTCCCATGCCGCTCCAGACTCCCATCTGGGGATCCATGTATTTTGTAAGCCTGAAGTCCGATGGAATTATGTAGTGTTCCTTGGTTTCCTCAATGTTGCTCATGCGCGCAAAACTGAACGTCCTGATTTCCGATGTTCTTTCCGTCTTTGCACCCATCAGGTACCAGTCCCCGGTCTGGGTAAAAAGAATCTTATATGGATTTATCCTGTAAACCTGCACCTGGTCATCCTTCCTGTCGCTTGAAATCTTGTGGTAATGGAAGGTAATGGCACGGCGTTCCTGCAGGCAGTTTATTATGGAAGGAAATATGGAAGAATCGATTTTTGCCATGGGATCACTTATGACCTTGATGTATTCAGAAATCTTTTCCGGGTTGTATTTTTTTCCATCGGGAATAAAATCCTTCATCTTGCCGATTATGGACTTAAGCTCGCTGCCCAATGTCGTGTTGCGGTAAGTGTCTATGAGGTTTTGAATTACGCCAAGTCCCAGAAGTTCACCAGTGGTAAGGTTTATCTTGTTGGACCAGAAATTCCTGTCCGTCAGGTAATAGCCGCTTCCATAGCGCTTCATGTCCACTTCTATGGGAGCGTCATAGTCACGGCGCAATGTCTGGATGTCCCTGTAAACAGTAACCTCGCTTATGCTGATTCCCTCTTCATTCCTGAGGCGCTCGGCAATGGCCTTTGCATTGGGAAAATTCATGGTGCGGATGTATTCAACAATCTTCTTTATCTTCCAGTCAAAATCTTTTCCATTCCTTGGCATTTTCTTAAATTTTTTCTCCCTTTATCACTTTATGATAGACCTTCTGCCCTATACTTTCAAGTGTAAGGGAAAAAAACAGCACCCTTCAGGAGGTCTACATGGCAGCAGCAAGCTCTTTTGAAAACTATCTTAGCGGCATCGGTTCCTTTGGATTCCTTTCCCAGGAAGAAGAACGCATCCTCATAAAAAAGGCCCAGGAAGGAGACAAGGCATCACGGGACAAGGTAATCAGTTCAAACCTTCGCTATGTCGTAAACGTGGCAAAGAAGTTTCAGGACCGGGGCGTGGAATTTGAAGACCTTGTGTGTGCCGGCAACATTGGACTTGTAAAGGCAGTGGACAAGTTTGACCTTTCAAAGGGAACAAGATTCATTACCTGCGCAGATTTCTGGATAAAGGCCGAGATACGCATGGAAATCGGAACCGCCAGGAGAATACACATTCCCCACAACTACGAGCAGCTGATTCCACAGATATGGTCCCTTTACCAGTCAAGGCCAAAAAACATGAACCACGGCTGCATACTCCAGTGGATAGGCGACACCCTGGGAATAAAGAGGCAGATGCTCATTTCCATAATGAATGCAACAGGAGGCTTCAAGTCCCTTGACGATTCCATTGACAGCGAAGGCGACGGCAGGTGCCTTCATGACGTAGTGGAAGACCGGTGGATGCAAAACCCGGAAGAAAGTGCCCTTGATAGTGACGCTTCCCAGAAAGTGAACATGATACTTGAAAGAATACCTTCCTTGGAGAACAAGGTGCTCAAGCTAAGGTACGGCATCGGGGAAACAAGACCCATGACATACAGCGAAATAAGCCTTAAGCTGGGCCTTACAAGGGAAGGAATCAGGCAGGCAGAAAAGCGCGGCAAAAGGAGATTTGCAGAAAAGGAAAACTGGTGCCAGGTGGAAGACTACTGCGCTTAATCACAACGCTCCCGGCAGGAACCGGCTTTCACTTCGTATTCTACATAAAACTTCGGGGGCGCCCTGATTTCTGATAAAGCCTACCGCGCGTAGGGCAGGTTTGATATTCGATACAATATTAAACTGACTCCACGCAGGCAGGGTTCGGCAGGTGCGAAAGTCTTGGACGTGGGAGGAGGATGTCATAGACATCCTCCGAATCAGATACCATATACGCCCAAACACTGGAGCATCCCGGTCGGTTCCTGTCGGAAGTGGATTACAGTTTCATGTGCAAGCTTTTGCCTGAGAGCGCGGCTGTATTCTATCCTAAACCTTGGGCGCCCCAAGCTTTAGGATGCGCTGATTGCTGCTGCCCCTAAACTGCAGAGTTATGTCTTTCCGTGATTCTATGAAGGGTCCATCAACAAGAACGTCTATGCAGGAAATCATGCGGTCGGTGAATTCAAAATGGCGCTTGCCGTCTGCAGGCTGAATGTCCCTGTCGAAAACATATCCTGAATAGCACCAGACGGTTTTGCCAGGATATGTCTTTTTTACCTTTTCAAGAAAGGGAGCAAGAACCTTCTGGTTTTCCTCTTCAAAAGGCTCGCCGCCAAGAACCGTAAGACCTGATATAAAATCCTGGCCAAGGGCTTCAAGAATCTCATCCTCAGTTGACTGAGTAAATTCCTTTCCGTAATTAAAATCCCAGGTGCAGGCATTAAAGCATCCAGGACAATGAATGCGGCATCCTGAAACAAAAAGAGAAACACGGACTCCCTCGCCGTTGGCAATGTCGATTTTCTTTATTTCACCGTAGTACATAAAATAACCGTCTGCAAAGAAAACTTTATCCGAAAGCCAATGAACACGCGTGTTCATTGAATTCCAGCCTGGAAACCTTACAGACGGCTATTATATTGAAAATATAGCAATTAATGAAGGGTGCACACCGCACTCTCAGGCAGAACCTGCCTTACGTGCGGTGAACTTTTTCAACAATATATTACTTGTTGAAGTATACAGAGTTCCAGCGGAGCTCGTTGCGGAATGCAGGAATTGTCGTGCTCTTGTCGATTACAACGCATTCTGTCTGGAGGATCTCGCACCAGTCACGGAGCATTTCGCTTGTAACGATATTAGAGAATGCAGTATGGTGTCCGCCGCCTGCAAGAATCCATGCTTCTGAACCTGTCTCCATTGTTGGATATGGCTTCCATACCATGCGGGCAACAGGAAGCTTTGGAAGAGGTGCTTCCGGTGGAACAACTTCAACTTCGTTAACAACACAGCGGAAGCGGTCTCCCATCTGAACAACGGCAGCACAAAGTCCTTCACCTGTAATTGAGTTGAATACAAGGCGTGCAGGATCTTCCTTTCCGCCGATTCCAAGAGGATGAACCTCGATTCTTGGCTTTGCACCTGCAACTGCAATTTCAGGGTCAACTTCAAGCATGTGGCTTCCCATATCAAGTTCCTTGCCTGGAACAAAGTTGTATGTGTAGTCTTCCATGAAGGCATTTCCCTTTCCAGGCTCTACAAGACCTTCCGTCATTACCTTAAATGTGCGAACGAGGGCTGCTGTCTTCCAGTCACCTTCTGCACCGAATCCGTAACCGTCGGCAAGAAGTCTCTGGATTGCAAGGCCTGGCAGCTGCTTGAGCCCATGGAGATCCTGGAAGTTTGTACAGAGGGCGTTTGCATCAACGTCCTTAAGGAAGCGGCGGAGTGCGATTTCAATTCTTGCCTGGTACTTAACGTGTTCAACAACAGTTGCATCGTCCTTTCCGACGATTTCGTAAAGCCTGTCATATTCAGCATACAGGTCATCAACTTCCTTGTCCGTAACCTTATCCATGTATGCAACAAGATCACCGATTCCGTAATAAGGAACAGACCATCCGAATGTCATCATTGCCTGTACCTTGTCTCCATCTGTAACTGCAACTTCGCGCATGTTGTCGCCAAAGCGTGCAACCTTGAGTGTCTTTCCGTCTGCAACAGTACGTGCAACGCGCATCCAGTCGGCGATTCTCTTCTGTGTCTTTGCATGTGACCAGTGGCCGCAGATTACCTTGCGTGGAACATCCATTCTTGCAGTGATGAATCCGAATTCACGGTCACCATGGGCAGACTGGTTAAGGTTCATGAAGTCCATGTCCATTGTAGCATAAGGAATTTCTTCATTGAACTGGGTGTTAAGCTGGAGCAATGGCTTCTTGTATGCATTGAGGCCTGCAATCCACATTTTTGCCGGAGAGAATGTGTGCATCCAGCAGATGATGCCGGCACATTCTGCATCGGCATTTGCTGCTTCAAGAGTTTCGCGGATGGCGGCAGGAGTCAAAAGTGTTGGCTTCCAGACAAGTTCGCATGGAAGGGCCTTTGATTCATTCAATTTTGCAACGATTTCCTTTGAATTCTTTGCAACCTGGTCGAGCGTGTCCTGACCGTAAAGATCCTGGCTACCTGTGATAAACCAGAAAACATATTTCTTAAGATTCATTTTGTTCCCCCTTTGAATCAATTATAATTAAAAATAAAAATCATGCATTTCAAAAACCGGACGGCTTATTCCGGCATGTACCCACAGCAGGTGCATGCGGGCACACCATCATCCTCAGCTGGCAGAAAACCTGATTACGTTCCAGCTGGCAGCCTTAAGCCTTAAGGTGTATACACCCTTTTCGCCGCCAACAAGGTCTGCATTTCTTGGAGCCACATTGTCAGGATTTGCAAGGGAATTGACGGCAGAAAGGTCGCTTCCGCAAAGCTCAGTCCTGAAGTTCATCCTTGTTTCCCCAAAGGAACTCAAGTCAACTGTTGTCTCGCAGTCAGAATCCTTGTTGGTGTTAAGGGCAAAAACAGTAACCTGGCTGGATTCCTCATCATAAACGCCTGCAAAAATCACGGCAGGAACCTCGCCATACTTGTCCGTAACCTTTGATTCAGAATGAACCACAGGCTGAAGGGCAATTCCACGGCCGTAAAGGCTGATGTCGCGGAAAGGCCAGTAGATTGTCTGGCGGAATGCGCCCTTTCCAGGTTCAGTAAAGATAGGTGCGATTACGTTTACAAGCTGTGCAAGGCATGCAACCTTTACGCGGTCTGCATGGTTAAGAAGGGTGATTGCCATTCCGCCAAATGCAAGGGCATCAAGAAGGCTGTAGTTGTCCTCAAGGATTCTTGGGGCTTTTTCCCATGGGTGGGGCTTCTGGTTCTGCTGGTACCAGATGTTCCATTCATCAAAGGAAAGCATCATGGTCTTGCCCGAACGCTTGTATGCCTTTACGTAATCACAGGTTGCAATGGAAGTCTTGATGAACTGGTCCATGTCGTAGAAGCTTGCAAGGAAGTCATCGTCGTTTCCAAAATTCTCAAAGTACCTGTGGATGGAAATGTAGTCGGCATGGTCGTAGGTATGCTCGAGGACTATCCTGTCCCATTCAGGGTATGTTGGCATTCCGCTGGAAGCACTTCCGCACACAACGGTCTTGATGCTTTCGTCGGTCCACTTCATTATCTTCATTGCCTCAAGGGCTTTCTTTCCGTAGTCAACGGCGTCAAGGTGACAGATCTGCCAGGGACCGTCCATTTCGTTGCCTACGCACCAGTACTTGATGTTATGCGGATCCTTGTGTCCGTTGGCAATGCGAAGGTCAGACCAGTAGGTTCCGCCTGGATAGTTGCAGTATTCAACCATGTCACCTGCATCCTGTGGAGTTCCCGTTCCCATGTTTACGGCAGCAAGGACTTCGGTTCCAGACTTTTTTGCCCAGTCAACAAATTCATCGATTCCGATTTCATTTGGCTCAATGGTATGCCATGCACGGTCAAGGCGAACAGGCCTCTTGTCCTTTGGTCCGATTCCATCCTTCCAGTTATAGCCGCTCAGGAAGTTTCCACCCGGATAGCGAACAAGGCCAACCTTAAGGTCCTTTACAAAGTCGATTACGTCCCTGCGGAACCCCTGCTCGTCTGCAGTTTCATGTCCCGGTTCATAGATACCCGTGTATACGGCACGGCCAAGATGTTCAATGAAGGAACTGAAAAGGTTATTGTCCACTTCACCAATCTTGAATTCCTTTACCAATGTAACTTTAGATTTCATGTTCGTCTCCACCAAAAAGAAAAATTCCTGATGATATTCAAAAATTTTCCTTTACGAAATCAGTCTATCACGGTTATACTTCATAAGCAAGGAAAATTTTGATAAATATCAATTTTTTTAGTTATAAAACCCAAAAATAAAGGTGCCTAAAGCCCCTTCCATCAATTCAACATGGCAGAAACAGGCATTTCGCAGGCATTATCAAGGAGGAACCATGAAACGCACCCAAAATTCAGCATTCATATCAATTTTTACCGCAGCACTCATCCTGAACTGCACCCTTCCCACGGCAATTCATGCAAAACCAAGGCTTCTGCCCGGAGAATCCATAAGCACAAACAAGGCCCTCAAAAAAAAGAAGCTTTCGGACAAGCCGGTAAACCCGGGGCAGCTTTACGCCGACAGCAGGAGCGACCAGGACTTTCTCGGCAAGAAGTACAGCTTCCACACTTCAACCAACTGGAACTGCCACGACCCAAAGATCTTCCAGGACGACGATGGAACCTGGTACGTATATTCAACAGGCTGGAGGCACGGAATCTTTGTCCGCTCATCTAAGGACCTGGTGGCATGGACCCTCCACGAAAATTCAGCATTCCGCGACACAAGGGAAGTTTCGCCAAACTACGGCCCCATGCACTGGGACGACGAATTCCTCAGGTGGGTGGGCTTTGAAACCAATGACGGCACCGGCTACCACACGGAACTCTATTCACCGCTGCCCTTCCCCGAAACCTGGGCACCGACCGTAACAAAGAAAAACGGCAGGTATTACATGTTTCACGGGGTGATCCGGGACTGCGAGACTTCCTACGGAAAAGTGGTACCGGCAGCATGCATCTCCCTTTCCATTGCAGACAGGGCGGAAGGACCATTCATTCCGGCATCAAGGTACGCCCCGGAAACCTACCCTACTTCCACACTGGTACGCTACACATGGGAAAACGACGACGAAACGGGCAACAGCGCCATAGGCTACAACCTGTGCAGGAACGCAGGACGCAACTGGGAATCAGGATTTGGCGCCATAGACCCGGAATTTGTCATGGACATTTCCACAGGGGAACTTAAGGAATTCACCATAGGGGAACGGAAATGCCACGCCATGACCTACGGTTCCTGGAAGGGAGGAATAGCACTGGTGTATGTGGATGCAGAAACATTCAGGCCGGTGGACCAGGGGACAGGACAGATCCTTGACGGAGCCCTTGATTCAGTCGGAGGGAACAGCGGAAGGCACATTGCCGGCGGAAAAGGGGCAGCCTACGAGGGAAGCCAGCTTTTGTACAGCAGCGAAACGGGATGGTACTACCTTTTTGTAAGCATGGGGAACCTAGAATTCGACTACCGCGTTGGAGTTGGAAGGAGCCGCGACATAAGGGGGCCTTACCTTGACGCATCGGGACAGGACATGGCCTTTGACATGATGGTCAAGGCAAGGAACTATCATGCGGTGGGTTCCAAGATAATCGGCGGCTACAAATTTGGCGACGGCTTTGGATTTACGGCTCCAGGAGGACAGTCCATTTTCAGAAGTTCCGACGGAAAGATAATCTTTGCAAGCCATGCAAGGACGGACTGGCTCAACCCGGGACAATTCTGCCTGCAGGCAAGGGAAATGTTCTTTAACGGGGAAGGATGGCCGGTTCTTGAGCCATGCGAATACGACCCTATGGCAGAGGAAAATGAAAAGGGACTGACGGTGCCACAGGCTGCAGGAAGTTACGAGGTCATAATCACCAGGCGCGATGCTGATGCAGAAAAAGCGGACAGGATAGCCCAGAAGTCAACCAGAATCACCATAAGCCCAAGGGGAGAAGTAAGCGGGTCCTACAGCGGAAAATTCACCATGGCACCCGACGGAAAGAAATTCACCATGGACCTTGGAAAGGACGGCACCTTCAGCGGAATCATAAAGCCGTCAACCGATTTTGCCGCCGCAAACCCAAGCCCTGAAAGCATCAGGACGATGAATTTTACGGGGCTTAACTCCACTGCCGGAACCGGCAACCACGGCGAATACATCTGGGGAATAAGGAGCGGAAACTAGAAGTAAGCCCTCATGACAATGCCCTGGTCGTAGTTGCCAAAGCCCTTGCCAAAAATGTTCATTCCGCCCATGTGCTCGGCATCATGCTTTACCCCCACACGGACGCGGATTGAATGATGCTCGCCAACCTTAAGGTCGTCCAGGGTAACATCCGAAATCTTAACGCCGTCAACAAAGCTTCCCTCGTCGGTAACGGAATAGTGCTTAAGCAGGCCGTACTGGCTGCCTTCAAGCTTCCACCACTGGGGAGTGTATTTTCCGCGCTTGTCACCATAGTCACCTGGGGAAGTCCAGGTTCCGATTTCCGTCTTGTTTATCCACATGGTAATGTCCGAAGGCCAGTTGCTGTTGGTTCCAGGTGTTTCAGAGGAAAGTTCAAGGCTTATTTCAAGCTTGGTCAGCTTCTTTGTGCTGTAAAGGGTGTTGTTGGGGAACTTGTACTCAAAGGTTCCGCTGCCACACCACAGGAGGCCTGCCTTCATCCTGTCTGGATTCAGGAAGGAATCAGGAATGTCCAGGAGGCCTATTATTTTTTCCGAAGAACAAAGTCCGCATGGAGCCGTCACATGGCAGTCGGTGAAAATTCCCACGGGCATCTCGATCTCAATGAAGTCCTCGGATTCCTTCTTTGTCTCGGGGAACTGGATGAGGATGTCATGGAATGCGGGACGGCACATCTTCTGGTTTCCCTTCTTTGCCTTCAGGGATTCCGTAACGATTATTCCCGCATCCTCAAGAATCGATATGTGGGTAGCCACCGTTGACTGGGGAAGCCCCAGGGCTGCAGAAATTTCATTTATGTTAAGGGGCTTTTCCCTCAGGAGGGAAAGCATGTTGATCCTTGGCTCGGAAGCTAGGGCCTTAAGCTTTGCCATGTCTTCCAGGGGATTTATTACCAGAGTATTTTCAATGTTATCCATGGCATTAATATATCCGTAAAAGTTGATATTGTCCATATTTTTTTGAAAATTAAATTGACAGAATCTTAAAAAGGCCTTATCCTCAAAATTATACAACGAATTTTATTGCTACATATCAACTTTATTCGGAGAATAAGATGAACATAACAGACATTACACTGCAGGATGAACTGAAACCTCTTGCACTCCAGTGTGCAGACCCCCAGGTTTACCTTCACAGCGACGGCTACTACTACTTTACCTACTCCACTCCCGAATACGACAGGATTGAAGTGCGCCGCGCCTGGTCCGTAAAGGCCCTTGCCGATGCAAAACCGGTGGTAATCTGGCGCAAGCATGCCACAGGCCCCATGAGCTGGCACATCTGGGCACCGGAAATCCACTTTATCGACGGAAAATGGTACATCTATTTTGCCGCCGGAAGGTCGGAAGACCCATGGTGGATCCGCACGTGGATTCTGGAAAACCCAAGCCCGGACCCTTTCTGCGGTTCATGGGAAGAAAAGGGCATGCTTCAGTCAGAATGGGATTCATTCATGCTTGACTGCACCGTATTCAACAACAAGGGCCAGTGGTACGCATGCTGGGCACAGAAAAGGCAGACCCGCGAGGAAAATTCGGCACTGTTCATTGCAAAAATGGAAAGTCCAATAAAGATTGGAAAGCAGACCATGATCAGCTTCCCGGAATTTGACTGGGAATGCAGGGGCTTCCGCGTAAACGAAGGGCCTGCAGCACTCATCAGGAACGGGAAAGTCTTCATTACCTACAGTGCAAGTGCAACAGATGCCAGCTACTGCATGGGACTCCTGTCAGCAGACGAAAATGCAGACCTGACGGACGCTGCCAGCTGGAAAAAAAGCCCGGTTCCCGTCCTGTGCACCAGTGAGGAAAAGGGAATCTACGGCCCCGGACACAACAGCTTTACCACAAACCGCGACGGAACCCAGGACTACCTGGTCTACCACGCACGCCCCTACGCAGAAGTGGACCTGGCCTTTGCCCTGTACGACCCAAACCGCCATGCCTGGGTAAAAAAAATCAGCTACGGCAATGATGGATATCCGGTTTTTCAATAACAAAAACAGGATTTAATACCAAAAAAGTTGATATAAAAAGATTTCATGGTGAATTTAACGGCAACAAACCAGTTTTTCACCGTAAAAACGGAAAAATCCGGTATTTTTTAGGTTTTGGTTCAATTTTTATTGATTTTTATCAATATTTTTCTTGACTTCTAAAAAAAAACGGGTTTATAATCAAAATCAAGAGAGTTCTTTTGAGGAGGAATACATGAAAAGGACATTGTTATCTTTGCTTGCCGCAACACTTTTGGCAGGCACAGTTGCAGCTGAAGAAATCACCGTAATGAATTTCGCTCAGCCGCAGGAAAAGGAAATCCTGGACAAGGTTGTAAAGCGCTTTGAAGACACACATCCAGGAACAAAGGTAAACTTCATTACTGTTGCCGGTAATGAATATGCAGCAAAAATCCAGGCAGCACTTTCTGCCAACAAGCTTCCAGACGTTTTCTACATGGGACCTGAGGCTGTACGCCAGTACGTAGACAACAAGAAGGTTCTTGACCTTGCACCTTATGTAAAGACAGCAAAGGGAGCAGACTTCAACGACCTTTACGCAAAGGCAGTTGATGCATACCGCTACGACGGAACAACCCTTGGTGCAGGAGATGCAATCTGGGCCCTTCCAAAGGACTTCGGACCATTCGCTTTTGCATACAACAAGACACTCTTCAAGAAGTACGGAATTCCACTTCCTTCAACAGACAAGCCATACACATGGGATGAATTCATGGATGTTTGTACAAAGCTTACACGCGACGGTACATTCGGAACAGGTCTCAACGTAAACTGGGCATTCATCCAGTTTGTATGGGGCAACGGAACAGACTTCATCGATGCAACAGGAACAAAGGTAAACGTTACAGACCCTAAGTTCATCGAAGCACTCCAGTTCTGGGCAGACATGACATTGGGCAACAAGAAGTACAAGCCGGTTACACCATCTGCTGAACAGGCAGCAAGCCTTGACACATACCAGCGCTGGCTTAAGGGTGAACTTGGATTCTTCCCTGCAGGACCATGGGACCTTGCAGCATTCAACACACCTGGCGTACTCAAGGACGGATACGAATATGACCTTATTCCATGGCCAGTTCACACAGCAGCAAACAAGACAGCTACATACCGTGGCGGTGTAGGCTGGGCAGTTGCAGCAAACACAAAGAACCCTAAGGCAGCAGCAGAACTTGCACTCTTCCTTTCAGCAGACAAGGAAGCAAACAAGATGTACTGCGACATGGACCTCCAGATTCCAAACCTTAAGTCTTTGGCAAACGACTACACATCAAAGCCTGGTTTCCCTGCAAACCGCAAGGAATTCCTCAACATCATCGAAACAACAGGACGCAGCTGGCCATTTGAAGGAACATACACACGCGTTTGGTACGACCTTTTCTTCCGCGACGTTCAGCTTGTACTCGATGGAAAGGAATCTGCTGAATCTTACTGCAAGAGAATGCAGCCTGTAATGCAGAAGGAACTTGACAAGTCTTTGGCAAGGGCAAGAGCCGCTGCAAAGAAGGCAAAGAAATAATCAATTCAAGAACGTTGCACACGGGAGTTTTCGGCAACCGGCACATGCCATGGGACTGAAGCTCCGGTGTAACGGAACCAAAACTGGCGGGGGCACCATGCAGCCCTCTGCCAGCTCCAGACAGGAGTTCTTATTATGGAAAACATCAAATCGAAAAAGAAGATCAGATTTAACGAAGAGGCCATTGCGGGTCTTCTTTTTGTCCTGCTTCCTATTCTGGGATTCTTACTCTTCACCGCAGGACCTTTCATCTTTTCAATCTTTGCAAGCTTTACATCATGGGATTCAATGACAGACCTCACAGAGATTTTTACCATGGATGAAGTGGACAGAGAATTTTTCTACGTTGGCTTTGAAAACTACAAGGAGATGTTCGCCGACATCGATTTCTGGCGTTCACTCTGGAACACTATATTCTACATGATCGGAATTCCAATCGGAATGATGTGGGCCCTTTCACTTGCCATTTCCTTCAACAAGGAACTTCCAGGCGTTAAGGCATACCGCGTCATCTACTACATTCCGGTTGTTTCTTCAATCGTTGCAGTTTCACTCCTTTGGAAGTGGATCTACAACGGAGACTACGGACTTTTGAACCAGTTCCTCAGGTGGGTGTTCCACTCGGAAGGAACCAACTGGCTTGAAAACGAACACACCGTCAAGCCTTCAATCATGGCAATGTGCATCTGGCGCGGCGTTGGCGGAACAGCCCTCCTTTACCTGGGCGGACTCCAGAACCTGCCAAAGTCTTACTACGAGGCTGCAAGAATGGACGGTGCAAGCAACTGGACAATCTTCTGGAAAATCACATGGCCTTTGATGAAGCCTATTTCATTCTTCATCATCATCACCGGCATCATCAACGGTGCACAGCTTATCGTTGAACCGCAGATCATGGTTCCAAACGGAGGAACAAACTACAGCGCCGGTACCATCGTATTCTACATCTGGCAGCACGCCTTTGGTTCTTACGATGCAAAGGGTTATGCATGTGCAGCTGCATGGTTCCTTGCAGTGCTCATCTTCATCGTTACGGCCGTTCAGTTCAAGCTGAACAAATCAAGCAACAACTACCTTGAATAGGAGGCATGGGAAATGACATTACCAATCACAAAGAAAAGAACATACGCTTCCAACATGACAAGCAAGAGGATTGAGAAGATTGCAGTATATACATTCCTTACGGCTGGCGTGTTCATCATGATCGTGCCCCTGTGGTGGATGATCGTATCTTCACTCAAGACAAAGGGACAGTTCCTCGGAACGCAGCTTTCCCTTGCCATGCCTGAAGAACCTCAGTGGATTAACTACGCAAAGAGGGTTTGGGAAATGACGCCTAAGCTTCAGCTGGGTATCCTCAACTCTGCAATCATTTCATTCAGTACGGTTATCATTGGCTCCATTGTTTCCTCCATGGCAGCCTTTGCATACGCCAAGCTCCGCTTTCCCGGAAAGAACAAGCTGTTCCTTGCTGAACTTGCAACAATGATGATTCCATTTTCCGTAATCATGATTCCGCAGTTCATCATCTATGCAAGAATCGGCTGGCTCGACACATGGTACCCACTCATGGTTCCGGGAATGCTGGGCAATGTGGCAATGATTTTCTTCCTGCGCCAGTACATGAGCGGAATCCCGACTTCCCTCATCGAGTCTGCGAGAATCGACGGTGCAGGTTTCTTCAGGATTTTCTGGACCATCATGTTCCCAAATGCAAAACCTGCAATTGCAGCCCAGGCAATCCTCTGGTTCATGGGCGTGTGGAACGACTACTTTGCACCTAGCATCTACCTTAACGACCCTGCAAAAGCAACGGTTCAGGTCATGATCAGCCAGCTGAATGCAATGTATGCAATCCAGACAGACTACCCGCTCCTCCTTGCGGCATCTGTCATCGCCATGCTTCCAGTCCTGATAATCTTCATGATCTTCCAGAAGCAGATCATTGCATCCGTTGCCCTTACAGGCCTCAAGTAATCATGGCACTTATTAGCGTCACCGGCATGGTGGCAGCCCACGACCCTACAATAGTCAGGCAGGACGGAACCTACTACAGGTTCCAGACTGGCGAAGGGCTGCCATTCTTCAAGTCAAGGGACCTGGTAAACTGGCAGATTGCCGGCGCCATCTTTCCACAGAACCCCATGTGGACAAGGGAAAAGGTACCGGGTTCAACGAGTTTCTGGGCGCCGGAAGTTGTCCATCGCGACGGCTGGTGGCGCGTTTACTATTCAGTTTCAACCTTCGGCAAGAACCTTTCTTCCATTGGTCTTGTCCGCACAAGATCCCTTGACCCGGAAAGCCCCGACTACGGCTGGGAAGACCTGGGTCCGGTTATTTCATCAAGGCCGGAAGACAACTACAACTGCATAGACCCGGCCGTATTCTGCGACGGCGAGGGAAAGGACCGCCTTGTATTTGGTTCCTTCTGGGGCGGAATACAGATGGTGGACTTAGACAGTGACGGATTTGTTGCCGCAGGTTCAGCTCCAAGAACCATTGCATCGCGCACATCAAGAGAAAATCCCATTGAAGGTGCCTTTGTCTTTCCCCATGAAGGAAAATACTATCTTTTTGCATCCCATGATTTTTGCTGCCGTGGAACTGCCTCCAGCTACCACATTGTCTACGGAGTTTCAGAAAATCCGGAAGGCCCATTCTACGATGAAGAAGGTCGTGACATGATGAAAGACGGGGGAACCACATTACGCGACGGATTCAGCTTTAACCAGTGGGCAGGCCCAGGCCACAACAGCATCTTCCGCGACGACGACGGAAAAATCTACATGGTCTACCATGGCTATGACAGAAGGGACGATGGAAAGCACAAGCTCCTTTTGGAAGAAATAGTAATACAGGATGGTACCGTTGTACTGTCTTAGGATTTGCTGACTTTCAGGGTTGTACCGTTACCGGCTGTTCCATCAATCGTACCGTCAATTAGAATGTCAATTGAACTATCACTTTTTCTTCTATAAAATATATACCATGAAGAAGAAAAGCATAAAAAGCCTATGCCGGGCAGCCCTTCTTTCTGCCCTGGTACTTCCACTTTTTTCCTGCATCAAGGAAACGGAAACAGAATACGTTACAATCAATTCTGGAATCAACGACGACGACCTTACCATAACCTCAAGGGTCGTGCCTGTTGTTATTACAAAACGATCCCCGGAAACTGCAACCATATATGAAGTTCAGGATGTTGACCGTACCTACATGGACGCCACATGGTTCTATGAAATGACAGCAAAGGAATCTGGATTGATTTTTTTCAAAGCACCAGAATATGACACCCAGAACAATATCCTTTCATTCGGCCTGAAGAGTCTGGCTGGAGACCATTACCTTTTCACCCTCAACTGGAAGGAAGAAACCATTGCCATAAACAATTCATTCTTCACCAGGCTGTCGGAAGAAATGCCAGACCACATAAACGAAATGCCGTCCTATTATTCTGGCGACAAGGGGGTCACCTATAGGCTTAAGGATTATGGTTACGACATCCTTTACTACCATGGAAAATGCCTCATACCCCTGGATATTGGCCGCACGGTTTTCCTTGCACCAATTTTAACCAATGCATTTTACAATAGGGAATACATAAGGATTTCAACTGGAGGCATCACTTCCGACATGGAACTAGCAAGCATCACATTGCCTATGATTGGAAAAAAACAGAGCATGCAACAGCGCCAGGACACATTCAACAGCCTGAAATTCGCCTTTGAAAACTTCTACGGCCTTGGACTAATTGAAAGCAAAGGAATCGCAGCACTTCTTGAAGGCAGGAAAAATGACATCATGAGTGCAGACCCGATTGTCTCAAACCAGGCAATCCACGACTTTATTGCCATTGACCTGAACGATGGCCACACATCAAAAGAAAACAATTCCTTTTACGTAAGAAAGGACCAGTGCATAAATCGAATGGGTTCCTATGACACTAAATATTATGAAATGAGAAAGAAATACTATGCGGCAAAATACGGACCAAATGGCACCAAAAAGGTGGATGACGTTAGGTTCTCTACGGACGGAAAGACTGCCATCATCAATTTGGAGAGCTTCCCTAATTCTAACGACATGTACGAATTCATGGCATCCTGCATGAATGAAATTGAGGTTATGGAGGATTCATCAGGAACAGCTGTGGAAAACATTGTCCTTGACCTGGTTACAAACGGAGGCGGAGCAGTAAACGGACTGAGGGTTCTCATGGGGTTCATGACCAAGGCCCCCCTGTTTTTTTCCATGCATAACCTTGCGACAAATGCAGACATTATCTACAACTGGAGAGTGGACACTAACGGCGACGGAAACTATGACTCAAGGGACGGATATTCAAGGTTCAAATGGTTCGTCCTTACTTCTGAAGCTTCCTACAGCTGCGCAAACACTTTGCCAACCATTGCAAAATCTACAGGTCTTGCAAAAGTTATCGGAAGAACACCGGGAGGTGGCATCTGCATGGTAGGAAAATACCACCTGTCAAATGAATTCGCCGGACGGACAAGTTCCATATTCCGCCTGCAGGCTGCAAAAATATCCGGCGGTAAATTTGAATTCTATCACTATCCAGACAACGACAGGGGAGTTAATCCGGATTATGTAATGAGTGAAAACGACATTACGAATGAGCAGAAAATTTACGATGCCGTAAACTACGTCAATTCAAGATAGGCAGGTAACAGATGAAAACACATTCAACAGCAAAAATCATTGCCATGACTGCAGTTGTACTATCCCTTGCATCCTGCAGGCAGGTTCATACGGAAACTGAATACATTACGAGCCTCGAGCGTGCACGGGTAAACCACAACAACCGCCTTATTACGGAAGAAGAACATTCCTTTGAAAACCTGTCAGGGCCTTTCCCGTGGAAAAACAGAATGCATGCCTACACGGAAAAAGGAAAAAGCCGAGTCTACGTAAACATCCAGGAATTCCTTCCACTGGCAAAATTTACGGCAGACCTTGATGCAAACTCCATGACGGCAACCCTGACGGACAGTGCATCCAGGACAAGGACCGCAACCTTCAACTGGAAGGAAAACACCATAACCTTAAGCTCCGGCTCACTGCTTTTCTTTAACGACAGCGACAACAATTCCACAAGCGGAAAGACCGATCCCGTATCATCAGTCATAACCAACATGCCGGATGCCATCGAGCAGGGAATTCCATTTTACACAATTCCCCTTGCCCCATACGAATTTGAGATTCTTTACAACGGTGGCAGGTGCCTTGTTCCCCTGTACATTGCAAACGCCCTGTTCCTCCACGGCGACCACGGCAAGGTTGCGTATAACGGAGAAAAATTCCTGCACTTTACGGGAATCCCCACTAACCGGCAGAAAGCGATTCTGCGTGGAAACACACTTAAAAAACTTGCATGTCCGGCAGACATGAGGCTTGACGTATACAATGCCCTGAAATTTGAAATAGCATTTCTTTGCGGATTCAACTGCGGATACTATACCAAGGCTGGAACTGACAACCTGCTTAACGGAGATGGCAGCCTGAAAGACTATTATCTTTCCACAGACAAGGAAATATTCTCACAGGAACTTGCAGACTTTGCATACGGAATCAATTCCTACAGTTCGTCCGTCATCATGAATTCCTTCTACTGCGAAAATGACAACCATGACGTCAACCTCAGTCTAACCATGAAGAACACATACGCAAAACTTGCAAACCTGATTTCTGCACAGAATACAGCTTACGGCAGCGGAAACGTCATCTATTCCACAGACGAGAAATTGGCCGTAATAAGGATAAGAAACCTCAATTCTTCAATATATGGTGAATTTCAATCTGCCCTTGCACAGGTAGATGCCAAGGGAACTGTAATCCACGTCGTTCTGGACCTTACCACATGCAAGGACGGAACCCTTCTTGGCATGCAGTCTGTATTGGGATGCATGAAGCCCATGGGCACGGCACTGCAGTTCCAGGCATTCACCCTCAAGGAATATTATAGCGGTTACCAGGTCAACCACAACTATAAGCTGTCCGGGGGATACAGGGACTACATGTGGAGCGTAATGACTTCCTCATGCACGGGACTTGCCGGCCAATGGCTTGCAAATGCAGCATACACTAACAGCTGCCTGTCAAGCACGCCAATGATCAAGGCCTGGCTTGGACAGGACCCTGAATTTGGGGAATCGTGCCTCCCACGCATTACGGTCCTGCCAGACGGAACAATCCTCAGGCTGCCATCAAACATCATGGTTTCCGGCCTTTACCAAAAGTCATCACTGGAAACCGGCACAAACAGCAGCTATTATTTCTCAGGCTTAAATCCATTCATGTCCCTTGATGACAGCGAACTTTACAACCCTGACAGCATAAAGGCCTTCTTCCCTCTTCCATGAATAGCATAAAAAAAAACCGGCACCCGGTCAAAGGCTGAACATGCAGTTAACTGCAAGACAACAGCCTGATTCCGGCGGCCGGTTTTTCTATCTGGCGACTTCAGAAATTTTCCGTAAAAGTCAGCCTACAGGTGAAGGACACGCTCGCGGATTTCCTGGGTGCGACCCTGGTTCCAGTACTGGGTTCCGATGTAACCGCATGTACGACGGGCAACGTTCATTGTTGTCTGGTCAGTGTTTCCGCAGTTGGGGCACTTCCAGATGAGCTTCTTGTCAGCATCTTCTTCAATCTTGATTTCGCCCGTGTATCCGCACTTCTGGCAGAAATCGCTCTTTGTATTCAGCTCGGCATACATGATGTTGTTATAGATGTGCTTGAGCAGCGTCATTACGGCCGGAAGGTTGTTCTCCATGTTTGGAACCTCAACATAGCTTACGGCTCCACCAGGGGAAAGTTCCTGGAACTGGCTTTCGAAGCTGAGCTTTGTAAAGGCGTCGATTTTTTCTGCAACGTTTACATGATAGCTGTTTGTTATGTAGTTCTTGTCCGTAACGCCCGGGATGATTCCAAAACGGCGCTTAAGGCACTTTGCAAACTTGTATGTGGTGCTTTCAAGAGGAGTTCCATAAACGGAATAGTCAATGTGCTCCTGCCCCTTCCATGTCTTGCATGCAGTGTTGAGGGCATTCATTACATCAAGGGCAAAAGGCTTGCCCTGTGGGTCAGTGTGGCTCAATCCTGTCATGAACTTGACGCATTCACAAAGGCCTGCATAGCCGAGGGAAATGGTTGAATATCCGTTGTACAGAAGCTTGTCGATTACCTCCCCCTTCTGGAGACGTGCAAGGGCACCGTTCTGCCAAAGGATTGGGGCAACGTCAGACTTGGTTCCCAAAAGGCGGTTGTGACGGATTCTGAGAGCCCTGTGGCAAAGTTCAAGGCGTTCATTAAGGATTTCCCAGAATTTTGCCTTGTCGCCACCGGAAGAACATGCCACGTCCACAAGGTTAAGGGTTACGACACCCTGGTTGAACCTTCCATAGAACTTTGGCTTTCCTGTCTCGTCGCGGTAAACCGTAAGGAATGAACGGCATCCCATGCATGGGTAACAGTTGCCTTCCTTAAGCTCAAGCATCTTCTTTTCCGAAATATAGTCTGGAACCATGCGGCGTGCAGTGCATTTTGCTGAAAGTTCCGTAAGGTAGTAGTATGGAGTCCCCTGTTCAATGTTGTCTTCTTCAAGAACATAGATGAGCTTTGGGAATGCAGGAGTAATCCATGCTCCCCTTTCGTTCTTTACACCCTGGTAGCGCTGCTTGAGGACTTCCTCAATGATCATGGCAAGGTCGGCCTTTTCCTGCTCGTCGCGGGATTCGTTAAGGTACATGAATACGGTTACAAATGGAGCCTGGCCGTTGGTTGTCATCAAGGTGATTACCTGATACTGGATTGTCTGTACACCGCGCTTGATTTCGTCACGAACGCGCTGTTCCACCATGTAGTTAAACTGGTCGGTGTTTACGCTGATTCCCGTGGCGGAAATCATCTCCTGGAGTTCCTTTGTAATCTTCTTGCGGCTTACGTCTACAAACGGTGCAAGATGTGCAAGGGTAATGCTCTGTCCGCCGTACTGGCAGCTGGCAACCTGGGCAATGATCTGGGTTGCAATGTTACATGCCGTGCTGAATGAATGGGGGCGGTCGATCTTTGTTCCTGAAATTACAGTGCCGTTCTGGAGCATGTCCTCAAGGTTTACAAGGTCGCAGTTATGCATGTGCTGTGCAAAATAGTCTGCATCGTGAAAGTGAATGATTCCCTCGTCGTGAGCCTGAGAAATATCCGGATCAAGAAGGAAGCGGCGCGTAATGTCCTTTGACACTTCGCCAGCCATGTAGTCCCTCTGAACAGAAACTACCGTTGGATTCTTGTTGGAATTCTCCTGCTTTACTTCCTCGTTCTTTTCTTCGAGGAGGCTCAGGATCTGCTTGTCAGTTGTGTTTTCGCGTCTCATGACGGCATGGCGGTAGCGGTAGGTGATGTAAAGCTTTGCAACATCATAGGCTGCGTGGCGCATGATTCCGTCTTCAACAAGATCCTGAATGTTTTCAACACTCAGTGCATGGCCGGAATTGTGACATTCTATTTCGATATCATCAACGATGGAGTCAATCTGTGCGTCTGAAAGGCGCTTGGCTTCGATTACCTGCTCGTTGGCCTTTCTGATGGCAACAACAATCTTGTTGCGGTCGTAGACAACCTCAGCTCCGCTGCGTTTGATGATTTTCATATCTATCCCCTCTTTTTATATCACAATTCGTTTTATCAATTAAAACCCCTTTCCAGTCCCGTAATCAGGATTTGCCGCAAGACCCTGCAAAAATCCGCAAAACTCATCCAATTAACAGGCCTTATACAGATATTATCGGGCTAAATATGGTTTACTTAACGGAAATAACACTATATATAGGGTTTTAGTGTCCGAAGTATACTACCCATGGTAGTCAAAGTCAATGACAAAAAAAGCCACCCAAAATGTAGGAATTGCCTATTTACCATGTTTTTTTTGATTTGATGGTGCCAAAAAAAAAGAAAAATTTTTAACCGCTATTTTATGGGGTCAAATCGTAAAATATGGGTACAAAATTGAAAATTTTTATATTTTTCTGCAAAATCCGGGTATAAAATCATACTTATATCATATAAAGGATATATACAGGTACAGTCTGCCTGATTTGAGGCTGTTCTAAAAATTTCTATTGAAAATAAGCCATAATATTGTAGAATTATGGATAAAGAGGAAGAATCATGAAAAACACAATTAAAAAAACCGCATTTGCCGCCATGGCAATGCTGGCATCCCTGATTTTTGCAGGATGTGGAAAGAAAGCATCAGTGGAAAACGATACAAGGCTTGCCATTGAAGACGGAAAAACTGTCGTAGAGCGCTATGGACAGCTCCACGTTGAAGGAACAGGCCTTGCAGACCAGAACAACAACCCGGTTCAGCTGCGCGGAATGAGCTCCCACGGCCTCCAGTGGCATGGAAAATTTGCCAACGAAGACATATTGCGCTGGCTCCGCGACGACTGGAACTGTCAGATCTGGCGTTCGGCCATGTACGTTACGGAAGGCGGCTATGCCAACAACCAGAACATAAAGCTCAAGGTCATTGATTCCGTAGAAGCTGCCATAAAGCTTGGAATGTACGTAATCATCGACTGGCACATCCTTGCCAATGGCGATCCCCTTACCCACATTGACCTTGCCAAGGAATTCTTTGACGAAATGAGCAGGAAATATGGCTCCTATCCAAATGTATTGTATGAAATCTGCAACGAACCAAACGGTGACAATGTTACATGGGACGGCAACATCAAGCCTTACGCCGAGGAAATCATCAAGGTAATCCGTGCCAACGACCCTGACAACATAATCATTGCAGGAACCCCAAGATGGAGCCAGAGGGTTGACCTTGCTGCAAAAAACCAGATTACTTCGGACAAAAATGTCATGTACACCCTCCACTTTTATGCAGGAAGCCACAAGAAGGCAAACATGGACCTTGTAAGGAAGGCAGCAAAGCAAAAGGCCCCTATTTTCTGCACGGAATGGGGAACCACAAAGGAATCAGGCGACGGCGGTGTCTTTGAAAAGGAAACTGAAGAATGGCTCAGCCTCCTCAAGAAGTACAACATCAGCTGGACAAACTGGTCCGTAAACAACAAGGGCGAAGATTCCGGAATCCTTAAGTTTAACGCAGACAGATTCGCCAAGGGCGGATGGCAGGAAAAAGACCTGAGCCCCGACGGAATCTACCTACGCAAGCTCCTTCGCAACGAAATCGAAATAAAATAAGGGCTGCACAATCAGCTACAAATTAAAACACCTGACCTTATGGCCCGGGGAAACCTGGGTCCAGTCTGGAACTTCTTCCAGGCACCGCGCAGTGGCCTTATGGCACCTGTGGGCAAAGGGACATCCCTGGGGAAGGGCCAGAAGGGTCTTCATCTCACCGCTTTTTTCCATGGTGAACTGCCCCCCTGCCCCGGCAAAGAGCGTCTGGGTATATGGATGAAGGGCATCCTTGTACAAATCCCTTGCCTCCGCCTCTTCCACAAGCATTCCACGGTACATTACCCCTATGGTGTCGCAAAACCAGCAGGATACCTTTAGGTCATGGGCAATGAACAGGAATGAAAGGCCTCGCCTTGCCCTCAAGTCCTGCAGAAGATTCAGAATCTGGGCCTGTACGCTGACGTCAAGGGCGCTTACAACCTCGTCGCAGATAAGAACCTGGGGTTCCATGATGAGACCGCGGGCAATGGAAATGCGCTGCCTCTGGCCGCCGGAAAATTCCGAGGGCTTACGGTCCAGGTCCCTGGCATCAAGGCCAATTTCCTGCAGAATTTTTTCTGCCTGACTGCGGGCATCGTCCTTTCCCTTCCATCTTGAGGAATACTTTAAGGAAGAAGTCAGAATGTCATAAACCGTAAGGCGCGGATCCATGGATCTTGAAGGATCCTGAAAAATGTAGCGCACCTTTTCACGGTAAAGTCCCAGCTGCCTTTTGTTCATCTTCTGGACATCACGGCCATCATAAATGACGCTGCCGCCGTCTGCCCTGTACATGCGGATCAGGAGCCTGGCCGTGGTGGTCTTACCGCAGCCGGATTCCCCCACAAGACCGTAGGTTTTTCCCCGGTGCAGGTCAAAGCTTACGTCGTTTACGGCATATACGTGCCTGTCTGTCCTTGCAAAAAAGCCTGCATCAAGGCCGAATCGCTTTTTTAGGCCGCAGGCACTGATTACTGTATCATTTTCCATATCGTCTCCAAAAAACATGAGCTTTCCTATATGCAGGTGGCTCCAGGAACCCGGCATTTTTCCGCAGCCTGGGGACACCTGGGAGCAAATGGACATCCTGCCTCTGGATTTGCAGGGTCGGTTACACGGCCAGGGATTGCCGTAAGGTTTCCGTCGCTGTAATGGGTGCCAAAACGAGGACTTGAGGCAAGAAGTGCCCTTGTATAGGGATGTCGAGGGCTTTTGGTTATCTGCTCCGACGTTCCGCTTTCCATGATGAGGCCGCCGTACATTACAATCATCCTGTCGCACAGGGAAGCCACAAGGTCAATGTTATGGCTTATGAAGATGATGGAAAGCTTTCTTGATTCCCTGAGGGATGCAAGAAGGTCTACGATCTGTGCCTGGATTGTCACATCGAGGGCCGTCGTAGGCTCATCGGCAATTAAAAGGGTGCAGTTTTGTGCCAGGGCAAGGGCAATGGAAATGCGCTGCAGCTGGCCGCCGGAAAACTGGTGGGGAAAATTCCTGAGCCTGTTTTCCGGATCCGGCAGACCCACTTCCTTCAAAAGTTCAATGGTACGCCGGGCGCATTCTTCACCTGTAAGCTCAGGCCATGAATTACGCAGGGTTTCTTCAAACACGGCACCAATGTTCTGCAAGGGGTCAAAGGATCTTCCAGGCTCCTGAAAGATGTAGCCTATTTTCTTTCCTCGGAATTCACGCAGCTGCTGGGGAGTCAGGGCGGTCATTTCCGTGCCGTCAAGGAATATCCTTCCCTCTATGGTTGCATTGTCGCCATGAAGCCCAGGTATGCAGATGGAAGAAACGGATTTTCCGCTGCCGCTCTCGCCAACGATGCCAAGAATTTCTCCCTGCTCCATGGAATAGGAAATTCCACGGACAGCCTGGATTTTTTCCGTCTTTCGGCCGCGCACCACGTCAAAGGTAACGTGAAGGTCCTGAACCTGCAGGTATGGCATGGCCGGGCCGGTACCATTACCGGAAGATTCCCCGTAAGAAACCGATGGGAAATCAGCCCTGCGCAGGGATTTCTTTTTTGCAAAAACCGCGTGGAAAGGGTCATAATAATCCCTAAGGGCATCACCAATAAAATTGAATGCAAGGGTTACGGCAAGAAGAAGCCACACGGGCACAAGAAGCCATGGAAAATTCCCAAGGTTATTGAGGGTGGAAATGTCGCGGTTAATCAGGCTGCCCCAGCTTACTGCAGGATCTGCAATGCCAAGGCCAAGGTAAGTAAGGCCAGTCTCGCTCATGATGAATCCCGGGACGCTCAATGTGGTTCCAACGATGATGTAGCTTGTTATCTGCGGAATTATGTGGCGAAAAATGATGACCAGTGACGGCATTCCCTCAAGAACTGCATTCTGGACAAAGTCCTCGCGCTTGATGGCGTGTACCATGCCTCGGTAGGTTCTTGCAGCACCAGGCCACCCGACAAGGGACAGGAGAACCGTAATGATCATGTAGGAAGTTCCGCTGTCCATCTTGGTGTTCAGCAGGGAACGCAGGAAAAGAATCAGGTAAAGGCCCGGAATGAGCATGAAAAATTCGCTGACCCTCATGACGCACCAGTCGGTCCTGCCGCCAAAAAAACCTGCAAGCCCTCCAAGGCAGATGGCAAGGACCAGGGAAACGGCGCTGGCCACAAAACCTATGGTCAGGGAAATTCTTGAACCATAGACAATGCGGCTAAAAAGGTCGCGGCCAAGATTGTCTGCACCAAGGATGTAGACTGGATAGTCGCTGCCGGAAGTTCCAAAAAGATGAATGTCGGTTTCAAAAAGCCCCAGGACCCTGTAGGAACTGCCGTGGGCAAAAAGCCTGATTCCGTGCCTTGAGTCCATGTCCCTAACCTTTGCATACTGCCATGTTGAAGGCTCCAGCACCCTGTATTCCCGGACGGTAAGACCCTTAAGGGAAAGCTCCAGGTTTGCAGGGTGAAAGGTGTTTTCCGGGAAGGTGCGTGTTGCAGGATAGGGGGCAACGAATTCCGCAAAAACCATGACCAGGTAGACCGCCAAAAGAACCACCAGCGAAACACGGGCAAGGGGACGGCTTTTTATGTATTCCAAAACTTTCTTCATGATTCAGCTCCATAACGAATGCGCGGGTCAAAGACTGCAAGGAGAATGTCCGATACGACCATGCCCACGAGGACAAGGGCCGAGATGAACATGGTGTCGGCAAGAACGATGTTTACGTCCTGCTGGGTTATGGCCTCATAGGTAAGGCGTCCGATGCCGGGATAGGCAAAGATGATCTCAAAGATAAGGTTGCCGCTGAAAATCGAGGCCAGGAGGTTTGCACTGCCCGTAATGTAGGGGTTTACGGTGTTGCGGAATGCATGGTTAAAGTAGACGCGCCTTTCGCTTATGCCGCGGGCACGAAGGGCCATGATGTAAGGCATGCCGATCTGGTCAAGCATGGTTGAACGTATCATCCTCATGGTGGAACCCACGCTGCACAAAAAGCCGCCCAGCAATGGCAGTGCTATGTGGTGAACATAGCTTGCGCAGAAACGGAAGAATCCGTCGCTCATTGGAAAGTCCGGATATGCCGTAACTGGGAAAATGCCCGTGACGGAAGCAAAAAGCTGCATGAGGATTAGCAGCAGCATGGAAGGAAATGCCAGGAAAAAAAGTCCCACGAAGGAAACTGCCACATCGGTCTTGGTGCCGGCCTTGCTTGAAAAGTAGACGCCAAGGGCAAAGGAAAAGGTTGTGACAAAAAAAAGGGAAATGAGGCTGTAGACTACGGATTTTCCGATTCTTGAACGGATAAGGAAGCTGACCGGGGCACGGCTTATGAGGCTTGTCCCAAGGTCATGATGAATGACGACACGCTTAAGCCATGAACCATACTGCACGTAAAAAGGCTTATCCAGTCCCAGTTCTTCCCTAAGGAGCTTTTCCTGGTCTGCAGTAAAACCCTGGTCCTGGGTAGTACCGCCCTTTCGGACTGCTCTGCCGCCTTCCGACTGGGCCATGATCTGCTGGCTTATCATCTGGTCAACGATGTCACCAGGGGCAAGTTCCATAAGACCAAAAAGGGCAAAGCCCAGGACATAAAGAAGGAATATCATTGTAAAAAAGCGCCCCGTAATGTAGGAAAAAAGGGGCATCTTCCTGCGGAATACAGTCCATGGATAGACAATGGTGGACTGGATTTTTGTAAACAGACTCATGCTATATTTTCGGCAGGAATTAAATCCCATTTTACGGTCAATATATGGTAGGATGCAAAATTGAATTCCTTTACCGGACGGTGAATGGCAGGGGACGCGTTAGGGATGCGCAGGGCGCGTAGCGGCCACTGGACTGACGGAGTGACCTTTGGGAACGAAGGAGGGAAGCGGCTGGAGGCGGAGGCCGGAACCCGGAGCAGCCCGGTGGCAGTCGCAAGGCGACTGCCAAACGCCCGTAGAATTTTTTATTCCTGGGAGAAGATGCATTCGGTTCTTGCTCCGTACATGTTGTCGTAGTAGAAATTTTCCTGGTTCCAGCGGTTTCGGATTGCAAAGAAGCTGCGGGGGCAGACAAGATAGATTACGGGACACTGCTCAAGGATTATCTGCTGGTATTCGTCCCAGTATGCCTTTGCCTTCTGGCGGTCCAGTGTGTAGCTTGCCGTGTTGTACAGCCAGTCCACCCTTGCTTCCCAGTCGGTTGCAGGTTTTTGCTGGAGTGGATGCCACAGGTGCAGGTTGCCGCCGGATACCCAGACGTTGCTGCCCTGGGACGGGAAAATGCTTCCGCCAGAAAATCCGATGATCAGTGACTGCCAGTCGTAGGTTGACGTAAGCATTTCAACTATTTTCTGGAAGTCGGTCTGGCGCACGTTGAGCTTTATTCCGATGGACTGGCATTCGTCTGCAATAATCTGTGCTATGTCGCTTGTGGTGCTGCTTGCCGAATTTATGGTCATGTCGAATTCAACTGCCTGGCCCTCGCTGTCGCGTAGAATTCCATCCTGGCCAAGGACAAAGCCTGCAGACTTTAGGAGTTCCAGTGCCCTGTTCCTGTCGTAGCGGTACTTGAGGCTTATGCTTTCGTCGTAAAAGGCGTTGGGCGGTGCAAAGAAGGTGTAAAGCGGGTCTGCAAGGCCACGGTAGGTCTGGGCGATGATGCGTTCGCGGTTGAGGATGCAGCTCATGGCCTGGCGGAATTCCTTTTTGCAGAACCACCTGTAGTAGCTTTGGTCGCTGTTCTGCGGGTTCTGGTTGAATGACCAGAATGATGCACTGAAGGAACCGTCGGCCCTGTATACGCTGTAGTCGTTTCTTTGGGAATTCACAACCTCGTCTATTTCTTCCGGGCGTGGGGCGTAGGTTTCTAGCTTGCCCTGCCTAAAGAGAAGATAGTCCGTGTTCTGGTCGCCTACAATGTGGCAGATCATGGTGTCTACATAAGGTATGGATTTTCCGCTGCTGTCTTTTTCCCAGTGGTTGGGGTTTCTTTTGTACACCAGTCGCTGGGCCGGCTTATATTCGGAAAAGAGCCACTTGCCGCAGGATGGAATCTGGGCCGGGTCGTCGGATGTGCGGAACAGGTCCTTTACGCCTTCAACACCCTTGTTTTCCTTTGCTTCCCTGTAGATGAAGCCCGGCTTTATTGAACAGTTGGTTGACAGCAGGGGCTCTGCAATGATTCTTGGAAATACAAAGTCAAACCTCCTGTCGTCAATCTTCATGCAGTCTACGTGGCCTTCCTCGCCGTTTTCCAGTTCCACAAACTGTCCGCTGTAGCCTGAACTTTGGAATGCCGGGTCTCCTTCTATTTCGTTGTACCAGAATACGATGTCGTCGCTTGTTACCGGTACGGTTTCCTGCCTGCCCTGCCATGACCACACAAGGCCTTCCCTTAGGGTGTAGTGAACGGTGAGGGTTCCGGCATTTTCGTCGGTTTCGATTTCGTAGTAGGCTGCACGAGGGAGCCACTGGCGTGTGATGGCATCGTAGTCCACAAGCCATTCGCTGGTCTGCTCAATGATGCCGGTGGAAGTTCCGTCCCGTTCTGCAATCAGGTGGTTAAATGTCTTTGGATCCTGGAGAATTGAATCGTTCCATGTTCCGCCGGGAATTCCCGGGACAAAGGATTCCCCCTTGAAGGGCTTGTACCTGGTGCGCTCAATCAGGTGCTGGCCTGCGTGGGCCCGGTAGTCTTCGATTTCTGCCAGTGACATTTCAGGAGTCTTCTGGCCGCAGGAACATAGCAATGCCAGTGCAGCAGCTGCCACAAGAGGCGGCATAGGTTTATGGAACATTTTTCCCCCCCGTTTCCCAGTTTTAATTCCGACTTGAATTTTCGCTAATGTCTTGATTTTCCGCTAATATTATAGAAGCATTTGATTCATTTTTCAAATATCTGTAATATAGGGGGGACGCGGTGTGCTTAGCAGATGCTGTCTATTCACTCTGGAGAAAACGTCATTCACAATTCAATTAATTTTTTTTGGAGTTTGAAATGCATTCAACAGTAAGCAAAAGCGCACTATTCACGGACTTTTATGAGCTGACCATGGCCCAGGGGTACTGGAAGAACAACATGGACGAACAGGTTGTATTTGACATGTTCTTCCGCCGCCAGCCGTTTAACGGTGGGTTCAGCATCTTTGCAGGAATCGAGACCCTTCTTGATTCCCTGGAAGACTTTACCTTTGATGAAGAGGAAATTGCATACCTTCGCGACCAGAAGATTTTTGAGGAAGGATTCCTTGACTACCTTAAGAACTTTAAGTTTACTGGCGACCTCTATTCCTTTGAGGAAGGATCCATCATATTTCCGCAGGAACCCCTTGTAAGAATTCACGCAAACCTTATCGAAGCCCAGATCATCGAGGGACTTGTTCTTAACCTGTGCAACTTCCAGAGCCTCATTGCAACAAAGACTGCACGCGTTTGGCTTGCCGCAAAGAAGGGCAACGTAATGGAATTTGGACTTCGCCGCGCACAGGGACCTGATGGTGCCATGGGTGCAACAAGAGCTGCATACATCGGTGGAGCTGCAGGAACAAGCAATACCCTGGCCGGAAAAATCTACGGCATTCCTGTCATGGGAACAATGGCCCACTCATGGGTTATGTCTTTCCCAAGCGAGCTTGAAGCCTTTGAAGCCTATGCAAAGATTTACCCGGACAAGACCGTGTTCCTCATCGACACCTACGACACCCTTAAGAGCGGAATCAAGAATGCCATAAAGGCAGGTGCCAAGCTTGTTGAACAGGGATATAACTTTGGCGTGCGACTTGACAGCGGCGACATGTCTTACCTTACAAATGAAGTGCGCAAGGAACTGGACAAGGCAGGATTCCCGCAGGCATTCATCTGCGTTTCCAACGACCTTACGGAAGAAATTATCGAGACGCTGGTGCAGCAGAATGCACCCATTGCAAGCTGGGGTGTTGGAACCCACATGGTTACAGGCGGAACTGAATCAAGCTTTACCGGCGTATACAAGCTTGCAGCAAAGAAGAAGGGTGATGAATTTGTGGCAGCAATGAAGTTCAGTGACAACCCTGCAAAAAACACCAACCCTGGAATCAAGAACGTGTGGAGGCTTTATGACGAAAGCGGAATGGCACGTGCAGACATCCTTTCCCTCAGTGATGAAGAAATCCAGCCGGGACAGGACTACCGTTACTTTCACACCATGGTTGACTACAGGCAGTTTTCATACAAGGCAGCAAGGGTTGTGCCCATGCTCAAGAAAAGGCTTGAAAATGGAAAGCGCACGGAACCACGCCCAAGCGATGCAGAAATCCTCAAGCAGAGCCGCCGCCGCATGATGGAACAGATCGAAACCCTTGATCCGTCCTACAAGCGCATCCTTAACCCTCACATCTACAAGGTTTCCATGACGGAAAAACTCAAAGACCTTAAGCTTTCATTCATCAAGGCAAACATAAGATAAAAGGGTAAAAAAGACCTGTACTTTCCAAAAGACCTCGCCTGTAAGCCGTGACAGTAAGCTTATCCCTGGACATCTGGCATCAATCCATCAATAACCCGGCAATAGCGCTCAAAGTCAAAGATGGATTTTTCGCTGGTGCAGGACATGTTTTCCTTATTACGGGTAAACCAGTAGGCGGCCCTGCTGATTCCATCAGAAAAAGCCTTCTGTACACGCGGATCATTATAGACGATCAGGGCGTGGTTTCCTGGAATTTTCTTGATGATTTCATAGGGACTGCACTCATCACTAAGTACGGCTGCATAGTCGACAAGCAGGCAGTCAATTTCCCATGGAAACATCAGGAGAGAAGCCGCATAGAATTCCTCAGGGTCATAAAAGACGAAAATCTCGTCAATGCAGGACTTCTCAATCGCATGGCGAAGATTGAATTTCTTTCCATCCTTTCGCCTTGTCAGAAGGAGAACTGCCATCCTATTTTTTCCTCATGGCTCCGTTTATGAAAAGTTCATCCTGGTACCAGTCTATCCTCAGGCTAAAGTATTCGTCGTAATACCCTTCGCTTGTTATGAGGAACTTGTAGACTGTTCCCGTCGTAAGTTTTGAAAAATCCACCTTGCGCACGTCGGTCCACTTGGAGCCGTTAAGGATAAGGTACCTGGCCTGACCGGAAATGTCGGAACCAGTGGCCTCGTCAACGGCAGAAAAATTGACCTTGAGCTTGCGGCTTGCATTCTTGAGAAAGTCCACCCTAAAGTCCTGGCTTTCCCTGCCGACGGTAAAGCTCTTCCACCAGACGTAGGGGCCTTCTGCAATCTTGACGCGATAGTTGCCGGGCTTAAGGTATACGGGCTTGATGGAATAGACTGAATTTTCGGCAGCGTTACCAGTTCCACTGGATGTACTTGCGGTACCGGTACCAGCGGCGGCGCCCCCACTGGAACCACTGGCGGTTTTAGATGGGCCATCTGCAGTTCCGGCACCACCTGCATCCTCACCGGCACTTGTACCTGCGCCGGCTGTCTTTCCAGCCCTCCAGGCCTTGTCCGCGGCAGGAATAAAAATTCTTCGTGTGCCGGCAACTTCCGGAATGTCTCCGCCATCGTTTACAAAGAAAAAGGCATGGGCCGGAATGTCTGCATCAACACTGGCCGTAACCGGCATCTCCATGGAAATGGTCACCGGAGTATACCAGGAACGCAGGATGGTTCTGTGGACAAGGCCTGCCTTCCATGCAGAAATTGCACCGTAAACTGCAAGGACGGCACATGCTGCAACCATGGCAAACCTTTTTGCCCGCAGGTTTTTCTGCTCGTAAACCGGATATGTAATCTTTGCCTTTGAGATGATGGACTGGGCAAGGCTGACCCTGATTGCATGGGCATCGTACTTGGAAAGGTAAAACCTGATCCTTGCAATGACAGGCTCGATGGACCGGAACCTCTTGGAAGCATCCGGACGCATCATCCTTGCAATCAGCCTGGCAACGGAAGATGGAACCTTAGGATTAAGCTTCCTGATGGGAACGTATTTGCCCTTCCTGATTTTTTCTATGGTCTCCGGTGCCATGTCGCCGGCATAAGGCTTCCTGCCTGTCACCATCTCGTAAAGCATGACGCCCAGGGAATAAATGTCGGCCCTCTGGTCAACGCTGCTGGAATCCATGAGCTGCTCCGGGGACATGTAGGCCGGAGTGCCCAGGGTGGAACCTGCCTGGGTAATGCCTGCAGCAGTTTCGGAAGAAACAACGGTGCGGGCACTGGCCCTGACCGGAATGTCGCTTTCCTTTTCATCGCTGGCAATCCCAAAGTCGGCAAGCTTAACTTCGCCGCGCCTGGAAATAAGGATGTTCCCCGGCTTTATGTCGCGGTGGACAATCCCCTTGGAATGGGCAATCTTAAGGCCAAGGCATGCATCAAGGATGACAAGGAGTGCAAGTTCCGTAGGAATCACGCCCTGCTTTTCAATAAGCTTGTCAAGGGACATGCCTTCAACATATTCAAGGACAATGTAGTTTGACCTGCCTTCCGTAAAGTAGTCAAACATGCGCACAACGTATGGGCTGGAAATGTCGCTTAAAATCCTTGCCTCGCGCTTAAACCGTTCCTTGATGGAAGCCCCGCCGTTCTTAAGGACAAGTTTTTTTATGACAACCTTGCGCTTTAAATCCGGATGGGTCGCAAGAAAAACGGCTCCCATTCCACCGGAAGCAATCTTAGTACAGCTTTTATATTTTCCAATGGTCTCAGGAACTGAGGATTTTCTTTCTGCAGAAGGCTTATCCGTGGTGGTCTTGGCCACAATAGTCTTTGCCATAATAGTTTTTTCTGCCATGAATCATTTATCTCCAAGTATTATGAAATCTTTTTTTGGATCGAATTTCTTCCCGGGCACTACCCAGGCTGCGTTCATCTGGGAAGGGTTGTGCAGCTGAAGGTACTGCCCCTCCTGCCGCAATGCAAAAATGCCGTCCCTGACCGGCCGGTGCCCGCCAAACCACAGGATGCCGCCAAGGGGCCTTGCACCCGGGTTAAGCTCAGCAAGAAAACGGCTGCAGGTGGAATCCATGACTTCATCATTCTGCGTCCATGTAAGGCCGTGGACAACCTGGGAATCCGACCTGTAGTTAATCACCCTGGACCTGCCAAAAGCCTCAAGGGGTTCCGCATGGCTTGCACCAAAGGAATCAAAGACGGCGCACAGGGGCAGGTTTTTCTCCCAAAGTGAAATCAGGTGAAGGATAACGTCGCCATAGACCTGCCTGATAAAGTCGCAGCACATCTGCCCTTCATGGACAAATTTGCGGAAGGAATGGTTTCCACCCGAGTCCTCGTTGGTAATGTTCTCATGGTTGCCCTTAAGCAGGTGAAAGCAGTCGGCAAAGGCAGATTTAAGCTTGATGGCAATCTGCATGACTGCAAGGTTCTCCCTCATCTCCTGCTGCATGGAAGGCCCGGCATAAACGTCCATGGCCCAGTCGTCATAGCTTGCAAGCCAACGGTCCAGGCCCCTCTTTTCCGAGTGAACGTAGTCCCCAAGGCAAATGACAATCAGTTCCCTTCTATTTAATAGTTCAAGAACGGAACTGCCGCATGCCATCCTAAAGTCCATGAGTCGCAGCAAAAAATCCGTCCTGCCGTGAATGTCCGGTACAATGATGACGGGACAATTCCAGCCGGAAAAATCAAGAAGACCTCCCGGACATCCATTGTCGTCAAGAGGCCTGTAGAGAGTCTTTTCGTTTTCAAGAAGGGTAATGCCACTGTCCAGGAATTCCTGAAAGTCTTCTTCTTCCGGAAGATCGGATTCAGCAGTCTGCCAGAGGTCTTTCCTGAATTCCTCAAGTTCTTCCGGAGAAAACATCTTTCCTGGCTTTATCCCATAATGAGGTTTGCGGAACCGATGGTAATCTTGTCGCCGGCATTAAGCTTAACGTATTTGTCAGGGGAAATCCTGACGCCGTTAAGGAATGTGCCGTTGGTGCTTTTTTCGTCCTTAAGGAAATATGCATCCCTGATCTTCTGGATGATGCAGTGGTGGCGGCTGGCAAGCTTGGAATCGATGATGACGTCGTTGTCAGATTCCCTGCCGAGGGTGATTTTTGCCGCAATCTGAATCTTCTTCTTGTTAAAAACCAAATATGAAACCTGCTGGGACTCTGCAATCCTGTCAAGATGCTTGCCCAGTGGACTTGAGTTAACTATAGTTGTATCTGCCATAAAAAAAGTATAAAACTCTTCAGCCATTTTTTAAAGGAATTTCTGGGGCAAATTGCAAAAAATCACTTGTTTTTCCTGGAACCTGTGGCTTTTATCTATACGGGCGTCTGGCAGTCGCTGCGCGACTGCCACCGGGCTGCTCCGGGTTCCGGCCTCCGCCTCCAGCCGCTTCCCTCCTTCGTTCCCATGGGTCACTCCGTCAGTCCAGTGGCCGCTACGCGCCCTGCGCATCCCTAACGCAGTCCAGCAAAACCGGAGGAACCTTCAGCAACCGGACCGCGGATTTCAAGAAAAGGGTCGCCTGGTTCTTCAAGCCAGTCAATGACCTGGGATGCAACGCGGTCAATCTTGTCCCTGGCCTTTCTGCCCCGGATGGAACATTCCCAGATAACGCAGACTCTCCAGCATTCATTCCTGTAGTACTCCATGACGGAACTGTCGCGTTCCCTGTTGCGAAGGAATTTTCGTTCCCAGAATTCACGGTTGGATTTTGGAACCTTAAAAAAGCGGCAGTTTTCGTGGGCATGCCAAAAGCACCCGTTAATGAAGATCACGGCATAATATCTTGGCAGCACCAGGTCGGGCTTGCCCGGGTACCGCCTGTCGCATATCCTGAACCTAAAGCCGGCCCTGTGCAGCGCAGACCTAACCTGCTTCTCGGGAACCGTATTCCTGGAACGAATGCTCGACATAACCTTGTGCCGCTGCATGGGAGTCAGAATGTCCATGGGGAGAGTATACATGCATTCGGCTGATTTTGAAACCGCCATTCACCCAGCCTACCACCACCCCATCCGCCCCACCCCGAGAAATCTAAAGTTAGGCTTTAGATTTCTCGGGGCTATCACAAAACCCATGCACATTCAAAACTCATTCGAAAAAAATGCGTAAATACGCAAAAATTTCAGATCAATATTGCTATTTCGTACGTATCATGCTAATCTAAAGCTGAAAAAAAATGCGTAAATACGCAAAAAAATCAGATACTATGATTACCCGACCAAAATATTTAAAACAACTGATATCTAAAAAGAATAATGGCCTCATTAAAATAATTACTGGCAACAGGCGTTGTGGAAAATCATTCCTTCTTTTTAATATTTTTCACGAGCACTTGATTTCCACAGGAATTTTGGAAAGCCAAATAATCGAACTTGCTCTTGATGAAACTGCCAATGCAAAATATCGAAATCCTTTTGAACTGGATAAATATATCCGCGAGAAAACTTCAGATAAAGCAACTCAATATTATGTTTTTTTAGATGAGATACAAAAAGTTGACACCGTTCAAAATCCTTATGTCGACAACAAGGATTCGAAAATAGGATTTGTTGATACTGTTCTCGGGCTAATGAAACTACAGAACATTGATTTATACATAACTGGAAGCAACTCTAAAATGCTTTCATCAGACATAATCACAGAATTCCGTGACCGTGGCGATGAAGTTCGTGTTTATCCACTTTCATTCAGCGAAATCTATAATTCACATGAAGGAGATAAATCAAAGGTTTGGAGAGAATATTATACTTATGGCGGAATGCCCCTTGCCGTAACAAAAGAAACTGCTGAAGAAAAAAGTAAATATCTTAAAGACTTATTTACGGGAACTTATGTTAGGGATGTTTTGGAACGCCATAAAATTGCAAATGAAATTTCAGACCTTGAAGACCTGTTGAACGTTATTGCTTCCTCAGTTGGTTCTCTAACAAATCCATTGACCTTGGCAAATACATTCAATTCTGTGAAACATAAAAAAATTGCCCAGGAAACCATAAGTAAATATCTTGATTATTTTTGCGATGCTTTTCTGATTGATAAAGCCATAAGATTCGATATCAAGGGGAAAAAATATATAAACACACCTAGCAAATATTATTATACTGATGTCGGATTAAGAAATGCCCGTCTGAATTTCCGCCAGCAGGAAGAAAACCTCATCATGGAAAACATCATCTTCAATGAACTGAAAATCCGTGGTTTTAATGTTGATGTAGGTGTGGTAGAATACAATTATAAAGATACGGAAGGCAAAAGCAAACGAACTCAGCTTGAAGTTGATTTTGTTGCAAATAAAGGGAATCAAAGATTTTACATACAGTCTGCTCTGAACATTGACAGTTCTGAAAAGAAAAATCAGGAAATCAATTCATTGCAAAGAATAGACGATTCATTCAAAAAAATTGTGGTGGTCAAAGATGATATTGAACCTTGGATTGACGAAAAAGGCATTCAGTACATCGGCGTCCAGGACTTTTTGTTGGATGAAGGATTTTTGAGATAGAGGGAATAAGGGGAAAGCCTTCCCCTCGCGCCCACTGCGTTGGTCGCTACCCCTTCTGCAGGCCTCAAGCGCCGGCCCGCAACGCCCGCTGGAGGGAAGAAATAGTCAAGTCATTTTCGTAAAAATCTTTATGCAAAATGATTTATATATAATTGGAATATAAAATTATGTACAAAAATAGTAACTTAAATTGTATAGATTTATTTTGTGGTTGCGGAGGTCTTTCTCTAGGATTTGAAAAAGCTGGTTTCACAATCCTTCTTGGAATTGATGCATGGAAAGATGCCATAACTACATTTAATCATAATCATAAGAATTCAAAGGGATTTTGTGCAGATTTGTCAAAAATAAATCCTGAAGATGTAAAAGACCAATTAAATGAAAATTCTGTTGATGTCATCATTGGTGGACCACCATGTCAGGGATTTTCTGTAGCGGGTAAACGAATTGTTGATGATGTTCGTAATACCCTATATAAGAATTTTGTTAGTTTTGTTGCTTACTATAAGCCTAAGGCGTTTGTTATGGAAAATGTTCCTAATATTCTCTCTATAGGTGAAGGCATTATTAGGGAACAAATACTAAAAGATTTCTCAGAACTTGGATATAAAATTACTTATAAGGTATTGATTGCAAGTGATTATGGAGTTCCTCAAAATAGAAAAAGAGCGGTGTTTGTTGGTTTAAGAAGTGGAGAAGAATTTCAGTTTCCAGAGCCATTTAAAACGGCAAAAATAACTTCGAAAGAGGCATTATCAGATTTGCCAGAATCATCTGTTTTAGATGGAAGCAATTATCCATTTGAGTGTCAGAGTGAATATCAGAAAAAAATGAGAAATAACTCAACAAATTTATTTAATCATGAAATTACGATTCATAATGAGAAAACAAAAGAAATTATTGCTCTGGTACCTGATGGTGGAAACTATAAGAATCTTCCTAAAGAATTACAAAATACTCGTAAAGTTCATATTGCATGGACTCGACTCAATAGTAGTAAGCCAAGTTTTACTATAGATTGTGGCCATCGGCATCATTTTCACTATTCGTTTAATAGAATCCCTACTGTTCGTGAAAGTGCTAGACTTCAATCTTTTCCTGATGATTTTGTTTTCTTGGGTAGTAAGACAAGTCAATATAAGCAAGCGGGAAATGCAGTTCCCGTGTTAATGGCAGAAGCTATAGCTTCAAAGTTGAAGGAGTATTTAAATGTATAAGATTCCAGATGACTTTTATTTCAGATTGCATCATGCAAGACCTCGTTTCAAAAATGATATAGAAAGTGTTCTTTTATATTTTGCGAATTCATGTTCTCGTTTAGGTGAACTTCCTATAAAGGAATACATGAATAAATTGAATCAAGAAATAATGCTTTATCCGGGAAATGATGATAAAGCAGAAAAAACGATAAATAATTGGAGAACGGAGATTGCGGCTCTTTTTGGGTTTTACATTGATAATAAGGAAAGTGGAAAAACTTCAACGGGGGAAATGGCTTATTTTCTTGACAGAGAACAAGATCTTGTTCAGTTCTTCAAGTTTTATTTGTTTAAATTTCAATATCCCGGTGGACATCTAAAATCAGACAAAGTAAAAGAAATGATAGATCAGGGGATAAAATTTAAACCTGCAAATTATATTCTTTCTGTTTTGCAAGAAGCAGAAAAAACAATGGGAAAACCATTAGGAATAACAAAGGCGGAAGCTACACATTGTATTTTTAATGATTTGCGAGTGACAAGAGATAATAGGAAACCATCGGAAGTTGTGCAGTTAATTCTTGCAAACAGAAGTGCCCATGTTGAATATGATTCAACGGGTGATGTTATTCGCTATGCTGGAGACATACTTGATTACATGGTTCATGCTAATCTGTTATTTGAATCTCATGGTTATTTCTATATAAATCGAACAGAAATGGAATCTATAATGGTATTTCTTTCTGATTTTGAATTTTTTAATGGCTATGATAAATTTTATAGTAAGGGATGTGAGGTTTCTGAAATTTCAGAACAAGAAGCTGAGTGGTTTTCCTATGTTAATTCAAATTTATCTGCATCTTTGTTCCAAACAGATTTATCAACATATTTTTCTGATGAT
>JAZLGN010000048.1:0-14119 GCA_045616325.1 Treponema sp.
CAAACTGCGTTACAATCGCAGACAAGCTCATTTCCCAGAGATGTGACCTTATCTTTGCCATTGCAACTCCTGCAGCCCAGGCCGTTGCCAACAAGACGGAAACCATTCCGGTTCTCGTTACTGCCGTTACTGACCCAAAGACGGCAGGCCTTGTTGAATCAAATGAAATGCCTGGAACAAACGTTACCGGTACTTCTGACCTTACGCCTTGTGCAGCCCAGATCCAGCTTCTTAAGCGCCTTATTCCGGGTGCAAAGACTGTCGGAATGCTTTACTGTTCAAGCGAGGAAAACTCAAGGTTCCAGATTAACCTTGCAAAGAAGGAATGCGACAGGCTTGGACTCAAGTACGTTGATGCAACAGTTTCAAACACAAATGAAGTCCAGCAGGTTGTACAGTCCCTTGTTGGAAAGGTTGACGCAATTTACAGTCCAACCGACAACATGATTGCTTCTACAATGGCTACTGTCTCACTTGTTACAACACCTGCAAAGATTCCTGTAATTGTTGGTGAAGACGGAATGTGCCAGGGTGGTGGACTTGCAACATACGGCATCAACTATTATGAGCTTGGAAAGCAGACTGCAAAGATGGCCGTTGAAGTAATTAATGGAAAGAAACCTGCTTCGATGCCAATCCAGTACCTTTCTACATGTGACTTCACGTACAACAAGGACACTGCAAATGCCATTGGAATTGAAATTCCAGCAGACCTTCTTAAGTAATTGACTGTCAGGAAGTAGAAAAAATGGCGCATTACTGCGCCATTTTTTTTTCCTAGCTCTCCTTGCTGAGCTTTGAGTTCCTCTTGTTGTATTCAAAGAGGGACATGCCCTGGCCGTTGGCGTCAAGAATCTTCCTGACGTAAATGCTCTGGGGCTGCAGCTGCTGGACCTGCCTCATGATTTTTACACAGTCATCCTTCTTGCCTGTTTCATACAGCATCTGTGAATAGAAGATTCCTGCAAAAAACTTCTGGCTTGTGGTGGAAGCTGCACTGTAGGCGCGCTGGCAGTATTCGATGGCCTTCTGCTTAGAACCGCCCGCAATTCCCGGTGCCCAGAAATTGTACTGGGCAAGGTTTGTCAGGCCGTAGCTGAATGCCGGGTCCTTGTTAACGGCGCTTTCGTAAAGGGGCTTCAGGCTCTTTCCGTATTTCATTACGTCTGCCACGGAATACCCCATGTAGCAGGAAGTTACGTCTGCCTGCGTACAGAGAAAGTACTTGCTCAATTCTTCATTGGTCTTTTTTCCGCGGAATTCTTCCATCTTGGCCCTGATTTTCCCAAGTTCCTCATGCTGAACCTTGTCCTGGCCTGGAAGCTGGTAAAGGTAGTTGTAGCGCTCCATTACGCAAAAGGCTTCCATTACAAGCTGTTCCTGCTGGCCAAGGCCACTTATTTCAGATGAATGGTTCTTCCAAAAGGAGTCGATGGCACCTATAATCTGATCCGTGTCCTCCATGCTGGTGAGTTCCATGCGAAGGTCAAAGAAAGTGTCGATGAGTCCGTCTGTTTTTTCCGGGTCTCCGGCCTGAGCAAAACCGCTGAATGCGGCTAGAAGCGTCAGTGCCAGGCAAAGCAATGCGTTCTTCATTTTAGTAGCTCAGGGGAATTTCGTAGGTCTTTTCGTAGATGGACTTCCACTGGGAATAGTTTTCCTTCATCATTTCTTCTGAAGCTTCTATCCTGTTTCCTTCCTTAGGTGCGTAAATAGGCTTGCCTACGTGAATGGTGTATTCCTGCACGAAGAATCCGTCACCGTCTACAACATCCGTGTCCCTCATTGTTATGAAGCATGGAATTACTGGAACCTTTGCCTTTAAGGCGATGGTGAATCCGCCGCGCTTTACAGGCTTTGGCTTCCTGTAGTTCCACCACATGGACTGCTCCGGATAGATGATGACAAAGTTTCCTTCCTTTAGAAGGTCAATTGTTGCGTGCATGAATTCGTTCATTACCTTGTGGTTTGTGCTCAGTGGAAGGGTGTTGCAGTTTCGCATGAGCTTTCCATAGAACCCAGGGTAGGTTGTGTAGTTTGCCTCCGTGATTACGCGGAACAGGCGGCTCTTTGAATGGGCCTTCTGCTTGTGGAGCTTGTCAAATACTTCCTGGATTGCAAAGCTGTCCAGTGCGTTGAAGTGGTTGCATGTGATTACGGCACCGCCTTCCAGGTTCTCGATGTTTTCAAATCCGACGATTTCCTTGAGGACAAACTGCTTCTGTGTCTTGAGGACGTCAACAAACCTTCTTGCGCTGACGAATGCAAAGTAGGCCTTGATCCTGCTTGAAAGCTTCTTGCGCTTGAAGTCAACAGTTCCTGGGAGAATCGGTTTTGCAGGAACGTCAATTTCTGCGTCCTTGTCCCATTTTCCTTCAGCCTCATACTGCTTGATGCGCCCGATTACTTCAAGACGGCTCTGGGCCTGTGGTGTTCCGTTGGTTGTCTTCCATGGAAGTGCCTTGTTCTTGCGTGTTTCCTTAAGCTTAAGCTGGCGGTTGTAGTATGTGTCCGGCCTGTCGATTTCTGCACGGGTGAACACCACGAAGTTGTCGTAAAAGTTCTTGTCGGCTTCCTTTTTTTCTTCCGGATATTCTGCAAGGTCCTTTTCAATCAGGTCGATTACGGATGTCTGTCTTGCCCACTTCCAGAATTCCTCGGCGTAGGTGCAGTTTGCATAGTGCCATGGCTTTTCCGTAAAGATGTAGTGGATGATCTTTGCATCTTCCATTGACACTGTCGGCTGGAAAGTCTCGCAGTCCCAGCATTTTGGAATCTTCGTGTACTTGTCCTGGAAAAGAACGTTAAGGTAGTCCTGGTCCTGTGCAACTACGAAGGTGAATTCATGAAGGAGCTTGATGAACTGGTCAAGGACCTTGTTCTCGCGCCACATTACGCAGTTGATGAGGAGGACGCCTGCATTGAAGTAGTCGTTTCTTGGAATGCCGAGGGCCTTTTCAGAGTATTCTGCAAAAATGTCCACCTGCATTACCTGCTCGAAGGTGGCCCCCACATAGGATCCAGTAATGTCGATGTCGTACATTTCCGAGATGTCGCCCTTGACTACAAGGTCAGAGTCGATGTAGATGGCCTTGTCGTACTGAGGGAACATTTCTGCAATGAAAAGCCTGTAGTAGGTTGTCTTTGAGTAGTAGTCGCGGATAGGCATCTTGTAGCTGATTGCCTTCATGTAATCCGTTACGTCGTCAAAAGTGATGCGGAAAGTGTCGTCTGAAAGTTCCAGGCACTTTTTCTTCATGACGTCAGTAATCTTGATGCACAGGATGTGAATGTCATACTTTCTGTCCCTGCTTGCGTTGGCCTTCAAGGACGTGATGGCTACCATGGTGTACTTTACGAAATTGTCATCGCACGCAAAGAACACCGGTACTGTTTCGTTACCCATAATTTCCTTCCCTGACCGTCCATTAGATTTCTTTGTTAAGGTGAATGGATCGGTCCAAGTTGTGTTGAAGAGTTATTTAAAATCCCTGTTGAATTTGTTGATCAGATAGACGTATTCCATGAGAACGTCGTCAAAGCAGAAGTACCTGTAGATTTTATGTACGCCCTGGACATCCCACTGCTTTACGTTTGCCACATGTGGAACCGGCGTGTAAAAGAGGCGCTGCGAAAAATGCCTGATGACGGTTTTGGGATACAGAAATTTCTGGTCGTTGAATCTCTGGGATAATAAAAGCTTTTTTGTTGTGCTGCGGTTGAGGGCACTCTGGTCCGCAAACACGAGTTTTTTTGTCTTTATCAAGTTGCGTGCCTTCTTGAAGAGTTCAGTCTTGCGGCACATGTCCATGTTGAACAGGAGTACGCCTGCATTGGTGTAGCGCGGGTTCATGAATGGAATGATGAGCTTGAAGTAGTGGTCGTGGGCTCCGGCGTATTCCACCTTGGAAATGTCCTTGCTGTAGAGAAGTTCAATGTCCCTGTTGAACAGCACGTCGGCGTCGAGGTACAGGAATTTTGAAGGCATCTGCGGGACAAGGTCTGCAAACAGGCGGAGCAGGGTGTATGGAGAAGTGTAGCACATTTCATTTGGGCAGCCGCGGAATTCGCTGTTGTAGATGTCGGTCACGTCGATTTTTGTAACCTGGTTTTCCGGGTTGTATTCCCTTATCACTGAATCAAAAAAACGGATGTGCCTGTCGGAGATGGCCCTGTATTTTGGATTTATTTCCTGCAGGTCGAGGGTGAATATGTAAAAGTGAAAGGGTTCAGTGCTTGCCGTTCTCTTGAGGATGGAAAGTGCACATGTGAGGAATCCGTCGAAAACCTTGTCGTTGCCACAAAATAAAATATTGGTCATAAATTGCCTTTCTTTGAAATCGGTTGAATATCATTGCATATTTTGCAATGAGTTTCAAGCAAGAATGAAAAAATAATAAACCGGTAACCATGGGGAACAATCATGCAGTACGGTTGACTGAAAATCCTCAGGAAACGGGGGAATCTTGAGTTCCCCCGTCCTTGACGTATTTTATAAGCTCCACATTGCTGTTTTCTGCAAGGCGGCACATGGTTTCGTATATGCGGTTCCTCAGGTCTTCCCTCTGTTCCTTTGGGGAAAGGCTTGTGTCCGGCCAGAAAGGTCCTTCAACATAGGTTACAACCTTCGGCATCCTGGAAAGGCGGCGTTTCTGGTATGTGTTGACAAAGCAGAAGCATGGCACGTTGTACTGTACCGGGTACCGGAAGGACATGGATGTAAAGGGACGGATCTTTGTGTAGTAGGGCCAGATGTGGGCTTCTGGATATATGCAGATGCACTTTTTTTCCTTGATGCGCCAGTCTATGCAGTCCATGAAGTTCTTTGTTGATTCCCTGTCGTCTGGGAGTGGAATGGCTCCAAGGCTTGGCGTTATGCGGCCAAGGACGGGCATGGAAATGTTGTTGGGATGCACGATTACGTGAACGCTCTTTGGAAAGGAGACCATGGTTGGAATCAGTGCGTCGTTCATGTTGTGGGTATGGTTTCCGTAGATGAAGCATCCTGTTTTTCTTGCATTTGCTGCTATGAGGTGTTTGTTGACGATCTTATGGTGCTGGGACAGAACCAGGTAAATTTTTGCAGGAAGGAAAGCCACAAGACGGTACCAGAAGAACCTTGTGAATTTCTTGAAGGGGGACTTGTAGACGTAGACGTAATCCTTTCCAATCTTGCGGGGCGTTATGCTGTCGAAGGCAAATTCATCATTCAGTTCATCTTTGTAGGTTATTGTCTCATGCTTAATCTTCATGGCTTGATTTTACATTTTTTCCCCGGAAATTACAATTTTCAATTCCCTGCGGATATCACTAAAAACTCATCTTTCCTGCAAAAGTCAATTCCTGAAGATGTTTTCATGCAAGATTGAATTTATAGTAGAAAACATAGTATAATGCGTGTCATGTTTGACTCATTTGTGGATTTTCTTATTCCTTTTTCCGGAGCTATGCTGGGTGCTGTGGCTCAGGGTGTTTTGTGGGGCATAATGGCCCTTGGCGTTTACATTACATTCAAGATTCTTGATTTTCCTGACATGACTGTTGACGGAAGCTTTGCCCTTGGCGGATGTACATGTGCCCTGCTTATTGTAAGCGGCGTAAATCCCCTTGTTGCAGTTCTTGTTGCCACATTGGCAGGTTCCATTGCGGGCCTTATTACGGGATGCCTTACGACAAAGCTTAAGATTCCCGGAATTCTTGCAGGCATTCTCGTGCAGCTTGCCCTTTATTCAATCAACCTTCACATTCTTGGCGGACCGAACCAGCCTTTGACCCGTGCCCATAAGACCATCGTTAACTGGATTACGAATACTCTTAACCTTGGACAGACTTTCCCCGTAAGCTATTCTTCCATGGCAAGCCTTATCATGGGGCTTATTTACTGCGGAATCATCATTGCCGCCCTTTACTGGTATTTTGGAACCGAGCAGGGAAGCGCAATTCGTGCAACTGGAGACAATCCTGACATGAGCCGGGCCCAGGGAATCAACACGGATTCAATGCAGATCCTTGCCCTCATGGTTTCAAATGCCCTGGTTGCCTTGAGCGGTGCCCTCGTAATGCAGCAGCAGCGCTTTGGTGACGTAAGCATGGGTATCGGTACCATCGTCATCGGCCTTGCTTCCATCATCATCGGTGAGGTTGTCTTTGGCAAGAAGCACGGATTCTGGTGGTGCCTCCTTGGTGTTGTCCTTGGTTCCGTAATATACAGGCTTATTATTGCCATCGTTTTGCAGATGGGAATGAAGACCCAGGACCTTAAGCTTTTGTCTGCAGTTGTTGTTGCAGTTGCTCTTTCTGTTCCAGTAATCAAGCAGAAGATGCCAAAGAAAAGGCCGGCCGTTCCACTTGCTGCCGAATCAACTAATGGAGGAAACTGATGCTGGTTCTTGACCATATTTCCAAGACATTTAATCCGGGTACGATTACAGAAAAGCGTGCCCTTAAGGACATATCCCTTACTATCAACGATGGAGACTTCATTACGGTTATTGGTGGAAACGGTGCAGGAAAATCCACACTGCTGAACCTTATTGCAGGAGTTTTCCTTTCAGATACGGGTTCCATCAAGCTTGACGGAGAAGACATTACGGATCAGAAGGAACATGTACGTGCAAAGTACCTTGGCCGTGTTTTCCAGGATCCTATGCGCGGTACTGCAGGTACCATGGAAATTGAAGAAAACCTTGCCCTGGCTTACCGTCGCGGAAAGAAGCGTGGACTTGGCTGGGGTGTGTGCGAAAAAGAAAGGAATTTTTACCGTCAGCAGCTGGCTCTTCTTGACCTTGGCCTTGAAAGCAGAATGAACGCAAAGGTTGGCCTTTTGTCAGGTGGTCAGCGTCAGGCAGTTACTCTCCTTATGGCTACAATGAACAAGCCAAAGCTTCTTCTCCTTGACGAGCATACGGCTGCCCTTGATCCAAAGACTGCGGCAAAGGTTCTTGAACTGACGGATCATTTTGTCCAGAAGGATCACCTGACTACGTTCATGGTTACCCATAACATGGATCATGCCATCAAGTATGGAAACCGTCTTATCATGATGCTCGGCGGTCAGATTGTCTTTGATGTTTCCGGGGAAGAAAAGAAGAACCTGAAGGTGCAGGATCTTCTTGAAAAGTTCCATTCTTCCGGGGCTTTGTCAGACAGGATGGTCATTAACTGATTTTTGTCATGGGCTGCTTCCGGTTAGTTGTTTGCCGGAGAGGTTCATGAGGCCTGCAGTTTTCAGGCTGAATATGTTTTCATGGGGAACGTTGTGCACTCCCTGTGGAAGGCTTTATGGTATCCTTAAAAAAAATCATTTTTAGGGACTTCATTCAATCTTGGGATTTCCTTTAATCTATATTTTTGGGATTCTCATTTTTTAAATTTAATTGTTGGACTTCTTGGGAATTTAATTTTTCCAGTGGGCCAGTAAAAAACAGGGGTTACAAATGGCAGTTAGCGTACCGGAATTGTTCGGGAGCATGGTCTTTAACCAGAAGGTTATGAAGGACCGCCTTCCAAAGGAAACGTTTAAGGCATTGAAGAAAACATTGGACAACGGGGAGCCTCTTCAGCTTGATGTTGCTAATGTTGTCGCTCATGCAATGAAGGAGTGGGCTATCGAAAAGGGCGCCACCCATTATTCACACTGGTTCCAGCCTTTGACTGGGGTTACTGCCGAAAAGCATGACAGTTTCATCAATCCCCAGGATGACGGAACCATCATCATGTCCTTCAGCGGAAAGGAGCTTGTAAAGGGTGAACCTGATGCATCTTCCTTCCCTAATGGCGGAAGCCGGGACACATACGAAGCCCGCGGTTACACCGTTTGGGATCCCACTTCATATCCCTTTGTCAAGGAACACACCCTCTGCATTCCGACAGCCTTCTGTTCCTATACGGGAGAAGCCCTTGATAAAAAGACTCCTCTTTTGCGTTCAATGGAAGTGCTTAATGAGCAGGCTCTGCGCATACTCAGGCTTTTTGGAAAGAACGACGTAAAGCACGTAAGTACAACCGTTGGTCCTGAGCAGGAATACTTTATTGTTGACGAAAAGCTTTATTTTGAACGCAAGGACCTTCAGATGACTGGACGTACCCTTTTTGGAGCAAAGCCACCCAAGGGCCAGGAAATGGACGACCAGTATTTTGCAGCCTTAAAGCCGCGCATCGTAAAGTATATGGAAGACCTTAACGAAACATTGTGGAAGTATGGAATTCTTTCAAAGACTGAACATAACGAGGCAGCACCTGCCCAGCACGAAATGGCCCCGATATTCAGCACGACAAACCTTTCTGCCGACCAGAATCAGCTTACAATGGAAGTAATGAAGAAAGTTGCCCGCCGCCACGGACTTGTGTGCCTTCTCCACGAAAAGCCATACACCGGTGTCAACGGAAGCGGAAAGCATAACAACTGGTCCATGTCTACTGACCAGGGGGAAAACCTCCTTGAGCCGGGAAAGACTCCTGCAGAAAATGCACAGTTCCTCCTGTTCCTTACGGCAATCATAAAGGCTGTTGATGAAAACCAGGACCTTTTGCGCATTTCAGTTGCATCTGCCGGCAATGACCACCGCCTTGGTGCATGCGAAGCTCCTCCTGCAATCATTTCAATCTATCTTGGCGACGAGCTTCATGCAATTCTTGAATCCATAAAGGATGGAACACCGCTTACAAAGTTTGGCGCCTTAAAGATGACAATCGGTGCAGATGTCCTTCCTTCAATTCCAAAGGATTCGACAGACCGCAACAGGACTTCTCCATTTGCCTTTACCGGCAACAGGTTTGAATTCCGTTCCGTTGGTTCATCCCTTTCCATTTCAGGGCCAAATACCGCGTTGAATTCCATTACGGCCTATACCCTCAAGTCTTTTGCCGATGAACTAGAAAAGGCTTCTGACTTTGAGACAGCCCTCAGCGATCTCATTAAGCGTGAGGTTACGGCCCACTGGAAGATCATCTTTAACGGCAACGGCTATGACCAGAGCTGGGTTGAGGAAGCCGAGAAGCGTGGCCTTATGAACCTGCGCACGACACCTGATGCCATGGAGCACTATCTTGACGAGAAGAATGTAAGGCTTTATACGGAACTTGAGGTTTATACCAAGGCCGAGATGGAAAGCCATTATGAAATCAAGCTTGAAAAGTATTCAAAGATCATCAACATTGAGGTGAACACCATGCTTGAGATGATTTACAAGGACATTCTTCCTTCTGCATTCAGATATATGAAGGACCTGAGCCTCACCGTCAGCCAGCTTAAGGCTGTTGTTCCAGGGGCAAAGGCTACGGCACAGGTTAAGATCCTTGCGGAACTTGACCAGCTTGTGAACGACCTTTCGGACAGGGCAGATGTTCTTGCAGGATTCCATAAGGAGGCATGCACCCAGGAAACTTTTGCCGCAAGTGCAAGGATTTACGCGGATAAGGTTATTCCTGCCATGAAGGATGCAAGGGATGTCTATGACAGGATGGAGATTCTTCTTGGCGAGGAATACAAGCCATTCCCAAGTTATGAGGATCTCATGTTTAAAGTTTGAAATAATTTTCATTCTTTGGATGAAAATTATTTCATGCGATAAAATCTGCACAGTCGTACGCACCTGCTTCGAATGTGTGTTCAGGGTATGATTTTTTCGTAGAAAAAATCATGCGATTTACTTGCACATTCGTACGCACTTGCTTCGAATGTGTGTTTAAAGTTTGAAATAATTTTCATTCTTTGGATGAAAATTATTTCATGCGATAAAATCTGCACATTCGTACGCACCTGTTTCGAATGTGTGTTCAGGGTATGTTTTTTTCGTAGAAAAAATCATGCGATTTACTTGCACATTCCTACGCACTTGCTTCGAATGTGTGTATAAAATTTGAATAAATCTGGTTTTTAGGATATTATGGGGCGCCTGCTTTCTTTGCGGGCGCTCAATTTTTTTAGGTTGGATCAGTATGGTTAAGGATGGAAGAATCAGGCTTTGCCTTTATGTTGCTGCAGGAATTTGCTTCGCGTATTTTATTGCCCTTCAGGTCATGAGTCCTGGAATATGGAGCTTTACAAACAACTGGGCGCTTCTTGGAATCCTGCTTTTTTGGATTGCAAGGACAAAGAGGGTTTTCTCAAAAAGGGTTCTTGTTTTTTTCTGGTCGGCAGTTGGTGTGGCAGTCCTACTGACTTCGGCTACACTGTTCCTTATTTCAAAACCGGATATGGGCAGTCTTGAAAGTGAGACGGAATATGTAATCGTCCTTGGAGGGGGAATCAGGAGGAATGGAACTTTGTCACCTGTTCCCCTAAGGCGCCTTGAAGCTGCGGCCAGGTACTTACGGAAGCATCCGGAAGCCAGGGCCATTGTTTCTGGCGGCAAGCTTCCGACCCAGAAATATTCCGAGGCACCGGAACTTAAGCGGTGTCTTGCAGTCATGGGCGTTGAAGAAAACCGGATCCTTGAAGAAGGGCAGGCCCTTGATACAATCCAGAATTTTTACTACAGCGCCATGATGATTGCCGCGGAAAAGGGCATTCCTGTTGAACAGGTTCTTTCCATGCCGGTCACCGTAGTTACAAGCCATTTTCATCTTGCCCGTGCCCTGCGCCTTGCAAGAAGAATGGGATTCACCAATGTAAACGGAATTGCATCTGGCATCCCCCTTTTATATGTGCCTAATACTTACGCACGTGAAGTTCTTGCCTATGCAAAGCTGAATCTTAGGATTTTGCTTACGGGAAAGCCCTGCTTGATTTATGAATGAAAAGTTCTGTCATGCTGAACTTGGTAGCCTTCGACGGCTTCGCGCACCATCTGCACTAGATTTAGTGTTGAGATCCCGAATCAAGTTCGGGATGACATTATGAACTATTCTTTTGGACAGCGGGCCTTCCTTATCCCATTTCTTTTACTTGTCCAGGGCAGAAGTGTCCAGCTTGTCAAAGCCTGCAATCAGTTCTTTTGCTGTGGCAATGATTGCATCCTTGTCCTTCTGGGTCTTTCCTTCAACATTGAGCGGCATTACAGGATCATGGAGCGAGAGCCTCAGGAGCATCCATCCTTCTGCATTGCCATCGTGGAAGGAAATCCTGATTCCCTCAAAACTGTCAGGAAGGTCGAGACCCTTTGCCTGGGCGCGTTCCTTGAATGCTGCAAGAACCTTCTTTCCGTAGTCCTTGAATTCTTCAGTAGTAATCTTGAACCTGTATTCTCCCTCAACACCTGCAGCAGGAAGGTCTTCAATAAAGCTTTCAATCTTCTTGTTATCCTTCTTTGCCTTGGCAAGGGCAACAATGAGCTTTACGGCAAGGAATGAACCGTCATCAAGGTAGTAGTTGTCCTTGAGGGCTCCATGTCCTGATGTTTCCATGGCAAGCGGAGAAACTTCCCCCCTTGAATTAAGCTCGATGCACTTGTTGATTACGTTCTTGTAGCCGCGCATGTAGCGCAGGTGCTTGAGTCCCAGCTTCTTCTCGAGGAAGAATGTAAGGCGGTCGCTTGTAACGCTGTCGGTAATGATGGTGCTGCCAGGGTAGTCAGGTGCAAGAATTGCTGAGAAGAGGGCGATGATGCTGTCGCGGTTTACTTCCGTTCCGTCGCTGAATACGGCACTCATGCGGTCAACGTCAGTGTCAAAGATAAGTCCAAGGTCTGCCTTGTTTGATGTTGTTGCATTCTGAATTGCCTGCATTGCCTCCTTGTTTTCCGGGTTTGGGATGTGGTTCGGGAACATTCCGTCCGGTTCAAGGAATGTAGAGCCTGTCGTGTCTGCTCCGAGAGGCTGCAGGATCTTGTCTACAAAGAATCCGCCGTCGCCGTTACCTGCATCAACAACGATGTGAAGTCCTGCAAGCGGCTTTTTGCTTTCTGAAGATCCAAGTTCCCTGCAGATTGTGTCCTTAAGGTGGCTTGCGTATGTAGAAAGGAGGTCATAGCTTCCGGCAAAAATCTTTTCGCATGAAGCTTCGTCCTTGGTCTGTGCAATATTCAGGATGTCCGTAATGTCGTCGTGTTCAAGCCCTCCGTCCCTGCAGAAGAACTTGATGCCGTTCCTGTTGAATGGAAGGTGGCTTGCAGTGAGCATTGCGCTTCCGTCATATTTTGTCTGGTCAAAAACAGTCGTCATGAACATGGCAGGTGTTGTTGCAAGGCCGCAGTCTGTAACAGCTGCTCCCGTCGATGCGATTCCCTGGGCTGTTGCCTTAAGGAGGGAAGGTCCTGTCACACGGGCATCGCGTCCGATTCCGATCTTAAGGTCTGCCACATTTTTTCCCGTCTTTTTTGAAAGCCAAAGGGCAAAGGCCTGTCCTATCCTGTTGCATGCGTTTTCCGTAAGGTTTACGTGTTCGTCAGCAACACCTTCAAGTGCGATTCCGCGTACATCGCTTCCGTTCTGAAGCTTCATTAAATTCTGGTCCATGATCTTCCCCTGTATGACTTTCTGTCAAAAAAATTTCGAATACTATAAACTATTATAAACCAATTTTTTCCTGCGGTCAAACCTGTTCTGCTCTGTTATGGTTATGTTTCTTTTTGCTGAACTAGCTTTCCCTGCGGCCAAAAATCAGGTTGTATGCAGAAGATCCTGCCTGCGGAAGCATGTCCGGATCCGGCAACCGGTCCCTTTTAAACCATCTGGCTTCTTCAAGTTCATCTTCCTGGAGCTTAAGCTCTCCACCTGCATAATCTGCAGTAAATTCAAGCATGAGCTGGTCCGGGAATGGCCATGCCGTGCTTCCCCTGTACCTGATGTTGGTCACATCAAGGTTTGTCTCTTCCTTGACTTCGCGCCGTACGCATTCCTCAAGGTTTTCTCCCTGTTCCACAAAGCCTGATATGCATGCAAATTTCCTGTATGTTCCACGCTTTCCCCTTGCAAGGAGAATTTCATCGCCACGGGAAATCAATGTAATGGTTGCAGGCTCTATGCGTGGAAAGAATTTTACGTTGCATTCAGGGCAATAGAGGGCGCTTTCCGTCCTGTCGTCTTCCAGCGGGTGGGCGCAGGTGGGGCAGAACCTGTACATCTTGCGCTGGCAAAGAAGGCTTCGGCTCCGGGCTGCAATGAATGCAAGCTTTTCCTGGTCCCAGAAAAACTGCCTTATTGGACAGGTCGAAAATCCTTCTGGAACCTGGGCGTCATCTTTTATGAGCAGGGCGGAATAATCATACAGGTCTTCCGAGTACCAGTCCTCGGCAAGGCCCGATTCAGCAAGGAACTTCATCTGGACTGCAGAAAGAAGGTTCCCATCGGAAGAAAGAAGAATGTCCGTTCCCCTTATTGCAAAATTATGTGTGCATGAAAATTCATTTGGTCTTGTAACTATAGGCATGGCATAATTATATCACCTTTAGGCCTTTCTAAAAACTCAAAATTTGAATTTGCCTTTCTTTTGAAATTCTTTCATATTGCTGTATAATTTTATGTCATGGCTAGTTCTAAAATTTCTTCGTTTTTCGTCCGTATTATGGTTGCAGCCGTAGCTTTTGCAGCATTCTTTGTGCCACCGGTTTTTTCAGAAACCTATGAGCTTTTCCTTAACATGCCTTCACAAACCGGCCGGTCAGTATCATTTCCTGTTGAATTTGACGACAACTGGCTTATAACAGGGTCTTCCTATGTATACAATCACCGCCTTGCAAGGGCCGCAAGCTTTTTTGCCGATGCAGCCTATTCCAGTGTTGATGACATTAACAGCGATGACAGTGACATAAGGGGGAATGGCAAAAGACATTCCCCCTTTTTGCATTTAATCCATAGAATTAAATTACGGCCTTCATTGCAGTCATGGGGCAGGAGCACAGAGTGCTTCTGCCGTCAAGTTTTGATTTAGCCGCAGTCCGCGTCTATTTTTGCTTCGCAAAAAACACAAAACTTGCAATGTTAAGTATTACAGTACAGGTTTCATAGCTGTCATATAGGCACGCAATTTTCTTCCTACAACTTCGATTGGGTGGTTGCGGATTTCTGCGTTTACGTTTACGAGTTCTGCGTTGTTTACGCTGTTGTCCTTAACGTTGAGGCCCTTTCCGATAACTTCTGTTGTTACCTTTGGCATAAGGTCCTTCTGCATCATTGGAGCTGCAACGCGTGCAAAGAGGTAGCATCCGTATTCAGCTGTATCAGAAATAACCTTGTTCAT
>JAZLGN010000049.1:0-3382 GCA_045616325.1 Treponema sp.
TTTTCTGCATTCTCCATTATCTCCACACCTTGTCTTCATAAGGCGTATTTTCTATGCCTTTAGCCTGTAAATTACTTACCATTTTATCCAGGGCTGGCTTCCACATATTCTTGAACCACGAGGTTTTTCCAAACCATTTTACAAGGGTAGGGCTTACGGCATAGTATGTCTTGATAAATATGCGGCCATACCAAGTTTTGCCAAGGATGTCATCGCGGAAACGGCGGAGAGTCCAAACCTGAGGGCAATCATAAGAGCCGTAAACACATGTGGCAACATAACAACCTACTTTAGGACAGTTAAGAAAACTGTCAGGCTGTGAAACTTTCATTAATTGAAGAATGGTACGACTTCGGGATCCAATATAGTTAAGTTCCTTACATCCTTTAAACGCTTCATATCCAATGGATGATACAGTTCTTGGAATTTCAATGCTTTGGAGAGCTTGACAATTACAAAATGCGTTACGTTTAATTGTTTGTACACCGTCTCCCAGCCTAACGGTTTTAAGATTATCGCAATGATTAAACGCAAAGGATGAAATCGTATTTACACTACCTGGAATGTCTATACTTGTAATATGGGTGAAGCCGAAAGCCAGATAACCAATTTCGCGTACACTTCTTGGAAGGATGATTTTTTCAAGACTATGACAACTACAAAACGCCATATCCCCAATTTCTCGTACACCATTTTCAATTGTAATATCTGTTAAGCTTTCGCAATCCTCAAAAGCGCTTTCTCCAATGGTTTCTATGCTACTTGGAATAATTACTTTTTTAAGATTAGAATTCTTGAATGCATTAGCCCCGATACTTGTTACACCTTTTCTTATAATTAAATAATGAAAGGATTTATTATTATTGTATGCGCATTCCTTTATGGTAGTTGTATTTTCAATGATAAGAATTGTTTCACTTATTTCCTTCTTTAGTTCTGGAATTCCTATTTCAACGCATTCTCTTACGAAAAAGTAATCCTTGTTTTCAATATCGTCAAGAAAATTCATGTTTTTTGAATTAAGATCGCTTAATTCTTCATTTAAATCACGTTCTATCGATTTTAAGAAGGCTGAAATTTCTTCCGTGCTTTGCTTTAGTTTCAAGATATGTTCATCTTTTAGTTCAAGAATTATTTTTTCTATTTCATTCCAGATTGTTTCAAGGTTCTTGTCGTTTGTAGCAAGCAATGCGTAATTTTTTTCATCCCTAATCAAGCTTTTAAGTATAGCTAGGGCTTCCTTATCCTTTTCCAAGAAATGAAGCTGTATTGCATTGTCATATCTTGCCTTCAGGTTTCGTTGACTTAAATGGAGGGATGCTGCACTGTTTTTTTCAGCTTCACTAAGCTTTGAATTTGATTCATCAACTTTTTCTGCCAGCAACAGGTCGTTACTCAAGAGCCATTTTGTATAGCTTAAATGGTAAAATATTTGTGAAGCGAGTTCTTTTGCTTCCTCGGATGAGTTTATGTCTGCATCAATGTATTTTGCTGCATTTTCAAATGCATTTTCTGCTTCTGTAAGATTTATGACATTACTGTATTTTCCTGCTCCAAAGAGATAAATCTGTCCTAAGAGATACCAGGAAAGGTAGTCGGTTTTTTCCTTTTCAACAGCCTGCTTGCAGTCTTCCAGGGCTTCTTCGTAATAGCCTTTTTCAAAATTTGTACTTGCGCGCCTAAAAAGTTCACGGGCTGCAGTCAGGCGAGGATTGTTTACAATGTCATGTATTTCATCAAGCTTATTGCAGATTTTTTCACTCATTGCTGCCAAGCCAGAAGCAACCATCTTAAAGCCAAATTCAAGGGTGTTGTTTATGGAATCAAATCCCTGCTGGTATATTCTGGCCAATGTCTTCTGGGATGCTACGATGGCATAGGTACTTTCTCTAATGTCAGATCTGATGCCATATTCAAAGTCCCTTAATCCATTTTGAATGGACATGGCATTAAAATTTCCAGAACGCTCCAGCCTTGCAATCTGATTTTGTACTGCAGTTTCATAAGTACTGCTTCCTCTGTAATAAAGTTCGTTAGACATTTGATTCTCCATGTATTTAGTAAAAAAAAATCTGAGGCTTCATCAATTTCGCAAAAACTGAGCGTAGCAAGGTTTTTGCGAAATTGGTTTGTGTCAAACCAATTTCGCATAGTACTATGCAAATTTTCTTAAAATGTCTTATTACCTTAATAAAGCTGGGTAAGGAACCGGTTTACAGACGCTCAGCTTGCAAAGAAACTGCGTGAGGTTGCAAAGATTGAAGGAAAGAACAAGGCCATAATTTCCCTTGCAGATTTGACGGAAAGCATAAAAAGAAGACCTCCTCAAAGAGAACTGAGCGTGAAAGCCTTGATGTGAACGGGGAATGGGAGTAGGAAGGAATTATTCTCCCGTGCTCCATTGGCATATTTCTAAATCTACCCTGTAACCTTCAACTTTGATTCCGTCCTTTTCAAGGCGTCGTTTCTGTTCCTCTATTCCAAGCCCAAAGTTTTTTGCAAGTAACCCTTTCGCGTTTACGACTTTGTAGCAGGGATAGTAGTCGGGCAGCGGATTTGCATGAAGGATGTTGCCTACGGCACGGCACATTTTTTTGTTTCCCAGATGCTCTGCGATCTGTCCGTAGGTTACAACTTTTCCTTTTGGAATTGTACGCAGATAGTCGTAAATTTTTTGGGCGGTTGGAGTTATTTCGTTCATTATTTATTTTTTATCCCTGTAGGCATATGAAAAATCTATCGGCGGGCAGGTTGCGCTGATATAGGTTAGTGGAGAATCACTGTCGTTGCGTATGCCGTGTATGTCCTTGTCCTCGAATCTTACAACATCTCCTTTGCTGAATTCTTTTTCCATGTCACCGGCAAGGAGCAGCATTCCTTTACCTTTTGTACAGATCCAGATCTGTTCGCTTGCATCATGGCTATGTCGAGGCTGGATTGCTCCTGGTGCAACCGTAACTTCCGTAAGTGTCACTCTTTTTGACGTGCTGTTTTCAGGATTCAAAAGCTGCCTTGAATCAACACCCGGATTAGACAATGTCTTTATTGAAGAAGATGAGATGAATTCCATAGGGGTAGTATAAGAAAGTTGTCTGTAATTTACAATAAAGCCAAAGATTAAAAAAAAAAGCCCTCCTGAATTAACAGAAGGGCTATGAAAAAGAACTGCGCTCTTTCTTACCGAGTTTCCTGACGGAAACTCGCGGCACCCATCAGATTTTACTTTGAAGCGCCTGGAAATGGCTTCTTTTCAAATTCCTTGTTTCCGTGTGTGTAGCTTGGGAGAACCTTTGGAGATGTTACGTCTCCTGTGATTCCGGCTGCTGCTCTTTCCTTTTCGAAAGCTGCAACGTGGTCAAGGTTCATCTTGCTTGTGTCAGAG
>JAZLGN010000050.1:0-58995 GCA_045616325.1 Treponema sp.
AAAATGCTCTTTTGAATACCAGGAATCATTCCAATTTTTAGAATGAATTGTTAGAAAACTATCAGAATTTCCAATAACTTTATGAATTTTATTAAAATAATCAGGCTTTGTTATCCAACATAAGTTATCAAGTTTAGAAAATATTTCATCATTATAAATACCATTCATCGTTCTTATCTTCCTGTTCAACAATAATATAGGTAAAACAGCCTAAAAAAATTCAAAAAAACTCTATTTTTTTATCTTTTCACTAATTATAACATGTACGGCGAGGAACGTCGGAAGTAACGACTATGGAGTTGATGTAAGACTTTCAAAAGCTATTTGACCAAGAAGTAGTAAATCTGTGAATCGAAGTAGCAGGATTTCTTTTACTTAAAACGTAAGGGGATAATTCCGATTGTTCGAAATTATCCCGTTTAATACTTTAATAAATTATAGAAATTTCATTCTTATTTTTAATTAAGGCTGCAATTTCTTCTGCCGTAAAAGAGTATGGCTGAGCTGATATATCATTCTGTTTTGCAGCATATACTTTTCTTTTGTCCAAGATGATCTTTTTCAGCATGTTTTCTACAAGTGCTGAATCTGTAATAAAATCCTCATTTATCATATTTTGAAGTAATCTAACTGTACTTAATATTACAACTACTTTATCTGACACATTTTTGGGAATACTTTTAGTGCCTGTGCTGAACTTGGCCGCAGCTTCATGATCATCAGAAATAACCACAAATTTACCTGAAGGTTCTCCTGAAAGATGCAGAAGCATGTACACGCAGATTCCTATAAGTTCTTCCCCGAGATCATCTTCGGATTCTTTGTTGCCTTTCACCTTAGTGAAGAATTTTGCACAGATTGATTTCCTTGAAATTTCAGTTCCTCTTAATATTTCTTTGAGTTTATCATCCGAGTTTATTGTTCTTCGTACAGTTCCAATTGGACTGTTAAAATTTCTTACAGCAAAAGAAAATATTTTATTTATCTTTGCTGATGAATCAAATTCCTCGCTTAAAATATCAAAAATATTTTTTTCATCAAATAATATTACTTTGATTCCATTTTCAGAAAGATTTTCCATGTAATCAATATACAAATCATTCAATGCTTGAGCAGTTCCAGCAAGTTCCATCAGAACACAATTTGTAATAATGATTATTCCATTCTTGCTTTTTATGTAGTCAATTATTGAGTTCTGTCCTGCTTTGCCAAAGTTTGAATGATATCTAAAACTGCAGGCATCATAAAAAATACATTTTTCTGATGAAAATATTAAATCCACGGTTCTGTCACAATCTGTTATTACAAGAGATAATATTTTATCAATATTTGATGGACTTTCAGAGTATAATGATGGCATTAGTTTGACGCCTTTATTTTTTTCAAGAGTAAATCAAGGTTTTTCATTACTTCTGTCAAAGTCTTTTGTTTAATATACTCATTTTGAACATATTCTGTTCCATAATAGTGAACCATTTTTTTCAATCGCTCGGAATCATCATTATTTGACGGTCTTAATATGGAAGAATCGTACCAGAATTTTTCAAAACGATTTTCCAGTTCTGAAGATTTAATATTGAAAAAATGATCATCCACAGTATTTTTGGTAAAAAGCCCTAATTCATAACACCTGATAAAAACTGCCATAAATGGTGCCTTAAAATAGTTCATTAAAGAAACAATTATATCAATTTCATCTCCATTGCAGATAGTTGCAAATTTATTAAAAAGTTTTGAAAAGGAATCCTTAGGCATCAGTAAATTGCCGGCAAAGAGATTTGCAATTTCTTCGCTGTCATTTTCGAAATAATCGAATTCAATATCTGCCGTATTTTTGTTTGTATTTGGCTGGAAAAAAATATGAAACAATTCATGACATAATGCAAAATTAGCATTTACCACAGGAACGCTTGAATTAATAACCAGATAGGAAAGCTTATCGCCCCTATAAATAAATGCACCAATTTCTTTATCAACTAAAGGGAGCTCTATGATTTTATAATTTTTCTGCTGCAATACAGGTCTAACAATCTGAAGAAGTTCCCTGACTCCATCAATATTCTCAAAATCAACTTGGTGAGAAAAATTTTTTATATAATTGTTGATGTTGATTTCATGTTCTTTACTGCATTTTAATATTTTTTTCAGACGTTCAATTGTCATGCACTACTCCAAGCTTAAAAAACGACCTTCCGCACTTAAAACAAGGTCAATATTTTCCATCAGCTCAAGAAGGTTATCTGCAACCTTGGTTTGCTGACCGTTTGGATTTCCTGCGTAAAATGATATCTTTGGAGAATATTCTGCATACTCTGTTTTGAAAACAGGATTTTCAATAAGAAAGAAATTAATACTTTTTCCAATCGCAGTACTTATTAATTCCATTTCAGAACAACCTGGTTCTTGAACTCCATTTAAAATACGAGAAAGCTTATTCTCTTCAATGCCAGACTTGCGACTGATGTATTTCTGTTTAATTTTTGTAGTTGCCAGATAGTTTTTCAGATTAGTAACAAATAATGACATATGAACCTCGCTAAATATTAATTTATGAGATAGAGTTCATATTAAATATAGCATTATTTGGTGTAATAGACAATAAATTTATGTAGAATATCAAAATTTGATATAAAAAGGGAGTTTGCTTGTAAGCAAACTCGCCCACAGTTTTAGTGGTGGAAAAGACAAATGCCGTTGAAGGCGTCGTTCGCTTCGCTCACTAACGAGTTTGCTTGTAAGCAAACTCGCTCTCAGTTTTAGTGGTGGAAAAGACGAATTCCGTTGAAGCATGCGTTCACTTCGTTCACTAACGAGTTTGCCGTGGGCAAACTCGCTCTCAGTTTTAGTGATGGAAGAGACGAATTCCGTTGAATGCCATTACCATTCCATATTTATTTGCAGTTTCGATTACGTTGTCGTCGCGGACTGATCCGCCTGGCTGGGCGATTACCTTTACGCCGCTGCGGTGTGCGCGCTCGATGTTGTCCCCGAATGGGAAGAATGCGTCAGAACCAAGGGCAACATCAGTATTCTTTGCAATCCATGCCTTGCGTTCTTCGCGTGTGAAAACAGCCGGCTTTGTGTTGAAGAAGTTCTGCCATACGCCTTCTGCGAGAACGTCGTCATAGTCGTCGCTTGTGTAAACGTCGATGGTGTTGTCGCGGTCAGCGCGCTTGATGTCTGCCTTAAAGTCAAGGCCGAGAACCTGTGGAGCCTGGCGGAGCCACCATTTGTCTGCCTTGTCGCCTGCAAGACGCGTACAGTGGATGCGTGACTGCTGGCCGGCACCGATGCCGATGGCCTGTCCGTCCTTTACGTAGCAGACCGAGTTTGACTGTGTGTACTTGAGGACGATGAGGGAGATTACAAGGTTGTCCTTTTCTTCCTTTGAAAGTTCCTTGTTGTCTGTAACGATGTTGGAAAGAGCCGACTGTTCGTCAATCTTGATGAAGTTGTGGCCCTGCTCGAAAGTTACGCCAAAGACCTGCTTCTTTTCTGTTGCGGTAGGAACGTAGTCCGGGTTTACCTGGAGCACGCAGTAACCGCCCTTCTTTTTTGCCTTGAGGATTTCAAGGGCGTCATCGTCGTAGCCTGGTGCAATGATTCCGTCCGATACTTCCTTCTTGATGAGGAGTGCTGTTGCCTTGTCGCACTTGTCGCTGAGTGAGATGAAGTCGCCAAAAGAAGACATGCGGTCGGCACCGCGGGCACGGGCATAGGCGCATGCAAGCGGGGTAAGTTCAACATCGTCAGTGTAGTAGATTTTCTTGAGGGTGTCGCTTAATGGACGGCCGATGGCAGCTCCTGCAGGAGATACGTGCTTGAAAGATGTTGCGGCTGGCATTCCAGTTGCTTCCTTAAGTTCCTTTACAAGCTGCCATCCGTTGAATGCGTCAAGAAGGTTGATGAATCCAGGCTTTCCGTTCAATACCGTGAAAGGCAGTTCACCTTCTTCCATGAAAACCCTTGAAGGCTTCTGATTTGGGTTGCATCCGTACTTAAGTTCCATTTCAGTCATTACGTTTCTCCTATGTGTTGACCGGATGATCGTGTTCCGGTTCTTGCTGATAGATTACAGCAATATTATAGAAAAAAACTGAATTTTTCAATTGACCAGGATTGAGTTAGTTGGCCGGGGAAACGCCCAAATGATTCTATTCCCGGAAAATTGACTGGCGCACCGTAAGTGTTGTGCTGACTGTTTCCTTTGCAAGGGTTCCGCTCTTGATGAACTGAGCAAGTTTTTTTCCCATGCCTGCAAAATCACAGGACAGCACGCTGATTGGAGTTGCCGTATATTTATAGAAAGGCCCTTCGTTTATGGCAATGAGCCCCACGTCGCGGCCAAGCTTAAGCCCCCGGTTTTCAATGGATTCCAGGAGGATGGAGATGATGTCCTCTTCCATGGCAAAATAAAGTTCGTCCGTCTTTGGATTCATGCTGGCACGAATCTGGCTGTAGGTTGAACCTGCCTTTCTGTATTCAAAATCCATCCTGTTTTTGTGGGCGATTTTTTCAAAGGTTTCCTTAACTTCCTCAATGAGGGAATTGGAAACATCGTCCGTAAGAAAGACAATTTTCCTGTATTTTGACAGAAGTTCATTGTGCTCGTTAAGGGCAGAAAGAATTGCATTCCTGAAATCCTGGACGACGGCAGGGTGCTTTGAATTTGGAATGTCGCGGTCAACGAAGATTATCTTGCCCGGGTTGATGTACTTGAAGTAGGATTCCTCGCGGCTCTGGCTTGCCGACGGAATTATAGCAACCATCTCGCAGTTCTTTAGTCCGCGGTAATGTTCGTACAGCATCTTGAGCACGTCAAAGTTGTCGCTGTGTGAAAAAAAGTCCACGTGGTAGTTTTGTCCGAGACCTTCTGCAAGGGCGTCAAAGATTTTCATCTTGTAAGGCGTCGTCGAGTCCGAGAGAAAAAGCACCAGCTTCTTTGATTCCGCGGCGGATGGCATGCGCACGTAGTAGGCCTTGCTTGGACTTGATTCAACATAATCAGAATCCTTGAGCCACTGGTAAGCCTTGACTATGGTATCGCGGGAAACCTGGAAATGTGCGATAAGCTGGTTGACGGAAGGCAGGTGGTCTTCAGGCTTTAAGGTTCCGTTTTCGATAAGCTCACGGATCCTCTGGGCCACCTGAAGAAATTTTGGTTCGCTGCTTTCCTGGTTTATTTCACCAAAATCAATTGTTTCTTTCATTATCTGCTGCTTTTTTTTTTATCTTGAGTCTGTCTGTTTGCTGCCTGATTATCTGCTGTATGAGTAGTCTGTAATGGAAACAAGCTCGTTGGCGATGGCGCCGAATTTTTCTGCAACGCTGTAAACGCTGATTCTCTTTGGATTGCCGAATTCGTCGTTCTTGTAGATGTCGCGTTCGATGATGTCGGTGTCCGTTGCGTAAATCTGGATTTCAGAAATGAAGCCCTTTGCGTCGTAGCGGTAAACTGTCTTGCCTGTCTTTTCCCCGTCGATGTCGAAGGTTTCTATTGAAGAAATTCTTCCGTCTTCAAGGTATGTTGACTTCTGGCTGTTTTCAAGGCGGCCGCTGGCATTGTAGTTAAAGCATTCGGTGACGTTGCCCTTTTCGTCGGTGGTGCTGATTGAACGGAATGTAAGCTGGCCTGCACCGTCATACATGCTCTGTGTAACCCTTGAATCCTCGTACTTGTAGATGAGCTTTTTTGTAAGGAGCCCTTCATTGTTGAATTCAGATTCGCTCTTGATTTTTGAACCATCATATTCGTAGACGATTTTTGTTGCGTTGCCGTTGATGTCCGAAAGGGTTGCAGCTGCAACTGTTCCGTCGGCGTTGTATTCAAAGTCAGTCTGGTCAAGGAGTTCGTCCTTTGCGTTTAGGGTCTTGATGCTCCTGCGTGAAGAGCCGGCAAATGAGTGTTCGTATTTTTCTGAAACCGTTCGGAAGTAGTCCCCGAATTTTGATGTGACTGCATAATGGGTCTTTGTATAGGAAGTGTAGTTGCCCTTTAAATCCAGGAGTTCGCTGTCGTATGCAAAGGCAAGAATTGTTGTAGCTGCAAGCACTGCAAGTGAAATAAGTTTCTTCATAAATTCCTCCAGATCATGTTGAATCTTACGTTGAACCGCTGAGTGATTCAGGGCTTCATCTAATCTTCGGCTTTTTTCGAGGGGAACTTTATATAAAAACAGAATGAAACAGAACAGTCTGGCTTGGTGCAATTTGTAGTGGTGCTGGTAGACTTTGGGGCGTTGCCGGAGCAGTTGCCCCGGCCGCTACGTTCGCCCTTCGCTAGTCGCTCATTAACTGCTATGGCTTCGCTTGCGCTCAGCCGCCGCAGTTAACTGACGGGGCTACCATCGCTAACGCAGTATCACCATCATTAACGTGTTGCCGGCCCTTAAGTTCTCCCATATAATAAGGGAAAAGTGGGAGGCATTCATGCTAAATATTAAGGATTTCCTGCCTGGCAGCGATGAAAGAATCAACCAGCTTTTAAGGTTTGCGGCAGAAGTTGACAAGATGACTGGAATAAGCCGCAGGACCATGCTCATAGATAAAAGCCGCCGGGAAAACGATGCCGAACATTCCTGGCACATTGCATTAATGGCCATGCTTTTCAAGGATTATGCGCCTGAAGGATGTGACGTAAGCCGTGCCGTACAGATGTGCATAGTCCATGACCTTGTGGAAATTTATGCCGGGGACACCTTTGCCTATGACCTTGCAGCCAACGAGGGAAAGGAGCAGCGCGAAAAGATTGCGGCAGACAGGCTTTTTGGTGAACTTCCGGAAAACCTTGCGGTGGAATTCAGGACATTGTGGGAAGAATTTGATGCCATGGAAACGCCGGATTCAAAATATGCAGCCGCCATGGACAGGCTCCAGCCGTACCTTCACAACACCCTGACGGGCGGCCACACATGGAAGGAAGGTAATCCTTCTGTTGAAATGGTCAACAGGAGAATCGGCCCGGCCATAGATGCACTTCCTGCAGTAAGGAGCTGGTACGAAAAAAACATTGAGCGGGCCATCGAAAAAGGCTGGCTTACAAAGGAAGAATAGACTTAAGGCGTAGCAATGTTTCCAGTGCGGTGTACTGGTTTCTGGTTCACGGCAGGTAGGAAAATCAATATTATTCACCACCAGTTCTTATTGAAGAAGTTCATTATGCCCCTGCGAGAATTGAATTCAGCCTTTCGATGTATTCAGTTCCGCAGTAGTCCTGCAGCATTCTTGATGCATCGGGTCGGATTTCTTCGTCAACGAACCTGTTCAGGTAGACGATGAGCGTCATGATCATTTCATCGCATTTCCTGTTTATGGCCATGGACTGCTCACTTGTCAGCCTTATGGTTTCTTCCTGCTGGGCAAGGACAAGGCTTGAGAATATGGAAGACACGGAGCAGAACCGTTCCCACTTTTTTAGGTCGGTAATCCTTTCCGTGGAAGAAATGCCCGTGTCCATGGAATAGATGTAAAGTTCATCCCTTAGGCCCGTATATTTTTGGGCAAGGTATGTTACGTAAAATGCCATGAGGTAGTCTTCGCCCCAGACTCCAAACATGGGCGGAATGTGTTCCCAAGCCTTTATGAACAGGTCGCGCTTTATGAGCTTGGCCCAGATGAATGTGTTTATTCCCCCATGGGTTATCATGCAGTCAAAGGCTTCGGGGCCGGAAAGTTCCCCTTCGTGAATCAGGTTTGCAGCCTTGTAGGTGCCTTCATAGTCTTTTTCGTTTATTCTTTCCGGCAGTTCGGGATTACCGGAAGAGCAGACAACCCTTGCTCCGCAGTGGATTATGTCGGATCCGGTTTTTTCTGCAGTGGCAACAAGGACTTCCAGTGCCGTGCTTTCGAGGGCGTCGTCGGCGTCAACGCACAGGATGTATTCACCGCAGGAGGCATAGACTGCTTCCCGGCGGGCTTCCATGCTTCCCTTGTTCTTGTACTGTTCGATGTAGGTAAGGTTGATTCCAGACTGTTTTTTGAATTTGGCGCATATTTTTTTGCAGCTCCATCCCCGCTGGTCCCTGCCTTTGGAGCAGTCGCTTACAACCAATACCTCAAAATCCGTAAGGGTTTGGGCGGCCAGGCTTTCGAGGCAGCGGGGCAGGTATCTTTCGCTGTTGTAGACCGGGATGCAAACGGAAACTTTCATCAGGCTTCTTTGACTCTGTAGATGTGGGCTACGGCCTCAAGATGGTCATCCCTTGCTGAAATGTTAAAGTAGCTTCCGCTTCGGATGTTGTCAAATTTGAACTCGCTGGCATCGACATCCGTTATGGTTGCATAGGCTCCCGTGCTAAGCTTTATCTTTCCAATGAGGCTATTGTCTGTTTCATCCGGAGTCAGCATGGTAAAGTCAAATTCGTCAGGCTTTATGGCAATGAACCTGCACGGAATGATGTAGCTGCCGCCGTTGATAGTTCCTCCCTGATAGGGGGTCTGGTTTATGGCACGTCCACCGCTGCCGTAGATTATGTTGCCGTAAGCGTATCTACCGCTTGTAGGGCTTGATCCACTGTTTCCACCGTTATTAAAGCAATACGCCAGGTTTATGAGGGTATTCCTTATGGCATAAACCCTTCCGTTATAGACTGCCATGTCCGATATGGTGTTGTATATGAAGGTGTAATACTGTTGTGTTGTTGGAGTTATATCCGTATACATGATGCTGTTATAGTCGTCAATGCTGAATTCCCTTATTGCATTAATGGTGTCGTCATCGGTGTAGCTCAGGTAAAGCTCTGGACTGCCAAGGCTTCCGCCAGCCCCGATTCCATAGGAATATATGCTGTAGGTGGAAATGTATTTTTGAGAGGGGTTATCGTTAAAAAAACTATCATATTTAGGGGTTACTGTTGTAACTTCGCCCCTTTTTTCTCCGGCAATGTAAAGCCTTCCGTTGCATGCGGTCAGTGCCGTAATAATGTCGAATTCTGAAGCTGTATGGGTGACGGCAGCTCCCGTAGTCCTGTCAAGGATTTTTACCTGCTTTAGTACAGCTGTCCATGGTTCGTCAGCAAAAATCGTTGCACCGTAGGAAGTGGTCAGGTAGTAAATGTAATTGCCATAGGCTGCCATTCTTTGGGGAGTGCCATCCAGTGTGTACGTCCTGCCTTCAACGTACTTGTACCGTCCGCCTTCAATGCCAAGGGAATAAACCTTTATGGAATTTATACCGGTTGCGCTGGTTTTGTATGCTGCAATGAAATTTCCCTTTTCATCGTAGCAGAAAGACTGAAGGTCATCGGCGTTGTCGGTGATGTTGTATCTTGGGTATGACCATCCTGGAATGTTTTGGTTCATTGGAAATTCAGCAGGAGCCTTATTAAAAAGGACGGTTCCCTGGATTGAAAGGAGGCTTTTCTTAAGGTCAAGGTTGATGCTGGTTTGTGCCTGGGAGATTTCGTGGGTTTCCTGGATGTAGTAATATGCGTATTCGTTGGACTGCAGGTAGCTTGATGCGGTGCTTACGTCCGTCATGGCTGGCAGCGAGGCGTCAAGGATGCTGTCATAGGAAGCTGCACAAATGCTGATGCTTCCAAAGTCAACCGTAAATTCCAGGGAGTCTCCCGAATGTCCGGATTTTGTAGTGTTAGTGCCGTCGGTATTGGTCACGGTTATGATGAAGGTGTATGATGCAGGAACTGCCGCCCTTGTTCCCCTTGTGTTTTCCGGACCTGGAAGAAGGATGGATACCTTCCCGGAATCGTCGCTATCACTGCCAGAAATCATGGCAGAACATCCGATAAATGAAAGCATAAGGAATAATACGGAATAGATATGGAAAACTTTTTTCATGCTGATGGTTAACTCCCTTTTACATTGTGAATGAAAAATCTTCCAGTGTCTAGGGCAGGATCCTGCGCGGCAAAAAAAGGGCTTCAGTTTCTGAGAGGTTCCAATTCAGTTTGAAAAATTCTTTCCAAGGTTGCAGCACAATTTGGCGATTGCCCATATAAAAATTCTTCTTGAGCCTTTTGTGTCAAAACTTTATCATGGTCTATTATGAACCTGATATCATTGAAAAACTGTTCCGTAAAAAGCAGCGGAAACGTATTGATAGAAAACATTGACTGGAATTATGAAAGCGACCAGGCATGGCTCTTGACTGGGCCCAACGGCGGTGGAAAGGCTGAATTCATCAATGCCCTTGCAGGAGAGCGGGGATGTGCCTTTGTTCCTGATGAAAAATGCGGTTCCTTCAGTTCCCTGATTTCAGACAGCGTCCAGGTTGTGTCCCTGGAAAAGGCAGCTTCCCTGATTCAGGAGGAACGCGACCGTGACGAAAGCGAATACATGGACAGGGAAGACGAGGGTCGTACGGGACGTGCATACATTGCAGAAGTTCTTGGCGGTTCAAGCAGGAAAAATGCCCCCCTTCCGGAGATTGCATACAGGCTCGAGTCCATGCCGCAGGTAAAGCTTTGCGGTGTTGAAAAAATCCTTGACCGGGGACTCAGGTACATGTCCACTGGAGAAATCCGACGCACCCTATTGTGCCGTGCCCTTTTGTCCGGGGCAAAGCTCCTGATCTTGAGCGATCCATTTGCAGGCCTTGATGCAGAAAGCCGCAGGATTCTCCTTGAATTTTTTGGCAGCATCGTAAAGAGGCAGAAGACAAGCGGCGAGGAAAGTTCAGGATTCCCACGCATAATCCTGAGCATGGAACGCTACAAGGAAATTCCCGATAGCATAAACCGGGTCCTTGAATTCCAGGACAGGAAAATTTCCTTCTGCGGAACCAGGGAAGACTACCAGAATGTTGTGGAAGAACGCCGTGCAAGAAATGAAGCCCAGCGCCAGGAAGAAAGGCAGAAGTTCCTTGCTGAACTTGAGAAGATCCGCACGGAAAGTTCATGCCTTACGGATGCAGTCAATTGCGACGAGGTGCCGGACAGCCTCATAAAGTTTGACGGAGTGAACGTAGGCTGGGGGGAACACAGGGTTCTTGTTGACCTTAAGTGGGAAGTAAGAAAGGGTGAGCATTACCTTGTCCGCGGGCCCAATGGTTCCGGCAAGACAACCATCATGGAACTTATCACCGGCGACAACATGCAGGTTTTCCGCGAGCCGGTTTATCTTTTTGGATCACGCCGTGGAACGGGAGAAACCATCTGGGACATCAAGCGCCGCCTTGGCATCGTAAGCTACCGTCTCCATGTTGAATACAGGATGGTGGGGGGAACTTCCCTGCAGAATGTAATCATTTCCGGCTTTAAGGACAGCATCGGACTGTACGAGATGCCGACTGACTTTCAGATTGCAACGGCAAGGGCCTGGCTTAAGCTTGGCGGTTTTGCCGGCCGCGAGAATGAATCCTTTTCTTCCCTGAGTTATGGTGAACAGCGTGCAGTATTGATTCTTAGGGCCGCAGTTAAAAATCCAAGGGTTCTTGTCCTTGACGAGCCATGCCACGGTCTTGACGAGGACTACCGCAGCAAGATTCTTGATCTTCTGGAAACGGTTGCCAACACTGGAACAACGACCCTTCTTCATGTTACCCATGACCCGACGGAAGTCCTTGAATGTGAAAGGCACATTCTGGAGCTTCATCCTGGGGAAGACCCCATGTTCAGGATATTGAATTCCTAGGCTGCCACTTTTGTGATGGCTTGGGGTTTATGCTGGTTTTGCCGGACATTATTGGAAGTTAATGTTGGTTTACTTAATCTTCTTGATTTAATCGGGTTTTTCCATATCCTTGATTAAAACGGGTTTTTCCATATCCTTGATTAAAACCTGCAAAAATTGTACTATGTAATATCATTTGATTATGTCATGTTGTAAATATGGCATATCTTTGTATTGTTAAAATTGCCTGAAGGGATTCGGGCAGACAGGAGTAAAAAATGTCATTGAAAAAGTCTTGGACGAAGGACAAGAAGACTTGTACAGTTACATTCACTGTGAAGGCAAACGAAACACATGGCGCAGAAAAGATTTCGATTGCAGGTGACTTCAACAGCTGGAGCAGCACAGAAAATCCTCTGACAAAGGGAAAGGACGGTTCTTTTTCTACAAAGCTTAAGCTTGAAGCAGGAAAGGAATACCAGTTCCGCTATCTTCTCGATGGAAAGCATTGGGAAAATGATTGGGAAGCAGACAAGTACATCCCTGCTCCATTCTCACACACAGATAACTCTGTTGTAATCACCACACCGGAAGCATAATTTTTTCGGCTCAGGAATGACCCCTGGAACTTGGCAGGGGTCGTTTTTTTTTCTACATATTTTTTTGACGGGGACTTTGAATCATGGAAAACAAGACAATTCGTGAAGCTTATGGTGAAATGTTCAAGGCGCTTGCAGAAAATTCCGTTGCTGCGGCCAAAATCGAGAACACAAATGTTTATCAGCCAAAGAACGAGAAAAACCGCGTAATCATGGACAAGATGGTGGAAGACAACATTCTTCCGGACAGCCATCTTGAGGGAGTTGAAAATTTCCTGGATTTTTACAGTCAGGTAAAGGCCGGAAAGTCGGGCTTGATTCTCATGGAGCATTATGCCAACACAGACCTTCCTGCAATCCTTTACATGCTTGAGCACAGCGGAAACAAGGACCTTGCAGACCTTTCAAACAGGGTTGTTGCCATTGCCGGCATGAAGCTTAATGAAGACGATCCAATTGTCCGTGCCTATGCAGAAAGCTTTACCCGCGTCGTAATCTATCCGACAAGAAGCCTTGAAAAGGTGGGAATGTCTGCAGAGGATGAAGCAAAGGCAAAGGAAGAAGAGCAGAAGGCCCGTAAGATCAACCTTGCAGCCATGCGTGCCATGGATGAATGCAAGCGCCGTGGAGAAGTAATCCTCGTATTCCCATCAGGAACACGCTACAGGCCAGGCCACCCGGAAACAAAGAGGGGACTCCGTGAAATCGACAGCTACCTGCGCCTTTTTGACATCATGATCCTTGTCAGCGCCAACGGAACAATCCTTAAGATTCAGGAAGGAAAGGAAGACATGCTCAGCGACCTGGTATGCCAGGACAAGCTCATCTTTACTGCAAGCCCTGTAATCGAATGCAAGAAGATGCGTTCTGAATACCTTGCATCCCTTCCTGCAGATGAGGCTGACCCAAAGCAGAAGATGATTGACCATGTAATGCAGCTTCTTGAAGAACAGCACGACAGGATTGAAGCCATACGCTAGAAGATTGCAATAATGGTTATTGAAGAATAATTGAATAGATCCCGGATCCGGTCAGTTTATGGTGCGGTACCGGGATTTTTTTTTTTGGGGGGGAAAAGACCTCTGTTTATCTTCATTAACCTTACGGCCATTTTTTCCTAAGATTTCTTTTTGAATTTTCCGATATTCATAAAGTATAGTACTGCCTGCAGTAACTTCTGGAAGCTCCGGTTTCTGAAGCATTTCCTGCCGGACGTATCATGCAAGCGAGTGAACAATGGCAGAAAACGAATCATTTAATCAGAAAATCATCTTTGCCTCGGAAGCCAAGGACAAATGGTATGATACTGAATGCCTTCCAAAAATTCAGGATCAGTACCGCATTCACCTTTCATGTGTGCGCAATCTTCTTGAAAACCTTGTTAAGCGCGGCCTTGTTATTTCCGATCCCTACAAGAATGAAACCAAGATCTCAAAAATCGTTCTTCCTTCAACGGAACCTTTTAGCGACAATGAACGTTCCACGGAAATAGGAATCCGCCTTGGCATGTATGAGACAATGATTGACTTTGTCTGCAACTACATGCGTTTTTCTGTTGAACAGCTTAAGGTTGAAAGGGTAAAGAAGCTCCTTGACCTTAACCAGGTTTTTCAGTGGACAAACCTTTCCCTTAATTCCACAAAGAGCAATACGCGTGCCCTGGCCCATCTTGTCGGCGACTTAAAGAACAATGCCGACCAGCTTCTTCAGAGCATGATAAAGGACTGCCTCCACAAGACCAACCTTGCCATTACGGAAATAGACAAGACCCTTAAGGAACTTGCCGAATACCAGAAGGAACGCTACAAGGTGGAAGTAAGGCGAAACGTCCTTGAAAATCCTGCATTTGACAGGACCAAGGCATCTGCATCAGCCGGTGAAATGCTTGGTGAAATCAGGAGGGTGTTCCCCCAGTCAATGCCGGGACGTCCATTTACCACTGACTTGGTTAACCAGATTGTCCAGGAAGAAGTTGGACCGGAAAAGGCCAGGCTTCAGGAAGGGCTTTTAAAGCTCATGGAAGTCAAGGACAATACAAAGCCCGTTCAGGAAAACCGTGTTGACGTACATGCCATCCTTATGGAAGCCATGCGCGTTATGGGTACGACCCATGACCATTACAGGATTATCTGCGAAAAGATAAATGCAAACCATGAAGTTCTTCAGGCTGAAAAAAATACATTCAAGGAAAAGATAAAGAGGTTCTTCAGGAATCTTCTTGGCCTTGCTGAACCGTCAATTGACTACGAAGTCCTCATCCTTGACAAGAAGACTGGAGCAAAGAAAAAGGAAATCGTTCACTTTACTGAATTCAGCAGCAACCTTTCAAAGCGGGTCAAGATTTATTCAGCCTTTGCAATCAAGGAAGCCGGCGGATGGCAGAAGATAAACCAGCAGAAGGACGAGGCAATCCTTGAATACCTTAACAAGCAGTTTGTTGAAAACAACCATCTCTTTGCACTTCTTTTTGCCCTTGATGAATTCTTCAAGAGTGCCGCAAGTTCTGAAAACCGTTCAAAAATCAAGGGACTTTCCATGGAACTTACTGCCGTCAAGAACATCATCGTAAAGGCAAACCAGCTGAGGAGCGAATATTCTTCTTATGTTGAGGAAGCCGAGCAGATGAAGAAGCTTGGAATATAGGGGATTGAATTGAAAAAAGTTTTGCTTGCAGCACTTGCTGCACTGTGTTTTTCTGCATCCCTTGCTGTTGCAGAAAACGAACAGCCGGACCTGCAGAATCAGAGGGTCTTGAATGTAACTGCATCTCGCCACGTTTACGACCTGAACCCTGCCACTGCATCCTTTACTTCGGAAGCCCAGCTTTTTACTGCCCTGTATGAAGGGCTTTTTTCTTACGACCCTGTAAACCTTGGTCCTGTTCCGGGGCTTTGCACTTCCTACAAGACTTCAAGGGACAAGAAGCGATGGACCTTTACCTTAAGGACTGATGCATCCTTTAGCGATGGTTCTCCCATCACTGCCATGACGGTTGTGGATTCGTGGATGCGCCTTCTGGAAACAGGTGGTGCTCCATTTGCCTCCCTCCTGGACAACGTGGTTGGTGCACAGGAACTTCGTACTGGAACTGGAAGCCGCGAGGGAGTAAAGCTTTTTGCCAGGGATGACAGCACCCTTGTGGTTCACCTGAAGGAACCCATGGCCCACCTGCCAAAGATATTGTGTCACCATGCATTCAGCATTACCTCACAGAAGGAAAATGTTTTTAGCGGTGCCTTTGTACTGGAAGAACATGGTGAAGATTTCCTCAGCCTCAAGAAAAATGAAAAATACTGGGATGCTGCAAATGTCAGGCTCCCGGGAATAAGAATCACCCTTTGCGACGATTATCCGGAAAATTCCTACATGTACAACAATGGGGAAATAGACTGGATAATGGGCAATGCCGACTATTCAAAGATAATAAGAAAGTCAAACCTTCAGATGGGAACAGAATTCGGAACCATCTATCTTTTCTTCAAGACAATGAACAGTCCATGGGACAAGGTTGAATTCCGCAATGCCCTTCTTGAAGCCGTGCCTTATGATCGCCTGCGTGAAAAGTATGCAGTCAAGGCAGAAACCTTCATCTATCCGCTGCAGGGCTACCCTCAGGTAAAGGGGATTTCCGACAGCGATGCAGATGATGCCCTTGAACTGATGAACCAGGCCAGAAAGAAAAATGGCATTCCCCTGGACAAAAAACTGCCACTGGTTTTTGCCACTGTTGAACCTGATGAAAACATGAAGGGAATATTTGAAATCCTCAAGGAAGCATGGGAGCCTCTCGGGGTTAGTGTCATTGCTCAAAGTTCCGACTGGGCCAGGTACAATTCTTCAATTCCATATTGGAATGCAGACCTTTTCTTCTATTCGTGGATTGGGGACTTTGCAGATCCACTTGCATTCCTTGAACTGTTCCGCGGAGGTTCATCCCTTAACTGCGTTCAGTATGTCAATGAAGAATATGACAGGCTTCTCCTGGAATCATCGCGCCTTGACATGATGGAAGACCAGTACAAGTGCCTTGCCCAGGCTGAACAGATTCTCCTTGATGACTGCATGATTATTCCGATTGCCCATCCGGTAAGTGGTCACATCATTAATGTGGAAGAAATCGGAGGCTGGAAAACCAACGGACTGGACATTCATCCCTTCAAGTACATTTACTTTAAGGAACCGGAGAAAACCGAAATCAGGAATCTTGTCAGTTTCTGAATGTATCTACGTTTCCGGACAACCTGCGAAACGTACCGTGCTTTCGGACAGGACTGGTAAATGCGTTATGAATGCATATTATTACCGTGCGTAGGGCAGTATAAAGTACTGCTCTCCCGGACAGAACCGTCCTGCGTTTCGCGGGTTGAAGCCTATAGGTATTGAGGTCTGCCTGACGGCATCCCCGGCTTCAAATGCTGCACGCAGAACGAACCTGTCCTCCGCGCAGTACTTTTAAGTTATCCCGTAAAAAAGCAAGTGCTAGTCAAGACCTACAGTTGCAGTATATCCCCGAGGTTTACACAGATCATGCCGGCGCGCCTTGTCTTGTAGAAGGTGCTTTCTTCCCATGCAACCCATAGGGTTTTTCCTGCAATGCACTGTTCTCCGTAGGTGAATCCCCTTGGAAGCCGTGGCAGCCTGAATGCTGCGGAAACTTTTTCTTCCCCCGAAATTTTTACGTAGGTTGTTCCGTCCTGAAAAACGCAGCAGCTTAATCCGCTTTCCATGCATACGCTTCCGCTTGCCGTAAGCAGGTAGTCGCTGTCTCCCATCTGTGCATAGCTTATGGGACTTGTTCCGCTTTCGTCACGCCAGACTACATAGTAGGAAAAACTCTGTGGAATTGATGACACAAGTTTCTTAAGTTCTTCCGGTGCCTTGCTTATGTATTTTGGCGTGCTTATCTGCCGGAATTTTTCCTCGTCGAGGGAATTGAAAAGGAACGTCTCCTGTCCCAGGGCCGGGCTTAGGTCTGCAAGGGGAACCAGTGGCTGCCAGTAAAAGTAGGAAAAGCTTGCCTTGCCGTCCTGGACTTTCTTTGCAGAACATGCCCATGTGGTTCCGTCCCAGATGAATCCCGTAATCTGGTCCGTCGTCTCAAGTCCCAGATTCCTGTATGAAACAAGGGGAAAGAAAACCTTTGAGTCCGGGTTCATTTCAACAAGGAAGGGGCGAAGGGGGCTTACCTGTTCTTCCGGGGAATTTGCCCTGTCATTAAAGAATGTGCTCCGGTAAAGGTAGAAGACAGGGTGGCCGTTGCTAAAGACCATCTGGTCAGCGGTTTCCCTGGCAAAGAATGAATCTTCCGTGTACAGCTGGGCCTTGTCCTCGTTAATGCACAGGATGCCTTTTCTGTTCAGCAGGGCAAATGCCTGGTACGGACTGTGGCTTTGGATGCGCTCTTTTGACGGAATGACGGATGCTGCACTTGAAACCCTTATGGCTTCTGTCCACGGTTTTTCTGAAACTGCCGGGGCATTCTGCGGAAGGTCTATGGATTCAAGTCCGCTTTCAGAAAAATAGAACCACTTGTGGCTCTTGATCGTCTTTGTTTCCGTCTGCAGGGGAAGTTCGTTTGCCACGGTTTTTTTTCCGCAGGAAGAAAGTCCTAGGATGCAGGCAGCCATTAGCAGGCCAACGGAAAATTTCATTGTCATCAGTCTTGTGGAATTCATTTTCTAGAATTTTACTCCAATGCCGGCAAAGCAGCTCATGTAGGTGAGTTTTTCATATCCCTGGGGAATTGTGGACGTCGTGTCAAAGACCGGAATGTCCTTTGTCTTGACGGGGGCGTAGATTCCGCTCAGTCCAAGCATTATGTCTATGAATTTCCAGTTTACGTCACATGCAATCTGGGCACCTCCGCCAACGTTCAGGTAGGTGTAGGACTGTCCCTGCCACTTGATTTTTCCACCTATGGCAGCAGGTCCCAGGCGGACTGCAAGGTTGATGAATGACGTTGGAATGAACCTGTAGCAAAGGCCACCGATGGCAGTAACGTCAAAACTTCCGCTGTCCAATGGGAACTGGGTTATGGTGTTTGAGTATTCCTTCTTGTACCATGGGTTGTCGGTTTCTGGAGTGTAGTAAAGGCTTTGCTTGTCGGGGTCTGCCTTAAGTCCTTCTATGTAGCTTTTTTCTTCAGGATTTCGGACAAGAATTCTATTTGAGATTTTAGGCAGGAATGAAGCATGGCCAAAGATTCCAAGGTGTTTTTCGTCAGGGTAAAGTACTGCATCTCCAAAAATTCCTGCAGCCAGGTGCTCCGTTGCAACGTGGGAAGTATTCGAAATTGCCACCGGGTTTCCAAAGTCAATGAATCCGGCTTCCGCTCCGCCGGTAAGGGAAAAATTTGCACCAAAGCAAAAAGAGGCAATGGCCAGAAAAGCTGCAGTCAGTAAAGTTTTTTTCATTCCTAGAATAATAAATCATGTAGGCTGTTTGTTCAATAATTCAATATGTGCTATCATGGACTTATGACTAATGAAGAACTTGAAGCAAGGTCCGAGGACTTGAGACAGAAGATAAAGAAGTTTGAAAACAGCCGCACCCTCATTGCCGCAGTTTTTGCCATTGTTGCCTACTATGTGTATGATGGTTACAGGGACGGATGCGGAACCGGTTTTTATGCTGCCATGGGAGCCATTCTTGCCGGTGTTGTGGGCGTTTTCATCTATGCATCCATTCTCGTTACAAGGCTGAAGAAAGAAAAGAAAGAAGTTGATGACTCAATCGAAAAATGAATTCCTTGCCGTATGCAGGGAAGACCTGGAAGCGCGCGGCATAGACGCACCTGATTTTGTCTTTGTCTCAGGAGACGGGTATGTTGACCATCCAAGTTTTGCAGCAGCCCTTTTGGGAAGACTCCTGGAATCACACGGTTACTCTGTGGGAATCATTGCCCAACCGGACTGTTCCACATGTGAAAGCTTTAAGATTTTCGGCCAGCCAAAGCTTGGTTTTCTTGTAAGCGCAGGTGCCATGGACAGCATGGTTTCCAATTATACGGCAAACAACAAGCCCCGCTCTGAGGATGTTTATTCCCATGGGGGAATTGCAGGCCGTCGGCCCGACAGGGCAACATTGGTTTACGTGCAGAAAATCCGCGAGGCATACAAGGGCGTCAACGTCATCATCGGTGGAATCGAGGCAAGCCTTAGAAGGACAAGCCACTACGACTACTGGTCCAATACCGTAAAGCATTCCATTCTACTGGATTCCAAGGCAGACCTTCTCCTTTATGGCATGGGGGAAAAATCCATAATTGAAGTTGCAGACCTTCTGCGCCAGGGAATTCCAGCACGCCAGATAAGGAACGTACGCGGCTCCTGCTGGTACACCGGAAAAAAAGACGAGCTTCCCCCGTACACGGAAGTCCTTGCAGAATATACGAAGGCCTACGAAGATGGAACAGCCCCTGTTCCGCCGCAGGCCACCCAGACAAGGTCAAACCAGCAGAACGCCCACCTTAGGCAGATGCCGGTTTTTGGCTCAGATGCTCCGGCAGAACATGCCCTCATGCTTCCGCCTTTCCAGGACATAGCCCGAAACACCCCCCAGAGCAAGGAACTTTTTGCCCGTTCATACATTGTCCAGGAGCAGAATACCGACGCCATAAACGCGCGCATTCTGATTGAGCCTGCCGAATCCCGTTTTGTCGTCCAGAATCTGCCGGCCCTGCCCTTGAGCCAGGAAGAATTTGATTCAATCTACGCCCTGCCCTTTACAAGACGCGCACATCCCATGTATGACATTCCTGCAGAAAACGGCCGGACTGGAATCGATGCCCTAAAGGAAGTCAAGTTCAGCCTTGCAAGCTGCAGGGGATGCTTTGGTGCGTGTTCCTTCTGTGCCATCACATTCCACCAGGGCCGGAGAATCCAGAGCCGCAGTCACGAAAGCCTTATTGAGGAAGCAAGGAAAATGACGCAGGATCCTGACTTCAAGGGATACATTCACGACGTTGGGGGACCGACTGCAAACTTCCGCCATGATGCATGCGAAAAGCAGGCCAAGTGCGGAGCCTGCAAGAACCGGGACTGCATGGGAACGGATCCATGTGCCAACGTAAGGGTTGACCACAGGGATTATGTAAGCCTGTTGAGAAAACTGCGTGCCCTTCCCGGAATCAAGAAGGTTTTCATCAGGAGCGGAATCCGCTTTGATTACCTGATGATGGACAGGAACAGGACTTTTTTTAAGGAGCTTGTGGAAAATCACATTTCCGGCCAGCTTAAGGTTGCCCCGGAACATGTAAGCGACAGCGTTCTCCGCCTCATGAGGAAGAGCACCCATAAGGTCTATGAAGATTTTTCTGACGAGTACGAAAGAATAAACCGGGAACAGGGCAAGAAGCAGTTTCTTGTTCCCTATTACATTGCAGGTCATCCAGGAGCTGGTTTGAAGGAGGCATTGGATACTGCCCTTTATTTAAAGAAGACTGGGTTTGTTCCGGACCAGGTGCAGGATTTTTATCCGACTCCCGGAAGCCTTGCCACCTGCATGTACTACACGGGCTTTAATCCCCACGAGTATGACCCTGCCACAGGCCATCTTGAAACCGTATATGTTGCACGTGGCGGTCATGAGCGAAGGCTGCAGCGTGCATTGCTTCAGTTCAATAAAAAGGAAAATGCCTCCCTGGTAAGGGAAGCACTCAGGATTCTTGGCAAGGAAAATCTTTCCAAGGTTCTGCTCAGGTAAGAGTACGGCTGAAGAACCTTATCATCTCGTCCCAGATTTTGTCCTGGAAGAACCTGATGTCCGCGTGGTCAGCTCCCCTTACTGTAAGCAGGGTTACGTCGCATCCGGCATCTTCAAGCCTGTCGTGGAGCAGGACACCCTGGCTGTATGGAACCGTGTGGTCGTCGTCTCCGTGAATGATGAGGAATGGCGGTGCATTTTTCGTAATGTAGTCGACAGGATTTGCCTCACGGGATTTCTTACTGTTCTTGAGGCAGTCATAGCCAAGCATCAGGTTGTGCGGTGCGCCAGCTGAAAGATCATCCGGCAGCGGAGGGAATGCAAGGAGATCGGAAACCGGGTACCATGGGCATGCGGCCTTTACCGTGCTTGTGACTCCCTTCCATTCCTTGGAATCGAATTTTTTGTCCGTGCATAGGGCTGCAAGGGATGCAAGATGCCCTCCTGCAGATTCTCCGCCAACTCCGATTTTTTCCGGGTCAATCCTGTAGCGGAGTGCATTTGCCTTTAGGTATCGGATGGCGGTTTTTACATCGACTATCTGTGATGGAAACTGTCCCTCGTTGCTGGTCCTGTATTCAACGCTTGCAACAGCAAATCCTGCAAGGGCGAGCTTTGAAAGGTATGCAAGGTGGGCAGACCTGTCCATGGTGAGCCATGCGCCTCCGCAGATCCATACAACGCAAGGATAAGTTTTTCCGCTGCTGTCTTCCGGGTAAATCAAGTCCATCTTAAGGTCGCGCCTTGTGTGGCCGTACCAGTAGTCCACCTGACTGTAGGTAATCCCACTGCATGTGACAAACTGGGGTCGCTCGATTTTTACGTTGAGGGTCTTTTTCATTATTTGCCTCCAGAATCTGTTGCATCCCTAAAAAATGCAATCCTAGGGATGCTTTTTATTTTACGGGCATAATGTAATTCTGGCAACAAAAAAAAATCCTCCTAAAGGCAAGGGGGAGGGGTACACTGACCGGTGGACTACAGCCTTATGCTGATGGATATTTCTGCCGGGGACAGGGCAAGCTGCATGTCCCTTGTGGTTTTCCTTGCGGCAAATGTGTGGAGGAATGGAACTGCAAAACCGATGGCAGTTCCCATGGCAGCTCCACCGAGAACGTCCGTAAGAAAGTGGTTTCCGCTTGCCATTCTCAAGGCGCCGGTTACAGCTGCAACTCCGTAGGAAGCTGCAATGATTGGTGCGCGGTATCTTGACTCCGGGTAGTATTTGCAGAATGTGTAGCTCAGGAATGTTGCATTCATGAATGCATCGATGGTGTGTCCGCTTGGGAATGAAAACTGAAAGTCGTTGTCATCCACCTTATCTTCCGGGAAGTCGTCAAAGTACATGTATGGGCGCACACGGTGGACTGCCATTTTCATGAGGTTTTTTACCGTGTTGGTGATGAATGCGCTTTCTGCATACATGGCCAGCGTGGTCAGGGCGTCCTGCATATCCATGTTGCCGCCAAGACACTCTGTTCCGTAAACTACGGCCGGGAAAAGGTACAGTGAAGTTACTGCTGCGGTTCCAAGATGGTTAAGGTTCCTGTTGTATTTTCTTGCAAACCTTCTGTCCAGGGAATTGATGTCATCCTTGTCGTAGGTAAAGTCATCATAGTCCTTGAAGCTGCCGATTTTCTTTATGTAAAGGTAGGATGAGCCAAATGTCAGCGCGCTGGCACCAAGAAGGATTCCGTCCTGCACCGGGCAGACCTTGAAAGGGGAACCTTCTGTTTCCGTTATGCAGCGTTCAGATTCCGGCAGGGCAAAGACCTGTGCGCAAAGAAAAAGAGAGGCAATGGCTGCAAGGATTTTTTTCATTTAGAAACCTCGTAGCAGATGATGGAAGCGGCCTGCGCCACGTTAAGGCTGTCAACGACGGGCGATGCATCCTTTGAATCCATGCCGGCAAAGGGAATGATTACAAGGTGGTCGCAGTTTTCCTCGACTTCACGGCTGATGCCCTTTTCCTCGTTACCAAGGACTATGATTGCACCCTTGGAACCGCAAAGTCCCTTCATTTCTGAAACCTGCTTCTTTGCCTTGAGGGAAGTTCCAAACCTGACCATTCTTCCGGCCATGTCCTTTAGCAGAAATGAAATGGATTTTACGGAATAGACGTTTACGAATTCCATTCCACCTTCTGCAACACGATAGCTGCTTGTGGTGATGGATGACTGTGCTTCATCAACAGGAATAACTATGTTCTTGATTCCAAAGAATGCGGCGCTCCTTACGATGGCACCAAGGTTGTTGGCGTTTCCAACCCTGTCAAGGACGATGGCCTTCTGGCATTCTTCCGCCCACATGGAAGTTATGTCCTTGTTGAGTGGAAGGATTGTGGGTGGAGTAATCATTGCAACGACTCCCTGGTGGTGAACGCTTCCGCAAAGCTTTTCAAGCTCGGCAGGATCTTTTACCAGGTTGTATGGCTTTTTGTCCTGTGCCATTTTCTTGCAAAGGCCTCCAAAAAGTGGGGCACGTTCTTCCGTAAAATATAGGCGCTGGATTTTGTGGTAGTTGTTTTTTTCAAGGGTCTTTACTGCCGCAAAACCGCATACGGCAAGTTCGTTACGCTGTGTGTTCTTCATGTCTTGATTATACAGGGGCAGGAATAAATGCTCAATGTTTCATGGATGTTTTTTTTATCAGGGTAGGATGCTTTTTCTCAAGGGGGGCTTTTTTGCCTTGTTACCCGTTTTTGCCTACATGGATCTGAAGGCCGCCGGGGATGTTCCGAATTCCTTCCTGAAGGAGTTGGTGAAGTATGCCGGGTCTGAAAATCCGCACCTGTCGGAAATTTCCCTTATCATGAGGCCCGTGGTTTCCAGCAGCCTTTTTGCTTCCTCAAGGCGCAGGATGGTCAGGTAGTTCCAAAATCCGGTGCCTGTTTCCGCCTTGAAGATTCTCGTCAGGTAGTCGGGATTTGTGCCAAGCTGGCTTGCTATGGCAGAACGCGTAAGTTTTCGTCCAAGGTTCTTGTTAAGGAAGAGGATTGCGTACTTTACCTTTGCCCCGGTTTTTGGCGGAAGGATTTTCTTTCTTGCACTGAGGATAAGCTTCAGGTTTTCGATAAAGGATTCCCTCATGGCCACTGACGTATTGCAGATGAGAATTCCTGGCATAATGGCAATGGGCGTCAGGTTGTTCAGCTGCGAAAAGGAATCTTCTATTATCAGGATGGGCACCCTGGAAAACTGGGGGATGGCCCTTACTTCCCCGATTCCTGTAAAATCAAGGCCGTCAAAAACTATCAGGTCCGGCAGGAACCGTTGTGCAAGGTTTGCCATGAAGCTTACGGAAGAAACAACTTCCGTCTCGTTTTCCCTGGAGAGGATTTTCAGCAGGGGGCTTTGGCTTCCTGTAAAGATTATCCTGCGCGGTTTCCAGTATGCCATCTATTCCACCTCCACGCAGCCGTAGGCTTCATCTTCAAAAGAAAGGAACTTTTCAATGTATTGCCTGGCTTCCGTGCTTATGCAGGAAATGCGCTTTCCATTTGCAAGGGGATCCACGTAGCGGCGCTTTACCTTAAGGCTTACGCACCAGCATCCCTTAATTGGAACAGGGCTTCTCTTGATTTTGGTCATGGTCCTGTATGCGTTGAAGAGCCGTGAAAAACTGCAGCCTGGCCTTGATGCCGAACATTCCTCAAGGTGGCTGATGAATTCCTTTTCCGAAAGGCGGTAGTAGTCTCCGGGCTTTACGAATCCTTCCGATTCAGCCTGTGTCAGTATGTCGGCCATCAGCTGCATTGCAACCTTGTCTTCGTTACGCTGAAGGATCATGCTTATGTCTATGAATTTTTTCATGTAGGTCAATGCTGCTTCCTCGTCGTCAAAGCCAAGTTCCGGAATTCCCTTTTCGTTTTGCGAGAGTATGATGTGGCCGTAGTTTTCCCTTATTTGTTCAAGGTTCCAGATTCCTGCAAGGGCAGCTCCACTGGGGTACATGTATTCAAGGCGGTCTGCACTAAGGCCTGGCATGCTGTTGTCGCATACCGGGTACTTGTGGTAGTCGTTGACCTGTTCCCTGGAAAGCCCGTCCCTCAAAAGAAGGAGTTCAAGATTTCTGTCGCCATCTATCATCTTCTGGTTAAGGTCTTCGGTGCTGCTTTGGGTAAGGGCGTCTCCGTTCTTGAAGTCCGTTACGTGGCTGAATGCAGGAGTGGAAATATCGTGTAGCAGGGATGCTATGGTCTGCGCCTTGTCGCGGGTGAAGTTCCATGTAAGGAGGGCAGTTCCAAGGGAATGGTCGTAGCGTGAATACCAGAACCTGTTGTTAAAAAGAGGTGTCCAGTCCGTTCCGCATAAAAGCCCGATTCCCCCAAGCCTCTTCAGACAGTCCAGTTCAAGGTAAGGCCTGATGAATTCTGGAATTTCCCTTGAGAGGATTGAATGGTATTCCCTTGCAAAATCATCCATGGTTATAGTGTACCATATCCTGCGTTTTTTTTATATAATGGGGGAACCTTGCAGTTTGCCTTTCATCCTGTCATGCAGCATTTTATTAAATTGGAGTTTAAACATGGAATACAAGCAGTATCACGAAATCAAGGAAGGGAACAAGATCTTTCACTGGCAGGAAAACGTATACTTTAGCCAGGCCAATGCCCACAGGTTTTTGAGCATCCATGAACTTTTGAAGATATCTTCCGACATTGCTGTTGAAGACTACCGCCAGCAGGGAATGTCCCGTGAGTTCCTCAAGGAAAAGGGATACGGAATCCTTGTTTCGCGGGTTGCATACAGGATCCACAAGATGCCGGAAGAAAACCAGTCCATTGAACTTATTACGTGGGAAGAAAAGCCGGAACCCCTTCAGCTTTGCCGGTGCTACAAGTTCATTGACATGGATGGCAATATCCTCATAAGCGGAAGGTCCACCTGGCTTGTCATCGACATCAATGCACGAAGGATGATGCCGTCAAAGAAATTTACCTTAAGGCCTGACCCCCTCCTGAAGGAAGAATTCGATGCTCCGGTTCCGGGCAAAATTGTTCCGCCTGCAGACATGGAGCTGTGGGACACTAGAAAAATCAGGTTCTCGGACCTGGATGCAAACGGCCACACGACAAACTCAAGGTACAGCGCCTTTATAGAGGATGTTCTTCCGGAAGAATATCGGTCCAGGGTTCCTGTTGAATTCAGGATCAACTTTTCAAAGGAAGCAATGCTTGGCAGCGAACTTAAGATTTACGGAAAGATTTCGGAAGACGGAAAGAAGATTACGGTTACGGGGCAGGCTTTGGAAGGACTGTCCTTTGAGTCGGAAATTTACTACGATTGAGCAGCAGGTGGCCTTTAGGCCACTAGCTTTGTTAGCAGAACTGCCTGATTGCGTCGATGACTTTCTGCTGTGTTTCCTGGATTGCATTTACGCCTTCAGTTGCACCGGCAAGGTCATTGGCCCTAAGCTGTTCCGTGATTTTTGCGTATGCTTCGAAAAGAGGCTTGATGGAAAGGTTTCCCATGTTGCCCTTGAGGGTGTGGGCTTTCTGGATTGCCCCGTCAATGTTACCTGCCTGAATCTCAGGGATAATATCCTTGTTCTTTTCAATATATTCAGGAACCTTCTTGAGCATCATTTCGAGAAGCTGCCTGTTGCCCATGAAGCGTGTAAGGGCTTCGTTTGTATCAAGTCCGAGCGGTTCCAGTTCTTCAAATAAATCCATTTTCTTCTCCCATAAAAAGTGGGCTGCCACCTTGGCTGCAATGGCGGCAACACTTTATCATTCTGATATTATCGGCATGTTATGGAAAAACCATTACATGCCACGTTGTACCTGCGGCTATTCCTTTCCGTTCCAGCAGTAGGTGCAAAGCTTGCAGTGGTCAAGTCCAGTGCTGTCAAGCATGTCGTCCAGGCGGTGGAAGCGGAGTGTAGTAAAGTGAAGCTGCTTGCGGATTTCTTCCAGCATCTTTGCGTATTCAGGAGTGTCCGGGTCGCAGTATTTTGCAAGAACTTCATCGCTTACGTTTTCACCTTCAAACTGGCGCACTACGCGGCGGGCAATAAGGTCCATCTCCGACTTTGAGCGGCTAAAGTTAAGGTACTTGCATCCGAACATGATCGGGGGACAGGCCGGGCGCACGTGAACTTCCTTGGCTCCGCTTTCGTAGAGGAAGTCTGTCGTTTCCCTGAGCTGTGTTCCGCGGACGATGGAATCATCAATGAGGAGGATGCTCCTGTCCTTGATGAGCTGCTGAACCGGAATCAGCTTCATGTGGGCAATGAGGTTGCGCTGGTTCTGGTTTGTAGGCATGAATGAACGCGGCCATGTTGGAGTGTACTTGATGAATGGGCGTGTAAATGGAATTCCCGACTGGTTGGCATAACCTACGGCATGTGCAGTTCCCGAATCCGGAACGCCTGCAACGCAGTCAGGCTTTATGTTGTTTTCTGCATCGCGCTTTGCAAGGTATGCACCGCAGTTGTAGCGCATCTGTTCAACATTTACGCCCTCGTAGCATGCGGTAGGGTATCCGTAGTAAATCCAGAGGAATGTACAGATCTTCATCTTGTCGCCAGGCTGCTGGATCTGCTCGATTTTTTCCGGCGTAACAAAGACGATTTCCCCAGGTCCAAGTTCCTTGTAGTCCTTGTAGCCCAGGTTGATGTATGCATGGCTTTCAAAGCTAAGGCAGAATCCGTCGTCTTCCTTCTTTCCGATCATGAGGGGAGTGCGTCCCATCTTGTCGCGGGCACCGTAGATTCCTTCCTTTGTCATTACAAGCATGGTGATGGAACCCTTGATTTTTTCCTGGACGTTCTTGATTCCTTCTGCAATGGTGTTCTTCTGGTTGATGAGGGCAACTATGAGTTCCGTCTGGTTGATCTCTCCGCCGGACATTTCAAGGAAGTGGGTCTTTGATGCATCGAGGATTCCCTGCACCAGTTCGTCCTTGTTTGTAACGATGCCGACAGTTGTGATTGCAAAGGAACCCAGGTGGCTGTGGACTAAGAGAGGCTGTGCTTCGTAGTCGGAGATGCAACCGATGCCAAGTTTTCCGTGCATGCTGTTGATGTCGCTGTCGAATTTTGTCCTGAATGGAGAATTGGAAATGTTGTGGATTGAACGCTCAAAGGTTCCGTCGTCCTTCAGGACTGCAAGACCACCCCTGCGAGTGCCAAGGTGCGAGTGATAGTCAACGCCAAAGAACAAGTCCAGCGAACAGTCGCTTTTAGATGCAACTCCAAAAATTCCGCCCATAGTTTTTTACCTTCCAAAAAAAATTAAATTGCGGAAACTTCCAGGAACTCAAGGGGCCTGAAAGTTGTCCTATTCATTTTATTTGCCTAGTGGCAAAAATAATGCTGTTTCCGTTTGAGCCCTTGAGGAAGATCCACTCGCTGGTGGTTTCCTCAATTCCCATGTGGAGCATCGGCTTTGACTGGAACCGCATCCTGTAAGTATGCTGTCCCTCAAGTCTCTTGGTAACCGTCTCCATGTCGCAGTCGTTCATGAACTGCTCGTACTGGTCTTCGCGCACGTACTTCTTGCCAAAGATTATCCTGTCCTTCTGGAAGTTTCCCCCGCTCAGGAGAAGGGTGATTTCTTCCGGCAGTCCGTTGTTCCTGTAGAAGAAGGTCTTGTAGTCCGGCATGTTTATGATGGCAATGCAGGTGAACTCTGAGCAAAGTCCGCTAAGGATTTCCAGCTCGTTGACGACGCTGCGCTTGAAGTCCGGATGGTTCATGTAGAACTTTGTCTTTTCCGTGTACATCATGTCTTCCGCCCTGTTGACGGTTTGGTTCAGTGGTTCCGGCGTGTCGGAAAACCAGTAGCCCACGGAAGCAATTGGAATCTCCATCTCAGAAAGGTACCTGACCATCTGCCTTGCACGGAACAGAAAGTCGCTCTTGTCTGCATCAGGCATGATGACGATGAATTCGTCGCCACCAGTGCGGTAGCAGAATTCCTTTGGGAAAAAGTCCGTAAGGATGCCGGCATAGTCCATTATCATCCTGGTGCCTGCATCGTGGCCCTTGGTGTCATTGCAAAGCTTGAGCCCGTTGATATCCGAGAAAAGCACGCCGGTATTGGTCAGCATCCTGGAGGAATTTTTCGTGCACAGGGTTTTGTATGCAAGGAAATTGTACAGGTCCGTAAGGGAATCGTGGTTGATGACGTGTTCAAGGTGGTTCTTGTATTCAAGCTCATGGGAATAGTAGTCGTGGATGTCGCTGGCATAAAGAATAACGTGTGGATCTTCCGGTCCAAAATCCTTGACAGGAAGAATTTCCACCATTGCCCACCTGTAGCTGTCTCCGCTTTTTCTTCTGTACCTGAGGGAAAGGGGTGAACAGTCTTTTTTAAAGTGTTCTTTTATGGAAGAAATGGAGTTGAATTCTTCAAAGGCCCTGGCATCATCAGGATGCACTCCGCCTTTTTCCGCAAAGTCGCTGATCCAGGAAGAAAACCTGCTGTATTCAACTGTCTCGTCCTTGCATTCGATGCAGACGTGGCTGTCTTGGTCTAGGTTTACCTTAAGGATCTTAAAGTAATTATGCTTGAGCAGCTTCATTGCATCTTCAAAGGAAACAACATCTTCCATATTAGAGATAATAGTCTATTTGTGCCTAAAAATCCATACCTTAAAGAATCTTGTCCAGGGTCTGGTGCACGTTCAGGTGCTCAAGGAGGGGGCTTTTTTTCTTGCATGGTGAATTCATATTTCTTTCCCCTTTCTTAAGCACTGCCCGGATCAGGAGGTTTTTTGGCGTTCCCTCCATGTCGATGAATTCCAGGAGCTGCACGGAATATCCGCTGCCTTCAAGAAGTTCTGCGCGGATGGCATCTGTTGCAAGGGCTGCAAAGCGTTCCCTCAGGATTCCGTACTTCATGATGGGGGCAAGGGCATCTTCCGGTCCTACCGTGGATTTTCCAATCTGGCTGTTGATTTCATGCTGGCAGCAGGGAACGGAAAGGATTGCGGCTGCACCACGCTTTACTGCATAGTCCAGTGCGTAGTCCGTGGCCGTGTCGCAAGCGTGCAATGTGATGATGATGTCGGGCTTCTGGCTGCCTTCGTATTCAGCAATGTCGCCAATCTTAAAGCTAAGGTTTTCGTATCCTGATTTTTCTGCAAGGGCCTGGCAGTTCCTGATGACGTCTTCCTTAAGGTCAAGGCCTGTAATCTGCACCGGTATGTGCCTCAGTTCCCCAAGGAAATAATAGACTGCAAAGGTAAGGTAGCTTTTGCCCGACCCAAAGTCTATGATGCGCAGGGGACGAGCCTCCGTGAATTCAGTTCCCCCCGTTGCAATGTTCCTTACGTCATCAAGGATGTCATCTATGAATTCAAGGAAGCGGTTTATCTGCCGGAACTTGTCGTAGCGTTTTGCAACAATCCTGCCTTCCCTTGTAAAGACACCAAGTTCTTCCATGAAGGGAATTGCAGTGCCTTCTTCTATTATATACTTCTTTTTTTTCTGCACAGGCTGAATTGAATTAAGGCTGTTCCTGTTTTCCGTTTTTTTTATGATGGTGCGGACCTGGCCCTTCTTGTTTGCAAGGATCGTTTTTTCTTCCGATTCCGTGGTGACGGTGCAGTTCTTGAAGGATGTGCCTGCGTGGCCTTCTATGAATTCCTCCACGTCTTTTTCCGACATGTTTTTTGTAAAGCACTGCTTTTCCGTAAAGAATTCACCCTGGTATGGAGCGCGGCTTTTTACGGCCTGGGGAATTTTCCTTATGCGGATCTTGATGTACGGCCTGTCCAGTGGAACTGTCATCTCCTGTGACGGCTGACCTGGCGTTGAATGTTTTGAGGGCTTTGAAAAAACTGCGGAAATTATCATGGCATCAGTATATTAAAAAAAACGGTTTTTGCCATCTGCGGCCAGGAGTTGATGACTGGGAAAATTGAATATTTTTTTACGTGGGTTTACAATTGAAGCATGGATGTTGAATATGTTGTAAATGACGGTGGGGCTTCAGGTTCTGCCGACGGTGAAAGAAGGGATGAGAATTTCATTCTTCCTGAGACGGAAAAGACCATCAATGCCATCATCGGGGAATTCCAGGTTTTCTTTTATGCAGCCCGCCTTGTGCTTCAGGTGGTGTATCTTGTTTACCTAGGCTTTCGCATCTGGTTCCGGGACCAGCTTTTTGTTCCCTCCGTGGCCATGCTTGCAATCTGCATCGTGCAGCTGTTCTTCCTTCTCGGTGGAATCAAGAAGCGCCGCATGAACCCGGTCTTTGCCTGGACCTTCAGGATTTCAAGGAGAATCGTTTCCCTGTCCATTGCAGCCATCATTTTCTTTGACGTATTCATTGCAAAGGACATAATCTCCCGCTGGCAGGGAATCATTGCAGTCCTTATCTGCCTTGGGTGGATTCTGTCACTTTCCGGCGATGTTTTTGAAATGACGGTGCCACGCTATGCAAGGATGATCCTTGATTCCTTCAAGAGGGACATAGAGATTTCTTCCCTTGCAAGCCGGAGTTTTGACAGGGTCAAGAAGGCCGCCGGCAAGGTTGCCCGTGAAAAGACAAGGGAAAAGCTCCGCAGCCTTAAGAACTGGTTCCACGACGTAATGTGGATGGAATAGCCGGGGATGGAATCATCCCGTTCAGTTAAAAATTGCAATTTTTAGAGGTTATCTATATAATAGAGCTATGGGTAAGGTATACGTTTTTGTAAATCAGAAGGGTGGGGTAGGAAAGACTACATCTGCAATCAACATCGGTGCATACATAGCGGAAGCCGGAAAGAAGGTTTTGCTCGTTGACTTTGACAGCCAGGGCAACATGTCTTCCGGCGTGGGCGTCAGCAAGAAGAAGCCTACGATTTACGAGCTTATGGCCGGTCAGTCTTCAATAGAAGAAACAATCAAGCATGCAAAGGTTAAGAACCTTGACGTCATAAGTGCATCCATCGATCTTTCAGGTGCAGCCATCGAGCTTGTTGACCAGGAAAACCGCGAGTTCTTCCTGAAGAATGCCATTGCTCCAGTGCGCGACAAGTATGATTACATTCTCATCGTCTGTCCACCGTCCCTTGGCCTTCTTACTCTCAACGGTCTTGCTGCCGCAGATGCCGTTCTTGTTCCAATGCAGTGTGAATATTTTGCCCTTGAGGGAATCACGCTTCTTCTCCAGTCCGTAAAGGAAGTCCAGAAGGGAATCAACAGGGATCTTGTCATCGGCGGAATTTTCTTTACCATGTATGACAGCCGCACACGCCTTGCCCAGGATGTTGTAATGCAGGTTAAAAGCTATTTTAAGGATGTGGTTTTCAATACCATAATTCCTAGGAACGTAAGGCTTTCGGAAGCTCCTTCCCATGGGGAACCGATCTGTCTTTACGATCCTAACTGTATCGGCGCAAAGAGTTACAAGAAACTTGCAGAAGAGGTGATCAGCCGTGGCTAAGGGATTGGGAAAGGGCCTCGGGGCCTTGATGGCAGAAAGCGAAGAGGAAGATGTTGTTGAGACAACTGGTGTTCAGTTAAAGGAAGTGCAACCTGCATCTTTTCCAAAGGCTTCAAGTCTTCCCCTTGGAATCACCCAGGACGAAGACGGAACCCTGTGGGTTGACCCAAACCTCCTTAAGCCTAACCCACGCCAGCCGCGTACATATTTTGATGAGGAAAAGCTTGCAGAGCTTACGGAATCGGTGCGCCGTGAGGGAATACTTTCTCCTGTAATCATCGAGGATGCAGGTGACGGCACATTCTATATCATTGCCGGTGAACGAAGAACCAGGGCTGCAAGAAAAGCGGGCCTGGAACGCATTCCGGTTCAGCTCAGGAAGTATTCGGATGAAAAGAAGCTTGAGGTTGCCCTCATAGAAAACATCCAGCGTGCAGACCTTAACCCTGTGGAAGAAGCCCAGGCATATTACCGTTTCATGGAAATTGCAAACCTTACCCAGGACCAGGTTGCTGAGCGCGTTGGAAAGAATCGCTCGACGGTTGCAAACTGCCTGCGTCTCCTTAAGCTTCCGGAAGACATCCAGAATGCACTTGTTCAGGACAAGATAACTTCCGGTCATGCAAGGGCCATCCTGAGCCTTGACAATGACACGGACATGAGGATTCTCTTTGGAAAGATTACGGGGCAGGGACTTTCCGTAAGGCAGTCTGAATCCCTTGCCAGGGAAATGCGCGAAGGAAATCCTGCAATTCCGGCTCCTGCCGTAAGGAAGGAAGACAAGAGGGATCCAAACCTCATTGCCCTGGAACAGAAAATCATTGACCGCCTTGGAACAAAGGTTCAGCTTAAGGGAAGCTTTGACAAGGGTTCCATTACCATTAACTATTTTACGGGGGACGACCTGGACCGCATCTTTAACCTGATAGTTCCCCACGCAAATCTCTAGGCTTCATAAAAGGAACCAGTTCCTTCATGAAGAAAGAAAGGCCGCTGCACTTCATCTGCACCGGCCATTTTTTTTGTTCAGTTGGTTTATTTCATTCAATAATTCAGCAGTTCTGCAGTTCAGTCTATGACTTCCAGTTCTGCGCAGCCTGAAATGGATTCGACCGTCGGCAGTATTTTTTCAAGGCAGGCGATGATGTCCGGGTCAAACTGGTATCCGCTTGCTCTTTTCATTATGTCAAAGGCCTTTTCCAGGGAAAAGGATTCCTTGTACTGCCTTTTGCTCAGGAGGGCGTCGAGAACATCTGCCACTGCCATGATTCTTGCACAAAGGGGAATTGCCTCTCCTTCAAGTCCCTGGGGATAGCCGGTTCCGTCGTAGCGTTCGTGGTGGTGCAATGCCATCTGTTCCGAGTACATGAGGAATTCCTGGTCCACTATGTCCGTAAGGTATCGGTTGATCATCAGGTATCCCGTCTCCGAGTGCTTCTTCATGATCTCATATTCTTCTTCCGTAAGCTTTCCTTCTTTCTTAAGGATGCTGTCGGGAACTTCAATCTTTCCAAGGTCGTGGAGAGGGGCTGCGTTGGCAAAGAGGTCGATTATTTCCGGCGTAAGGACTTCGCTGTACTTTTGCATGTGGGAAAGTTCTTCCGAAAGGAGCCTGACGTACATGCTGGTTCGCTTGATGTGTTCCCCGGAGAATTTGTCGCGGGCCTCCACTATGTTTGCAAAGGTCAGGATTTCCTTTGCCTGCAGGGTCTGGATCTGCCTTGTGCGTTCCTGGAGTTCCGTGATGACTATGTTGAGGACTTTTGTAAGTTCGATGCATGCTATAAGAACGAACACCTGCTCAATGGAAAATCCAATGTATACCCTCCAGAAGTCATTAAGGTTTGAAGAGATGATTCCATCGTGGATGAATGATGATTCAGTTTTTAGGAAAAGGGAGATGCTCATGGCAATGTAACTTGCAATGGACGTGCGGAATATTGTGCCCTTGTCCAGGTACATGCAGCTTATGAACGTTGGTATTACGTAAACCATGTTGATGGCCACCGACCTGTTACTGCCAAGGATGGTGATGACTATGATGATGGATGCAATGCCAAAGATCTTTATCATCTTGCGGCTGATGTTAAACTGAATCAAGTTCCGCATCATGCAGGAAAGAAACATGTTTGCAGTCCAGCATGCTATTGTAAAGCCATAGCCCATGGCGTAGAAGTTGAAGTATTTTGTGACAAGAAAAATGGGGAATACAAAATTTGTGTAGAGCAGAATCCTGCAGATCAGCGTGTTGATTCTGTCTGTGTTTCTGTTCATGAATTGCTGTCTGTCGGTCATCAATATAATTATAAGATGGTTTTTAAAAAAAATAAAATAATTGGCAGGTAAAATTGAAAAAAAACGCAATTTTTTCCCTTTTCCCGTGCAAAAAAAACAGAATGGATGCTTATCATAATATGCATGGCAGGCTCCGGGGAATAAGCTTTTGGGGCCTGCCGTAAATGATGGAATAATGGAGGAATCCTTATGAATTGCAAGAAGCTGTTGAAAGCCCTGGGGAACTATGCCCTCAGGACCATGGTGCCGGCTGCAGGACTTTTTATGTGCACTTATGCTGCCGTGTGTCCCATAAGCTGCAGGAGTTCCGTTGAAGGAATCGATGTCCTGTGCGGAGATTATTCCGTTCCCCACATTTCTTCCTTCAGGGTGCTGGACAGTGCAACCCTGAAGCTGGAATTTACAAAGGAAGCCGTCATAAAGAATGCCGGTGTCTATTCCACGAACGAGGAAGGAAATCTGGTTGACACGGAGATTGATGTCCTTTCATCCCAGGCTTCGGAGGACGGGCTAAACACTATCCTGACCCTTGGGGAAAATACGGTTACCGGGCAGAACTATGTGGTGGAAGGGCAGGTGATGGATTCTTCCGGCAACACCCTTACTTTCAGCATTCCCTTTCTTGGCTTTAACGACAATCCGGCAAGGGTGATCATTACGGAAGTCAGGAATTCCTATGCCACTGCCAGCGTAAACAAGGAAAAGGTTCACCGCAGTGAATATGTTGAGCTTTATGTCCTTAAGGGAGGGAATCTTTCCGGCATTGAGGTGCTGAGTGCCCATGACGGTGAAAAGAAAAAATACATGCTTCCTTCCATAGAGGTAGACACGGGGGAATACATTGTGGTTCACATGCGCACCATAAGGGCAGACGGACTTGACGGCCAGGGAATGATCAGCGAGAAGGGGGATAACCTTGCCCTTTCAACCCACATGGACAGCTGCGATACGGCAAGGGACTTGTGGTCCGCAAACGAGGACAGTGTGTTTGCAGATTCAGACATAGTTTATGTAAAGAACAATGCCCAGGGCACCATAGACGATGCCCTTCTCTTTGCAAAGAGCACCCTAGAAGAATGGGATGAAAGCTTTGATTCCATTGTGTCATACCTGGAGGAAGGCGATTTGTGGCAGGGAGGGTGTTCCCCACAGAATGCCGTCTGCAGCGACGATGTAACCACCAGTTCCGGAACGAGAAGCTATTCCCGCCAGAACCTAGCCCAATGCATTGAAGACTTTAAGGCTGGAAGGAGGATTTTGAACGGAAAGGATTTCTGGCTAATTACTGCGGCGGTAGGCAAGATTCCAGGCGTTACCCCGGGTTTTGCCAATTCCTCAAATGCCTACGTCAAAAAGGCAAGCTGACAGGCTACTTGAAGTCAGGGATGTCACGCTTTTTAGTGTACTTCCAGTCGTATTCGTGGGTTGTGGGAATGCGCCCCTCGATGCGGTCGTTTTCCTTCTGGAGCTGGTACTTTATCATTTCCTTGAACACGTTCATCAGTGGTTCCGGGTCGCAGTCAGGATTTGATATGCCGCTTTCCTGGAGTTCCTTGATAAGGTAGTAGCAGGTTTCGATGGTGGAGACGCAGTATTCCTTTGGTTCATGCTTGAAGGTGAATATGCTCTTGTACTGGCCGTAAAATGAAACCTTTGGCAGGCTGTTGATGTTGCTGCTGTAGCGGATCATTTTCTTTGAGCAGAACCATGTGGAATCTATGAGGATGGCAAGGAGCTTTTTTCCCTGCCCCTTAACTGCCTGGGTGAATCCTTCCTTTTTTCCGTGCCATGCATCGTCGGATGGATACATGAGGACGGGATAGTACTGGGGGTCTTTCAGGAGGGCATTAAGCTTGGGATCGTTGGTAAAGTCTATGCCCACAAAGATTTCGCTGCCAGGCAGGCAGATGGATGCAAGGCGTCCCGTACCCGTGCGCTGCTTGCGGTATTCCTTTGGATGCATGAGGAATATGAATTTTATTCCGCTGTCAACGGGAGCCGTGTATTTGCAGAAGCAGGAAGCCTTTGGCCTCCAGCAGTTCCAGCACATTTCGCGGGTTGTAGGTTCCTGTCCTACTCCTGCATTATCTTGAATGTCTGCAGGGGAGATGCCTTTTTCCTTCATGTCTTCCATCATACGTCCAGCTGGATTCTGGAGCCTGCACCTGTCGTTTTCTGGGCATAAACGGATGCCAGTGAGCGGTATGGGTTCCGGAATTCCTGAATCTGTGTCTTAAGCTGGGTCATGTGTGTCTTGAGAAGGTTTCTGTTCCTTTCGTTCTGGGCAAGAACCTGTGTCTGGAGCGATGCCAGTTCCTTCTGGATTGCGGAAACCGGAATGACGTCCGACGGATTGTATGTGGCATAGCGGCTGTTGTAAAGTTCCTGCATGGGCACGATGACCTTCTGGAGGGAACCGATGCCCTTTACGATTTCTGCTTCCAGCTCGCTGTGGGCCAGGATGGATTCAGTGTTTTCTTCGCAGATTTTTGCTTCCTGGGATTCAAGCACCTTCAGGTACTCGCGGAACTTTGTCCTCTGCTGTTCCAGGAGTGCACGGAATCTCTTGAGGATTGCCACGCGTTCGTCCAGTTCTTCTTGTGTTAGGTTTGCTGCCATTTCTTGTCCTCCTATGAAAACTGCATTCAACGCAAACTGACGGTTCAGCCGGTAACGCTGAAGGAAGGTTTTGATCCCGGCATTGGTGCACGGGAATTTGCAGTGCTGTTTGCAGCTTCAATCCAGGAGTCGTGCAGTTCCAGCATCATCTTGTATACAAAGTCGATTTTCTTTCTGTCGTGATCCAGCGTTGCTTCCATGATCTGCTTGTTGAAGAACACGTAGAGGGACATGAGGTTTTTTGCGATTTCTCCGCCACGGTCAAGGTCAAGGCTTACTTCAAGTTCAGTAATGATGTCCATGGCTTTCTGGAGATGGTTTCCGAAGCTTTCAATGTTGCCCGGCTTGATTTTTCCGTCTGATTCAATGAGGGCACCAGCCTTTTCCAGGCTTGAAACTGCGCCTTCGTAAAGCATGACAACAAGTTTTCCCTGGCTTGCCGTCTTTACTCCGATTTCGCGGTACGCGCTGTATCCTCCGTAAGGATTTGCTCCGTATGCCATATTATTCCGCCTCCAAAAAAAAATGAATGGATCATGGCCGCCCTAGCCTTAGCTTTTTCCGGGGCCTGTGTTCCTTCGTAGTATTATCGGAATTTCCGGAGGGTGAATTTAGGAGTTTTTTATTGGTGCTGCAGGTATTCCTTGAAGGACGGGTTTCGCCTTGCAAATTCAGCGGCCGCCTTGTCAAAGCACGATGCACGGCACATGAAGATCACCTGGGCGTCCTTAAGCAGCATCAGGTCAACGGGGGCAAAATCCTGGGGACTGAGGTTTTCTTCCATTAAAAAGGTGCTGTATATTCCGGTGCCTGTGGAAAGAATCTTCATTATGAAGGTGGAGCAGGCGTATTTATGTTCATCCTTAAAATAAACTGAAAGATCCGGGTCAAGGACAACGGCAGCATACTGGTCCGGGTTCCTGAAGCCGTAGCCGTGGATTTTTTTCTTTGTAACCTTTGTCTTCTTTGGGATGGCAAGGGAAATGGGCTTTGAAAACTTAAGGTCTTCTGTAGGGGCAAGGGAGTAGTCCAGCAGGCGGCGGCAGTTTTCCCAGTCAGATTGGGAAACGGGTATTGCAATTACAGTGCAGCTGGTTTTATCCATGTTGATGCGGCGGAAGTAGGGGTTGTCATCGGGATTTGAGAACTGCTCGAGCTTAACCTGATTTTTTCCCTTGGTGGTGATGCCGACAAAATCGTCCGTCAGGGTGCAGTTCATGGAAGAATGGGTGTAGATGTTTCCGTCGATTCCTTCGCCAATGGAACTTGCCATGGACCGCCAGACGTAAAGAAAGCGCGAGCCCCGGTTGTAGTTTATGTGGTGCAGGCGTACGAAAATGTACCTGCAAGGGGAATCCTGGCTGCCGGTGGAATCGGGTACGTCATTTATGCTGGTAATGAAGTTTTCGTCGAAGGGCCGGGCTTTTTCAAAATTCCGCTGGAGTGAACTGGTTGTCTTGCAGCCGGAAAGCAATGCAAATGCTGCTGCCAGCAATATGGAATGAAATTTAAGCTTTTTTGACATGAGGGAATTATAGCAGAGAAGAATGCCTTTGAAAATATTCTGGCCGTCCGGGCGGCTGTTCCAGGGTTCCGCTTCCGCTCCAGCCTCCTCGGAAGCGGTCCTTAAGGCCCCCTTCCTGCGGTGGCCTGCCTTGCAGCCCTTTCATAGCCTGACGGGTTTAGAGGTTCCCATTTATCTTCCAATTCATTAAAATGTCTTCCATTATGAAAGCATCTCAAATTTCTTTTAGAACATTACGCGAAGCCCCTGCAGAGGCTCAGATTTCAAGCCATCAGCTCATGATGAGAGCTGATCTTATCCGTAAACTTGGCAACGGACTTTACACATACATGCCCCTTGGACTCAAGGCATACCGCAAGGTTGAAAACATCATCAAGGAAGAATGGAACAACATCGGCGCCCAGGAATTCAAGCCTACAGTAATCGTTCCTGGAGAAATCTGGAAGGAAAGCGGCCGCTGGGACACGATGGGTCCTCAGATGCTCAAGGCAAAAAACCGCGGCGAGCAGGACATGGTTGTTTCACCAACAGCAGAAGAAGCATATACGGCAATCATGCGCCAGGGACTTACTTCATACAAGCAGCTTCCAATCAACGCATACCAGATCAACACAAAGTACCGCGACGAAATCCGCCCACGCTACGGTGTAATGCGCGGCCGTGAATTCAACATGGCTGACGGATATTCACTCCATGCAGACGATGAATCCCTGGACGCAACATATCAGGATTATGCAAAGGCATACCACAGGATCTTCAAGCGCCTTGGCCTCAAGATCATTCCCGTAAAGGCAGACACTGGTGCCATGGGTGGCTCGGGGTCGGAAGAATTCATGGTGGAAAGCCCAATCGGTGACGACACCCTCATTCTCTGCGACTGCGGATATGCTGCAAACGTAGAAAAGGCTTCATGCAAGGAAGACACTCCTGCAATGACAAAGACTGACCTTGCCTTTGAAGAAGTTGCAACACCAAACGTATTCTCAATTGAAGACATGGAAAAGTTCTTTGGCACATCAAGCAAGAACTTCATCAAGGCCCTGGTATACCGCGTAATCAATTCTTCCCTTGACCTTTCAAAGGCACCACACTGCGAAAACCTCAAGGTCGTAAAGGAAGAAAAGTTTACATTCTATCCGGTTTCATACGCATGCGTACTCATCCGTGGCGACCTTGAAGTAAACGAAGCAAAGCTTGCAGGCCTTCTCAAGGCTTCTGAAGTTGTTCTTGCAGACGACGAGGAAATCATGATGATCGCAGGTGCTCCACACGGATTCGTTGGTCCAGTCAATGTTAAGTGCCCAATCATTCAGGACCTTAGCGTAAACAGCATGCACGATGCCATTGCAGGTTCGGGCAAAGACGGTTTCCACATCAAGCATGTTGAACCATCCCGCGACTACACAGCATACCTCAATGCAGATGTACGCACAGTAAAGGAAGGGGATACATGTCCTCACTGCGGCGGCAAATTCCATACTTCAAAGGGTAACGAACTTGGACACATTTTCAAGCTTGGAAAGAAATACACAGAAAGCATGGGCGTAACTTACCTTGACAAGAACGGCAAGGCAGCAGTTCCAACAATGGGATGCTACGGAATCGGTGTTGACCGCGTTCTTGCTTCAATCATCGAATGCTTCCACGACGACAACGGAATCATGTGGCCAATGTCAGTTGCACCATATACGGTTGCAATCGTGCCAATCAAGTACAAGGATGCAATGAAGGATGCTGCAGACAAGCTTTATGCTGACCTTAAGGCTGCCGGAGTTGAAGTTGTTCTTGATGACCGCGACGAACGCCCGGGCGTTAAGTTTGCCGATGCAGACCTCATCGGATATCCAGTCCGCGTAACCATCGGTGACAAGAACCTTCCAAACGTAGAAGTAAAGATGCGCAGCGAATCAGAGGCAAAATTCTTCCCTCTTGAGGAAGCAGGTGCCAAGATTGCAGAAATCGTAAAGTCAGAACTTGCAAGGCTCAACGACTAGTTTTTTCTGCACAATCCGGGGCGGCATTTGATTCAGGGTGCCGTCCTGTTTTTTTAATGCTGAATTATTAATGCTGAATTCATAAATCATATTTCCGGCGGTAAAAAATGAATTTAAAAACCATCAGAAGCATGGCTGCAGCCCTGGCAGTAGCCTTCATTCCATTGATTGCACCGGCAGCCCTTCCTGGGGTAAGGCAGTACATCCAGGACATGTCCGGCGAATACGTTTACTACAGGGACTACACCTTCAAGACGGATTCCATCATAGGCTTCATCTACTACGATGAGGGAACCTACGGCGTAAGGTACTATGCCCCAGAGAACGAAAAGACAAGGACACCTGCAAAGGACATTACGATTTACGTGACCGTAGACCGCAATGCAGACAAGATGGTCCTTACTGGCGAATCCATCAGGGGAGCTTCCGATGCAGTTGACGCAGACTTGATAAACTACCTTCACGACCTGCTTTACGAATTCAATTCGCGCCGCCAGAAAATCGACATGGCTTCTTCCTCAAAAATCAAGGTGGAAGATGACTACGAAAATTTTGGCGGAAAGGTCCAGATGCTCTACAATCCCCTTGTTCCCATGTTCAACATTGAATCCATTTCGGATGCAGGGGGCACTCCGCTTTTTACAGTTGAGACAACCGGCATAGTCACTTCCAACGGCGACACAAGCTTTGCAGACTACAAGGGAATCACCGGCCTTCCAAAGGACAAGAAGCGCCATTACAAGAAAACCGACGTACAACCGCTCGACATTTCTTTTGGCACCCAGAAGATGACCATCGACTCATCGTGGAAGTCTGCCATGGAAAACATGTGGCTCCTTGATGACTATGCAATTCTTTCCATCACGGAGATGAACGTTCCCGGCGACATGAAGGAAAAGGCACCAGCCGTTCTTGCAAGAAGATACTGCCTCAGCACGGCCCAGTCCTATTCCCTCTGGAAGCACAGCAAGGTTGTCATGGGCGAAAATTCATCCTTTGTCATGACCGTAACCTGGCAGCCGGATTCTGACAACGTAACCAGGTCCTTCAAGACCGTAACAAGAAAATCCGACGGAACCTGCGCCCTCATGACCCTCACAGTCTTTGACAGCGTTTACCAGAAAAACCGCCAGTATTTTGACGGCATCATAAAGACATATTCCGCCGAATAATCAAGGTGGCCTGGCCTCTGTTTTTTTGGAGCGGATTCAATCTGCTAAACCCGCTATCCGCTCCAATGGCCGCCGCCATGCAGCGCCGCCCATTCCGCTTCTATCGGGGCTAGGCTTCTTCCCATTCCATAAGCTTCTTCAATTTGCCAAAACAATAAATTTAAAAAACTGGACTTCTCGGGTTTTTGGCACCATAATATGTGTATTGAACTTACTAGTGTAGCTTGAATAAATTTTATCCAAAGGAAATTTATTGGCTATGGAAAAGAAAAAAAACGGAAAGCTTATCAACAAGCTTGTTGCCATTCTTGCATCTGTAATCGTAATCCTTAACCTTATCGAAATTACGATTGTCATCGAATCAACCAAAAAAGCCATCAGGGAAACATCAGTCGTCCAGCAGACTGAATTCACCGGAATGTATTCCCACGCCATTGCCCATGAAATGGAAACCTATTTTGAATCCCTTTCATTCTATGCAAAGTCGGAGGTTGCAGAAACCGGTTCTTCGGAAGAGATTACGGATTGGCTCAGGTCAAAGGAAGGTTACAGGCCTGACCACTTTGACTACGTTGGATGGGTCGACGTGACCGGTACCATGATGACGGACATCAATACATCCACGACCATCAAGGACCGCGACTACTTCCAGTCTGTCATGCAGGGCGGAAAGGATTTTTACATTGACGACCCGGTTCTTTCAAAGACGACGGGAAAGTACAGCATCCACGTGTGCCGTGCCGTAAATGTCAATGGAAGGAAAAAGGGATTCTTCTGTGGTGTCGTAAGCCTTGACGAGCTTGAAGACCTTTTCAATGGAATTGACCTTGGAAAAACAGGACGCTCCATCCTTATTTCTTCTACGGGAAATACGATGATATCAAGCAGGGAAGATGCCCAGCTTAATCCGGATGTTGAGATTCTCCATGGCAGGATCAATGGAACTGAAGGTGCCTTTGAATATGTTGACTCCCTCAAGAAGAAGGGATTCTGTTTCTTTGAGGAAATCGAGCATACTCCATGGAGGCTTGCCATCACTTACGAAGCATCGGACCTTCTTTCAACATCCACCCATGTAGGACGGTTCATGACCGTAGGCGGCGTGCTCCTTGCATTCCTCATCCTTGCAACCATTGCAGGACTGATCATTTCTTCCCTCAAGCCCCTTAACATTGTTGAAAAGAACATCCTTGACATTGCATCCGGTGAGGCTGACCTTACAAAGAGGATCAACATTTCACAGAACAGTGAAATCGGCCGCGTTGTTGACGGATTCAACCTGTTTACAAAAAAGCTCCAGGACATCGTTACTTCCCTCAAGGAAAGCAAGAACGACCTTTACGGTGCCGGCCAGGAACTTACGGAAAGCACAAGCGACACGAGTTCTTCAATCATAGAGATCATTTCCAACATCGAAAGCATGGAACGCTTTATCGGCAACCAGACTGATTCCGTAAACCAGACTGCCGGAGCAGTAAATGAAATTGCCTCAAACATTGAATCCCTTTCAAGGATGATTGAAGGCCAGACAAATGCCGTTACCCATGCAAGTGCGGCCGTTGAGCAGATGATTGGAAACATCAATTCCGTCAACAATTCGGTTGGAAAGATGGCCTATGAATTCAACAAGCTTGAGGAAAAGGCAAACAGCGGAGTTGAAAAGCAGGAAGATGTAAACGTCAAGATCCAGATAATCGAAAACGAAAGCAAGGCCCTGCAGGAAGCAAACTCCGTCATTTCTTCAATTGCAGCCCAGACAAACCTTCTTGCAATGAATGCCGCCATTGAGGCAGCCCACGCAGGGGAAGCAGGAAAGGGATTTTCTGTTGTTGCAGATGAAATCAGAAAACTTTCGGAAACATCTTCAAGCCAGTCAAGGACCATTGGGGAACAGCTTCAGAAAATCACTGCAAGCATTTCCGACATGATTCTTGCATCCCAGGCAGCAGGTGCATCCTTTGTTGAAGTTTCAACTGGAATCAACAACACCAACAACCTTGTTCAGGAAATCAAGAGCGCCATGCAGGAGCAGGGTGAAGGTTCAAAGCAGATTTCCATTGTGCTTAACAACATGAACGATTCTTCAAATGAAGTTAAGAGTTCTTCCCTGGAAATGTCTGAAGGAAACAAGACGATTCTTGACGAGATCAAGCACCTGCAGGATGCTACCCTCAGCATGAAGGAAGGCATGAACGAGATGTCCGTTGGTGCAAAGAAGATCAATGAAACCGGCGCAGCCCTTTCTGCCCTTTCACACAAGATGGAAGATTCCATTAATCGCATCGGCGAGCAGATAGACCAGTTCAAGGTCTGATGATGTAAGGCCAGAATGCATGAAGCCTGCCTCCTTGGGTAAACCGGGGAGACAGGCTTTTTTTTTGGGGGATTGGAAAAGTTTAATTTGTCATTTCCCTGCATACGGAATGACAGGCTGTCACGGGATGACGGGGCCCTGCAGGGGATATTTTAGAACGATGACATGCGGCTTAGGGGGGTGCCGATCCAGACGCCTTCCTGGCCCAGGTATTCCTTCTTTTCGCCGTCCACGAGGAACTGTACGCTCTGTACCGTCGGGAATGCAGTTGCCGTGTAGACGATCTGCTGGAGCTGGCCGCGAAGACCCTCTATTCCGTACTGGTTAAATTCAAATTCACCGCTAAAATTAAGCGTTGCAGTTCCGTTGCTGACGGATGCACCCATGAGCCTTGTACCGTTGGAAACCAGGGTCCTGCATCCGCTCTTTTCTTCCGCAGCGTCAGGGCCTGCAATCAGTGCGTTAATGGCATCCACCAGTGGGCTGTCGGATTTTTTCATGGAACGGGTTACTTCCTTTCTTGCCACTGAGCCGTTGCTGCTTATGGTCATGAAGTAAAGCTTAAGGTTCATGGTCTTGACTGGAGTTTCGTCCTTTACCTGGATTTCCTTCTTTACGGCGGTTTCTTTCTTAGGCTGAACTTTTGGTTCTTCAGTCTTTGCCTTTTCCCTTGGAGCTTCCTGAGCCTGGGCCGGTTTTTCTTGAGCCGGAGATTCCGTCCTGCCTGAATCGATTTCTTCCTGCCTTGGCTGTTCTTCTTCGGGAGCCCTTGCAATGGACTGGGCTACGGCTTCTTCTGCGTCACGGGCAGCCTGGTTTCGTGGCGTGATGGATTTTTTTACCGTGGCCTTTGACCCGCTGTCGTTAAGGTCGATCTGCACGGGTCCTTCCGGTTCCACGTCGTTTTTGTTTGAAAGGTCTTCTTCTTCCACAATGGCATTTTCTATGAAGCTTGGAGCCTTGAGTCCCGTCTTGCTGAAAAATCCAGTGGTCTTAAGGTTACGGGCAATGCGTTCCTGGTTTACCAGGGTGAAGACTAAAAGTATGAGGGCAGCCAGGGCATAGAGGGCAAAACCGATTCCCGACTTTTTTTTCTTGCCGCCCTTTTTATTTGGTACAGGAGCCGATGGATCCTGCTTCTTGTTCTTGAAAAGTTTCATCCCTAGAGTATAAACCTTATTTTCTATATTTTCAACGCGGTTGCCTGCCTGTAAATTGCAGGTTTATTGCAAGAGTCAGGATTGTGATGTACAGTTGATGCATATTTTTTTGAGAGGACAAGCATGGACCCTATTTGGACAAAATTATTGGATGCTGCAAGGGCAGTTCAGAATGGAAGAAAAATCTCGGATTATGTAAGCGGTGGAGAAGTTGCTGCCGCCATTGAATCTGCAAGCGGAAAAATCTACACGGGAGTCTGCATCGATACTTGCTCGACCCTTGGAATCTGCGCAGAACGCAATGCCATCTTCAACATGATTACCAACGGTGAAAGCGAGATCAGGCGTGTTGCTGCAATTCTGCCTGACGGTTCAAGCGGTGCCCCCTGCGGTGCATGCCGTGAACTTATGGTTCAGCTTATGCCGGGCCGTTACCAGGACATTGAGATTCTCATGGATTACGAAAAGGGGCGGATCATGACCCTTGGTGAACTTACTCCCGAGTGGTGGATCAAGTAGGCTTATGACCATCAGGTGACAGTTGCTGCCTGCATCTGGGCATCTGGATATTTGCATGGATTATTTGTGGGGGAGAACATGATTGATTTCAGGATAATGACGGTTTCTGATTATGATGAAATTTACGGCCTCTGGATTTCAACTCCGGGCATGGGATTGAATTCCGTGGATGACAGCAGGGACGGCATTGAAAGGTTCCTCAGGAGAAATCCGTCGACCTGTTTTGTTGCCGAGGAAGACGGAAAAATTGTCGGCGTGATCCTTGCAGGGAATGACGGGCGCAGGGGGTATATCTACCATACTGCGGTTCTTCCGGAATTCCGCGGAAGGCATGTGGCAAAAAATCTTGTGGACCGTGCCATGACTGCCCTTGAAAATGAGGGGATTACAAAAGTCGCCCTTGTGGTTTTTGAAAGGAACCAGATTGGGAATGGCTTCTGGGAAAAAATGGGATTTACTGTTCGCGAGGACCTGGTTTACAGGAACAGGAGCATAGCCCAGATGGAACGGATCGACACTTAAAGGGACGGAAGTTTTTGGAATGGAAAATAATATCATAAAAACAGAAAGGCTTGTCCTTCGGCCAATTGAAGAAAGTGACCTGGATGCAGTTCACGAATATGCAGGTGACAGGGAGATTACAATGATGATGTTCCTTCCAAATGAAACCATTGGGGAGACGGAAAAATTCATCAGGGAATCAGTGGAGGGCTGGAAAAGTGAAAGTCCTAGAGACCGTGAATTTGTAATCACCCACGAAGGAATTGTTGCAGGAGGAATAAATCTTGCAGCCTATGACGAGGCAGGTCTTTTTGAAATTGGCTGGATTGTCAACAGGAAATACCGCGGAATGGGATTTGCACAGGAGGCGGCCAGGGGACTTGCTGAATATGCCTTCAGGAAACTTGGCGCAAGAAAACTGATTGCCCACTGCGATTCAAGGAACAAGGCCAGTGAAAGGGTGATGCTGAAAATTGGAATGAAGCTTAAGGATGCAAATGGTACAAGGATCTATCCAAAAACTGGAATTGCATCCGGTGAATATCTGTATGAACTTGATGGGGAGGAATACTGTGGAAAGGAACCTGCTACAGGTAGCGGAAAGTGAAAGGCTGGCGCTTCGCCTTCTTTCATTAAATGACCTTGAAGAAATAAAAAGGCTTTTCAGGGAAGTATTCATGGCTCCCCCCTGGAATGACGACTGGAGCGATGAAAGGCAGCTGGACGAATACCTGCGTGACCTGTTGGAAGTCAGGACGCCCTTGTGTTACGGCCTTTATGTCGATGGCATTTTGACCGGGGTTTCCATCGGAAGCATCCGTCACTGGTGGGGTGGAACTGAATACCATATAGAAGAAATTTTTGTAAAAAAGCAGGAACAGGGAAAAGGCTACGGGACAAACTTCCTAAACCTGATTGAAGGGGAACTTCCAAAAAAAGGCGTGACCCAGATTTTCCTTCAGACGGAGACAACCGTTCCGGCCTATGATTTTTACAGGAAACTCGGTTTTGATGAACTTAAGAACCACGTATCATTTTTCAAGAATCTTAAAAAACAATGACTGTCATGACGGTCAGTCCTTGATGTGCCTGTAGTCGTTGACCTTGTCCCAGCTGACGACAAATCCGGCGCCATGGGCACAGAAGACGCTTGATGAAGGATTTTCAAGATCTGCATCGGGGTTATAGTTCATTTTTTCAATGACTTCCCTTTCGTTATGGCACGGCTCGTATCCATCCGTTGTGACGGAAATGGACCCCTGGCCCTTGGAAAAGACGCGGAGTTCATTAATGTAGTTTTTCATGGTGGCCACTGGTGCCCTTCCTTCGAGAACTGCAAGGCCTCCCCTGCTGCCCGTCAGCTGGCATCTTCCATGCATTTTTTCCACGTCGCTCATGACGCGGCCCGTGTTTGCTTCCGGGACAGTAATCTGGAATGAGTAAAAGGGTTCCAGCAGAATTGACCTTGAATGCATGAGTCCATGACGGATTGCACGGTAGGTGGACTGGCGGAAATCCCCGCCTTCCGTGTGCTTTAGGTGAGCCCGCCCTGCAACAACTTCAATTTCCATGTCTGTAATCGGACTGCCGGTCAGGATTCCAAGATGCTGCTTTTCATGCAGGTGTGTCAGTATCAGCCGCTGCCAGTTGGTGGACAGAAGGTCAACGCTCAGGTTTGAGATGAACTTCATTCCGCTTCCACGGGGCAGGGGAGAAAGCTTGAGGTGGACTTCGGCATAATGGCGCAGGGGCTCGTAGTGGCCGACACCAATGACGCTTTCCGTAATGGTTTCCCTGTATGCGATTTTTCCTTCTCCAAATTCCAGTTCAATGCCGAACCTGTCCTTTATGAGCTGCTGTATAACCTGGGTCTGAACCTCACCCATGAGCATCATCCTGACTTCTCCGTCATCGTTGCTTCCGTTTCTGAAAAAGTCAACCTTAAGCTCGGGGAGTTCTTCTTCAAGTTCCCTCAGAATCGCCAAAAGCCTGCTTGCATCAAGTCCCTCCGGTGGAACCACGGAATAGATCAGCGCACTTTCCATCTTGTTTGTGACGAGGCTTGAATCAGCCCCAAAGACATGGCCTGCCCTTGCGGACTTTAATCCCGTGACGGTACAGACGTGGCCACAAGGGACTTCCTTTACGGATTCATATTTTTCCCCGGAATAGATCCTTATCTCATTGACCTTGTCTTCACCAAGGTTTTCCCTTACCCTGAGGGTTCCACCGGTAACCTTTATGTGGGCAAGCTTGCTGCCGTTTTTGTCCCGGGAGATTTTATAGACAATGCATCCAAAATCATTTCCATCTTCCGGGCATGAAGGATAACCGGTAGCAAAAAATGACTCCAGTACATCCAGGAGTTCACTGATGCCTTCAAGCTTGAGGGCGGAACCAAAGAGGCACGGAAAAAGCTTCCGTTCGTGTATGCAGCGGCGCATGTCATCTGAATCTGGATTTTTTCCTTCAAGAAATTTTTCCGTAAGCATGTCGTCGCATCCGGCAACTGAACTGAAGAAATCTTCCGAAGGATTTGAAAGGCTGCCGTTGAATTCAACAATATTGTCGCTGAGGATGGTGTGAAGGTTTTGCAGGAGAAAGTTCCTGTCCGTATCAGGCATGTCCATCTTGTTGACGAAAATCACTGTTGGAATCTTATGCTGGGCAAGTAGTGACCACAGGGTCTTTGTGTGGGACTGTATTCCGTCTGATCCATTGATTAAGAGAATTGCCGCATCCATGACGGAAAGGGAACGTTCCATTTCTGCGCTGAAGTCAACGTGGCCTGGCGTGTCGATTAGGGTTATGCTTTCGTTGACCACAGCCTGCTTTGAAAAAATCGTGATTCCCCTGTCGCGCTCGATGGAATTGGTGTCTAGGAATGCATCCCTGGAATCCACACGGCCAAGTTTCCTGATGGCTCCGGCCTTGTAGAGAAGGGCTTCTGAAAGGGTCGTCTTGCCTGCATCAACGTGGGCGACTATTCCGGTTACAATATGAGCCATGGCCGGATCAGTTTTCCCTAAGGTTCTTGAGCCGCTCGTTCATCCTGTTGGCGGTCTTGCGGTCATTGACATTCATGATGACGGTAAGCATTCCATATACAAAAATAATCGTCACTTCAAAGCCTGCAACCATGGCCTTGTTTTCCGTGGTGAACCAGTTAAGGAAAAATCCCGTGGCGACAACACCCATGTTTACAAAGAGAAAGTATAGTGCCTGGAACAGGGCCATTTTCTTTTTGCCGGCTTTTTCCATGTTCATGACTGGAGTTCCAACCAGGGAAAAAACTGCGGACATTACAAGGACTCCAAAAACATAGCTTAGTCCCAGCTGGGTATGGGACCCCCAGAAAAGGGCAATGAAGATTCCCGAAAATATAAAAATCATGGTGCTGATCCATGTGAACATGTTGAAGGCCTTGCTGAAATATTCATGAACTGAATTCATTTTTTTACTCTCCCATCATAACTGATTTTTTTCCATCATCACATTCCACAGCTATAGCCCAAGGCACTGCTTAAGTTTTGGAACATACATTCTGGAAATTATAATCCTGCAGTCATTTTTTAGTGTGGCTTCAAACCTGTTGCCAAAGGCTGGGGCAAGGCTTTGCACTTGGTTAAGGTTCAATATGGTGGACTTGTTTGCCCGCATGAAATTCCTTGAAGGAAGAACCTCTTCCAGCTGGTACAGTTTTTCTCGGGATTCAAAGACCCCATCCCTGGTGTATGCAAAGACCCTGTCGTCTACGGATTCAATGTAGAAGATTTCCCTGCTTTCTATAAGGACGATCTTTTCATCCTTATAGAAAATCATCTTGTTCTTTTCCGTCTTGAATGAATTGAGTAGCCTTACAAGTTCCGGATCGAGGGCGGAACATTTGACGATGATTTCGTCTTCTTCGCCCTCCGCCTTATCCAATATGGTTATTTTCATTTACAAAGATTATACCACAGGTTCTACTGGTTACAAAACCGGTCTGCATTTTTCAGGCAGATTGAAGCCTGGACCTGGTCACCGCATTTGAGCCAGCAGTCTGCAGCTGATGCCCAGATGTAGCGGTCCACGATTCTGTCCCTTGGCGAAATAAGGTGTACTTGTGCGTCAGCTTTGGTGCCTGAAGGCTGTTCAGCTTCTGCCGATGATGAGCGGCTTTCGAGTATCCGCGCAGCTTTTTCAAAATCCATTGCGCCTGCCTGTGCCTTGTGGAACACCGTGTTTGGCACCGATGCGCTTACCTCTGCCCGGTTCATGAGGGCTTCAAAATGAAAGTCGGTTCCTTCCGAAAGGGCAACTGCCTTGTCCAGCCAGATGTAGGCCTTGTTCACCAGGTTCATTCCAGTGAAGGGGTTTGTCTGGCCGCCGTGTTTTGCAAGGCTTGAACCGTAGTATGCCATGGCTCTTACGTTGCCTTCATCGCGGTCCATGATTGCCTTGAATGCTTTTTCTGCTGCCACTGCATATTTTGTAAGGAACAGTCGGTATGCCTTTTCAAATTCTGCTTCGTCTGTTGAATCAGATGAGTCCGTTGAATCAGTTGATGTGGCGGACAGGGCCAGTCCTGCTGATTCAAGTTCCATGGCTGCAGCCTCCCTTTCTTCCTTTTCAAGCTGAATGTAGGGGGCGCGGTATTCTGCAATTTTGCTGGCGATGGAATTTGATTCCAGCTTTTTTTCTTTCATGTTTACCTCCAGTGCTGCTTGCTGCATGCTTGCTGCACTAATGCAATGGTTCGTGGTTTCTTCCGTGTAGAATTTCTGGAGCTGCTTATTCTCCAGTGGAATCCTGGTCTTTACGGTGCGTCCGTCCCTTGACACGTAGGTCTCAAGGCTACAGATGAATTTTCCCTTGCTGTCCGTCAGGATTGAATTTTCAGGCTGGCTTCCGTCAATGTGCAGAATGTAGGAGCCTGCAGTTGAAGAATCCACCTGCACCGAAATTTCTCCAAGATCACTTATGCTGGTGCCATAGCTTTGTTCGATTTGCCAGTAGTCCGGGTTCTGCTGCCATGGGGCGTTGTAAACGGGACTGTATACCACGTAGCGCTTGAGTTCCTTTGATGCATCAATTTCTTCCATATATTCCGCCGTAATGGTTCCACCGGTAAACTCTGGGGAAACATGGAGCCCTGTGGATTTTGCAAGGCTTTCGGAAACTATGGAATCGTTGAAGAAGAAAAAGGAAATTGAAAACAGGCTGGTTATTCCTGCCATGGTAAGATGGGTGTAAAACAGTGATTTTCTGAAATCTGTCTTTTTCATTTTATGCTCCTGATTTTTTTTGGTGTGTACTGTGTGTCGTGCAGTCCCCGTTAGTTTTTTTATATGTCCTTGGAACAGCTTTTCTGGAACGGTTTTTCCAGAACAATTCCCCTAGAACAATTTCCCTGTCCACTGCACAATCAGTTCCATTGATTGAATTGAAAAGGTGCTGGACATGATTGCATAGAAGGTGAATGCGCTGAACCTGAACAAAAGTGCCGGATCCAGAAACTTCTGCAGGAATACTGCCGCCCTTGTTTCGGCCTTTGGCTTTGGACATCTTGCGGTAAACCTGAAGTCATAGCTGATGGCCTGCTGCGGACACACTCCAATGCAGTCCCCGCATTTTGCACAGGTGATTTCAGGCTTTCCCCTGTTTTCCCTGATGGTCGAAATGTCGATGGCGCCAAAGGAACATGCCGATGCACATTTCATGCAACCCTTGCATTTATCCGTGTCAATCCTTATGCGGAACATGCTGATGCCGTCTGTCAGCGAGGCAAATGCTCCAAAGGGGCAAAGGGTGCTGCACTGAGTACGTCGCTTGGTAAGGAATGGCATTACTGCAACAAGTCCAATGAACAGGCTTATGAAGATGATGCCGGAAATGATTCCAATGGCAGAATCCATGGGAATGTATTCAGTTACAAGCTTGAATGGGCAGAACCAGTCGCAGTAGATTGCTGCAAGGGCTCCCATGGAAGCAAGGACGATGAATGCAAGGAATCCAAGTTGGAATTCCCTAAGCTCCCTGTTTTTGGAAAGAAGGTTTATGCGCCTCTTTTTTGCAATGCTTGAAAATCCCGTTTCCCAGCCGCCGTAAAAGCATACCCAGCTGCACCATCCGCGGCCTATGGTCAGGGTAAAAATGAACCAGATGCAAAGCATGCTTGCAACCGCTGCATAGTGTCCGGAAATTCTTGCCGGGAAAACGATGTTTTTCATCATGGCCAGGGGAACAAGAACCTGTGGGATTGCAATGTGGCAGAAGGGAAGTTCTGCGTTGGCCATGGCTGCCCTTGAAATTGCCATTGATCCGCGTTCTGCAATCAGGTCGTGGATGAATGAAATGCTGAAGAGGATTGCGTAGAGGAACTGGGCGGTTTTTCTGTATGCACCGGAGCTGCCTTTTTTCTTCTGCTCGCTGAAGGTGATGCCTGAGAAAATGTACATCAGGAACAGGCCATAGATGATGGAATAGACTGAAAAGTTATTTACGCAGACCGTAAAGAAGAGGATGATTATGGCCATCATGGCGCACTGGATTATGGATATTGCTGTCATTTTTTTCTCCAGATTGAATTAATTGTGCATGGTGTTAAACCGGGTTTCCATCAATGGAACAAAAGCTGGAAAAGTCCGTTCATGAAGACGAAGTAAAAGCCCATGAGGATTTTTGTCACGGAAGCTATCCTTTTAAGCATGGCGTGCCTTTTCTGCAGGAATGGAATTCCCAAAAGGGGAATGAAAAACGGCAGGGAACCAAGGTAAAAGAAAATCAGGTAAAAAAATCCGCCTGAAGAATTTGATTCTCCCGACATGGGAAGGGCAAAGGAACGGAACAGGGCCGTCCAAAGGGGAGGGCAGATATGGAGGCCTACCGACAGTCCGCAGACAAGGGATGCAATCCAGTCGCTTCCTTTTTTATATGCAAGCTTGTTGCACCTGCATCTTGAATTGAAGAGCATGGAGATTCCGCAGCCGATGTATGCAATGGCTGAAAGTTTTCGTGCAAAAACCGGGTCAAAGAATTCCCCTGCAAGAATTCCCAGGGCAGAAAATGCAAGGCCCAGGATCACGTAGGTAAGGAACCTTCCTGCCAGGAAAATTCCCGTAAGGCCTGCATTGCGTCTGTGCCCGGCAATTTCCGTGCTGAACAGAATTGGAAGGAGAACAGGTGCGCAGTACATGGTGCAGTAGGTTCCGGTTGAAAATCCCAGGGCAATGGCTTCTAAAGGCATGTTTATACTCCTGTTGAATGTCTGTGCCTGCTGCGGTGGACTGCACTGGCGGTCAGGGCTCATTCACTTTTGGCATGCGATCATCTTTTTTTTATGGAACCACTATAATTCCACCTGGGCCACATTGGAATATGCAAAAAGGCATGTTGCAGAAAAACGGCGGTAAGTTGCATTTTGGCTTTTTTGTTCCTATATTAGAGGCATGAAGTTTTTGCACACTAGCGACTGGCATTTGGGAAAGGTTTTTTACGACCGCCCTTTGCTGGAAGACCAAAAATATTTTCTGGACCAGCTTAAGGAAGAACTGGCCAGGGCTGCAGATGCAGGGGAACCCTATGACGCCCTCATTGTGGCCGGGGACATCTATGACAAGGCCGTGGCTTCTTCCGAGGCAGTAAGGCTTTTCAACGATTTTCTTGAGGATGTCCATGGCTCCTTTGGGGAACTTGAGATGTTCTTTTCCTCGGGGAACCATGACAGTGCCACCAGGCTGAGTTTTGCTTCCCGGTTTTTGCACAGGCATCGCATTCACATTGCCACCGATTCCACTGAATGCGACAGGGGAATTGTTGTCGGCAGGGGGGAAGATGCAGCCGTTGTATACCAGATTCCATTCCTGCAGATGGGGAGCCTGCGCCTTGAAGACGGAACAGTTCTCCGACACCAGCAGGAACTTCTTGAGGAAGCATGCAGGAGAATTCGGTCGGCCCATGAAGGAAAGAAAATTCCATGCGTCGTGACAGCCCATGTATTTGCAGGAAGCTCGGTTCTGGACGGTTCGGAAAGGAGCTTCGTCGGAACTGCAGAACAGATTGATCCAGAAGTCTTCAGCAGTTTCAGCTACACGGCCCTTGGCCACATCCATAAACCCCAGAAGGCAGGGTCGGATTCCATCAGGTATTCGGGCTCTCCCCTTGCATACAATTTTGGAGAAAAGGGAAGCAAGGTTTTCCTGAGCGTAAAGATTGGTTCCGGCAAGGTAGAAGTTACGGAAATGCCGGTTGTTCCCTTGCACGAGGTCGTGCGCCTTGAGGGAACTTATGACGAGTTCCTGAAAAATGATTTCAGCCAGCATAGGAATGCCTATGTTGAATTGATCTGCACCGACAGCCTGGTTCATGACAATCCCATTGAAAACCTGCGGGCAAAGTTTCCAAACATTCTGTCATTCCGCGTGTTGAGGAAAGATTCTTCCGGTCAGAATATGGCCATGGAGCAGCGCCGCAAAGCCCTTGAAAAAATTCAGGATGGAGACCTTTCAAGAATATTCGACCTGTTTATGTCTGATGTGTACAGGAACAAGGACGAGGAACTTTCAGGACAATCCTACGGTGAAGAAAAAAAGGTTTTTGTAAGGATTGCAAAAGACGTACAGTCCCAGGAGGAAGCATGAAGCCATTGCACATTTTCATGAAGAACATCGGTCCCTTTGTGGAAGAAAAACTTGACTTTGAAAGCCTTGATGAAATGTTCCTTCTCTGCGGTGATACGGGTGCCGGAAAAACCACGATTTTTGATGCCATGACCTTTGCCCTCTACGGAGAATTCCTTGGTGCACGAAAAGGCAAGTCAAAGGATTTCAGGTCACAGTTTGCATCCGACGGAGACGAGTCTTCTGTTGAACTTGTCTTTGAATGCATGGGTGAAAAGTTCCGCGTAACAAGAACCCTTCCATATAATTATATCAATCGAAACGGAAAACTGTCCCAGAAGGACAGCAGCCTTTCCCTTGAAGTGTGGAGCCGTGAAGATTCAGGCTTTCAGTTTGTCAATGGAACAAAATCGGAGCTGGACAAAAAGCTTGTTGAAGTTGTGGGACTTCGTGCCGATGAGTTTTCAAAGATCGTTGTCCTTCCCCAGGGGGAATTTTCACAGTTCCTCAGGGCCAACTCAAAAGAAAAGCAGGAACTGCTGCAGAAACTTTTTCCCGTTGATTACTACCAGGCCATTGTTGAAAAAGTCAAGGCGGAAAATGATGAAGTTCAGTCAAGAATTGTCCAGCTTGAATCCACCATTGGCCAGCTGGGTTCCATGGAAGATTTTGAAAATGCGGAAAAAAATATTGCCGGTTATGCAATGCAGATTGACGAGAAGACAGCCTCCATCAGTTCAATCCAGAGGGAAAGGGAAAAACTTTCAAAGGATTACGAGCGTGCAGAAAACCAACTGAACCTTGCCCGTGAGCTTGAAAAAGTCCTGTCGGAAAAAGAAGCCCTTGAAGGCAGGAAGGATGAAATCAAAAACCTTGAGGAAAAAATCCTTAGGGCCCAAAACGCCCTTCTTGTCCATCCATTTATTGCGGCACTGTCGGAAAGGACGGAGGAAGAAAGCCAGCTTAAGGCGGAACGTGAAAGGGCGGAAGAAAATCTTGGCAATGCGAGGCAAAATTTCAATTCCTTAAATGAAAGAAAAGAAGAAATGTCTTCCATGGAAAAGCATCTTGAAAAAAATACCTTGGACCTTTCAGGACTTTCAAAAAAATACCATGTCTGCCTTGAGTATGAAAGCGCCCTTCAGGTTGCAGCCGGTGAAAAAAAATCCATGGAGACCCTTCGCCTTGAAGTTGAAAATGTTACCGTGCAAAGGTCACAATTAATTGATGAATTCAACAGGGAATTTTCAAAAACCGGCATTGAGCTTTCTTCTGGCACCGTCAGGGATGTAAAGGACGTAAGCGAGGCCCTGCGGAAACTTTCTTCCGAGTCCTCCGCTGCAAGGGAAAATGCAAACCGTCTTCAAAACAGTCTCAAGGTTGCACTGGACTACGTGGCTTGCTCAGAAAAGATTTCTTCCTGTAAGAACGCCATTGAAGTTCTTGCTGCAGAAAAGGCGGACCATGAAGCCCAGAAAAAGAATCTTGAACTTCTCCTTGAAGAATTCATGCAGCAGAAGGAAGATTTCCGGAACCACAATACTGCAGTGTCCCTTGCCGGACTTTTAAAGCCTGGATGCCCGTGTCCTGTATGCGGTTCCCTTGACCATCCGGTTCCTGCAATGGATGACGGACGGGGACTTGATGTTGAAGAAAAGATTGCTACGGCAGAAAAATCCCTTGCCTCGGAAATAAAGCTTCTTGAGTCCTGTGCTGAAAAACTTGCGGGGCAAAAGGCTGCCCTTGAAACCTTGAATTCCCAGGCTGAATCCCTGGCGAGGGAAATGGAAGCTTACGGAGCTGATGGGCAGGAACAACAGAATCTTCAGAATCAGCATTTATATATAGAACAAAAGCTTAAGGCTGCACAATCCTCACTGGAACTTCTTGAATCAGTCTCCTTGGCATGTGAAAATTTTTCTTCCAAGGTTATGGCCCAGGACGAAAGGGAAAAATCCCTGAAGGAAGAATATGCCCTTGCAGACAGGAAAATGGCAGGCCTTGAGGCAACTGTCGGTTCCCTTAGAAACCAGGTGAAAGGTGAAGACGGCAGCATTCCTGATTCGGCGGAAATTAAAGGACGTGTTGAAGAACTTGAATCCCTTGTCCAGTCACAAAAGTCGGCCGTGGAAAAATACCGCAGTGACTTTGATGATGCAAAGATTCAGATGGAAAAATATCAGACGGCCCTTGAAAGAATAATGTCTTCCCTTGAGCTGGCTGCAGAAAAGACAAGGAGCGCTGCTTCTTCCCTCGGGGAAAAACTTTCGGAATCAGGATTTGCATCCGTGGAGCTGGTTAAGTCTTCATTCATTCCCCGTGAGGAAATCCAGAAGTTACGGGACAGTGTTGAATTCTTCCATAAGAACCTTGATGCCCTTGTTTCCAAGGCTGAACTTCTTTCTTCAAGGGTCAGTGAAAAGCCTGCGCAGATAGAAGCCGTTCTCAAGTCCATTTCCGCCCTGATGGAAGAAAAATCCAGGGATGCGGAAAAACTTTCAGCAGAGTGTAATTCCCTCCGGACGGAAAAATCCCGCCTTGAAGAGGTCTTCACCCAGTACAAGAAGTACCAGAAGGAATATTCCCTTCTTTCAAGGGAAAGCGAGCCACTGGCAAGACTTTGCGCAGACTTAACTGGTTCCAATCCCTCAAAGGTCCGCTTTGAATCCTGGTTCCTTGGACTGTATTTTGACGATGTGGTCACCTATGCCAACCGTCACCTTCTGAGGCTTTCTGGCGAGCGGTATGAATTCAAGATGGATCTTGAAAAAACCGGCGGAAATGCCCTCCACGGCCTTGATCTTGTGGTTCACGATTACAGGACAAACAGGGATCGTGATGCAGCCACATTGAGCGGGGGTGAAACTTTCATGGCTTCCATAAGCCTTGCCCTGGGGCTCACGGAAGTTGTCCAGAAGTCCAGCCGCCTTGATTCCCTGTTCATCGATGAAGGATTCGGTTCCCTTGACAAGGAAAGCCTGGACATGGCCGTGGGTGTCCTTCAGGAAATTGGTGGCAGCAAGAAGATTGGCGTCATATCCCATGTGGAAGAAATGCTTGGAGCCATAGCATGCCATGTGGAAGTAAGGAAGACAAGCCGCGGTTCCCACATTGTGGCCTAGCTTTTTTACTGGGGATTTTGAATTCCCGGTGAATTTAGCTGCTATTTTGCATGGTATTTTCGTTGTAAATTTCGGAAATATGAATATAGTCATGAAAAATATGACTTTTCAAAATACTAAAAAAAGTTTAGTATAGTTAAAGTCGCGGGTTTGGACTTTCCAGACGCGGCAAAGGGGTTATTAAATGGAATACAAAATTACTAACGCTTATTGTAAACGTGTTTGGGATGATCTCAGCGCTCGCTATGCAGATCAGGGTCACTTCCTCCAGGCTGCAGGTCTCGTTCTTCAGACAATTTCACCTGTAGTTGACAAGATGCCAGAACTTGAAAAGACAGCTGTTCTTGAAAGACTTACAGAACCAGAAAGAATCATCATGTTCCGTGTACCTTGGACAGATGACAAGGGTGTTCCACACGTAAACCGCGGTTACCGCGTTCAGTTCAACAGCGCAATCGGACCTTACAAGGGAGGCCTCCGCTTCTCTCCAGAAGTAGGTCTCGACGTTCTCAAGTTCCTCGGATTTGAACAGATCCTCAAGAACTCTCTTACAACACTCCCAATGGGTGGCGGAAAGGGTGGTTCAGACTTTGACGCTCACGGAAAATCAGAAGGCGAAGTTATGCGCTTCTGCCAGTCATTCATGACAGAACTTTCCCGCCACATCGGTGCTGACACAGACGTTCCAGCTGGAGACAAGGGTGTTGGTGGACGCGAAGTAGCCTGGATGTTCGGCCAGTACAAGAGAATCGCAAACGTATGGACAGGTGTTCTTACAGGTAAGGGACTTGACTTCGGTGGATCACTCATCCGCCCAGAAGCAACTGGTTACGGTCTCATCTACTTTGCAGAATGCATGCTTGCAAAGATGGGAACAGACTTCAAGGGAAAGACATGTCTCGTTTCTGGTAAGGGTAACGTTGC
>JAZLGN010000051.1:0-9877 GCA_045616325.1 Treponema sp.
CAGTACAAGAAAGACAAAGAGAACGCAAACGCCTAGGGCCAGGCTGACATGAAGTTTTGACGGAGGCAAGGACATGAACATGAACGGAAAAACGCTTTTAAGCGAAACGGAAATGAACGGCGTCGTCGGCGGAATGGATTCCTGCAACCTTAAGTACACTGAATCAGACTATGCTGAATCTGGAGTCATTGCCCAGGTAATTACTGGCGGTAAATCCTATTCACCGGATATGTTCAGGAATGTCAGGGGCTACAAGGTCACCTTTTCAATGATTGATGCATCAGGAGTTTCACATGAAATCGATTCAGACATTGCAGAAAAAGCCATGAAATTCCATAAAAAATACGGAAGCCAACTCTTCTATGAAGACATCAACAACATTTTAGAAGAATTGGACTGACATATGACATCAACTAAAAAGGGCTGTCCCAAGAGCAAAAACCGCAGGCATTCGGAATGCTACGCTACGCTTTTAAGACAGCCCATTTTCTTTTTTAAGCCTTCTATTCAAACCTGTAGATGGATTCTTCCGCCCAGCTATACTGAATCATGTATTCACCGTTAAACATATCACTTTCATTCATTGGCTTTCCGTTAAGATAGTCAATGTAATCGCAACCGAATTGGGAAAAATCCGCCGAATATGTATCGCCAGTATGGTTAATTATATCGGCAGCTCCAACAGCTTCCAATGATTTCATCAGGTCAGCAATTATTTTCGTAAGGTAACTTTGGGCATTCCTGTCATAGTTGCCTTCCTCAAAAATACTTGCATAAATTTCTTTCCTGTTTACGCTTGCTCCCTGTCTGTCGATTAAATATGCAAGCATTTCCTTTGCCTTAGACCTGCTGAATCTAACTGGATTTCCATCTACAAAAAAATCAAAGTTGCCAAAAGTTTTTGCATAAAATCTTGGCTTTTGTGTATCCTGGGCATAAGCGGTCTGCTGCAGTTTCCTGTAGTTTTCAAGTTCAGCTTCAACGGCCTTTTTGTCAATCGGCTTTAGAAGATAACCGATGGCATGCTGCTTAAAGGCATCCAGGGCAAACTGAGGATATCCTGTCGTAAAGATAATCGCAGTCAGAGGAGAAACCTCATGAATCTTTTGAGCCAATTCCAATCCGTTCAGTTCCGGCATATCAATGTCCAGAAAAGCAATCTGGATTGAATGGGTCTGCAAAAAATCCAGGGCTTCATGCACATCCCTAAAACCAGAAACTTCTGTAATTTCTTCAATTGATTTTACAGTTTCAAGAATGTCCGCCAGAACGAATTTTTCATCATCTACGCAAATAGCATTTATCATTTGTCCTCCACCTTAATATTCTATTTAGGCAGCCTTATTGTAATTGTAACGCCTTCTCCCTTTACACTCTGAACCTCAAACTTTCCGTTGCAAAGGCGCTCAACACGAAGTTTCGTATTCAGCAGTCCGATATGGGTCCTGCTGCCGTTAAACTGATGTTCCTCAAATCCCTTGCCATTATCCTGAATTATTACGTTATGGTATTTTTCATCAGCAAAAGTCCTTACAAGAATCCTGGCATCCTTCCTTGACCGTACTCCATGGCGAACGGCATTTTCCACCATGGGCTGAATCGTCAGGGAAGGAATGTAGAAATCAGAATCCTGAATGTCGAATTCAAAGGTAATGTTGTCAAAGCGCAGCTTCTCTATTTCCGTATAAATCCTTGTATGCTTCAATTCTCGCTCAAGGGGAATGGTTTCGCTTAAATTGGAAAAATCCATGTTTCCGCGCAGGTAATCGGCAAAATTGGTTATGGTGGAAGCAGCCAGTTCCGGATCATACTTGCATAGAGCCTTAATTGTCGTAAGGGTATTATACATAAAGTGAGGCTGAATCTGAGAGATCATGACCTTGCTTTTAAACTCCTCGATTTTTCGGCCTAGCTCAACATGAATATTCATGTAGAGAATGAGAATCGTAATCAAGACTGATGGCGTTGTAAAAGCCAGGGTGTAGGCAAAAGTCTGAAGAACCATTACGGCAATTGGAAGAAGGGATGCAACAATAAAGGGAGATTTTAATTTCCAGTTAATCTTTATTTTCACTGCATAGAACAAAAGAATCATGTAGACAAACAAACTGTAAATGTATTGAAACCAGTAGGTTTCAGCCCTGTAATACATTCCGTCTCGTATGGAATAGAAGAACTCGAATTTAACGTTTGCAATAATAATGACAAAGAAAAAAACCGTGGAAATCCTGATGAATGGAATTACAAACCTGTTTATGTTCCCACGAAGATTCATTACCTCAATTTCCGTTCCCCAGAAAATGACAGTCCTAATGACGCAGCACAGGTCAAACAAAAGGTTCAGGATTTTGACCAGGGTGTTGTTTTCAATCTTGCCACCAACAAACCAGGTCCAGGAATCAAAGAACAGTGCCATGGCCTCAAAGAAAATCAGCTGCAGAAAAAGGCTTCTGAATTTGTTTCTTCTTTCATCAATGAAAACTGAAAAATACAAAAACCCACAAAGAATAATTCCGATGGTTTCCATCAAAACGTTTGAACTTGCCTCTACGTTTTCATGCAGGGTTCCATTTGGAAAAAGCCTGAAGAACCCAAACCTTATGCACCCATAAATTTCAGCAAAAAAAAAGGCAATGATAACGCATAGGGAAAACAATTCAGCATTCTTAACCCTTAAGTCTTTTTTTTCTGCAACCTGAATATTCTTCATAAGAATTACCAATCCTGAATTTTAGTTAAGTTCGCTGATTATTCTCTTAAGCCTTGAGTTTACCTCATCATATACCTTCTGCCTGTCGATGAAAGTAAATTCCCCATTGCGGTAAACGATCCTTCCGTCAATCATGTTAAGCACTATGTCGGAACTCTGGGCACTGAACACGATGTTTGCCAGGGTATTAAAATCAGGCTGAAGATGTGGAGCGCAAAGATCAAACACGATCATGTCCGCGCGGTTACCTTCCTTTATGCATCCACAGTCAGTTCTGCCCTGGGCCTTGGCTCCATTCAGCGTTGCCATCTTGAGAATGTCCCTTACTGAAACTGCATTTGCATCCCTTGCAGCACCACGGCACAAAAGGGCAGCAATATGGATTTCTTCCATCATGTCAAGGTTGTTATTGCTGGAAGCACCATCGGTACCGATGCACACATTCAGTCCTTTTTCAAGCCAGCGCTTTACTGGAGCAATTCCAGATCCCAGCTTAAGGTTGCTCGAGGGATTGTGGACAAGGGAAGCCCCGGCTTTAATCAGGAGATCTTCATCTTCTTCCGAAACATAGACACCATGGGCAAACTGAACGGGAACATCAAGAACACCTGCATTCTTCATGAACTGGGTAGGGGTCATTCCATTGTGACGATCCTTGCATTCCTCATGTTCCTTCTGAGTTTCTGAAAGGTGGGCATGAATCCTAAGTCCTGATTTTTTTGCAGCCTCAGCAATGATCCTTGAAACACGGTCGTTATTCGTATATTCAGCATGAAGACCCATGTCGGCCATTATCCTGCCTCCAAAGGTGCCTGACCTTACTTTTTCAAGAAGCTTCCACGTTTCCGTCCAGCCCCGGTTTTCTTCCAGGTTTTCATCCGGATTGAATGAAGTAATTCCATTGCAGATGTTGGCCTTCATTCCGCATTCATCAAGGGCCTTTGCTTCATCTTCAATTCTAAAATACATGTCGCTTATGCTGGCACAACCGCTGGCAATCAATTCCATGGCACCAAGCTTTGTAGTCCAGTAAATATCTTCTGCAGTCAGCTTTGCCTCAAAGGGAAAAATCTTTGTAAACAGCCAGTCCTGAAGTGAAAGGCCTTCACCATAGCCGCGCAGAATCGTCATTGGAACATGGCAGTGTGCATTATAGAAACCGTTCATCAGGAACTTGTTCTTTCCATCATAAACTTCTTCGTCCGGTGACTTTCTTTCAGGCATTGACTGCCCCACATATATTATTTTTTCCTTCTCAGTCTGAACATACATGTGCTCGCGAAGTTCAAAATTTTCATCAAGAATCTTAATGTCAGAAAAAATCATTTGTTCCACCTCACAAAAAAAACAGGACACCCGTGGGGTCCTTCACAAAGACCTTAAGATGCACTGTAATAAATCCTATCTCTGTATTATATTAGTGGGAACTTCTAAAAATTTCAAATCGGGAATGAATCATGACAGGACAAAAAACAATCTTGGTGTTTGGAGCAATGGATGTTGAAACGGAATTCCTCATATCAAGCCTTGGGGAATCAAAAAAAACGGAAATCGGCGGATACCCGTTTTACGAGGGAATGATTGAAGGAAAAAGAATTGTCATCTGCAGAACCTATACCGGCATGGAAAATTCAGCAGCTGCCACTGCCATTGGAATCATGACATTCAATCCTGACTTCATCATAAGCCAGGGAACTGCTGGTGGCCACAACCCAATGCTTCACAAGAAGGACATAGTAATCGGACGCCGCCTCATAAACATCTCATCATTCCAGACAGCCCGTCATTTAGCAGGGGAGGGCATTCACCCGGAAAAATGGACATTGAAAAACTGGGACCTTTTTGAAGATGCCATCCAGGATTCAGATACTCCTGCCCTGTACAGCGACGAAACCCTCCTTAGCCTGGCACTATCGACTGAATACAGGGAAGGCCGTCTCCATTGCGGCACAATTTCTTCAAGCAACAACTGGAATCAGGAACTGGACAGAATCAACCTGCTGGTGAAAAAATTCGGTTCAGACTGCGAAGAAATGGAAAGCTATGCCGCCACCCAGATCGCACTCAGATTTAAGGTTCCTGCCATAACAATCCGGATCATCTCAAATTCAGAACAGCACCCTGGTGAAGAATACGAGCGTACCACGGCCCTTGCATGCCAGCGCTTTGTCCTTGACTTTATTTCAAGAACCTAAATGCCAGTGATTCAAAAGCCTATTTTTTCACCTGAACCTTCATGGCAAGAAGAATTTCCTTATGCTCATCGCTTACACGAAAACTCTCCCTTGCTTTCTGAATGGTCTTGTTATGCACCCAGGGACTTAGCTTTTTTTCCTCAATGATTTTTACAGCTGCATCCCACTGCTTTGCCAGGGCCGTTGCATAATACCAGGCCTGCATCATGTTCACGTAATATTCATCGCTGGCAACTTCAGCCACCAGGTCAAGATGCTCAGCATTAAAATCATCATCAAGAAAATAGGTCATGAAAACATCGATTCCGTACCGGACAGTGTATGTCTCATTGCTTTTAATCCAGGTCTTCGCCTTTGCAAGAACTTCTTCCTTATGCTTCCTAAAAACCTTTGGATGGCATGTATCGCATACGGCCCAGTTGTCTATGTACGGCAAAAATTTTTCAAAGAGTCCCATGCACTCGCCGTAATCCCTTACCGTTTCAATCAAGAAGGAATGAATGAAATTCTCCTCAAAATATTTATGTGGCACAGACGACAGAAATTCTTCAACCTTATATTCTTCCCTTGCTGAACTAAATTCCTTTGCCAGAGCACGCAGCCTTGGAACCCTGACACCGATGATGGTTCCCGAATCAGTCTCAGGATTCAGCTTTGCCTGAAACTTTGCGTAATTCTCATCCTTATTTTCAAAAAGAATTTTCTGAATTTTCGTCATCTTCATTACATCCTCATCAAATCCACTATCTGTCTTTACTCAAAAAATGCCTGTATGTAAGATCAATTGCAAAAGCACCCAGGGGAGCCGTAAGAACAATTGCAAGAACAGCAACAGTCAACGTAATGTTCCCGCAGGAAAAACCAAGTGCAAGGGGAATGCCACCGATTGCCGCCTGAACGGTTGCCTTTGGAACATAGGCCAGCATCGAAAAAAGCTTTTCCCTGAAATTAAAGTCAGTTCCCATGACGCTGACAAAAACCCCGGCCATCCTGAAAACCAGTGCCCCAAAAACTGTCAGCACTGCAGGAATTCCAATGTTTCCAAGATACCCGATATTGACGGTTGCCCCGACAAGAACAAAAAGGAAAATTTCCGCGCCAACCCAAAGCTTGTTGTATTTCACCGAAATTCTTTCAGCTACGTCCGGCCTGTATTTCTGAAGGGAAACACCAATGAACATTACGGCAATCAGCGCAGAAAAACTCAATGGTGTCTTCAGTAAACTTTCAGCAGCCACAAGAAGAAATGAAACCGAAAGAATCATGAGGACCTTTGAAGTATCCCTAAGATGGAATCTAGTGACAAACCTTGCCAGAATCCATCCTGTAATCAATCCAAGTGCAATTCCCGCTGCAACGGAAAAGGGAATATTGACGAAGCTCATGACAGAAAAATTGTTTCCCTGAATCATTCCGGAAAAAGTCGTAAAAAGAACTATGACATAAATGTCATCGACAGAAGCGCCTGCAAGAATCAGCTGTGGTATTCCTTTTTTCTCACCGTAACCTTCATCAATAAGCTTCACCATTCTTGGAACAACAACAGCCGGAGACACCGCGGCCAAAACGGAACCAAGCAGTGCGGACTCAAGAATCGAAAGGCCCAAAAGAGCCGGAGCAATAAGGATTATTCCTGCAATCTCAAACGTCGCAGGGAGAAAACACATCATGACTGCAGGCCTTCCAATTTTCCTTAAACCTGAAACGTCAAGACTCAAGCCTGCCCGTGTCAAGATTATAATAAGGGCTATCTTTCTGATTTCAGCGGAAACATTCAATATCGAACCGTCGAGAAGGTTGAAACAGCATGGGCCAAGAATGATTCCTGTCAGCATCATTCCTATGAGACCTGGCAGACGGCACTTCTTGCAAAGCCATCCAAGCATCATTCCAACAATCAAAATCAAGGCAAGCGTAAGCAGCATGATATTTCCCCCAATTCCATTCCATGAAATTTCAATTGTTGATGATACATAGTTTTTTCCGTCCTGTATACCGCTTCCTTTCTATGATAAATATGATGGAATAGAAAAGAAAGCAAACACCACTTTCATAAAAAAAACATGAACCCCAAACCCATCCTTCACAAAAAAAGAATTCCAATTGCCATTTTAAGAATTTGCACTATATTATAGGCATGGACTTCAACGATTTCATCTATCACTTCATATACACAAACTCTGCAAGAATTTCCATCCCAGAACAGCTTGATTCCCTTGGGAAAATCCTTGATGACAATCTGGTGGCAAACGGATTTTTCCTTGACCCGGAGGACGGCCTTGATTCTGCAATCCTGGAACAGCTCGGCGAGGAAGCCCTTTGCGAAGAATTTAATCCTGCCATTATCCGCCGTTCCCTTGAACTTGGCCTCTATCCCATGTCCATGGAAAAAAGCATTTCAAGTCTTAGGGAAATAAACCTGGATAATCTTTCAGAAGAACAGTTGCTCTCCCTCCGTGGAAAGAACATAAAGCGCAGTCTTCTTGCGGTCAAGTACCATTCAAAAAAGCTCATCGTCCAGTTTGACAGCCTCCATATTTCAAAGAAACTTAAGGGATGGCTAAAGGGAAAATTCTCAGGCTACACCATGACCTTCAACAAAAACTATAGCATGTGCGTCCAGGAACTTCTCAACGCCTATCCAGACACATGGCTTTGTCCGGAGCTTCTTGAACAGTATGAAATGATCCACAACAATCCCGGCCCTGATGCAAGCATCGACAGCATCGAAATCTGGAAGGACGGAAAGCTTGTAGCCGGAGAAATTGGATTCATCACCCGCAACGCCTATGCAAGCCTCAGCGGATTCCACAAGGAAGACGACATTGGAACCGTGCAGATGTGCGTCCTCGGACTTTACCTCAAGCACCACGATTTTGCCTACTGGGACCTTGGCATGGAACTGGATTACAAATACAGGTACGGTGCAAAGGCCTGCAGCCGCCAGGAACAGGAAAAGCTTTATTCAACCCTCAGCAGGGAAAAGCTGGCCTTTCCAAGGGATGAAATTCCCCTCAGCAGTTTTCTCAAATACCTTTAACCGCCGCCCACCGACAGCATCGCCCCCCACCGTCAGCATCACCATATCACCGCCATAACGTACATATTCACCACACTCCAGGCATCCGCCGCCGTGACAGCCCCCTCATCCATTACCCGTCCCATCATATAAGTGTCACCTATAGCTTGCTATAAATAAAATGTAATTGTTTCGACATGCTAAAAAATTTATACTAGCCCCATGAAAAAGACCTTATTTTCCTTCGAAATATTTCCTCCAAAGAAAACCATGGACATCAGTTCAATCTATTCCACCCTCGACCAGCTCAAGGAACTTAAGCCGGATTTCATCAGCGTAACCTACGGTGCCGGCGGATCAAGCAACTGCGACAACACATTGAGCATTGCAAAAAGAATAAAGGACGTATGCGGAGTAGACAGCGTTTGCCACCTTCCGTCAATCAACATAAACAGGGAAGACTGCAGGAAGGTTCTTGACCAGTTCAAGGCCGCAGGAATAAAGAACATCCTTGCCCTCCGAGGAGACAAAGTGGAAGGCGTACAGCCGCAAAATGATTTTACCAGGGCCTGCGACCTCATTTCCTTCATCAAGGAATACGACACCGACAGCCAGTTCAAGATTTTTGCTGCCTGCTATCCGGAACTCCACCCGGAATCACGCGACATCTACCAGGACATGGATGCCCTCAAGGCCAAGAGCGACGCCGGTGCCGAACACTTCATCAGCCAGCTCTTCTTTGACAACGAAAAGTTCTACCGCTTTACGGAACGTGCACGCCTTGCCGGAATCAACAAGCCCCTCGAAGCCGGAATCATGCCATGCGTAAACAAAAAATCCATCGAAAGAATGGTATCCCTAACAAATGCCGAGCTGCCAAAAAAATTCACCCGCATGATGGAACGCTTTGGTGACAGCGAGGAAGCAATCCGCGACGCAGGAATCGCATACGCCATCGACCAGATCGTTGACCTTGTAACAAACGGCGTGGAAGGAATTCATCTCTACACCATGAACAACCCCTACATCGCAAAGAGAATCAACGAGGCAGTCCGGAGCCTCTTCGGATGATCTTCCAGATGCAGCCGTCGGAAATTCCTGCAGACAGGTTTGAAATCTACAGGTTTGCAGGATTCCCACCAAAAGTTCTTCCACCGCAAAACATCTGCGCCATGGCAGAAGAATGCATAAACCAGCTCAGACCTTACCTGCGCCCAAACCTCGTATACGAAACCTTTCCAAAAACCGAGCTTGAACCCATAATCTCCCGGTCAAAAAACCTGTCGGCAAACCTTGAAGGCTGCCAGAAGGTCATAATGTTTGCCGCAACCATCGGAGCACAGGTCGATGCCGTAATCAGGTCAACGCAAAAAATAGACGCCGCAAAATCAGGAATGCTTCAGGCAACGGGCGCCATGTTCATAGAAAGCTTCGTCGACATCTTCAACAAAATGGTCAGCACCCAAAACATCAGAGGCACAAAACCGCGATTCAGTCCGGGCTTCGGAGACGCTCCCCTCGAACTCCAGAAAAATTTCTTCGCCCTCCTGCCATGCAGCAAAATCGGCCTGACCCTAATGGACACACTCATAATGGCACCAGAAAAATCCGTAACTGCATTCATAGGAATCCTGTAATTTTTTTTGGCATTTGGAAAAAATGGGGAACTGTTTTCCATTCATCTTCAACTGAACCCCAGGCAATCACAGTCTTCAAATATATATAATCAAAAACCAAGACCCCATTTTTTCCACCGGGCTTTCCGGGGTTCCGCTCCCGCTCCAGCCTCCTCGTCCGCTCGCCAAAAGCTCGCTCCCTGCGGTGTCCGCTCCGCGCCCCTCCAATCCCTAATGCGCGAAAGCGCATACGTCAATCAAACAAGAATCCGAAGGATTCTGCAAGGACCGAAGGTCCACAAAATTTTTGGCCTGTGGTATAATCTAATCAATGCAG
>JAZLGN010000052.1:0-35801 GCA_045616325.1 Treponema sp.
AAGCACCCCGATCCCGTCCGACTTGCATGCTTAAGACGCGCCGCCAGCGTTCGTTCTGAGCCAGGATCAAACTCTCCATGATTATTCCTAGGCCCGAAGGCCAAAGATTACCACTTTGGTTCAACCCTATCTCCAATCTTCTGTTTTTCTTGGAATTAGGTTTGAGTTATGGGACCGGTATTACCCAGTCCCTGCCTGAACTACTTCTTATGCTGACAATGTTTTTGTCTTTGAATCCTTCACTGTGTATGCCAAACAACCTGAAGCACTTGGCTTCTTTTGTGCCGCCGTGTTTTGCGACGGTGAAAGAGACTATATACCCGAAATTAAATCTTGTCAACTGAATTTCCAACTTTTTGTGAAAATTCTTCACTTTTTTTCATTTTTTCTGCTTTTTTCCCGTTTTCCTGCCCTTTGGGGCATTTTCCATGCAAAAGGGATGGGAGCACCCTCCGGTCCCGGAATGAAGTCATGGACGGAATGGAGGGATGAGCCGAATGGCGAAGTGCGGACAGCCCGGGCCCTGCGGCCCAATTTTGGGACGCAGGGCTTTGCCCAAAAGCCATGCTATTTTAGTACGATAATTGATGTAAGCTTTTTTGAAATGTTGAGGGTTTCGTGGCTGAGGGTCCTTGTGTTGATGCGACCCGATACTGTCTGTGTTCCACGAACGCCACTGTAGTAAAGCATGTCTCCATTGGTTGAGAATGATGTTATTTCTAGGGTGTTGCTGTTTGGCACATTCTGGAACATGTTTGTAAACTGGCCGTCCGAAGTGCACCTGTAAATGTCCTGGTAGCCGCTTTCTGACGTTCCAATAAGGATTGAATTGGTGAAATAGAAGGAATCATTGGTATACACGTAAGATACCGGCTTGAAATTTTCAAGTGAAGCCGGTATGTCAAAGACATAGTTACCGTTGGTGTCGGTGATTTTTACGAAGGCTTTCTTCTGGGAATTATTTTCCCAAGACCTTAATGAAAAATATCCCCAAACGGAACCGAAACCATTACCCATGAAATTATCAACTCCCTGGATAAAACCACTGCTACCAACCAATGAGTGGAGAACCATGGCAGACTTGTCCGTACCCTTGATGAAGCAAACCTTTGCAATAAAATCATTCAATTCATTATCCGTCGATAAAACGTCAAAGCAATACTTCACAAGAAGCTTGACCTTTTCCGGATTGGCACGGAGCCATGCAATGGCATCAAGGTTTTTTAGGGTCGTATTAAGGGCTCTATAACCAGGTTCCCGTGCAATGACATCAAGGCGGAAGTCAACATCCCCCACATACCTTGCCGCTGATGTAATTTTTTTAAGGATTTCCTGTTCCGTCTTACCGTCAATAATGCGATAGTCCCCTGATTCATCATAATAACCCCATCTATTTACAGGCGACCATGAAGAATCCCAAGAAGAAGAATACTCGAATACAGTAGAAGTATCAAAATTCACACTGCTAGTTGAAAGAATAGTTTTTTTTGCAGCTGTACTGTATGTGTTGCCCCTTTGCTTTGTAAATTCATACAGATAAGAATTATCATCTTCCATGTTTCCATACACAAGTACCTTTCCCGTCTTGTCATCATAATGCCAGGAATTAATCCAGCCACTACCTGTAGAATAGATGAGGTTTATAGGATTTTCCGGATTTGAAACTGGAATTGCGCGAAGGAAGGTTGTGTTAGATGAATTGTTATATCTTGCACCGTGGGCAAAAATCCAGTTGCCGTCGCGGCTTACCATTACCTTTTGATAGTTTGTACCGGTAACTGCAGGAACAAGCTGAAGGAGGTTATTGGTCTTTGGATCAAAGCGGTAGATCATCTGGGAAGACTGGCCACTGCCAGATTCATTAACCAGGAAGAATGCATAACCGTTCTGGTCAAACCACATGCAGTCCTGATTATCCCATGTACTAATCCAATAGTCGTCACCATCACCTGCACCTGTTGGATTCAAGATGTCAACATAGGTTCCGTCTTCCTTTACGCAGATAAGGGGACTGATCTTTATGCTTTTGCCTTCCTTCCAGAGGAAAGAGCTATTGGCAAATATGATGTAGATTTCCTTTCCGGATGAAACGTGGGACTGGTATATGGCCTTTACCTGAGCCATGTTTCTTTCATAACCTTCCGGAATTGTAATGAGGCTTTCAGCAGTTCCGTCGGTAAGAATTTTCAATACGGTAGAATCGCTGATGGCACGGGTGCCTGGTGAACCGTCTGTTCCACCAATGGCTGCAGCACCGGCAAGATTAAATGCTAAAATCTGGGGTGTTACCACTTTCTGCTGCTGAGCGCCAGAATCACCATCGCCATCATCAGAGCCGAAGAAGCTGCAGGACATGGAAAGAGCCGCTGCAAGGGCTGCAATCAACAGTATAGATCTTTTCATTGTTAATTCTCCTTCAAAAAAATTGATTAACAGATTTTAACCTGATTGTAGCGTGGACTTTTTTTTTGTATAGGGGTATTTTTTTTAGAGCAACCCGGATGCGAAACATAGCAGTTTTCCATGCCGACATTGAACCCTTTGGCGGCTGGATTTTTGGAGGATACCTTGTGGACGGAGAAACCTCTGATTAACCTTACCCGGAAATGGTGTTTTACAACATGGGGCTTTCTGCTATATTTATTGCCATGGAACCTACGGAAACAAAGAAGACAGAAAACCCGATGCTTGAAACGGAAATACGCGAGATATGCACGATTCTGTCACAGATTGACGACCAGCAGCTTATCTTTGATTTTTTTGGCTGCCTTTTTACAAAGTCTGAACTTAACGATTTTTCCAAGAGATGGAGCCTTGTAAAGGAACTTGGAGCCGGCACCACCCAGAGGGAAATTGCCCGTAAATACAGCATGTCCCTCTGCAACATTACACGAGGGTCTAAGGAAATGAAGAAGGAGAATTCTGCATTCCGCAAGATTCTTGACTTTAGGGCAAAGTACATTGAAAAGAATGAAGACAAGTGACAGGGGCCTTTTGGAACGCGGACTGCGAATAGCCCGACCATGTGTCCGAAGGACACATGGTTTCGCCCATAGGATTTACTTGTTGCGGTTTACGATGCGGCTTTCGTATTTTCCCGTGGCAATGTCGATGTAGCGAACGAAGAGTGAAACCTTGTTGTCGGCGTTGAGGCTGTTCCAGATTGTTTCCGTAAGCTGGTCAATGGTACCCTTGAGTTCAAGAAGTTCCGGCTCGCCCTCGAAGGATGGCAGTGGGCTTCCGTTTCCCATGTAGGTGTGGATGTAGCGGCCTACCCCTTCCCTTGGGTTGCTGTAGTCGTATGTGTAACGGTTGCATCTTGCCCCGTCGCCGCAGTCGCTCTTGAGTATTGACATTGAGAAGTCAAACTTTCCGTTTTCCACGTTCATGAGCCCCGAAATGCGAGGGGTGTAATTTGGTGCATCGTCTTCGAATTCACGGCAGAGGAGCGCCTGTTCGAATGTTTTTCCTGCCTTGAGGCCGTCATTGATTGTATCAGTCTGGTCGCCGTTTGTTACGATTGTCCTGTTTCCAAGTACGCGCACCGGCCAGTAAATGATGAGGTGAGGATCTACCATCTTTGATTCGTCAAATGCCTGGGTACGGAGTCCTTCCCCGTCCTCTACGAATACACGGTTGCGGCTGTTTTCGCTGCGGCCCATGATCCAGTATGCAGTTACGGCATATTTTGCGTCGGCTGATTTTCCGATGATGATTCCACGTCCTGGATATTCATTTTCTGACAAAGTTTTTTCGAGATTCTTTAGTTCCATCTTGTTCCCCTATTTGATATTGAACGTAATATTAAACACGCCTGATGCAGCGCTAGTTTTACAGTTCCCTTGGTACTGTGAAGGCAGTATAGCAAATTCCGGTGCAAAAAAAAAGACCGGCTTTTACACCGGCCATGCCATTACTGACAACCGGGCGTCAATGGGTGGGAGGGGATAAAATTGAACACCCGGTACATTATATATCGGCCCCACCCCCAAAAATCTTGAATTCTTTTTTAAGGGTTTCCTGATTTTTTTTCATTTATTTTAAAAGGTTTTTCCGGAATTGAAAGGCAAAGGAAAATGCAACGTTTAAACGGCAGGCATCTCTAAAAGGTATTTTTAGAGGAGTCCTTATTCTTCTTCTGAAACTACGGCGTCGATGTTTACGGACACGGTGTAGCTGCGGCCGTCGGTTACCGTTATGGACCGTACGATTTCATAGTCGCCGATGAGGAACTTTATGGTGTGGTCTCCCTGGGTTGTGTTGAACGGTTCAACCGGAGCTGTGTATTCGGTTCCGTCAAAGACTATCCTTGCATTTTCCGGAGCCACCAGGCGCACCACGGGCTTTATGTCGCGGAGGAGGATTTTTAGCTGGGTTGTCTTTGCCTGCTCTATGGTTACGGTGCGCAATTCGTTACGGTAGTGACTGCTTAATATGCTGACAGTATGCTGGCCGGTTGTTTCCATTACGCTGCCCGATGACATGTCCGTCTGCTTTTTATCGATGAATACGGTGCAGTCCTTGAAGTCAGTTACGGCTTCCCCATCAGGAGTTTCCAGTTCCATTGAAAGAATTCCCTTGTCTACAAGGAGAGGCTTTGCCGATATCTGGAAGCGGGAATTCCAGATGGAGTCGTCAACTCCCTTCATGGCAAGCTGAAGGCGAAGGAACACTGCATCCCCGGCACCGGCTGGGATTAATTCTGCAAGAGTTGAGTATGCATCCTTTGCCACGCTGTTTTCCTTTTTGACGGGAACGCGGATGTTCATGGACAGGCTTTCGAAGGTGCCGAAATTTTCCCTTGTCCCGGAGTAGTCGATGGCTCCATCTTCCGGTTTTGGCTCAATGGAAGAATAAAGGGACCACACTACGCTGTCCTGCCAGGCTGCGACTTCCTTTGGAACGCGGATGCCTATTTCAATTCCCTGGATGAATGTCATGTCCCTTGGAAGGACTATGGCTACTGCATCGTTGATTCCGCAGTCTATGGTCTTTTTTTCAAAATTGTCTTCCAATACCAGCATGTTTGTCTTGTGGACGCGAAAAGTCTCTGCCCCGACATTGAATGCAAGGACAGCGGCCGCAGCCATCATGAGAAACAGGGAACATGGTCTTTTTGGAAAACCAGGGAACATGTAATAATTATGGAACAAAAAACACTATATTTCTAGGGCAAAAACCCAATCCGGGAATTTTTTTTTATGTCCTCATTTTCAGTTGAAGAGATGCTGAGATTCCTCAGCATGACATGGGTGGCAACCCTTTCTAGCGCTTTTTAAGGTACTGCTGGGGGTCAAGGGTGGATCCTCCGCGGCTTATCTCAAAGTGAAGGTGAGGTCCTGTGGTAAGTCCTGTCATTCCCACCGTTCCGATTCTTGCACCCATGGTTACGACGTCGCCTTTTTTTACGAAGACGTCGTCAAGATGGGCGTAAAAGCTTTCCATGCCGTTGGGATGATGGATGATTATGTAGTTGCCATAGACGGGATCTCCGAAATTCGTCTGCCTTACGGTCCCTCCGCGGCACGCAAGTACGCTGGAACCCCTTGGGGATGCAAGGTCAATGCCCCGGTGAAATTTCTTTATTCCGGAGACGGGACTTACCCTCATTCCATAGGCTGAAGTCAGGACGGATTTTTCCAGCGGCATGGCCATTCCGGGATTAAGAAAGTAGGCCCTGATGGACGGGGAGAACCTGGATTCTGCAAGGAAATAAAATTTGCGGCCGTTTATGGTATACAGATCCGGCTGGCTTTGTTCTATGAATGCTGAATGCTCGCCGGCAAGAAGGAGTTCCGTCTGGTTTTGGGGAAGTTCCGGCACGAAGAGGCCGTCACAGCTTGGAATCACCAGCTGGGAACCTTCCAGATTCTGGCTTGTGTCCTCAATGGAATTTACGGTTGCAATGGTGTCCTGCCTTAAGGACAGGGCTGCCGCCACGGTGAAGATTGTCTCCCCTTCCCTGACAATGTACTTGTAGAACAAGGGTTCCACGACCGCACCACGACTGTATGCCTTTTTTGATTCTTCAAGGTCGCTGCAGAACTGGGCGTATCCCTGGTCTGACGGTTTTGTGCTGCCTATGGGACACATGCTTTCAAATCCTATGGAAAATGATGGATGTGGCAGCAGGAACATGAGGAGAAGCAGGAAATATGGATGCTTTTTTTTCTGATGTGGCAGCGTCATTATCTTCAGGTTGCCTGTCCGGATTTTTTTACGCACTAGGGATTGGAGCACGGAATGACCTGAGGACAGGTCATTCTTTAAGAATAAATATCCTTCGGACATTTATTCTTACGCACTAGGGATTGGAGCACCGCAGTTGTAAGGCCGCCGCGCAGAGGCGGTCTTACAATGAGCCGCGCAAGACGGCGAAGTGCGCAAAGCCCGACCGCCCGAAAGGGCGGGAGTGCCCAACAAAAAAACGGCTTCCGACTTTTTACGCCAGAAACCGTTTTGCTCAAATTGACTTCCTGAAAATTATTCTTCAGAAATTGCTTCACATGGGCAAGCTGAAGCACATGCACCACAAGATACGCAAGAATCTGCGTTGATTGCGCGCTTGTCGTTTACTTCGCTGATTGCTCCAGATGGACATTCGCCTTCGCATGCACCACAGTTAATGCATGTATCAGAATTGATTTTGTAAGCCATATTATACCTCGTGTGTTTAAGTGTTCTTCAATAATACTACATTTATGGTGAAAAATCAAATGCGTTTTTGCTTTTGAGAAAGTCTTCATGGTAACGGTATTTTGGGCTTCCGGAATTTTTGGGAACCAGCGTTTTCCTGAATTTTTTCATTGAATTTTATTCCGCAGTTGTATTTTTTGAAAATTCTTCTTACATTATATGAAATTGGCGACAAAAAAAGAAAAACAGAGCTTATATATATAGATTGAATTCTGTTATGCAAATTTTTTGCGCTGCGGAATTTTCAATTTATACACAAGAGGATTTTATGGCAAAGACAGAAGAAAAAATGCCTGCAGACATGTCGGAAAAGCTGAAGGCACTGGAAGCCGCAAGACTTCAGATTGAGAAGCAGTTTGGAACCGGTTCCCTCATGAAGCTGGGTACCAAGACGGATGCAGCAACCATTGACTGCGTTCCTTCAGGTTCCATTCTCCTTGATGAAGCCCTTGGCATCGGCGGCTATCCACGCGGAAGAATCATTGAAATGTACGGTCCGGAAAGCTCTGGTAAGACAACCCTTGCACTCCACGCTGTTGCCGAGGCACAGAAGCTTGGCGGCATTGCGGCCTTTATCGATGCAGAACATGCCCTTGACCCGGTTTATGCCAAGAACCTTGGGGTAAACACCGATGAACTTTGGGTGAGCCAGCCGGATACGGGAGAACAGGCCCTTGAGATCTGCGAGAACCTTGTCCGCTCGGGAGCCGTTGACATTATCGTAATCGACTCTGTTGCAGCCCTTACGCCACAGAAGGAAATTGAAGGCGAAATGGGTGACAGCGTAATGGGTGTTCAGGCCCGCCTCATGTCCCAGGCACTACGCAAGCTTACGGCCATTGTCGGAAAGTCAAAGTGCATTGTCGTCTTTATCAACCAGATCCGCATGAAAATCGGCGTCATGTTTGGAAACCCAGAGACTACGACAGGTGGTAACGCCCTCAAGTTCTATTCTTCCATCCGCCTTGAAATCCGCAGGATTGAATCCATTGACGGCAAGGGAGATGAGGAAGCTGTAGGTAACCGTGTCCGCGTAAAGATCGTAAAGAACAAGGTTGCTCCTCCTTTCCGCAAGGTTGAGCTTGACATTTACTTTGGAAAGGGTGTTTCGGCTTCAGCTTCCATACTTGATTCGGCAGTTAAGCACGGCCTTATTGACAAGAGGGGCGCATGGTATACCCGCGGAGATGAAAAGGTCGGTCAGGGAAAGGAAAATGCAGTCAACTACATTGAAAGCAACCCGGACTACAGGCTCCAGCTGGAGCAGTCGCTTCGTGAAAAGATTTTCCCAGGCCTTGTCCTTCGCACAAAGGAAGGTGCCGTTGTCACAAGGGAACAGATTCTTGCCTATGAAAAGGAAATGAAGGCAAAGGGTGTTGGTACTGGAGGCGTGGCTCCTAAGGATGAAGAAAGCCCGTCAGCCGAAGCAACTGGAACAGTACCTGAAGCATCCGTTACACCGGCAGCCCCGGAAGTTGCGCCCGTAAAGGAAAAGGCCACAAAGTCAAAGGCCGCATCCCTTGCAAAGGCTGCAGCAGAAGACAAGCCGCTGCCCCATGAACTTTTCTAGGTTCCAGGGGTACTGGTAACACTTCATTACGACTTAGGGAAATAAGAATAAGGAAACAAAAATGACAGTCTTTCTTGGTCTGGGATCAAACAGAACATACGGCAACCTATCCTGCAGACAGCTTCTTGATATGGCCGTGGAAAAAATCGGGAGTTTTTCAACTGTACTTTCGGTTTCTTCCATCTACAGGACTGCCGCCATGTATGTTACGGACCAGGAAGACTTTCACAACATGGTGGTGCAGGTTGAATATGAAGGTTCACCGGAATCCCTGCTGAAAAAAACACAGGCTGTGGAAGCTTCCCTTGGCCGCGACAGGTCCAGGGAAATCCGTTTTGGTCCCAGGTCAATGGACATAGACATTGAAATCTTTGGAGACCTTAAGGTAAGCACCCCGGACCTTGTGATTCCCCATGAAAGAATTTGCGAAAGGGCCTTTGTTCTTAAACCTTTACTTGAAATTCTAAATAAAGATGCCGATAAAAATAAGGAGGCAATCTCTTTTTACCAGTCAAAACTGCAGGGCCTTGAGGACCAGCGCGTGGAAAAAGAAGATTGAACGGGGAATCTCCAGGAATTCACTTTTTGGAGACGCCCAATACATTTTATCGGGGATCTCTTTATGGAAGAAACAGTTGAAGTAGAAGAAAAAAAGGAAAGAAAGTTTACAGCAGGACAGTTTGAAGGCCCTCTTGATCTTTTATGGAGCCTGATCCGTGAAAACAAAATAAACATTTACGACATTCCGATTGCAGAAATAACTGACCAGTTTCAGGATTATCTTGACTATGCCGTGGAACTTGACCTTCAGGACTTGAGCGACTTTTACCTTTGGGCAGCAAAGCTTGTAAACATCAAGAGCCGCATGCTCCTTCCTGTGGATGTTGCCGACGTAAGCAAGGACAGTGCAGAAGATCCACGTGAAGAACTTGTTGAAAAGCTCATTGAATACCAGAGGTTCAAGAAGCTTTCCATGCTCATGGAAGAACAGGAAGAACAGAGCGAATGGAGCTTTGAGCGCAAGAAGATTGAGCGCATGCTCCCCTTTGCAGAAGACGAATCCCAGTGGAAGAAGATGGACACCTGGTCCCTTCTCCAGGACATGCAGAAAATTTTCAGGAACCTTACGAACATCAATCCTGATGAACGCATCCTGAACATGTCCGAGGACATTGCACCAAATGAGAAGATCGCCCTTATGGCAGAACTTCTTGAAAAGCAGGGACAGTGCATGTTCACGGACCTGATTACAAGGCACGGAAACGAACTTGACGTTGTATGTGCATTCATGGCGATTCTTGAAGCCGTTAAACTCAAGATGGCCGACATCTACCAGAACAAGATGTTTGGCGACATTAAAATTTGCAGCAAGAAGCAGGCAGCATAAATTATGGATAACGAAGTTAAAAATACGGTTGAAGAAAAACAGGCGGAAAACCTTCCGGATGCGGAGGCCATGAATCCAGATGCACAGGATTCAAAAGCCCCGGTTCAGCAGGAAAAGAACGCACAGGAAAATGAGATTCCCACGGACAGGGGTCAGGAAGGACAGGAAGAAGCTGCACCATCATCGCCCCCTCTGCCAGAAGAAGAGGAAGAAGCCACTGAAGATTCAGAGCTTGAAAGAAGACGTGCAGAGCTTAACCTTGACACGGAAACAGCCCTTCTTGAATGCGTCCTCTTTCTTGAAAGCGAGCCCCAGACGGTGGAAAGCCTTGCAAAGATTACAAAATTCGGGGACAACGTTGTAGAACACTGCCTGGAGCAGCTTAAGGAAAAATATTCCAACGCAGATTCTGGAATCGAGCTTTCCATGATCCTCGGAGGCTGGATCCTGACTCCAAAGAAGGAATGCTTTGACTTTGTAAAGGAAAGATACGGAAAGAAAAATGAAGGAAAGCTTTCAAAGTCCGCCATCGAAACCCTTTCGATCATCGCATACAGCCAGCCCATTACACGTGCAGAAATTGAAAGCATCCGCCGCGTCAATGTAGACAACATGATGCGCGTTCTTTTGGACAGAAACTTCATTAAGGAAGTTGGAAAAAAGGATGTTCCGGGTAAACCAACCATGTACGGAACAACGGATTCATTCCTTGAATTCTTCCACCTGCAGTCTATAAAAGACCTGCCGCAGCCGGAAGAAGGCGACAGACAGAGGTTCGAACTTGCCCGCTAACGAAAACGAAACACAAGCAATGCGATTGCAGCAATACATGGCACACTGTGGGGTTGCAAGCCGTCGTGCCAGCGAAAAAATCATTCTCGAAGGAAGGGTCACCGTTAACGGAAGTCCCGTTACGGAACTTGGAACCAAGGTCAGTCCTGGAGACACGGTTCTTCTTGACGGAAAGGAGATCCACCCGGAAGAAACCATGCGCTATGTCCTCCTGAACAAGCCGGCCGGATACATCTGTTCATCTTCGGACGAAAAGGACAGGCAGATTGCCCTGGACCTGCTTAAGGATGCATATTCGGAACGCCTTTACAACGTGGGAAGGCTTGACATGTTTTCAAGCGGCCTCATCATATACACCAATGACGGTGAATTTGCAAAGACCCTTTCCCACCCAAGCGCAGAACTTGAGAAGGAATATATTGTAGACACCAGCACTCCAATTCCCTATGGGCTTGCGGAGGAATTCATGAAGGGCGTGAGAATCGATGACGTGTTCTACAGATGCCTCGATGCCCGCGAGCTTAATTCCCACAGGATGAGGATTGTCCTTGCTGAAGGAAAGAACCGTGAAATCCGCCGGGTGTTCGAAAGCCGTGGAGTCGGAATAAAGCGCCTCATGCGAATCAGGATCGGCTGCGTGGGTGTGGGAAACCTGCAGTTCAGCCAGTTCAGGGATTTGACCCAGGACGAAGTCAAGACCCTCCTTAAGCTGTGCAAGAAACGGTAGCAGCAGGCGGCAGAACCTTGACAAAGGAATGAATGAGTTTAAACTGAATAAAAAATATTGGAGTTGTTCAAATGGTTGTAGCTATTGATGGACCTGCAGGAACAGGAAAAAGTACAGTCGCCCACAAGGTTGCGGAAGAACTGGGACTTACATTCCTAAACAGCGGAAGTTTCTACCGCGCACTCACCCTCGCCCTCATGGACGCAGAAGTCAGCATTGATGATGAAAATGCAGTCATGGATTTTGCCAGCAAGCAGAAGCTTGACTACAAGGATGCACGCCTGATCCTCAACGGAAAGGATGTGGACGACCTTCTCCACCAGGACAAGGTTGATTCCAATGTTTCCAGGGTGTCGTCAATCGTGCCCCTCCGCCATCTTGTCAACGCAAGGATGAGGGAAATCGTAAGGTCACTGAGCATCATCTGCGAAGGACGCGACATGACGACGGTTGTATTCCCGCAGGCTGAATTCAAGTTCTACCTTGATGCAAGCATTGACGTCCAGGCACAGCGCCGCTACGACCAGGGAGTTTCCGGATTGACTCTGGAAGAAATAAAACAGGCTATTATCAAGCGTGATGAAATGGACAGGAACAAGGCTGAAGGAGCCCTTAAAAAGGCCGATGACGCGGTGTATATCGATACATCTGACTTGACCATTACACAGGTTTGTGAGATAATTACAAGCAAAATTAAATCTAAAGGGTTTGCTATGGAAAAGGAAGTGGAAAAGAATGTTGCACAGGGAGCTGACAACATTTACACACAATTAGAAGCATCTATCAACAAAATGGAGCCGGTAGAAGACGGCGCTAATGTAACAGGTACAGTTGTTCAGGTAACAGACGACACAGTATTCATCGACGTTAACTGCAAGTCAGAAGGAAAGATTCCTGTTTCTGAATTCGCAGGAGAACTGCCAAAAGTTGGCGACGAAATTACAGTTTATCTTGTAAGCCAGTTCGGAAAGAACGGTCCTGTAGTTTCAAAGCAGAAGGCAGACGAAAAGCGTCTTTGGGAAGAATTCAAGGTTGCAGCTGAACAGAACACACCTGTCGACGGCACAATCACATCCGTTACAAAGGGCGGATACATGGTAAACCTTGGTGGCGGAATCAGCGCATTCCTCCCAATCAGCCAGTCAGATTCTCAGAAAGTTGAAAAAGAAGAAAAGCTTATCGGAGTTAAGTCTAAGTTCTATGTTGTTCGCCTTTACAGCAACAACGGAAAGCGCAACGTTGTGGTTAACCGCCGCAAGTACCTTGAAGAACAGAAGGACATTAACCGCGACAAGTTCTTTGAGTCAGTAAAAATCGGTGACTCTGTAAAGGGAACCGTAAAGTCATTCACAAGCTTCGGTGCATTCATCGACCTTGGTGGATTTGACGGTCTCCTCCACATCAACGACATGTCATGGGGTCACGTTACACGTCCTAAGGACTTCGTAAAGAAGGGTCAGGAAATCGAACTTAAGGTTATCCGCCTTGATCCAGAGGGAGAAAGAATCAACCTCTCACTCAAGCACTTCTCTGAAGATCCATGGGTACACTTTGAAGAAAAGTACCATGTAAATGACATCGTTAAGGGAACAGTTACAAAGCTTACAGAATTCGGCGCTTTCATCGAACTTGAAGAAGGAATCGAAGGTCTTGCACACGTATCTGAATTCTCTTGGACAAAGAAAATCAACAAGCCTTCAGACATGGTTAAGGAAGGTGACGAAGTTGAATGCATGATCCTCGGTTATGACATTCAGGCTGGTCGCGTTTCCCTCGGCCTCAAGCAGGTTACAGCAAATCCATGGGATACAATCAGCGAAAAGTATCCAGAAGGAACAAAGATCACGGGTAAAGTTGTTAACATCACAAACAGGGGTGCATTTGTTCGTCTCGAAGACGGAATCGATGCATTCCTTGCTGGAGAAGACCTTTCTTGGACAAAGAAGGTTAAGCACCCAGGCAGTGAAATCAAGGTTGACCAGGAACTGGAAGCCGTTATCACTGAATGCGATGTTGAAAACCACAGAATCCGCGTAGGCGTTAAGCAGCTTACAGACAATCCTTGGAAGGCATTTGCCGAAGAATACAAGGTTGGCGGAACTCTCGAAGGTGAAGTTACATCTATCAACGACTTTGGTATTTTCGTAAAGGCTCCAAATGGAATTGAAGGTCTTGTAAACAAAGCAAACCTCAGTGACGACCGCGAAGTTCCATTCGAGGAAGCTGTTAAGAAGTACAATGTTGGCGACAAGGTTAACGTATACGTTGTATCAATCGATGTAGAAAAGGAACGCGTTGCATTCTCTGTAAAGGAATACAAGAGGGCTCAGGACCGTGCTGAAATTTCTCAGTACATGTCTTCTAGCAACGACGATGCTGCCTATACAATCGGTGACAGCCTCAAGAACCAGCAGTAATTGATAAATAATTCCGATGGGTGAAAAGACTATCAGCATAGAAAAGTTACAGGCACTCATCGGAATTAATTCCATTCTTAATTCAAACTTTCAGGACGCAGACGCCGTCCTTTCTTCCATCCTTGAATCGGCAAAACAGGTAGTAGACTGTGAAGCTGCTTCCATTCTTCTTAATCGCAAGGAACTTAATGCCCTTGAGTTTTCAGTTTGCCTCGGCCCAAAAAACAAGGAAGTAAAAAAGATAATCGTTGACAAGAAAAGCATTGCCGGATGGGTTGCAGACAACGGCCAGTCTCTAATTGTAAACGACCCTTCTTCTGACCCCCGCTTTAACTCTACGGTTCAAGACACGACAAAATACATGACTAAAAACATGGTTGCCGTCCCACTGAAAATCCAGGGAGAAGTAGCCGGTGTAATTGAAGTCATAAATAAGGCGAAGGACGAAAACTTTACGGAAGAAGACCTTCAGTTCCTTGAAATCCTTGGGGAACAGGCCGGCCTTGCCTACAGGAATGCCCTTAAGTACAGGAAGGATCATGAGCAGCTTGCAATTCTTCAGACGGCACAGGCCCACGGAAAGGACTACCACCCATTTATAGCAAAAAACCCCCAGGTCCTTTCACTCCTTGAAAACATAAAGCAGGCATCTTCCATTAATTCTTCCGTACTCATAACTGGAGAAAGCGGTGTCGGAAAGGAACTTTTTGCAGAGCAGGTTCACCTTTTAAGCAACAGGCACGACAAACCCTTTGTACGCGTAAGCTGCGCTTCACTATCCCCTTCCCTTCTTGAATCGGAACTTTTTGGCCACGTAAAGGGATCCTTTACCGATGCACTGACAGACAGAAAGGGACGATTTGAAAGCGCCAACGGTGGCACCCTTTTTCTTGATGAGATAGGCGAACTGCCGCTAAATTTACAGGCAAAACTTCTCCGTGTCCTGCAGGAACGAAAATTTGAGCGCGTTGGCTCAAACGACACCATTTCCGTGGATGTACGGATCATCGCAGCCACCAACAGAAACCTTGAGGCAATGATTGCAGAGGGCACATTCAGGAAGGACCTTTACTTCCGCCTGAACGTCCTGCCACTTGCAGTTCCTCCGCTACGGGAAAGGAAGGAAGAGATTCCAGACCTGTGCATGCTATTCCTGGAAAAATTCAAGAGGGAAATAAACAAGAACTTCATAGGTTTTTCTGAAAACGCCAAGGAAGCAATTTACAGCTACATGTGGCCGGGCAATGTCCGCGAACTTGAAAACACCATTGAGCGAGCATGCATCATCGGTCGGGCACCCTTTATTACCGTGGAAGACCTGCGCCTTCCAGTCGGCATCCAGCCATCGGACGTGCTTGCAAAGGATGCTGCCAATGACGCAACAGATGCAGTTTCACTCATGCCGTCTTCTTCCACTGACAGGACCCTTAAGACCGCAGTAAACGAATTCAAGAAGAAGTACATAACCCAGATTCTCATTGAGACAAACTGGAACCAGACAAGCGCTGCAAAAATCCTTGACGTGCAGAGAACCTACGTTTCAAAGCTGATAAATGAACTTGGCATAGAACGATAGAAGCTTTTCTAGTATCCCTTTGATTCCATGGCCTTAAGGTCTTCAATTACACCATTAAGCCGGGCAAGTTCACGGTCGAGGATTTTCTTATAGTCCAGGCTGCCGGTAAAAATCCGCTCACGCTCGTCTTCCCAGTTCTGGAGCCCAGTGATGAAAAGAAACTTGAATTTTCCCTCATTGGCCTTTTCTGCCCATAGGGATGCTTCCTGCCAGTAGGCATAGCAGATTTCGTAGCAGCTTTTTGCCTTTTCCAGGTTGCGAAGGTATTCATCTTTCCAGGGGGCGTCGTAAAAGTATGCAACCTTCTTATCGTAGATTCTTCCCAGGCGAAGGTGCTGCTCTATGAGCTTAAGGTTCAGGTGCATCTGGAAAAGATAGCGGTATTTTTCCCACTGCTGGCGGTTCTCGATTTTTGCATAGGCATACAGCGGATTTGCAAAGTCAGCCTTCACAGCCCGCTCAAGCCAGTAGATGTTTTCCATTACGTCGTCGGGAAGCTGCTGGTGGTGAACGTGGTAAAGCTTGAAATAGTCTTCCTTATATTTGCACACATAGGCACTGGCACGGTTCAGGGAAGAACACAAGAGCACAAGGCAAAGTGAGGCTATTTTTACTGCAAGGGAAAAAGACTTTTTCACACTTACATTATCGGAAAAAAGCAGGCCGCAATTTAGGAGAATGGTAAAAATTTCATTTTCATTCCAGGCGAAGCTCATAAGCTACCGGGAGCCGCTGCCCCTGCTTTCCATGGAATGCAACCAGCTCACCCGGACTTCCAGGGTTCGCCTCCTCCGGCTCATTGCTCCGCGGCCATGCCGCTACGCAACTGCTCCCTACGGTCGCAGCCCTTCCACCCCGGCGCCCATTGGCCGAAATTTACCCACCATAACAAAACCTTGACAAACCGTTTTTTTTTTTTATAATTTCTTGATTTTTTTTCAAAACATTATTTTTACTTAACGGGAGTTAACAATGAAAGCAAGACCAAGACTTTTCTTCCTTTTCTCAATCATCGCTGCCCTTTGCCTGGTGAGTGCATGCAGTTTCTCTTCTTCATCAGACGATGATGATGATGATGACAGCAGTCCTCAGCCTGTGGAAGTGACAGACGTATCACGCACCCTCAAGATCGAGCAGCTGCCTTGCGACAACGGAATCGCCATCTGCATAAAAAAATCTGACGGTACGCCGCTAGCTCGTATTCCAAATGAAAGCAATTCCTACGGAGGCAATACCCAGTATTTTTTTAACTTGAATTCAGAAGGTTTTTATTCTAATAATATTGACCCGGTCAAATGGATTTGCCCTTATGTAACCCCCAATGAACCGATCACCCTTCATGTTGCTTTAACACGCGAGGTGGCTGATGGCAATGGAATCAAGAAGGAAGCAAAAGACATTGCCTGGGATGAAATCACCATAACTCCAACGACAGGGCTTGGAAGAGTAACCTATGAAGGCAAGGTAAACATTGAATTTGGCAAGAGTGGAGACCTTAAGGTAACCGCTGACTCTCAGACCCTAAAGAATTACAGGGGAGATTACTGGAATGTAGTGACTGACATTTGCACCGGAAAGGACTGGGAATCGCTTGGTTCCTGGATGAGCAACATGTATGTAAGAAATGATCAGTTTGGCCAGACCTTTAATCTATGGACGAATAGTGATTTCCATCATCAAATATTGGAAAATGGCCTTACCCTGGGATTTCTTGATTCATTCATTGAATACAGCTATAAACTCTCGGATAACGAGTCATATTCTTACAAGACAAAAAATGCCGAAGGCCTTGGTTACAGAAAGGGCATAACCCTGGACAGTTACGTATCCTACCTGCAGTCTCAGGGATTGACAAATCCATTTGACCGCAGTTTTGTAGAAAAATTCGGAACCGTTGTAAAGTATACAATGGATGCCAACAGCAGCAAGGGTAGATTGAGCTACGACTATGATGGTTTACCGGCAAAACAATGCCTCTATTACGCATGCATGGTCGAGTTGAGCGAGCTTAGCACAAATTTTCAAAACACAATGCCAACCGCTGGAAATCTTGTAAACTGGGACGATTTTAATTTCCATCCCGCGGGTACCATCAGATCATATAGCGCTAATGTTCTGCCGGAAGTTGGTTCACCTGCAAGAAACTATTTTGTAGAACTTTCGTATGTTTATGACATTGAAACAAAAGCATACAAGGTTGTTTATGTAAATCTTCTAAACAAAGGTGCGTTATATAACCCAAATATTCATATTGAAAATCCAAATGAAAGACCAATATATTTGTGGGGATTGGTTGATATTTCGGGATTGTAAGTTATGCCGTTACTAAAATTCAAGTGCAAAATAATTTAACCTAAAATCCATGGACTGATATCCTCAATGCAAGGGAATCAGTCCTTTTTTTTGCCTTCCCCACTATCCGGGATTTCGGCGGCTTTCCACGGCATCTACATTCCATATGGTGCAGAGATTCCGAATCAAGTTCGGAATGACAGGTACTACATGGTGCCTAGAGATTCCGTGCGAAGCTGCCGAAGGCTATCAAGTTCGGAATGACAGGTACTACATGGTGCCTAGAGATTCCGTGCGAAGCTGCCGAAGGCTAACAAGTTCGGAATGACAGGCACTACATGGTGCCTAGAGATTCCGTGCGGGGCGGAAGGCCGGTGAGGACTGCCGCCCCGTCTGCGGTTTGGCTGGGAGAACTTAGGCTTGGGTATGAGCCTAGCCCCGATTGCAGCGGAATGGGCGGCACCGGCAGGTGACGGCCATTGGAGCGGAAAGCGGGTTAAGCTGGAAAAATTCGCTCCATTAATTGTTGAGTTTATGGAAGAATTATGCTAAAATATTATACTAAATTTAACAAAGGACATTTAATCCCATGAGTGAACCAATTAATTTTCCAGAACAGAAAAAAAAGGACAGAACAAAGATAGGAGCCGTCATCATCCTGATTATCTCGGCTCTTGTTTTCCTTCCGTTCGGAGCAAGCGCAGTTTTTGAATCTTTCCTCGCAAGAAAAACAGTTAACACTTACGGTTCTTACGCTGGCAAGAAGATTACATACGAACCTGGCACACTTTTCTTCAACACTACTTCCAGCATTGCCAATGCATACAAGAACTACGGAATTAACGTTGACGACCAGACATACTACCGCATCATGCACGAAGCCTACAGGCAGACAATCCTCAACATGGCATACACTGATGCAGTAAAGGCTTCCGGCTACTCGGTTCCAAAGGATGCAGTTAACAGGTACATCCTTCCTGCCTTCTCTGATGAAAACGGCAACTTCTCGCAGAGAATGTACAACCAGATCAGCCAGTCTGACCTTACTTCCATGAGGGCAGAGGCAGAGTCTACCCTTTTTTACAGCCGTTATGTTAAGGACCTTTTTGGTACGACAGACAACGCACAGTTTAACAAGCAGCCACTTTACGGCCTTAAGTGCAGTTCCAGCGAAGCCAGGTTCCTTGCAAAGATGGGCGAGGAAAAGCACACCTTCCAGACAGTTGCATTCAGCACTGAAGAATATCCTGCAGAAGAAGCAGTTGCATACGCCAGGAAGAATGCAGACAAGTTTACAAAGTACGACCTGAGCATCATTACAGCTGACAGTGAATCTGAAGCAGCAGCCGTCCTTAAGCAGATCAAGGCAAACGAGATTACTTTTGAGGATGCAGCTTCAGAAAAGTCGCAGAAATACTACTCTGATTCTGAAGGAAAGATTTCCGGAAAGTTTGGCTACCAGATTGACAGCATCATTGACAACGAGGACAAGGTTCCGGAAGTTAAGTCCCTTGCTGCAGGAGACGTTAGCCAGGTTATCCAGACAAAGCGCGGATATTCCATCTTCAAGGCAAATGCAGCTTCCGTTGCAGCTGACTTTGACAGCAAGGAAATCCAGGACGCTGCCCTTTCATACGTCAAGTCTAGCGAAAAGGGTCTCATCGAAGAATACTTTATCGGCATCGCAGAAAACTTTGCAGCTGTTGCCGCTACTTCTGACTTTAACACGGCATGTGAAAAGTTCTCAAAGACAATGATTGAGCTTTCTGCTTTCCCTCTTAACTACGGCAACAGCGGTCTTTACGAGAAGACTCCTGATGACGCTCCATATCTTGCAAACAATGCTTCTGCCCTCAGGACAGTGTTTGGCCTTAAGATGGATGAAATCAGCGCACCGGTTGTTCTTGGATCAAACGTTGTTGTATTCAAGTGCGCAGGCATCCAGTACGATGATGTTGAAGACAAGGCTGCTTCCATTGCAACTGTTCTTGAAGATGTTGACAACAAGAGTGCCCAGTACACATTGATGGCCAGCGACAAGGTTGAAGACAACTTCTTTGCAACTTACCTTCGCCTTCTCCAGGAAAATACAAACAAATAATTCTTGCAATTGATGTCAATTGATAACAATCAGGAGCCTTGTCTGGTGCAAGCCGGCCAGGGCTCTTGCTATTTTACGGTACAATACAAAAATCGATTTCTCTATTCAAAATACAATCCCCTTAAGGCTGTGGAAACACTGGCGGAAAACCTTAAGGTTCTTCCGGGAACCCTGGTCATTGCCTTTTCCCCAGTCCTGTGGTACGGCGCAGGGAAACTCCTTGAACGGCTCCCTGAAGACTGCCATGTGATTTTCATAGAAGCTGACCCAGTCCTCCTTGACTTTGCATGGAAAAACCTTCCGGCTGATATAGGAAGGAACCTGGGACTTGGGTTAACTCCTGAAGCTGGCGGTAGCATGGCTCAAGGGAATAAATGCAGGGGAGAGTTTAGCAAAGCCGGCTTTTGCGAAAATAAATTTTGCAGGGCAGACCTTGGCGGAGCTGACTTTTTTTCCCTGGCTGACACCATGGCTATTGAAGACAGGATTTACGGTCTTTTAAGGACAGGTAAAATCAAGAGGGCATTGCGCTTTGACATGAGCGCCATCCAGCTGTCTTCAAGGGACACCTACACCCAGGCCTTTGATGCCATTGCAGACATAATCCAGACATTCTGGAAGAACAGGATCACCCTTGTTAAGATGGGAAAACTTTTCTGCAGGAACATGATGAAAAACCTTTCTTCTGCCATGAACTCAGATAGCGGCACGCCCGTCTTCCTGGAGGATGTAGGTAAAACCGTTGCCACCCAGATCCTGGTCTGCGGTGCCGGGGAAGGCCTTGAGGAATTTATTCTGACCGTAAGAAAGGCCATTGATTCCGATTGCGGCTGCAGGAAATACCTTTACATAATTGCAGTTGATGCTGCCCTTGTTCCACTCCTTAGGATGGGCATTGTGCCTGACGCCCTTGTTGCAGTGGAGTCCCAGCTTGCCATAGAAAAGGTTTACATTGGATCAAAATCCCTTTTGGCCGGCAACAGGATTACGGTTTTTGCAGACCTGGTTTCCCGTCCGGAAGTCATTGAAAAGCTTGCCATGGATACAGTCTGGTTTGCATCCCGCTTTGCACGCCTTGACTTTTTTTGCCGGCTGCAGTCTGAGGGAATCATCACAAGCCTTATGGAGCCCATGGGTTCCGTCGGTCTTTATGCCGTCTACATTGCCCTGGCCTTGCGTTCCAGTGAGGACGTTCCTGTATTCACCTACGGCCTTGACTTTAGCTTTAGCCTTGGGAAAACCCATGCCAACGGAACAAGCGCCCACAAAGACCGGCTGCGCCTTTCAGGCAGATTTAGCGGCATTGATTCCATTGCATCGTCTTTTGGGCCTTCTTCCATTCCTTGTACCGGCAAAAATGGAAAGGCGATCTACAGCCTCAAGAACCTTGAATCCTATGCAAGGCAATTTTTCCTTCTTTTTTCAAGGGAAAAGAATCTGTTTGATGCTTCCGATTCAGGCATTGACCTTGGAATCCCACTGGGGAAGCCGGACCTTTCAGTGGCGGCAAAAGTAACAGGGGGAAGGCAAGTCCTCCAGGAAAAGTGGAATCCAAGTCGTGATTCCAAGGAATTTTCCCGGCCAAAGAAATTCATGGAAGATGAAAAAGCTGCCCTTGTAGCCCTGCGAGATCTTCTTTCCAAGGGAGAAAATTCATCCCACAGAATGAATGGTATAACCCTGGATGAGCAGATCCAGTCACTGCTGCAGGGAAGGGAATACCTTTTTGTTCACTTTCCGGATGGATGCGGTCTAAAAATGTCCCTGGATTTTCTTAAGAGAGTCCGTGCAGAAATTGATTTTTTCCTTAAGGTTATGGGATGAACTTATACAACCTGCAAAAAAAAATGACTGCCAAAACCTGATTGATAAAACAGCCTGGAGTTCCAGGGATTTCTCAAGTTTCCGGCAGCCAAAATCAACAGCTGGACTTTACCTAGTTGTCTTCATTTTCCCTCAGGACTGCAAGGAATGCACTCTGTGGAAGTTCAACATTACCGGCCATAAGCATTCTCTTTTTACCTGCCTTCTGCTTTTCAAGAAGCTTTCTCTTACGGGTTACGTCGCCACCATAGCATTTTGCAAGAACGTCCTTTCTTACGGCACTTACGGTTTCGCGTGCAATAATCTGGGCACCGATGGCACCCTGGATTGCAACCTTGAACTGCTGGCGGGCAATTTCTCCCTTGAGGCGTTCGCAGACTACCTTGGCTCTTTCAACTGCAGCAGGCCTGTAGCAAAGCTGGGCCAGTGCATCCACAGGCTTTGAGTTGATGAGAATATCTATCTTGATAAGGTCTGTCGGCCTGTAATCGATAACTTCATAGTCAAAGCTTGCATAACCGCGGCTGTATGACTTTAACTTGTCATAGAAGTCAAAGAGGACTTCTGCAAGGGGCATCTCGTATGTAAGCTCTACGCGCTTCTCGTCAAGATACTGCATGTTCTTCTGTGTTCCACGCTTGATCCTGCAAAGTTCCATGATTGAACCAAGGTATTCTGACGGAGTGATGATGGATGCGCTGATGTATGGTTCCTGGGCCCACTCTATCTTGCCGTCGGGAAAGTCAGCCGGATTGTCAACAAAAAATTCCTCGCGGCCTGCAGGCTTAACCTTGTAGCGCACGGATGGAGCCGTAAAGATGATCACCTGATCAAAGTCGCGTTCAAGGCGTTCCTGGATGATTTCAAGATGCAAAAGTCCAAGGAAACCGCAGCGGAACCCGTTACCCAGGGCAAGGGAATTGTCCTTTTCATAGACAAGGGAAGCATCGTTAAGCTTAAGTTTTTCCATGCTTTCCTTAAGTTCTTCATAGTCATTGGAATCAATAGGATAGATTGAAGAAAATACAACCGGCTTTACATCCTTGAACCCTTCAAGGGGTTCTGCAGCTCCACCTTCTGCAAAGGTTATGGTATCACCTACCCTTACGTCGCTTACGGTTTTTACTCCGGAAATAATGTAACCAACGTCACCTGCTTCCAGGGCATCAACTTCTTCATAATTGATCTTGAAGATTCCAGTCTGTTCAACCTTGTATTCCTTTCCTGAACTCATGAACTTGATTACATCGCCCTTTTTTACGCGGCCATGCTTTACGCGGATATGAACAATGACACCGCGATATTCATCATAATGGCAGTCAAAGATCAATGCCTGCAGCGGAGCATTTACATCTCCTTCTGGAGCCGGGAATTTTGTAACAATGGCTTCAAGAAGGTCCTCGATTCCCTGGCCTGTTTTTGCAGAAACCAGCTGGGCGTCGGCAGAATCAAGGCCAAGGTCGCGGTCTATCTGCTTCTTGCATTCCTCAATGTCTGCACTTGCAAGGTCTATCTTGTTGATTACGGGAACAATCGTTAGGTTCTGCTCCATGGCAAGGAAAAGGTTTGACACGGTCTGGCTTTCAACACCCTGGGTTGCATCGACAAGAAGAAGAGCACCTTCACATGATGCGATGGCACGGCTAACCTCGTAGGAAAAGTCAACATGGCCCGGTGTGTCAACAAAGTTTAGTTCATAGTCGTGGCCGTCCTTGGCACGGTACGGAATGGTAACAGCCTGGCTCTTGATGGTAATTCCACGCTCGCGCTCGATGTCCATGTTATCGAGGATCTGGTTCATCATCTGGCGGTCTTCAATAATGTGTGCCTGCTGAATGAGCCTGTCTGCAAGGGTGGACTTACCATGGTCAATGTGGGCCGTAATACAGAAGTTTCGCTTATATTTCAAATCTGTCATCTATCTCTTTCTCCGTTATAAATTACACATTAATTTTTTTTGCTGAATGCATCTTAAAAGAAGTTTGGACTGTCCATGGCAGCAGTAAGCCTCATGGTCACATCCAGGAACCCATTCTTGCGTTTTTTTGCCGCAAGGGTCACAAACATCACTTCCTTTTCCTGGGTAAAGTCCACGTTAAGAATCTCGACAGGATCATGAACGCTGAATCCCGTTTCATCTGCCGTTGAATTCTTAAGTATCTCCGTAATCTGGAATTTCTTACGGCTCAAGGTGGAATCATTTACAAGCTTCATTCCAGTCAGGGGGTACATTGAGTTTTCCATAATGTCCCTCCTGTATATTTCATAACCAGGAGACTTTGGCCTGTGATCAAGATAGACATATTTTTCACTGACACTTTCATCCTGATGCTGAACCTTTACGGGAACGACACAATCCGACGGCAGCTGCATGAATGCATTCTTAAGCTGTTCAAGGGATGCGATTTCCGTACGGCTGATGCCAATGATGGTGTCGCCTTCCACAATGCCTGCCCTGTCTGCACTTCCGCCCGGTAAAACATAGATGACCTGAACGCCCGTATTCTTTGCACCGGAACCGGGGAGCCTTCTGGTTTTTCCAAAGGCACTTATCCAGGAATGAATCCTCTCGCCACCGGAAATCAGGAATGGAAGTTCATTGCGAAGGTATTCAACAGGAATTGCAAAGTTAAGCCCCTGGTACATTGGAACCCCGGCAAATACAACACCCTGCACTCTTCCGTATTCATCAATCATGGGGCCACCGGAATTTCCGGAATTAACTGCTGCATCAATCTGGAATACCGTACCGGAAGCAAAGAGGCGCCTGTCAGTGGAAGAAATGATTCCGCTGGTCAGGGTGTTTTCAAGTCCAAGGGGTGAGCCGATGGCAAAAACCTTGTCCCCAACCTTAAGGTCCCGTGAAGAACCAAGAGAGAAGACATAAGGGGCGTCAACCTCCGCCTTAAGGATTGCCAGGTCGATTATGCTGTCATAGCCTACAACCTTTGCAGGAATCCTTGTCTCGGGATCTTCTGCAAGCTTGATGTACAGCCGGGAATATCCTTCATATTTCTTGTCAACCATGTCTGCAATGACATGATGGTTAGTAACAATATAACCGTTCCCTGAAATGAAGAAACCGCTGCCAAGAACGGAATCGGCATAACCGACGCCACGCTTGATCTTGATTCCCTTGTCAACAAAAACCGTGACGGTTCCCTTTATCATTTCTCCAACGGGAACCTTTGAAGGGTCGGATGAAATCTTTGGAACATCCCTATATACCATGTCCGAAATGGACTGAACTGACTGGCTGATACCGGAAAGGGAAGATCCACATTCCTGCATGGAAGTATAGATCCTTAGGGCATTGATAAAATCTTTTTCCACAACAAGGGAATTAATTTCATTAACGCACCTTTCACCATATCCCTCAAAGGCCTTTTTTGCCTCTGCACTGTCTGGCAGCCTCATGCACAAAAGCTTTGTCCGCCACAGGGCCTTGACCAGATTGGACTCGGCAATGCGGGCTATTAGATCCAGCTCGCTTTCAACGGCAGCTTCCTGGGAATAGTCAACGGGAACATAAACATTGGTTGCCCCCTTTACGCTTCCGCAAGATGAAGCCATGAGGGAAAGCAGGAAAAAAATGGCAGAAACAAGCAGCGGTCTAGTTTTCATCATTTTCATTACTGTGGTCATATTCCATGTTCAGGTCAATTTCAATGGCATAGTCATAATCTCCAACCCTGACGCACATTACGGTTTTCTTGCCAGCCCTGGCAATGAGCGAAGTACCCTGGCGTCCTTCCCTGTCAAGAGCCTGCACTGCAACCCTTTCAAGTTCCACATATTCCGTCTGGCCATAATCCTGTTCCTTCCTTGAAAGCCAGCAGAAATTTTCCCGTGTTCCCCTCACTACAGAAAGCTCTTCGCTTCCATTCCTAACCATGACAGGAACCCTGTTTACAGTGCGTACAGTTACAAGGACATTGCCAGGAACAGTATGGAACATGGACTCTTCAATTACATCCGTACTGTTACCATCGGGATCCCTTGGATAAAGGACATAGCGAACATTCCACTTTCCGTCACCCTCATTATCCCAGGATGTAATCTTTCCGCCGCGAGGAAGGTATTCTTCCGTAAAGTCTGGAACAGTATCCCCATTGGTATCAACCTGAACCATCTTAAGGTAGAACTCGGCTCCGCTTGAAGGAACACCGTAAATGCTGTTCATGATGGCCCTTTCTTCCTGCAGGGAATGCACTTCCATGGTACCTTCCTCATCGATGGCATAGAATTCCGTTGTCTCAAAAATTCCGTCGCCATCGCAGTCGTTTATCTTCAGGAAAGGCAGGTTATCCCTGAACTGAGTCTGGGCATACATCGTTCCATTCTTGTAGTACATGGCCTGCTGAACGTCTCCATCAAGGAGAACAAAATGAATCCGTTCTCCATTGGAATTCTCCGTATCCACAATGAAGGAAGATGCAGCATCAAGAAGCATGCCGTTTGTAATGCCCTCAGTAGAAGGCCTTATTTCAGGAAAAAAGAATTCAAAGCCAGTCTTTGCAGTAATCACCGGCTCCGGAAAAATGTCAACGGGAGACCATGTAAGGGACTCGTCTGCAAAAATGAATTTTTCGCGGGCATCGGCCCTTGCATGAAGGGCATTGAATTCAACAGTGCTAAGGTATGGAAAAGAAGACCAGGTAAAGGTCATGTTCTTTGAATCAAGTCCGCCACTGACTGGAACGCCAAAATCGCATTCCAGGGTAAGGTCGGGAAAGCCATCCTGATTTTCATCATAGATAATGGAAACAGCCCTGCCCCGGGAATATTCAACAAGGACATTGTCAATTCCATCTCCATCCGTATCCTGATAGATGGAACCGCCAAAGGCTTCAAGATATCGTCCAAGATATCCAAGGGTTTCCCTGTCGTCGAGAAGTGAAACAAACTCTGACAGAACCCTAAGGCTTATGCCCTTATCGGCAAACTGAGTGATGTATTCCGCAGCCTGGGAATGGGTGAGTATTCCTGCATTCATGGCTTCCCTTGCATAGAGGGGATGCTTAAGGCCACGGGCAGAAAATGACTTCAGAAGCTTCTTCTTAGCTTCCCCGGTGGCAAAGGATGCTGCAAGAATTTCAAGCTCGGCATTTTTATCAGGATCTGCCTCCTGGTAATTGGCACTCTGGCGAATGAAGGCTTCGGCAAGACGCCTGGCATCCGGATTTTCCAATGCTGTTTTTTCATACTTAAAGAACACAAGGGGAAACCTGGTATCGTCGGGATAGATTCTCCTGGCTCCGTCAATCTTGTTGCGGGCCTTTGAAACATTGGCTTCTCCACCAATGCGGTAATAGCACTTTACCCTGATGTATTCCGCATCTGAAGAATACAATGCAGGTTCCTCGTCAAGAATCATGAGGGCTGCAGAACTTGCACAGGTATCGCTCAGAATGTCTGCATACATTAGCCTTGCATTGTCCCTGTTATAGTTGACCCATGAATCGTGCAGCAGGGCCTTTTCCAGGACTGGAAGAACCTGAGCCTTGGTCTGCCCCATGGCTGCTCCAGCAAAGGCGGAAATATACCACAGGTCAGAAATGCTTTCATCGTATTCAATGCCAAGGGCTGCCTGGGAAATGGCACTGGCAAACTGGTTTTCCTGGGCATAATTTGTAGCATTGGCAAGACAGCGCAATGCAGTGCGGCGGTTGGCGCCTTCCGCAGTAAGGGCAAATAAGGCAAGCGAAAAAATTGCCGAAAGGGCAAACAAGGTAAAAATCTTTTTCATATTATAATCCTGTAATCCAGTTGCGGAACCCGAAGGGTCTTCCCCAGATGCATCTCAAGGGTGCAGAACCGTCTTCATCAGGCACCAGCTGCTGGACAAGAATAATTCTTTCCCTCAAGGAACCGGCTTTCCAGTCATCGAAAATTTTTGAAAGGCTGCGCATCCTGTTACCCGCCGCCCTGATCTCATCCCCCCCCTGCCTGCTTCTGACGACAAAGGGAAAAGTCAATCCAGGGATTTCAACTTCATCCCCGTCACAGGAAAGAACCATTGCACCGCCATTCATCCTTACATCAAAGGAAAAATCTCCGGCGCAAAACATTCCACTTTCTTCTATTATACAAAAAAATCCTGTCTCTGTCGCTACCTTTGTTTCTTTTTCTACCGATACAAAAAGGTCACTGCAGGAAAAAACAAGGCCGGAAGACCGTTCCACAAGATGAATGTCGGCATGCTCCTTAAGGCACCTTGAACTTATGAATCCGTATGGAACACGATCCCTTGCCCCAACGTGCCTTACTGCATCCATCAAAAGGGCTGTCCGAGTATCAAGGGGCAGGCTAAAGAAGGCAGCGGAATCCATGGAAACTTTTTCCGCCCTGGAAGAATCATAATTCACCCTGGACCTGGCATCCTGCCTGTAAAAATCAAGGGCCCTTGTGCGCAGTTCAGATTTTTCCGAAAGGGAAAGAACAGCCTTGCCCCATCCGGAAAATTCCTCATCCAGCAGCGGAACAAGCACGTTGCGTATCCTGTTCCTCAGGTATGAATTGTCGGCATTGGTGCTGTCGGTTTTCCAGATTATGCCCCGGGAACGAAGGTAAGATTCAATCTGGCTACGGTCGCATTCAACCAGGGGACGCACAAAGTTCCCCCTGGAAAGGGGAATGCCGGAAAGATCTGCGGTTCCCTGGAGAATGCGCATCAGCAGGGTTTCTAGCCTGTCATTCCTGTTGTGGGCAAGGCACAGGTAGTCAATCCTTCGGTCGCTTATGAATTTTTCAAATGCACCATACCTGGCTTTTCTGGCAGCATCCTCCACGCCGGTGCCGGCACTTTTGGCATCCTCAAGAATCCGCCCGGGAGCAATTTCATGGCAAAGGCAGTCAACGCCAATGGAAGCACAGTATTCCACTGCAAAGGCTGCATCACCGCATGTTTCTTCCCTTGGCCTGATGTTATGGTTTACGGTAATGGCAAAAAGGCCTGCAGTTTCTGGAAGAACTGATTTCAGTGCGGTCACAAGACATATGGAATCAGCACCACCGGAAACGGCAACGCCAAAATTCAGGGAAGAAAGGTCATGGATGGATCCGACTCCAAGAATTTTAAGGAGAGAAGATTTTACTTTATGTTCAAGGTCATCATTAAGGGGCATGGCTATTTTACTTCAATCAAAAAAAAATCCCCCTGAAAGCAGAGGGATCAAGACAAGATTGTCAGACCAAGGGCAGCTTCAGGAAAAACCGGAGGCAGCCTTAGAAGTCAAACTAATCTTACTTTTTTGGTGGTGCAATTGAAACAACAACAGAATCTGCTGCTGTAAGAACCTTTACCTTTTCTCCAAGGTTAAGGTCAGCAATTGTAAACTTCTGTCCGATTTCAAGCTTAGAAACATCAGCGTTTACGAACTCTGGCATGTCCTGTGGAAGGGCCTTGAGAACAACGTCTGTAACGTGCTTAACCATGAATCCACCCTTGAGAACACCAGCTGGTGTGCCAGCAAGGCGAATCTTGAGTGTAAACTGAACAGGCTTTGTTCCGCTTACAATGTGGAAATCAGCATGAAGAGACTTGTCAGTCTTGATATCATATTCCGTATCCTTAATGAGTGCGTCGTTGTCCTTACCGTCAATCTTAAGGTTAACGAGAGTTGTCTTTGTAATTGAGCGCCATGCCTTTGAGAATTCGTTAGCATCGATTTCAAGGCTGCATGCTTCACCCTTTTCGTTGTATGCAACAGCTGGGATTTTTCCTTCTGCACGAAGCTTCTTTGCATACTTCTTACCTGTTTCTTTGCGTGTTACTGCATTGATAACAAACTTGTCCATTTCTGGTACTCCTTAAAAAAAGTTTAAACTGAGCCGACTGGATTCGAACCAGCGGAATGATGGCACCAAAAGCCATTGTCTTACCACTTGACGACGGCTCAATATATGAACTCCCGAAAATCAGGATTGTTCACCTAGTCTTCTGCACTACCCGATTCAACATGACCTGCATTGTATTCTGCAAGAATCTTGTCCTGGATTTCCGTACGGAATTCAGGGCTGATTGGATGTGCCACGTCCTTGTATTCACCAGTTGAAGTCTTGCGGCTTGGCATGGCGATAAAAAGACCCGATGTACCTTCAATGATCTTTACATTGTGAACAACAAAGCAGTCATCAAAAGTAACCGTTACATAAGCCTTAAGCTTTCCTTCTGCTTCTACCTTTCTGATCCTAACATCAGTAATCTGCATATCTCTCTCCCTTTATATTTTAACCGGCAAGCCGGAAAATACACACAGCACTAGGCAAGGACAGCTTCAAAAATTCCGCCTATCCTGTCCCTGGCATCCATAGCCTTTTTCCTGTCTTCAAAGACACCGAACACCGTTGATCCGGAACCAGACATGTCACAGAAATCCGCACCGCAATCCCTGACCAAATCAAGAGCAGCCTTTACCTGTGGATAATGCCTGCAAACCGGAGCTGTAAAATGATTTGCAAAGCGCCAGTCCCTGACCGGACGAGCAAACATTTCTTCGAGAGAATACTCCTGGGCAGTAAAGCCATTGGCTTCAATTTCTGCATCGACCAGGCCATAAGCTTCCTTAGTAGAAACACTGACTCCTGGAAAAACCAGCAGAACTGAAAAATCCTCTCTCTCCTTTATCTGTACGACATCCTCACCCCTGCCACCAACAATAGCCGCATAAGGAATGAAGGACCTGAACCTGGCGCCGCCATCTGCAGAAAGTGCATGAGTAAAGAAGAATACGTCACTGCCCACCTTATCTGCAATGGAAACAAGGTCAGCGGTATTCAGCTTTGTGGACATAAGACTGTCAATGGATTGAATGAAAGAAGAAGCATCGCTAGAGCCGCCCCCCAATCCACCGCCGGCAGGAATCCGTTTCCTAACTTCAACACGAACTCCCCTGTCTATGCCAGTCAGCACGCAGAAAGCTTTGTAGGCAGAAGTAAACGTGTTGACCTCAGGAAGCCTGAAGGCATCACATTCAACGATGCAGGAGTTTTTCCGGTCAGTCAGGGTCACCGTAATCTCGTCAAACAGCCCGACTGTAGTAAAAACACTCCGTATATCGTGGTAACCGTCGGCCCGCCTTGGATACACTTCAAGTCCAAGATTAATCTTTGCCGGGGCAGCAACAGTTATACTGTCATACATACAGGGTCAAATTATACACAAAACGCCCCTAATGTCAATATGAACCTTACCTTTCTTCAGGGTGTTCCGGTGCAAGGCACCGTCAGGCTCTGCGCACTTACGCTGCCGCTCCATCCACCTGCGGTGGACGCCCCAAGCGGTGCTCCGATCCTTAACACGTCATAAAAAAAGTCCCATGGACTTTTTTTATTCTTGGAGTTTTTCTTGCCGCAGTCCGCGTCAATTTTTTCATGGAAAAAATCCGAAAAACTCCCACCTATCCATAGCATGTTTGCATTCCCTAAAGGCTCCGATCCTTAACACGTCATAAAAAAAGTCCCATGGACTTTTTTTATTCTTGGAGTTTTTCTTGCTTAATACCATATAAAGATGATTGACAAAAAAACAGGTCTGGACTAATCTAAGGAAACACTGATTATACAAGGATGCGTATATGTTTGAAGAAGACGAAGCAGATTTTTCCATGTCCTATTTTGACGGTGAAGACGATTATTCTGACAGCATGAATGATGAATATGACGACTTTGAAGATGATGAAGAATCTGACGGATACGATGATGATTTCAAGGATGACTTCCTTGATGAAGACCAGTCTGACGACATGTATGACGAACCTTACGATGACCATGAGCCGGAAGACGGCTACGATAACCGCATAAGGGGATTTGACGACGACGACTTCTATAGCGAAGACGAAGAAATCGAGGAAGATTCCGACCCAGCCGACATGGATACCCAGGGCTGGTAAAAACTAAAGGCCAAGAACGGAGTGAAGTTCATTCCGCTTTTGGCCATTTTTTTTACCTGAGGATTTCACCTGCATGCCAGAGCTTTTCCAGGTCATAGAACTCGCGGGCCTGGTCACTCATAAGGTGAACTACAATAGGACCAAGGTCCACAAGGTTCCAGTCTTCACCCTGAGAACTCTTTGTATGGGTCTGGTGAATCTGAAGAACGTCATTATCCTTGATGTAATCCTTAATCTGCTTGTAAAGTCCCTGCCAGTGGGCTGTTGATGTAACGGTCACAATTACAAAGCAGTCCGTCCAGCTGTTAAGCTTGGAAACATCGATGACCCTTACATCAATGCCCTTTCCGTCTTCCATAATCTGCCCGATTTCAAGGGCCATTTCATTAATAGACTTATCCATAAAATTCTCCATAAGTAAATACTTCTTTTAAAGACTGCCTTCAGAAGCCTTTCTTCTTACAAAGCGTCCGTCAAAATCCTTTCCAAGGATAAGGGTAAAGTCCACCCTTGCTCCCGTCCTGATATCCCCTGCATCGGAGGAATCAACTATATTATTACACCTGATGAACTTACCAAGTGCCGCTGCGGCATCGGCATTGCCACAGTTGTTTACGATTGTAGTGTCGTCAAACAGAACATCTGCATTCGACGTTTCAAGAACCTCGTATCCGGAACTCTGCAGGAGGAAGGAAGTATTCCTTGCAAGGCCCTGAACCGTGGTTCCATTTTGAATGGCAAGTACATAGCTCCTGTTGGAGTTTCCGTAGTCGCCTGTAACCAGGGAACTGATTGACTGGTCCATTACGTCCTTTATGAACTGGCCGTCATACAGTGGGAACAGCAGCGTCTTTCCACTTTCTACTGTACGAAGGGATCCGGAAATGGTCTGAAGGACAATGCGTTCCGTATCGATGCCTGCAATCTGCTCCAGGAGCCTGAGCTTGTATTCGTCCTCCAGGTTCACCTTGAAGTGGGACTTGAACACGGGGAAATTCTTCCTGCTGTACACGTTGTTCCTGTTTTCCCTAAGGGAAGAAAGAAGCGAAAGGAATACGCTCTGTCTTCTGTCTTCCACATCGGCATCGCTTTCCCCCTCAAGGCGCAGCGTCATGAAGGTCCTGATCTTGTCTCCATCAAGGGCAACGGCGCCACTTGGCAAAAGCCAGCGCTCTCCGGTTTCAGAAACGGCATCAACAGGCACCGGAACAAAGGCATTGATTCCGCCAAGATAGTCGGCAAAAAGCTCCAGGTCTGAAAGGGTAAGTTCCACTGTAAACGGTATCTTCTTTCCTACAAGGCGTTCTATTTCCGTCCTGTATGCACCTATCCCCAAGTCCTTGTAAACCGCATCGATCCTGTCAACGCGGTTAATGCTCCTGAAGATTGCACCGGTGTTTCCAAGAATGTCAATGCACACGGCCTGCTTTGATTCAGGGTAGAATACGAGGATGTCTGTTGAAAGCACATTGTCATCGTCATCCTTTATGAGCCAAAGAACCTTGATTACCGGATCCGACTTAAGGCTTTCTTCCATCGGGTCGCTCCTAAGCGAAATGGAAACAGTGACGATGATTCCAACTATGATCATGAGAATGACCAGGAGAAACAGTGCGCTTTTTTTATCTCTTGAAAGGCTCATTTATTTTCCTTCTTTGGCAATGGAATCCAGAAGACTCTGCCTGAAGTCCATGCTGGACGGAGCTATCTTCTTTCCCTTTCCCTTAAGGTATTCAATGTTTTCTTCCACGACGGAAAGAAGCAGTCGGTTCAATGACATGGCAAAAAGCCTGCTCCTGTACTCGTCGGTGGACTGGGGCCTGCCGGGTTCAATCTTGTCGGCAGCATAGACAATCTTTGCAAGGTCGCATAGATCCGTACCCCCAAGGGTATGGCATGCAACTGCCTGAATCACGTCCTCATCGGTTACGCCAAAATCCTTCCGTAACCTTACGGCAGCTGCCCTTCCGTGAAGCAATGACGGCTTGAATTTTTCAACTTCCGTTATGGGATTCCCATCCATGGCGGCAAGGGCAAGAAATTCCTCGTCCTCGCAGCTCTTGCAAAGGTCATGGGCAATGCCTGCAAGATACCCCAGGTCGGGATCAAGGCCATACAGGGTGCACATGTGGCGCGAAGTTTCTGCAACGCGAACACTGTGTTCATAGCGCTTTTCCTTAACCGAGGCCTTAACTTCCAGGCGGATTTTTTCTATTAATTCTTCAATGCTGTCCATAAAGCTTTCTGTCCATAATATACTCAAAAACTGCCGGGGGAACAAGATATCGGAATGCCCTTCCCTGTGCAGCCCTTTCCCTGATGTCGGTTGAACTTATGGGAAGAACCGCATTTGAAAGAATCCTTGCCCCCTTAAGCAGCGGATCGTCAGACGCATTGAATGCCCTCAGGGAATCCCCGGTAATCAGGGCATAATCCCCCGTGGGAACATTGACTGCACCTGAAGATGCCGGTTCCGCCATGACAGGCCGTTCCACCAGGATAAGGTCGGCCATCCGGGCAATGTCAGCGGCCCTGTGCCACAGGTGGAACCCTGCAGCCTGGTCCCGTCCCATTATAAGCCCAAGCTTTCCTTCAAGGAGGGGGCCGTATTTTTTTTCCAGGAAACAGATGGTGTCGTAGGTATAGGAAATTCCCCCGCGCTCAACTTCGCAAGATTCGCACTGGAACCGAGGGTCACTGCTGCATGCAGACTGAACCATCCTTAAGCGGTCCTCCGTCGTGACGCTGCAATTCATCTGCTTATGGGGCGGAATGTTTGAAGGAACAAAAAGAATCCTGTCATAGCCCAATGAAGTGCAGACTTCATCTGCAACAGCCATGTGGGCCATGTGGATTGGATTGAATGTTCCTCCAAGGACTGCAATTTTCATGCCGGCCTAGTTCTCGCTTCCAGGGAACTGGACTTCCATTGAATCGTCAACTGACCTTCCAGCCATAAAGTCGCTCTTCTGCTTCTTGAGGGCTTCCGTAGCGGAATAGGTGCCGTGATTTTTTCCGGGAGTGCGCATGGCATCCATCTTTTCCACAAGACGGATTATTTCAAGGCGAGCCTCGTTCATGTTCTTTCGTGTCATTACGGAAACTGGAAGAACCTTTACGGCCGGATCCTTTTCCATAATGTTTTTTGCAACTTCAAAGGCCTTTTCTTCTGCACCCTCAACATCGATCTTGTTGCAAAGTACGATGCGCGGTTTTGAAGTAAGGTCGCCGCCAAAGCCTTCAAGTTCCTTGAGAAGGGAATCATAGGCTCCAAGGCAGTTTTCATCGGAACAGTCGATCATGAAAAGAAGGCCTGCAGTGCGGGAAATGTGCTTCAGGAACCTGATGCCAAGACCTGCACCTTCCGATGCACCCTCGATGATTCCAGGAATGTCGGCAATGATAAAGTCCTTCTCATCATCCACGTGAAGAACCCCAAGGTTTGGAATCTTTGTGGTGAATGGATATGGGGCAATTTTTGGACGGGCATTTGTAAACAGGTCAAGAAGGCTGGACTTTCCTGCATTAGGAAAACCAACAAGACCGATGTCTGCCATTACGGAAAGTTCCACGCGGAGCTCCCGTTCTTCGCCCATGATGCCAGGGTTTGCGTGGCGTGGTGCCTGGTTTGTACTTGACTTGAAGTGAATGTTCCCCCAGCCTCCGTTACCGCCCTTAAGGAAGAGGAATTCCTCGTCTTCCGATTCCTGGGTAAAGTCATGGATAAGCTCACCAGTCTGGGCATCACGGATTGTCGTTCCCGGGGGAACAGGTACATACACGTCCTCACCGTCCTTTCCGTACTTTCCCCAGCTCTGGCCGTCACCACCGTTCTGTGCCTTAAAAACCGGATGAAAGCGCAGGTGTGCAAGGGTGCGAAGGTTCCTCTTTACGCAGAAGTATACATCGCCACCCCTGCCGCCGTCGCCACCGTTGGGACCGCCGTTTGGAATGTATTTTTCCCTGCGGAATGAAACACAGCCGTTGCCGCCCTTTCCGGAACGCACGCGAATGGTTGCTTCATCTGCAAACTGAATCATTTAATTCTCCAATTTAAAAAAAATACCCAGCCGAATTCTATAGATAAATCCGGACCGGGCATTATAACGAGTTTACGTTTTTTGTAAAACTTATTCAGCAGAAGCTACAGGATCTACAGATACGATCTTGCGGTTCATGCGCTGACCGAACTTTACAACACCGTCAACTGTAGCGAAAAGTGTATCGTCTCCACCGCGCATTACGTTCTTGCCCGGATGAATGCGAGTACCGCGCTGTCTAACAATGATAGAACCAGCTGTTACAGTTTCACCACTGAATCTCTTAACGCCCAAGTGTCTAGGGTTTCGATCGCGGCCGTTCTTTGCACCGCTACCACCTTTAGAACGTCCCATTTTAATCCTCCGCCGGTTAGACCGGACTAATTATCTTCAGTTTTTTCCCGCAACTGTACATGAGCAGGATACTGTTCCGAAAGTGAACGAAGTCCGCTTTTAAGGAACTCTGCCACGCACTTTAATCGCTCC